>NZ_AULT01000012.1:0-129137 GCF_000422425.1 Oceanospirillum beijerinckii DSM 7166
CATAGAGGTAATAAGCCAAGTTTTCATGATAGACACCCGTTGCTTCCATCACGATTAGAATCTCTGATGCCTCTGACTTTGTTTGCCCTTTTAACCAAGCTATCAGAGCTTTGTAATCTGTCGATACATTCTTGAAAACTTTGGTTTTAAACTTGCTTTTGTCGACATCACGCAGCCAGCAGCAGTCAAGTTTAGCTTTACTAATATCAATACCTATATAATGCATCTCTCATTTACCTTGTATATGCAGCATCACTGAAAACAGGTGCTTGGATACCATTCAATGTATGAGAACAATGAGAGTCTGGGCGTTTATCTACATTACAGCGTCAAACACTAAGGTCGGAACCAACATCACCGGACTCTACAGGTCATCAAGGTAGCTAACCCTGATTTCCGGAGAGATACAAGGTTGGATAAGCGGAGCGCCATCCGACGCTTGTATCCTGATACATGATGATTGTCGGAAGGCGCCTACGGCTTTTCCGACCTACTTATAATCAAAGATAACGAAATCTATCGATGAAAAAGCCTAAAAATTTCGGCTAGTTATCAGGGAATAACAAATTTCAGACACAAAAAAACCCGCAGGGCTAACCATACGGGTTTCTTTAAACGCTCTAAGAACAGAGCCGTTTAGCAGATCAAAGCTGAATCTCTAAAAGATTACTCGCCCTGATTACCACGGTTCTCTCTTCTTGGACGTGACTGGCCGTCATTGTTACGAGGACGACGATCACCACCGCGCTCGCCACGTGGGCGGTCACCGCGCGGACGATCTCCACGTGGAGCACCGCGAGGGCGATCACCACGGGGAGCACCGCGAGGGCGATCACCACGGGGACGGCGTGGACGCTCTTCCGGCTCTGGGCCAGTATCCACGGAGATATTCATCTCAGACTGACGTACGCGAGTCTTCTGCAGATGCTTCATTACTTCATCAGGCATACCTTCCGGCAGCTCAACAGTACTGAACTGATCATACAGACGAATATTACCGATATAGCGGCTTTCGATACCCGCTTCATTAGCAATAGCACCGACTACGTCACCCGGCTGCAGACCTTCATTGCGGCCTACCTCAATACGGTAACGTACGAAGTTCACACCTTCTGGACGCTCGCGACGCGGACGACGCTCACCACCACGCTCACCACCACGTTCACCGCCGCGCTCACCACGACGATCATCGCGTTCACGACGTTCACGCTGAGGGCGTACTTCTTCTGGTGGCAGAATCAGAGGACGCTTAACCTGTGCTTTCCAGGCCAGTGTCGCTGCGATATCTTCCAGAGAGATCTCATTCTCTTCTGCCAACTCTTTAACCAGGTTGCGGAAGAAGTCCATGTCAGCACCGACATTGCCTACCATCTCAACCACACCGGTCTTGAACTGCTTAACGCGCTGGTCAGCTACCATTTCACGGGTAGGCAGATCCATACGGGTAATCTGCTGACGGGTTGCACGCTCAATTGCTCGCAACATACCACGCTCACGCGGGGTTACGAACAGAATCGCATCACCAATACGACCAGCACGACCCGTACGGCCAATGCGGTGTACGTAAGCTTCTGTGTCGTAAGGAATATCGTAGTTGATTACGTGAGTGATACGCTCAACATCCAGGCCTCGTGCCGCAACGTCAGTCGCAATTACGATATCCAGTTTACGTTGTTTCAGCTGATTAACCGCACGCTCACGCAGTGCCTGGTTCATATCACCGTTCAATGCAGATGCACTGTAACCACGGGCTTCCAACTTCTCAGCCAGCTCAACGGTTGCCGTTTTGGTACGAACGAAAATAATCGCCGCATCAAAATCTTCCGTTTCCATAATACGGGTTAGCGCGTCCATCTTATGAACACCGCTTACCTGCCAGTAACGCTGGTTGATGGTGTCAACAGTAGAGGTCTTAGCTGCAATACGGATCTCTTGCGCACCGTCCAGGTGACGACGGGCCACCTTACGGATCTCTTCCGGCATCGTCGCAGAGAAGAGTGCAACCTGACGCGGCTGTGGCACTTGCTCCAGGATCCAATCGACGTCATCGATGAAACCCATCTTCAGCATTTCATCTGCTTCATCCAGAACCACCGCCTGCATAGTGCGGGTGTCCAGAGAGTTACGACGCAGGTGATCCATGACACGACCTGGCGTACCCACGATAACCTGCGGGCCACGCTTCAACTGTTTCAGCTGCAGCGTCATGCTGTGACCGCCATAAATCGGCAGTACGTGGAAGCCTTTCATATCACGGGCATAACGCTGGAACGCTTCAGCAACCTGAATCGCCAGCTCACGTGTCGGTGTCAGAACCAGCACCTGAGGGCTGTTCTTCTTCATATCAATACGGGCCAACAACGGTAAAGCAAACGATGCAGTTTTACCGGTACCCGTTTGAGCCTGACCTAGCAGACTCTTACCTTCCAACAGCACAGGAATACTGGCCGCCTGAATTGGGGAAGGAGTTTCATAACCAATTTCTTTTACACTGGAAACCAGTGCTTCGGGAAGACCCAACTCGTCAAAGCTGGGTACAACAGTCTCTTCTGATGACATTCAAGGATTACCTGAGTCGTAATACAAAAAACGGAACCCCTGGCATCTCATCCAAGCATACTGTCGCGGTATCAAAAACGCTCAATATCAAAATCTCGGGTTCCACTCGGCTTAGTTAAAAGCAAGCTTGTGACTAGCTTTAACATCACATATAGGCAGGTGATGCGCTGTGCGCAATCGGGCTGATCATCGACGTGATCAGAATGGAGAAAACAGCAGTCTCACCTTAAGGGGCACGCATTGTGCCTGTAAACACCAGCAAAATCCAATTTTGTTTCGACTTTCTGCTGAAATCCGCCTAAATTTGCCCAAATTTCGCTTTAAGCTTAGTTGAAGCCGACATTTCTCGTGCTCTTTTATATCGTTTTGTCACAGTTTGGCCGCCCTCTTTCTAACATCAGCCTAATAAAATAGGTTTGAAAAAGGAGCTAAAGAAAGAGATAAGTGTGCAAGGTTAAGAGTAAGGGAGTAATGGTAGAGACAAGGGAATGATCAGTTGCAGAGAAATAAGCTATTGGATAGCGGTCAATTGATAAATCAGCTAATAGGATAAAAGGTAAAGGTTATCGCTGTGTACACCGACGCTTTTCAACAACTGGATCAACAGCTCACCGAACTACGCCACTTCTGGCAGTTCCAACCTTTCCACCACAGCGAAATGCCCTGGCAGGACTGCTTTCCCATGGGCAATTACAGCACCTCCAAAGCTTCCCTTTCTTTGGCGCAAGCACTGCAGGAATTAGATCAAAACCAGTTAGAAGAGTTACAGCAGGATGTGCATAACTTAGCACGCTGGCTCACCCCCTGGATTCCACAGGCCGAAGCTCTGATTTCACTCACTGAACAAGGGGTTAACTCTGTTGATAACTTAACCACAAGGCAAATAGAAACTGAGCAGGATCAGTTAGTTCAGAAACAGCAGCCTGTGTTTAACTTATCCACAACAACAAGACAAAATTCTTTCTCCGCTCAAGATGAATTACCAGCAGAATCAGCACAACTCAAACGTTTTGCACAGGGTATCCCCGGTCGAAAATGGCAACAGATGCGCTATTTTGTCCGTCATCTACAGCCTTGGTTAGCTCAAGAGCAGAAACAGTCACAACAAGTAACAACCTCAGATCAATCAGTTAATAATTGCAGCGACAGTGACTGTAAGTGTGAACCAGAAAACACTCGCCATATTCTGGAATGGTGTGCCGGTAAAGGTCATCTGGGACGACTGATCGCCTACCAACAACAAGAAAATCCAGAAGAGACAGCTTCACAAGATCACTATCAAATCACCAGTCTGGAGTGGCAACAGAAGCTCTGTCGGCAAGGTGAGCAGGAAGCTCATAAGTGGCAACTACAGCAAAGCTTTGTTCATGGTGATGCTTTTGATCAACAAGCTGGCGAGTTAATTCAGACCAATACCCACGCTGTTGCGCTGCATGCCTGTGGCGATCTCCACTGCCAGCTCATTCATCATGCCAGTCAAAGACAAGCCAGAAGCCTGTTGATCGCCCCTTGCTGCTATCATCTGATCCGCGCAGACAGCTATAAGCCGCTGTCCCAACAAGCACGACAGTCCCAGATCCAACTCAGCAAGCAGGATTTGAAAATTCCCCTGCAGGAAACCGTGACCGGCGGTCAGCGTATCGGTAATCTGCGTGATACCGAACTGCTGTGGCGAATGGCCTTTGATCAACTGCAAAAACAGCAGCTTAACAGCAACGACTATATGCCACTGCCCACCATTCCCAAGCACCTGCTAACTGGCGAGTTTAAAGACTTTATTGACTGGGCGATCAGCAATCGGAAGTTAGATCAGTGTATAAGTGTGGATATGGATGTAGATGTGAAAGCAGGTGTGGATAAACTCAATCTGGATAGTTATCTGGAGAAGGGCCAACAGCGAGTACAGCAAATCCGTCGTATGGAACTGGTTCAACACCTGTTCCGTCGTCCACTGGAACTCTGGCTGGTACTGGATCGTATGCTGAGACTGCAAGAAGCGGGGTTTCACGTGGAACTTACTGAGTTCTGTCAGAAAAATCTCACGCCCAGGAATTTGTTGATCAAAGCTTATCGCAGCGATTAACTGAATCTGGCTCTTTGTGCATAACATACAGACAGAACCCGACGTTCACGTTCAATAACAGCCAAACCAGCCCAAACCCCGTATTATCGCTTTGAACAACAAAAACAACAAAGTGAGTCAAATATGCAGCCTTTTGCCGAATTTTCACCCAAAAACCCTAACTATCAGCAGGAAGTCGAGCGAGTACTGACTGCAGCTCCCTTTATCCAGTTCCTAGGCCTGCAAGCCGACAAGATCGAACCGGGTTTGTGCTACACCAAACTAAAAGTCCGGGAAGACCTGCAACAGCAGGACGGCTTTGTTCATGCCGGTGTACAAGCCACCATCTGTGACCACACCGCAGGCACTGCCGGAGCCACCCTGATCGCCGAAGGCAAAAAGGTGCTTACTGCCGAATTTAAGATCAACCTGCTCAGACCCGGCGCAGGCAAATATCTGGTGTGTAAATCAGCGGTACTTAAACCCGGTAATACCCTGATTATCGCTGAGTCTATGCTGTTTGCTTTACCAGAAGAGGATAGTGCAGAAGAAAAGTGGAACCTGATTGCTAAAGCGACTGTGACACTGGCTGTGGTTTAAATAGCCATAATTTAACTACCCACCCAGAGATACAGGCAGCATCCCCGATAGCACTTATACTGCTAGCATCACCCTAAGTTTTTTATGGTTTGGAGATGCCTGTATCGAAACGGCTTCGTCTGCCTTACATACTGCTAATCACTTGGCTTAGCCTCTTTACTGCAAGCTCACAGGCTGCTGATAAGTCAGTGGTACTTACTCTGGTAGCTGATCCCTATTGCCCCTATAACTGTGCTTACGACGCCATACAGCCTGGTTATGTAATTGACCTGGCGCGGATGATTTTTGAGCCTGAGGGCTATCAGGTGCAGTATCAGATACTGCCGTGGTCACGGGCAGTCAATGAGGTCAGAGAAGGGAATTTCACAGCAGCCATTGGTGTCAGCCAACAAAATGGCAGGGGACTGATTTTACCGAAGCAATCTATCGGTATCGTAAACGATATCTTTATGGTTCACCGCTCTAGTCACTGGCAGTATCAAGGGGTTCACTCTCTGAAGCAGATCCATTTAGGTTCTGTAGCCAGTTACGACTATGGTGATGAGCTCAATCGTTATCTGAAAGATCCGGCCAATCAACACAGGGGTCAGTCTCTGGTGGGTGATCAGGCGGTTGAGCGTAATCTTAGGATGCTGGCCCGTAAGCGTATTGATGCCTATATCGAAGATGCCAATGTCGGTTTTTATATGGCGGCAACCCTAGGGCTTGCAGGGCAGTTTAAGTCGGCAGGCTCAAAAGGAAAGTCTATGCCCATCTATCTGGGCTTTTCACCAAAACTTGGTCTATCACCGAAGCTCGCTCAGTTGTTTGATCGTCGCTTGCAGCAGCTGAGAGAAGAGGGCAAGTTGAAGCTATTACTGCGTCGCTATCATCTGGATGATTGGATTGAATAGCTCTATTTATTAAATGGAGCTAGTTGAGACTTTTTATTTGCTCAACCAAACGCCTTGCTAGCAGTAGCCATCACATTAGTGACTGAAGCTCTGCTCTGCTGTAACGACAATAATCGGAGCTCTAAAATGCATAAGTTTATCGGTCGCTGGCGTATTACTTGGATGGAGGTCTGGGATCAGGACTACATCGATTGCGAACAACCAGGCTATTTTGAGTTTACCGCTAATAACCAAGGTGAATTTGCTTTTGGCTATGTCGAGGGGCAATTGGATGTTCGCTATTCCAGTAGACAAAAAAGATTAGATTTCACGTGGGCTGGTTGTGATGAAATGGATGAATGTAGTGGCCGAGGTTTTTTTAAATTTTCAGATGACAACACAGGTGAAGGACAGATTTATTTTCACCTAGGGGAGGAGTCTGCGGTAAAAATTGAACGACTTTCCTAAGAGCTATCGATCAAGAATAAGCTCCGACATAGAGCCTTCTCTCCAGCTAAAGAGAAGGCTTTTATCTATATTTTTATACAGTACTGGTTTTACTTACCAATACAGAAAGAACCAAAGATCTTACCCAGCAGATCATCGGCACTTATCTGGCCGGTAATCTCGCCCAGGGCCTGTTGCGCCATACGCAGGTCTTCCGCCAGTAGCTCACCAGCCCCCATCGTCGTTAGCTGATAGTGACCGTTATTCAGGAATTCTTCCGCTTGGTTTAGCGCATCGATATGACGGCGGCGGGCACTGAAACCGCCTTCGGTGGTGCCGGTGTAACCCATCACCTCTTTCAGGTGCTGTTTTAAGTTATCCACACCATCACCGGATTTAGCGCAAAGACGAATCACCGGAGTGTTTGTGGATAAGTCAATTCCGGCGTTTTCGCCGCTCTGATCAATCTTATTGCGGATCACGCTGATACGGGTGCCTTTGGGTAACTGATCAACAAAGTCCGGCCAGATATCGTGAGGCTCGTTAGATTCCGTGCTGGTGCTATCGACCATCAGTAGAATCTTGTCCGCCTTGTTGATCTCATCCCAGGCACGTTGAACACCGATCTGTTCCACCTGATCCGGGGTTTCGCGCAGGCCTGCGGTATCAACAATATGCAGCGGCATACCGTCAATATGGATATGCTCACGCAGTACATCACGGGTGGTACCGGCGATATCGGTCACAATGGCACTATCACGCCCAGATAGAGCATTAAGCAGGCTGGATTTACCCGCATTAGGCCGACCGGCAATTACTACAGTCATGCCTTCCTGCATCAGAGCACCTTGGCTGGCGCTGTCACGTACCAGGCTCAGTTCGCGCTGAATCGCTTCCAGATCGCCCATCACCTTACCGTCGGCCAGGAAGTCGATCTCTTCCTCAGGGAAGTCGATAGCGGCTTCTACGTAGATTCTGAGGTGGGTTAACTTATCCACAAGGCCATGAACCTTACTGGAGAATTCGCCCTGTAGGGAACGGATGGCATTACGGGCCGCTTGCTCGGAGACACTGTCGATCAGATCGGCGATGGCCTCCGCCTGCGCCAGATCCATCTTGTCATTCAGAAAGGCACGCTCGGAAAACTCACCGGGACGGGCCAGACGCACACCGCACTCCAAAACCCGTTTCAGTAGCAGGTCAATGATGACGGGGCCACCGTGGCCCTGCAGCTCCAGTACATCTTCACCGGTAAAGGAGTTCGGACCGGGAAAGTAAAGCGCGATACCTTCATCCAGTACCGCACCACAAGCCTGGCTACCCTGATCGTAAAACGGGCCGTAGTGAGCGTAGCGGGGCTGAGGTACCAGACCTAACAATTCCTGTGCCACAGCAGCGGCCTGAGGCCCAGAGACACGAACAATCCCCACACCACCTCGACCGGGCGGGGTGGCTTGTGCGGCTATGGTATCCAGATCGGCAGTGGCCATGGCATCGTCCTCTCACAAATATCTAAAACAAACAGGGTGTGGATAAGTTATCAGGCAAGTGGCTGAGTCTGCTCACTTGCAAAACGCTTGTCTTCTATAAAAACGCAAAAAGCCCCCGAAGGGGCTTTCTGTTAACAGTCAGTGAAGTCAGGCTTTTTTGCCTGAATTTCCACCGCCGTTTTCGATCTGCTTGGTGATCACGTACTGCTGTGCAATGGACAGAATGTTGTTCACTACCCAGTACAGTACCAGACCCGCCGGGAACCACAGGAAGAACACAGTGAATACCACTGGCAGTGCCTTCATCAGTTTCGCCTGCATTGGATCTGGAGGCGTTGGGTTCAGCAGCTGCTGGATAAACATGGAAGCACCCATGATGATCGGCAGTACAAAGTAAGGATCTTTCACCGACAGATCGGTGATCCACAGCATAAATGGCGCGTGGCGCAGTTCCACACTTTCCATCAGCATCCAGTACAGGGCGATAAACACCGGCATCTGTACCAGAATCGGCAGACAGCCACCGATTGGATTGATCTTCTCTTTCTTGTACATCTCCATCATCGCCTGAGACATCTTCTGGCGATCATCGCCATGTTTCTCTTTCAGGCGCTGTAGCTCAGGACCGATACGGCGCATATTCGCCATGGAGCGGTACGCAGAAGCCGACAGGTGGAAGAAGGCCGCTTTAACCATCACTGTCAGGATAATGATCGACCAACCCCAGTTACCCAGGAAGCCATGCAGCACATTCAGCATCCAGAACAGTGGTTGTGCGATAAACCACAGCCAACCGAAGTCGACTGTCAGCTCCAGGTTAGGTGCTGCTGCTTCCATGCGTTCCTGGATCTTAGGACCCACAAACAGGTTAGCGCTGATCTCAGCCTGAGTTCCCGGTTGAACCAGAGTCTCAGGGCTGGTGAAGCCAACAATGTTCTGATTACGGGAGTTAGTACGGGTGCTGTAGATCTGCTTTTCGTTCTGGTTTGGAATCCAGGCACTGACAAAGTAGTGCTGAATCATCGCAGCCCAACCACCGACAGTCTCACGACGGAAGTTCTTCTCTTGAATATCATCAAAAGTGATCTTCTCGTAAGGTTCTTCAGTACTGGATACTGCAGTGCCCAGATAAGACTGCATACCCATACCTTCGCCTTGAGAAGGATCAGGCGTGTTATCACGCTTCAGCTGAGCAAAGAAGTAACCCTGCCAAACATCAGCACTGGCGTTATTAATCAGGTAACTGACTTTAACGTTGTAGCTGTCACGAGTGAAGGTGAAACGCTTGGTGATGCCAACGCCGTTGTCCTGGGTGTACACCAGATCCACATTCAGCTCGCTGCTGCCGTCTGCCAGTTGGTACAGGTTCTTCTCAACACGGTACAAAGGACGACCGTCTTTAGAAGCATCAGGACCATTGGCACCGGCCAGACCACTCTGCGCCACGTAAGTACGGTTTTTGTTCTGCTCTAACAGGACAAAAGGGACTTCTGGAGTATCCACGCGGAACGTGTGCTGTAGTAACGCAGCGTAAACGATATCACCGCCTTTCGGATCAATACGCAGATCCAGTACGTCGGTTTTTACTTCGATCAGGCTTTTGCTGACTACCGTGTTATCGGTTGGATCAACTTTGGCGCTGTTGCTTTGAGGAATATCATCACTGCTGGTGCCTGCTGTTGGTGCAGAGGAAGGCAACACATTCTGCGCGACAGGCGCAGCTTGCGTTTGTGGACCGTAGTCCTGATTCCACTGAACCACCATCAGATAGGAGACCAGTGCCAGTGAGACGATCAAAAATAAACGTTTCACGTCCATGGGTATGCTCTTACCGGATTCGTGTTAAAAAAGAACGGCTATTTTGAGCGTAGGCAGGTCTTGTGGCAACCCGTACCTTGGCTAAATAACCGATAAATACCCTTTTTTATCGCTTATATATTCAGTCCATATTCCTGTAGCCAGCAAAATGAACATAAAGAATGCATTAGGAGAAGAAAAAGGTATCGCGTTAGACTTCTTATTTAGACTGAGATGACCGCGGTTTAGACTGTTTTTGGTCTGCTTTTTTGCGACTTAACTTCTCTAAACGCTTCCAGGCCAGAGCCAATTGTTCAGCGTATTCTTCAGAGCTGAGCTCGCTTAAGCCTTTTTGAGTCAACAGCACTACATCCATATCAGGCAATTTATGTTGATTCAGTCTGAAAGATTCACGGGTAAGACGGCGGATACGATTCCGATCCACAGCTCGACGAAGATTTTTTTTCGCCAGGATCTGACCCAATCGAGGGTGATGCAGAGAATTAGGGCGGGCAAGAAGCAGAAAACGACGGCCGAAGACCTTGGTCTGGACGTCATCAAAAACGGAGCGGTAATCCCCAGCGGTCAGTAACCTAACCTGCCGGGGAAAGCCATAACTGGTCATTCAGCGAATGTTAACCAGAAATTAGGCACTCAGACGAACACGACCACGAGCACGGCGACGCTGAATTACTTTGCGACCGTTCTTAGTAGCCATACGTGCACGGAAGCCGTGAGTACGCTTGCGTTTCAGAACGCTTGGTTGAAAAGTTCTTTTCATGACTGTTTTCCCACACTTTCACTTACAGAATTGGCGCAGAAAGTGCGCCTAGTCTTCGATCAGGGCGGGAATTCTAGTGAATTACGCGCCAGACTTCAAACCCTTCTTACAAAAAAACCTCCTGTGAATAAGTTTTTTGTATTTTTTGTCGCTCATAAGCAGGCTGTGGATGAAACACATTCACGTTTGTCTGGATTTGCGGTTGTCAGATTTATGCAGACGGTATGTCGTTTATCATCGAGGGCTGTGGGTAAATCCAGCCATCAGAGCTTACCCGGAATTGAATCATAAGAGTGGCCAGTTATACACAGGCCAGATCCCTGATTTGAATTGGAATCAGGCTGTAAACATATTGTTTAGCACAGTGACGACAGATATTAAACAAGCGTTAAACATTCCAAATATTGCTGTTTTCCAACCCGATTCACTGATTCAGTGTGGGTTTGCATAAGCAGATCGTTTGAACAGAGATCAGACCTTTCGCACCCTGTCACTTTTTCTTAATCAGAAAGAGAGCAACCAAAGTTATCACCACCGCCGTGATCAAAATCCACATAGTCCCTCCAATGAGTTATCCAAACAGAAGAATAAAAATAATAGGATATATATAAATAGAAAAGAGATAATTGATGTTATGTTATTTAGTGACGACTATTTCAGTGGATAACTGACTCTACCCCTTGGTATTACTGAGCTTTAGTACTGTATAAGTGCAGCGCTTTTTTGCGGGTATACTGTATTTCACCTGGTAGGCAGCTGTGGATAAAAAAGGTACTTGTCCACATGCCAATTTATCCCTTAATTTACTCCCCGTGCTCTTCAGGGGAAGGAGATGGTGTTATCCACAGGCAAATAATCATCTTTCTTGCTAAGAAAACCACTGTGGATGTGGATAACCCCGCCACTAATCGATAAAATACGTCTTTGATTTTTTTCGGGGATACGCCGTGTCACTAACACTTTGGCAAAAATGCTTGGGTTTTTTGCAGGATGAGCTGCCTTCGCAGCAATTCAATACCTGGATCCGGCCATTACAGGCTGAGGTGGAAGGACAGAGCCTGAAGCTACTGGCTCCAAACCGTTTTGTGCTGCAGTGGGTGTCCGATAAATATGTTGCACGTATCTCTGAACTGTTAACCGAGCTAAGCAATGGACAACCGCCACAGTTGATTCTGGAGATCGGTAGCAAAAGAACCGTATCCAACCCTCAGGTGATGTCTCGTCCTGCTCAAATGCCCCCAAATGTCATTGTGCGTACAACACCGCCCCGACCAGACTTTATTTCTGAACCTGCTGCAGAAGAGCATGGATTTGGGGGGGAGCCATCACGCAGCCATTCGGCTCAAGCAATGCAGCAACCAATGACAGGTTTTGCAGAATCGGATAGTTCTCAGCCTGCTATTATTGAAGCACCTGCGGTGATTACCTCATCCAAACACAGCGGTAAGCCTGAGCGTATGGTGCAGGTGGATGGGGCGCTGAAACATCAGAGTTCACTGAATCCCAACTTTACCTTTGAAACCTTTGTTGAGGGTAAATCGAACCAATTAGCCCGTGCTGCCTCGCGCCAGGTATCGGAAAACCCCGGTGGTGCTTATAACCCTCTGTTCCTTTATGGTGGTGTGGGTCTGGGTAAAACTCACCTGATGCATGCGGTGGGTAACTTCCTGGTCCAGCAGAACCCAAACGCTAAGGTGATGTATCTGCACTCCGAGCGTTTTGTTGCCGATATGGTGAAAGCGCTGCAACTGAATGCCATCAATGACTTTAAACGTCTGTATCGCAGTGTGGATGCACTGCTGATCGATGATATTCAGTTTTTTGCCGGTAAAGAGCGTTCTCAGGAAGAGTTCTTCCATACCTTTAATGCTTTATTAGAGGGTGGGCAGCAGATGATCCTGACCAGTGACCGTTATCCAAAAGAGATCAGCGGGATGGAAGAGCGCCTGAAATCACGCTTTGGCTGGGGCCTGACGGTGGCCATTGATCCACCGGAGCTGGAAACCCGTGTGGCGATTTTGAAGAAGAAAGCAGATCAGGCCCGTGTGGCACTGCCTGATGATGCAGCATTCTTTATTGCCCAGAAGATCCGTTCCAATGTGCGGGAACTGGAAGGGGCGCTGAAAAAAGTGATTGCGGATTCTCATTTCCGTGGTCAACCAATTACTACTGATTTTATTCGTGAGTCCCTGCGTGATCTGTTTGCGGTGCAGGACAAACAAGTGGGCATAGATAATATCCAGCGCACCGTTGCTGAGTATTACAGCATCAAGGTGCCGGATCTGTTATCCAAGCGCCGCAGCCGTTCTGTTGCCCGGCCACGTCAGGTAGCCATGGCGTTAGCGAAGGAATTAACCAACCATAGCTTGCCGGAAATTGGCGATGCTTTTGGTGGCCGGGATCACACGACAGTCTTACATGCCTGCCGTAAGGTAAAAGAGCTGCAGGAAGAGAATGCGGAAATCCGTGAAGATTATAAAAATCTGCTGCGCGCATTAACCAGCTGATTAATTAAAATATACTTTTATATCAAAGGGTTATATTTATTTCTGAGGCAATTAAAGCCTGAAGCCCGATATAAACGCTTTAATGGAAACAACTACCAATGAAATTTTCTATCTCTCGGGAAGCCTTGCTGCGTCCTTTGCAATTGCTAAACGGTGTGGTTGAACGTCGTCAAACTCTGCCGGTTCTGTCGAATGTTTTGGTAGTGGCGGATCAACAGGGACTGTCATTAACCGGTACCGATCTGGAAGTGGAGATCGTTAGCCAGTTGTCGCTGGAGCCCGCTCAGGTTGAACAGCAGGGTTCCATTACGGTTCCGGCGAAAAAGCTGTTTGATATCTGTAAGTCATTGCCGGATCAAAGTCAGATTGATTTCACTATACAGGATCATAAAGTCAGTATCCGTGCTGGCCGCAGTCGTTTCTCACTGGCGACTCTGCCTGCCGCTGAATTCCCGAAAGTGGAAGAGAGCCAACAGGATCTGAGCTTTGAGTTGACCCAAGGTCAGTTTAAACGTTTGATTGAGCGTACCGCCTTTGCCATGGCGCAACAGGATGTACGCTACTACCTGAACGGTATGCTGCTGGAACTCAGTCCCGGTATGTTGCGTAGCGTTGCAACGGATGGCCACCGCCTGGCAACTTGTGCCCTGGCATTGGATCATGGTGCGAACAGTAATATCCGTGCTATCGTGCCGCACAAGGGTATTCAGGGTCTGGCACGTCTGTTTGATGACAGTGACACACCCGTTCAAGTGGTGCTGGGCAGCAATCATATCCGTATCAAAACCGGTGATTATATTTTCACCTCCAAACTGGTGGATGGTAAGTTCCCGGATTACGAGCGTGTGATTCCACGCAACGGTAATAAGATTATTGTGGCGGATCGTCAGGAGTTACGTGAAGTCCTCCACCGTGCATCAATTTTGTCGAATGAAAAATACCGTGGTGTACGTTTGATTCTGAGTGATGGCAATCTGCAGGTAACCGCCAATAACCCAGAGCAGGAAGAAGCGGAAGAAAATATCGCGGTGAACTACAGCGGCGATTCTTTGGAAGTGGGCTTCAACGTCACTTATCTGTTAGATGTGTTGGATGTACTGAATAATGAACTGATTCAGGTAACCGCATCCGATGCCAACAGCAGTGCTCTGGTGCAGGAGCACAGTACAGAAGGGGAGGATGATTCCCTGTACGTCGTTATGCCGATGCGTCTCTGATTACTGTTTGAGCATTAATATATAGAACACCCGGTTTAACCTTTGCATGCCGACTAGTTACTCAATAGTCATCGCTGCATGTCAAAGGTTGGCCGGGTGTTTTGCGTTTTAGTCCCGGGGAAACAATTTAACCGTTATGACCATTCGCCGCCTCGACGTAAGTCGTTTCCGTAATCTGACTGGAGTCAGCCTTGAACCTGGGCCTGGAGTGAATCTATTAATTGGTGATAACGGTGCGGGTAAAACTTCCTTACTCGAAGCGATCTCTGTACTGTCTTCAGGGCGCTCCTTTCGGGCCAGTCGTACCCCAACCATTATTCAGTTTGAGCAAAATGCTTATACCCTGTTTGCGGAAGTCTTTAATCCACTGGCTCAGTTCCAACCCATTGTACCCATAGGGATCTCTCGCAATCGGGATAGCGAGCAGCAGATTCGTATCTCAGGTCAGCAGGCCCGGTCGGCGGCACAGTTAGCTGAGTTATTACCTGTACAGGTGATCAACTCCGACTCTTTTCAGCTGTTGGAAGGCTCCCCCAAGGTACGCCGCCAGTTTATGGATTGGGGCGTGTTTCACGTGGAACATCGATTCTTCCCTGCGTGGCAGGCAGCGCAAAAGGCCTTGAAACAACGCAATAAGTTGCTGAAATATGGTAAAATATCTGCTTGTCAACAGCTGGATATCTGGGATCAGGCCCTCGCACGTTACGCAGAGGAGATCGATTACTATCGTGCTGATTATGTCTCCCAGCTGATACCTGAGTTTGAGTATATGCTGGCAGAGTTGAAATTCACCCTGCCAATATCACTCAGTTACTATCGGGGTTGGGATCGGCAGACCGATTGCCTGAGGCTGTTACAGGATAGTCGGGTCAAAGATTTGGCTCAGGGATTTACCCAATCGGGGCCCCACAGGGCGGACCTGAGAATCAGAGTGAATAAACTGATGGCGGTGGATGTATTGTCCCGCGGTCAGCAGAAACTTGTGGTATGCGCGCTGTTACTGGCTCAGGGCAGACTGCTGCAGAGGTTAACTGGCAAGCAGTGTGTTTACCTGGTAGATGATCTACCGGCTGAGTTAGACAGTGAGCACCGCCAGTCTTTATGCCGGGTGCTGGAACAGATGCAGTGCCAGGTTTTTATTACCAGTGTGGAGCCAGATGCCTTGGCCAGCAATTGGTCGGCAGAAACGGAGCTTACGATGTTTCACGTGAAACATGGTGATATCCAGCAACAATAATTAAGCCCACGGGTTGTGATGACAGGAACAGGATATGAGTGAACAATCATACGATTCATCCAGTATTAAGGTGTTAAAAGGTCTGGATGCGGTTCGTAAGCGTCCGGGGATGTATATCGGTGACACGGATGACGGTACGGGCCTGCACCATATGGTGTTTGAGCTGGTGGATAACTCCATTGACGAAGCCTTGGCCGGTTACTGTTCCGATATCAAAGTGATCATCCATCCTGATGAATCTATCACGGTATCCGATGATGGTCGTGGTATCCCGGTTGATATGCACGAAGAGGAAGGCGTATCGGCAGCAGAGGTGATCATGACCGTACTGCACGCCGGTGGTAAATTTGACGATAATACCTATAAGGTATCGGGTGGCCTGCATGGGGTAGGGGTATCGGTCGTAAACGCCCTGTCTGAAAAGCTTACTCTGACCGTATGGCGTTCTGGTAAGGTGCACGAGCAGGTTTATATTCATGGTGTGCCTCAAGAGCCGCTGAGGGTGATCGGTGAGACAACCAAAACAGGTACTGAAACCCGTTTCCACCCATCTGCCGAGACCTTTTCTAATATCGAATTCCACTACGATATTCTGGCCAAGCGTCTGCGTGAACTGTCCTTTCTGAACTCTGGCGTCAGCATTATCTTGATTGATGAGCGCACCGGTAAGAGCGATAACTTCAAATATGAAGGCGGTCTGAGCGCTTTTGTGGAGTACCTGAATCAGAATAAAACGGCACTGAACAGCGTGTTCCATTTCTCATCCGAACGTGAAGACGGTGTGGGCGTTGAAGTGGCGCTGCAGTGGAATGACTCCTATCAGGAAAATATCTACTGTTTTACCAATAATATTCCTCAGCGTGATGGCGGTACTCACTTGGCCGGTTTTCGTGCGGCTCTGACTCGTACGCTAAACAGCTATATGGAACAAGATCCTAAAATCAAAAAGGATAAGGTGAACACCTCCGGTGATGATGCCCGTGAAGGTTTGACCGCGATTGTTTCCGTAAAAGTACCAGACCCTAAGTTCTCCTCCCAGACCAAAGATAAACTGGTTTCTTCTGAAGTGAAGACTGCCGTTGAGCAGGAGATGGGCCGTCTGCTGTCCGACTACCTGCAGGAAAACCCAAACGAAGCCAAGTCCATCGTTAACAAAATGCTGGAAGCGGCTCGTGCCCGTGAAGCGGCGCGTAAAGCCCGAGAGATGACACGCCGTAAAGGTGCACTGGATATTGCCGGTCTGCCGGGCAAACTGGCGGATTGTCAGGAGAAAGATCCAGCGCTGTCTGAACTGTACCTGGTGGAGGGTGACTCGGCGGGTGGTTCCGCCAAGCAAGGTCGGGATCGTAAAACTCAGGCGATCCTGCCGCTGAAAGGTAAGATCCTGAACGTAGAAAAAGCCCGCTTTGACAAGATGCTGTCTTCTGCAGAAGTGGGCACCCTGATCACAGCAATGGGTTGTGGTATCGGGCGTGAGGAGTTTAACCCGGATAAACTGCGCTACCACTCCATCATCATCATGACCGATGCGGACGTGGATGGTTCACACATCCGTACCCTGCTGCTGACCTTCTTCTTCCGTCAGATGCCAGAGCTGATCGAGCGTGGTCATATCTTCATCGCTCAGCCACCACTGTATAAAATCAAGCGTGGTAAGCAAGAGCAGTACATCAAAGATGAGCTGGCGCTGGAGAAATACCTGACACAAACAGCACTGGATAATGCGGCATTGTATGTCAATGAAGGTGCTCCGGGAATCTCTGGTGAAAGCCTGCAGAAACTGGTGTCAGACTTCCAGGATGTGATACGCCGTATCACCCGACTGTATCGCGCTTATCCTCAACCCGTGATGGATCTGATTCTGGATTTGCCAGTTCTGGATGAAGCGGCTTTGAATGATCAGGCCCAGGTACAGGCTTGGATTGATACCGCGAGGAACACACTGGAAGATAGTGGCGGCCGTCACCCATCCATGACCTTTGAGTGGAACGTGTTCCATGACCAGGAGCGCAGTGTTTATCTGCCAGAGGTGATCATTACTGCGCACGGAGTACCAACGGAATACCGTTTTGGTTTGGACTTCTTTAAGTCACAGGACTACAGCAAAATCAGTACGCTGACTAAAGAGCTGGATGGCCTGTTGCAGGAGGGGGCTTATGTACAGCGCGGTGAGCGTAAGAAAGAAGTAACACGTTTTGCTGATGCACTAGAATGGTTACTGGGTGAAGCCCGCCGTGGTTTTAGCCTTCAGCGCTATAAAGGTCTGGGTGAGATGAACCCTGAGCAGCTGTGGGAAACCACCATGGATCCTGAAACCCGTCGTATGTTACGCGTGACGATTGAGGATGCGGTAGCGGCTGATCAGATCTTTACCACCCTGATGGGTGATGAAGTAGGGCCACGCCGTGACTTTATCGAGACCAATGCGCTGACGGTAGAAAATCTGGATGTGTAGTTGCCACTGCATTGGTGACTAAAAAAGCGCTAAACAGCTCAAGCGAGCCATAAAAAAGCAGCCCATCGAGGCTGCTTTTTTGTTTCTACTCTTTGAATGCGGCTTCTTTCTGAGAGCTGGTTTGAGCCTATAAATTCTACATCGAGCAGGATCCAAGAGGGAGGAAAAGAGACTAATACCGATCCAGATAAGTTGTTGTAGGTCGGAAAAGCCGCAAGGCGCCTTCCGACAATTATCGGGTATCGGAGTCAGTGTCGGATGGCGCTTCGCTTATCCAACCTACTCGATATCAAGAAACTTATCGAGAGTGGTATAAGTTTTGGGCAAGGTTAGCCTTGTTTATCCTGCTCTAGTAACCAATCGACAAACTCGGCCAGCTCAGAAACGATCATCGCATTTTCCAGCCCTTCATTGGCTGCCAGGGTTTTCTCACCCTTACCGGTTCGGACCAGTACGGCTTTACAACCCCGGGCTTCACCAGCCTGTAGATCACGCAAGCTATCACCGACCATATAAGCGCCGGACAGGTCTTCTAACTGGAGTTCCTGTTTGATCTGATCAATGAGTCCAGGTAGTGGCTTACGGCAGTCACAACCGGCATCAGGACGGTGAGGGCAGTGTTTGATGGTGGCAAAGCGACCGCCTTCAGCTTCAACCAGTTGCACCATTTTATTGTGCATATCATCCAGATCTTGCTGGCTGAAATAGCCGCGACCTAAGCCGGATTGGTTGGTTGCGACCGCGATCTGATAACCCGCTTTATACAGGCGGGCAATGGCGGTGATGCTGTTGGTGATAGGAATCCACTCATCGGCGTTTTTTACAAAGGCATCGGAGTCCAGGTTGATAACGCCATCACGATCTAAAATGACCAGTTTATTCATTGGGCTGCTAAGGAGTTGTTGGGGGTGATAAGTATTGGGTTCAGGTATAAAAAAAGAGCCGTAAAAATACGGCTCTTTTATGCATACAGCAAGTACTAATTGTAGCCTTGCTGAGACTTTATGGTGACAGTCTGTAATCGAGGATTACTGCTGCAGTTGGGCGATATCCGCCACTTCCATAAAGAGGTTGCTCAGCGAGGCTAGCAGAGACAGACGGTTGTTTTTAACCGCTTCATCATCGGCCATTACCATGACGTGATCGAAGAAGTTATCCACCGCTTCACGCAGGCTTGCCAGGCTGTTCAGTGCTGCTTGGTAGCCTGCTGCTGCAAACAGAGGTGCCAGTTCAGCTTGCTTCGCCGCAACCTGTTCTGCCAGTACCTTCTCAGCCTCTTCAGACAGCAGTGCGCTATCAACCTGAGCATCACCCTGGTAGTTCTGCTTCGCCAGGATATTGCTGACACGTTTGTTCGCTGCGGCCAGTGCTTCTGCTTCAGCCAGCTTGCTGAAGTTGGCTACTGCCTGAACACGGCGATCAAAGTCATAAGCGTTGCTAACCGGACGGGCACGTACCGACAGGAAAACTTCTGCTGCGATACCTTCCGCCTGGTACCAGGCACGGAAACGATCCAGCATATAGTTCAGGACATCATCAGCCAGGCCTTCCGCTTTAGGCAGATCACCGTGCTGTGCGATGCTCAGTTCGATCAGATCTTTCAGGTCCACATCCAGCTGTTTGTGTACCAGAATGCTCAGGATACCGATGGTGGCACGACGCAGGGCAAACGGGTCTTTATCACCAGTGGGACGTTGGCCAATACCGAAGATACCCACCAGGGTATCCAGACGATCAGCAATCGCCAGCGCCATACCGGTTTGAGTTTGCGGCAGTTCATCACCGGCGAAACGAGGCATATACTGCTCGTTCAGAGACTGAGCTACTTCGCTGTCTTCGCCATCATTCTGGGCGTAGTGTGCTCCCATAATGCCTTGCAGATCGGTGAACTCCAGTACCATTTCGGAGACCAGATCACATTTGGACAGATCCGCTGCGCGAGCCGCTTTAGTTTTATCGCCACCAATCTGGTCGGCAATAAACTGAGCGATCTGACTGACACGTTGTGATTTGTCGTAGATGCTGCCCAGCTGTTTCTGGAAGGTGACGGTTTTCAGTGCTTCGATACGATCCGCCAAAGGCTTCTTCTTATCGGTTTCAAAAAAGAATGCCGCATCGGCCAGACGTGGACGAATCACTTTTTCATTACCGTAAATCACCTGGCTTGGGTCTTTACTGATAATGTTGCAGATGGTGATAAAGTTCGGCTTCAGGTTGCCGTCTTTGTCCACCAGGTGGAAATACTTCTGGTGCTCTTTCATGGACGAGATCAGACACGCAGACGGTACTTCCAGGAAGCGCTCCTCAAAGGAACCGGTCAGAGCCACAGGCCACTCAACCAGACCGTTTACTTCGTCCAGCAGGTCTTCGTCGATCTCTGCGATAGCACCCAGTTTCTCTGCTTCTGCTTCAACCTGGGCACGAATGGTTTCGCGACGCTGTTCCATATCCACCAGTACGTAGGCACTTTCCAGCGCAGAGACGTAATCGGCACTGGAGGCCAGTTCGATCGCTTCGTTGTGGTGGAAACGGTGACCCATAGTGGTACGGCCGGACTTCAGTCCCAGCACTTCTGCTTCAACCACTTCGTTGCCAAACAGCATCACCAGCCACTGTACCGGGCGGGAGAATTCGATACGGCTCGCACCCCAACGCATACGCTTAGGCACAGGCAGCTGACTGATGGACTTGTTTACCAGTTCCGGCAGCAGCTCAGCGGTTTGAGTACCCTTCTGTACACTGTTAAATACCAGCCAGGTACCCTTAGGGGTTTCCATCTTTTCCAGCTCATCGAAGGCGATACCACAAGAGCGGGCAAAACCTTCAGCGGCTTTGGTTGGCTTACCGTCGGCATCCAGTGCCGCTTGCAATGCCGGACCTCGGCGTTGTACTTCACGATCCGGTTGAGCAACGGCCAGGTCTTTTACCTGTACTGCCAAACGACGAGGAGAGGCCAGGGCTTTGACTTCGCCAAAAGGTACATCCGCTTTTTCCAGACCGGCGCGAATACCTTCAGCAAAGGCATCAGACAGGCGCTTCAGTGCGGTGGGTGGCAGCTCTTCGGTACCCAGTTCAACTAAAAAATCACGTACTTCAGACATCTTATGCCTCTTCCTCTTTGAACTGAGCCATGACTTCTTCCCGGATGGAGTCTTCTGCCAGCGGGAAGCCCAGAGCCATACGGGCGTTAAAGTAAGCGTGTGCCACATCTCGGGCCATGGTACGAACGCGCAGAATATAGCGCTGACGTTCGGTCACCGAGATAGCATGGCGGGCATCCAGCAGGTTAAAGGTGTGGGATGCTTTCAGTACCTGCTCATAGGCAGGCAGTGGCAGTGGGGTTTCCAGAGCCAGTAACTTCTGACACTCCGACTCGTGATGGTCGAAGTTTTTGAACAGCATAGGGACGTCAGCGTGTTCAAAGTTATAGGTCGATTGCTCCACCTCGTTCTGGTGGAATACATCACGGTAGGTGACCGGTTTACCATCAGGACCAATAGTCCAAACCAGATCGTACACACTGTCTACACCCTGGATGTACATGGCGATACGCTCCAGGCCGTAAGTGATCTCACCAGTTACTGGGTAGCATTCAATACCACCGGCTTGCTGGAAGTAGGTGAACTGAGTCACTTCCATACCGTTCAGCCATACTTCCCAACCCAAACCCCAGGCACCCAGCGTTGGGGATTCCCAGTTGTCTTCTACAAAGCGGACGTCATGCTCCAGAGTATCGATACCCATGGCGTGCAGAGAGCCCAGGTACAGCTCCTGCAGGTTCGACGGGGAAGGCTTCATTACGACCTGGAACTGGTAGTAGTGTTGCAGGCGGTTCGGGTTTTCACCGTAACGACCGTCGGTCGGTCGACGGGAAGGCTGCACATAAGCGGCATTCCAGGTCTCAGGGCCAATGGAACGCAGGAAGGTGGCGGTGTGGAAAGTACCTGCGCCCACTTCCATATCCAGTGGCTGCAGGACTACACAGCCCTGATCCGCCCAGTATTGTTGAAGGGCCAGAATCAGGCCCTGAAAAGTTTTTACATCGGGTGTCGATTGGTTCATCTCAGTTAGCCACCATCATGAGCTAATGAATTCGTATAGCAGCCAAAAAAAGTTGTTCTGATCCAGTCAACGAATGATTGAAACGCTGACTGAAACAGACCGAAAGACTTTTGTTTCGCTGTGGATAAACGAACAAGTATACCCGCTGGATAGGGCAGTATGTAGGGGGCTAAAGCGGGAAATTTGTCTTTTTTGTCAGGAAATTAACTAAAGTGGAAGATATCTGGCAGGGAAGACGCTATCTGGAAATTAAATTGATAAATGCCGGGTTGCCGAAAGGGGGAATAAGATCGTGAAACAGGATCTGCTCCCCTGGCTACTGTTTTGCCCCATGGACTCAGGCTCAGAACATTAAAAAGGGTTATCCGGGCAAGTTAGGTTTTGAATACCCTCGCGTTCTATTTCAGTCGCTTTCTGTTTTGGATAAAAGAAGATGATAGCTCTGGTAGAGCTGTTGCCACAGTGTGAGTAATTGTCCGGATAGCTGTTCCTGTCTGATGAGCTTTAGAATAGAACGTTGCAGGCGTTGGATATTGTTTTGTTGCCACTGGGTTTGTTTTGGGTCATCCAGTTGGCAACGATCAAAATCGATTACCCATACCTGACCGGTAGTACCGATCAGAATATTATTGGCATTAAGATCACTATGATTCAGGCCAAAGCGGTGGAAGCATGCCAGAGTGTGCCCCACGTTTTGCCAAACTACAGTCAGGTCGGCATCCTTATCATGCTTCCCAGGAGATAGATAGTTGGCAAACGGCTGGCTATTGGGCAAGCGTTCGGTAATCAGATCTGCTTGATAAAACAGGCCCTGTTGCTGAATATGAGCGGCAATTGGACGAGGCACAGGTAACCCTTGCTCAAACAGGGTACAGGTCAGTTTAAACTCCTGCCATGGACGGGAGTTTTCAAGGCCCGTAAAAAGATAGCGATCCTTAATTAATCGAGCGATTAGTCCGCCGCGACGATAATGGCGCAACACCAGCTCAGGGACTGTAGCGACAGTTGTGCAAAAATCGCCCCTGGGTTGAATAAAAATGGCTTGGCCCCGGCCGCCGGAGGGCTCACTAATCTGCCCTTTATCCTGCCACCAGGTTTGTTCAAACCAGTGTTCATTGATTTGTGGGATCTGCTGCGCATCATATAGAATATGGTGCCTATTTTTGGAATAAAGCTGAATTTCCATGACACTGCCTCTGACTGCCCCACCAAAACATATCTGTCTGTTACGGTTATCCGCTTTGGGTGACGTCAGTAATGTGGTTCCTGTTGTGCTGGCTATACAAAAAGCCTGGCCTGAGACACGCATTACCTGGATTACCGGTAAGGCAGAGCATAGTCTACTGAAGGGGCTGTCTGGGGTCGAGTTTGTCGTGTATGACAAAAAAACAGGCCTTAAAGGCATGCGGGAATTATGGCAATCCTTAAAAGACACTGAGTTTGATCTGTTGCTGCATATGCAAGCCGCTTTGCGGGCTTCGCTGCTGTCGATAGGGATTAAAGCCAAAATCAAATTAGGCTTTGATCGTGATCGGGCAAAGGATTGGCAATGGCTGTTTACCAGCCATAAGATCACTGCGCGAAAAAACAGTCATGTCGTGGAAGGTTTTTACGATTTTCTGCACGCTTTAGGGATTGCGCCCGAAAGCCCGCAGCAGTTGCAGTGGCTGCTTCCGGTATCCGAGCAAGCGCGGCAGGAAGCGACAGAGAAATGTGACTTTGAGCGTTATGTACTGATCTCTCCCTGTTCCAGTCAGCGGGCACGAAACTTTCGTAACTGGACCGTTGAGGGGTATGTCGCTGTGGTGCGTCACCTGTATCAGCACTATGGCATTAAGGCGGTCATTACGGGTGGCAATCGTGATATTGAGCATCAGTACGCTCGGGATATTGCTGAACAGGCAGGTACACCTGTACTGAATTTGGTGGCTAATACCTCATTACAGGGACTGATCGTGTTGATTGAGCGGGCTCAGTTGGTCATCGCACCAGACTCAGGCCCTGTGCATTTTGCTAATGCCGTGAATACACCGGTGATTGGCCTCTTTGCCACATCCAATGTGCATCGAACCGGTCCCTATTTATGGCAGGACTGGGTAGTAAACAAATATCCTCAGGCAACGGCTCAGTTTATGAACAAAACAGTAGCTGAGCTGAGTTGGGGGCAACGGGTGCGCCATCCCCATGCGATGGATGTGATCAAAACTGAAGAGGTATTGGCTCAGATTGATCGACTGTTACAACACAGTGCCTTTACCGATACAGGACGAAAAGTTACTGTGTCCTGATCACGCTTTTAACAGTTTTAATGAGATATTCATGAAGTTGAATCGAGGTTTATATAGCACCTTACTGACATTGTTCTCGCCCTACTTTTTATGGAAAGTCAGTAAGGAAACGACTGAACAGAACTCTTTCTCCGAGCGCCTGGGTTATACCCCTAATCTGCCGATTAAGCCGGTGATTTGGCTGCATGCTGCTTCTGTTGGGGAGGTGATTGCGGCAACGCCTCTGATTCGTAAGTTACAGAAAGAGTATGAAAGTCATCTGATATTAGTGACAACCATGACTGCGACTGGTGCGCGCCAGGCTCGTAAGGTGTTACAGGGTAATGGTGCTCATTTGCTGTTACCTCTGGATCTACCCTGGGTCGCTTCTCGTTTTCTGGACAGAATCAAGCCGGAAGTGGTGATTTTTATGGAAACCGAGTTGTGGCCTAACCTGATCCATGGTTGTCACCAGCGTGAAATTCCTTTTGTGATTGCCAATGGTCGTTTGTCAGATAAGTCGCTACGCAGTTATCGCAAGTTAAGCAAGGTAACACAGGAAGTGTTGAAAGACGTATCTGTCATTGCCGCCAAATCGGATAAGGATGCCCATGGCTTTGTTGAGTTGGGTGCACCGGCGGATAAGGTGGTGGTTACCGGCAGTATTAAGTTTGATGTGGTCCCTGAGGTGGGTTTGCAGAGTAAAGCTGATTTCTTCCGGGAGGAGAGCTTTGCCTCACGCCCTGTTTGGGTTGCAGGCAGCACCCATCCCGGTGAAGACGAACGTTTACTGGCCGCTCATAAAGAGGTACTGGAACAACTGCCTGATGCGGTTTTAATTCTGGTTCCCCGTCACCCTCAACGTTTTGATGCTGTTGCACAATTGTTGGACGACCAGGGCTGGGAGTATGTGCGTCGCACCAGTAACGATGAGTTTGGTGAAGAGCACAGTGTTTACCTGGCAGATACCATGGGTGAACTGATGCTGATGTATGCTACTTCTGATGTGGCCTTTGTTGCAGGTAGTATTAAGCCGGTAGGCGGTCATAACCTACTGGAGCCAGCATGCTTGAAAAAGCCTGTATTATCAGGTGGTTATCTGTTTAATTTTAATGATGTCGCGGAGATGTTCGATCAGAACAACGCCTTGTCCCGATGCACAGAGGTAAATGAAATTTCTACCAAAGTCATCGAGCTGTTACAAGACCCCGAATATCGTAAAGAGATGGGGCAGAAAGCGTACCAGGTGGTTGAAAAGAATCGTGGTGCACTGGAACGTCAGTTCCGCTTGATTGAGAAAAGCTTACAGGAATCCAAGCAGGCGAAAGATGAGCAAACTGTCGGCGAGCACTAAATTTAAAAACTGGGCCATCGTACGCCTGTTAACGTTTTGCAGTCGTCAACCACTGCCGAGATTACATCGCTGGGGGCGTTGGTTAGGGTGGGCGATCTACAAAAGTAATGGCCGCAATGTGGCAGTGACACGCACTAATATCGGCCTGTGTTACCCTCATTTATCAGCCGAACAGCAAGAGCAGCAAGTTAAAGCGAGTATCTGCCAGACCGCAACGATGGCACTGGAGCTGGGTTGGAGTTGGATGATTCCTTTTGAAGACCTGATTGCATCCACCCGTGAAGTACATGGTCAGGAGTACCTGGAAAGCGCTAAGTCGGAAGGCAAGGGCGTGATTATCCTGGGACCGCATCTGGGTAACTGGGAAGTGTTTGGTCTTTTTTTAAGCCATCACTACGAGATGACCGCCATGTATGCTGTACCTAAGCTGGAAGTGATGGATCAGATTATCACTAATGGTCGTAGCCGTTCCGGTATGCTCATGGTGCCTGCGAACATGAAAGGTGTTGCTAAGCTACTGAAGCAGCTACAGAAAGGTGAATTGGTTGGTAATTTGCCAGACCAGGAACCAGATGAGCTATCCGGTGGTGTTTTTGCTCCCTTTATGGGAATCGATGCTTTTTCACCTAAGCTGGTGACACGTTTGATCAGTAAAACCGGCGCCAGAGTTGTTGCTGGCTTTGCCCGCCGGTTACCCGATGGACAGGGTTTTGATATTCACTTTATTCCAGCCGATGAGGCTGTTTATGACAGTGATGATATAACGGCGGTAGCCGGTGTGAACCGCATGGTTGAGGCTTTGGTTGAAATTGCTCCAGAGCAGTACCAGTGGGAGTATAAGCGCTTTAAGCGTCGTCCTGAGGGGCAGCCGAAGATCTATAAGAAAGGGGGCGGATAGCCAGCTGATCTCTTGCCAGCATGGGGGGCATAGTGTCTTAAAAAGCAGAAAGCCAAAATAAATGGGGAAGGATCAGCTTGCCCGTTTCTTCTGTATTTTGCTTACTATTCATGAACTCCGCCGGAGGACTGGCCATGATGTAACATATAGCAGCAGTTACGGCCGTTATTTTTTGCCCGGTACAAGGCGTCATCTGCCACCTGAATCACATCATCCAGAGTCAGGTCTGAGTTTAACTGGGACTGGGCAATACCTGCCGAAATAGTAATCGCCGATAGCTTTTCATTGGTGCGTCGGTTGATCCAACATACATTACTGATGGCACAACGAATTTTTTCTGCGATTTGATAGGCACTCTGCAGATCCGTGTCTGGAAGAACGACAATAAATTCTTCACCACCAAAACGCACTGCTAAATCGGTGCCTCGAATATGTTTGGTGATAACGGATCCGGTGTTACTTAGAACCCGGTCACCAAAGGGGTGGCCATAGGTATCGTTAATCGATTTAAACTTATCCAGATCAAAAACGATAATCGAGTACAGGCTCTCTTCCAGTGGAACACCGGATGCGTTGGCGTATTCTTCCAGTTTTGTGCGTAGGCCTGCCCGGTTCAGTAATCCTGTCAGATCGTCAAACATAGCAGCCTTAGCGACCTGGTGTAGTTGTCGCTGAAGTTGCTCTGACTCCTGCTCCGCTTTTTGTAAGCGTTGGGACAGCTTTTCCTGAGAGTTCCGCATGGAATCGGTGGACTTTTTCAACAGCCCCACCAGCATCTGAATATTAGTCTCCTGCTGAGAGTCATCCAGTTTCATTGAAGCGGCATTCAGCGTTTTAATATAAGAGACGTTATCTAAGTGGGATTTTTCTACAACCGAATACACTTCTGTGAGCAGAGTCTGCAGAGCGGGGTAGATGGTTTCGTTGTTATAATCAGGCTGCTGAATAAACTCACTGAAAATCTGCTGGGTAAAGGTTTCGTTCAGTTTGCCATGCTTTTTCAGATGGCTATTGATCGCTGAACTGAGCTTTGCTGAGTGTTTCTGCAGATGAGCAAAAGCGACCGAATAATTGGTCGGATTAGGAGACAGGTTATTCTCTGTCAGAAAGTGTTCAATTTTTCTATAAATCGCGTGTGTTTGCTCAGACATACCAATCAGTTCGGATTATTCAGCTTCGTTATTATAGTGGCTGTGGGTTTACAGGGGCGTCCATCCCTGTTAGTTGTCTCGGCCAGCGACTGCAGTGGAAAATAACTTACGTATTACTTTGGCATTATAGAGGAGCTGACCCAAGTCGCCACCCGGTGCGTATTATGAGAAGGGTAAGAAAGTTAGCCAAGTACTATTTTGGCTAAGGGGCTACTTTTATATTGCTGTAAATAATCCATAGCTTAACTGATTGAAAATAAAGGTCGCTGTGGCTTTACGCGACGCTTTATAACTTTGTGTCAGGCTGAATACTTTTAATAAAAAAGAGGCAAAAGATTTGCCCCTTTCTTGCCCTTGCTTACATTTAAACGGTGGTTCAGGGTATTAGCGCCGCCAGAACATAGGCGTAAACAATACCAGTAGGGTAAAGATCTCCAAACGACCCAGCAGCATGGCGATAATCAAAATCCACTTGGCGACATCGGGGATATTACCGTAGTGAGAAGCCACCTCTCCCAAGCCAGGTCCCAGGTTATTCAGTGCCGAGCCTACGGCTGACCAAGCGGTAACCTGGTCCAGGCCGGTCGCCAGCAGGCCAATCAACATGACAACAAACAGCATCAGATAGACTGAGAAGAACCCCCAGACAGCCTCAATAACCCGATCCGGTACACTGCGACCGCCCAGCTTGACCGGAATAATAGCGCTAGGGTGGACCAGACGTTTAATCTCACGAATACCCTGTTTCAGAATTAACAGGATACGCACCACCTTCATACCACCACCGGTGGAACCGGCACAGCCACCGACAAAGGCGGCCAGGAACAGAGTGAAGGGCAGTACGCTGGGCCATTGGGAAAAGTCAGCGACCCCAAAGCCTGTCGTAGTGGCGACCGAAACGACTTCAAACAGGCCGTGACGCAGTGACTGATCAGCAGAGTAGGTTTCAGTTGCCCACAAGACAATAAAGGTCGTCAGGACGGTGATGCCCAGCAGGAAAAAGAAAAAGCGGAACTCAGGATCAAACAGATAATGTTTCAGTGAGCGTTCACGCCAGGCGATAAAGTGCAGGGAGTAGTTCACCGCTGAGATCAGCATAAAGACGATACAGATGCCTTCAATCACTGCGCTATCAAAGTAGCCCATACTGGCATCGTGGGTGGAGAAGCCACCAATAGCTACCGTCGCAAAGCTATGGCTGATGGCATCAAACAGCGTCATACCCGCCAGCCAGTATGCACCGGCACAGGCTACGGTCAGACTCAGATAGATATACCAAAGCGCCTTGGCGGTCTCGGTAATCCGTGGGGTGAGCTTATTGTCTTTGACCGGTCCCGGTGTTTCGGCACGATAGAGCTGCATACCACCAATGCCGAGCATTGGCAGAATGGCTACTGCCAATACGATGATACCCATCCCCCCCAGCCACTGGAGTAACTGACGGTAGAAGAGTACGGACTCCGGCAGGAAATCGAGCCCGGTAATCACAGTAGCCCCTGTAGTACTCAGGCCGGATACCGACTCAAATACCGCATCGGTGAAGCTCAGTCCTGGGTGTTCGGCCAGGTACAGGGGCACAGCTCCGAAGAGGCCCAGTACGGTCCAGAAGAGTACCACCACCAGGAAACCATCCCGGGTTCTCAACTCCTTGCGCACGTTACGCACGGGAAGCCAGGCAAAAAAGCCGGTGAAAAAGGTAATGGCCATACCGCTGACAAAAGCGTTATGGGCGCCATCCTTGTAGAGCGCTGAAATGAGCATCGAGGGCATCATGGTGATACTGAACAGCATCAGCAGAATCCCCAGAATCCTCATCGTCGTGACTATATTCATATCGGTTTGATTCTGAATTCAGGGTTAGAAGAAGGTCAGACCCACCTGGAACAGGCGCTCCACTTCACGAATCTTGCGTTTGTCCACCAGGAACATAATAACGTGGTCATCTTGCTGCACCACGACATCATCGTGGGCGATGATCACCTCGCCATTACGTACGATGGCACCAATGGTGGTACCGTCAGGCAGATCAATCTCTTCAATGGCTTTCCCTACCACTTTTGAGCTGCGTTCATCACCGTGGGCGATAGCCTCAATGGCTTCCGCCGCACCGCGACGCAGGGAGTGTACGTTAACAATATCACCGCGACGTACGTGGGTGAGCAGGCTGCCGATGGTAGCCATCTGTGGGGAAACCGCGATATCGATTTCGCCACCCTGCACCAGATCCACATAAGCGGCGTTATTGATCAGGGTAAGCACTTTGTTAGCCCCCAGACGTTTGGCCAGCATGGAGGACATGATGTTGACTTCATCATCGTTGGTCAGGGCACAGAAGATATCCACTTCGTCGATATTTTCTTCTACCAACAGATCTTTATTGGTGGCGCTGCCGTGTAGCACTATGGTGCGGTCCAGCTTTTCGGACAGGTTCTGGCAGCGGGGCAGGCCGTATTCGATAATCTTGACCTGGTACTCATGTTCGAGCGCTTCTGCCAAACGCTCACCGATATTACCGCCACCGGCGATCATAATGCGTTTGTATTGGTGATCGACCTTACGCAGTTCACTCATCACCGCCTTAATATTGTGGCGGGCAGCGATAAAGAACACCTCATCATCGGCTTCAATCACCGTATCCCCTTGTGGAATGATGGGGCGATTGCGACGGTAAATAGCGGCAACTCGGGTGTCGACATTGGGCATATGCTGGCGCAGATAGCCCAGTTCCTGACCCACTAAAGGACCGCCGTAATAAGCCCGAACCGCCACCAGCTGAGCAGCACCTCCGGCAAAATCCATCACCTGGAGTGCGCCTGGGTATTGAATCAGGCGTTTAACGTGATTGGTGACGACCTGTTCCGGACTGATAATCACATCAATAGGAATCGCTTCGGCACCAAACAGACCTTTACGGCCTGAGTAAGCGTTGGAACGTACACGGGCGATCTTAGTCGGGGTGCGGAACATGGTGAAGGCGATCTGACAGGCGATCATATTGACTTCATCACTGTTGGTGACGGCGATCAGCATATCGCAGTCCTCGCCACCAGCCTGGCGCAGTACATTGGGGTAGGAGCCTTTTCCCTGCACCGTTCGGATATCAAAACGGTTTTGGAGCTCCCTTAACCGAGCACCATTGGTGTCAACGACGGTGATGTCGTTCTCTTCAATGGCCAGATTCTCGGCCAGGGTGCCGCCTACCTGGCCTGCACCCAGAATAATAATTTTCATCGCTTACTCTCAGTCCGCTGTTTAATGGCGTTACTCAGGTTTTTGCTTTGTTATTCAAGCTATTGCGCGGTATTAGATGGGCTTATTCTTTACGCCGGTTTTTCCAATACGGCGTAAAAGAAGCCATCGTGGCCCTGGGGCTGTGGCAATAACTGCTGGCCAAAACCGGTATCCAGCCCATAAGGGGCATTCACCGGGCCAATCAAACGTGCGTCCGATTGTGTCAGGAAGGTTTCAATATTCCTTGCATTTTCCATGGCTAAAACCGAGCAGGTAGCATAAACCAAGATTCCACCGGGTTTAAGCGTTTTCCATAGCAGTTGCAGCATAGATTGCTGTAGCTCAGCCAAAGCCGGAATATCGGTTTTACGGCGTAGCCATTTGATATCGGGGTGACGACGGATGACTCCTGTGGCCGAGCAGGGCGCATCCAGCAGAATACGATCAAACTGCTGACCATCCCACCAGTTGTCCAGTTGGGTGATATCGGAGCAGTGCAGCTCGGCACTTAACTGCAGGCGCTGGAAGTTTTCTTCCACCCGTTTCAGGCGATTGGCTTCACTGTCGACGGCAACCACGGACAGGCTGGGCTCACGCTCCAGCATATGGGCGGTCTTTCCGCCCGGTGCAGCACAGGCATCCAGTACCCGTTGGCCCGGTTGCAGCTGTAGCAGATCGGCGGCTAACTGAGCCGCTTCGTCCTGCACGCTGATCATGCCCTGGTCAAAACCCGGCAGACGAGTGACGTCGGTGGCTTTTTCCAGACGAATACCATCAGGGGCAAAGTCGCAGGCGACGGCTGCGATCTCTGCCTCAGCCAGTTTTGTCAGATAGTCATCACGACGGCTTTGACTGTGATTCACCCGTAGGATCATCGGCGGATGTTGGTTATTGGCCTCAACGGCGGCTTGCCACTGCTCCGGCCAATCCTGCTGCAGCTGTTGCAGTAACCAGTTAGGGTGAGCCAGGCAAGCGGCTTCAGAGCGTTGCAGTTGTGCGATCAGCGCCTCTTCTTCCCGCTGGAAGCGACGCAAACAACCGTTGATCAGCCCCTTAGCCCAATCTTTTTTCAGCAGCTTAGCGCCCGCCACGGTTTCATTGATTGCTGCATGGGTAGGAATACGGGTATAGATCAGCTGGTACAGTCCCAGTAACAGCAGCAGATCAACATCTCTGTCTTTGGCTTTAAAAGGTTTGCTGACCAGTTGATTACGAATACCTTCCAAACGGGTCAGCCAGCGTAGGGTGCCAAAACACAGCTCCTGCAGTAAACCACGATCTTTTTCTGCCACCTGTTCCTGTTGAAAGGGCAGGGCTCCGGACAGGGATTCCTGCTGCTTGACCACAGGTAGCAGGGCTTTTACTGCGGCGACTCGCACATTGGGACGTGCCATATCTGCTGTATACTCCTATTGACCCAGCTGGGTTTCACCAGGCACAAACAGCTGCTTGCCTGAGTTCAGAATATCGGTGATGGATAGGGCTTTTTTGCCCGGCAGTTGAAGAGTGGATATACGCAGTGCGCCCTCACCACAGGCGATCAAAAGGCCGGTTTTATCGGCGCTGATCACAGTACCTGGTGCCAGGTTGTGCTCAGTGGCTTCTGCTTTGGCATGCCAGATACGCAGCGTCGCGTCATCCAGCAGCGTCCAGGCGACAGGCCAGGGGTTAAAGGCACGCACGGTACGATCCAGCTCAATGGCGGGTTTGGACCAATCCAGTTCGCCTTCCGCTTTGCTCAGTTTTTCGGCGTAGTTGGCCATGCTATCGTCCTGCACCTCTGCCGTCAGTGTACCTGCGGCCAGACCGTCCACCGCTTCTTTCAAGGCATCGCCGCCCTGCTGGGCCAGCTTATCGTGCAGACTTTGCGCAGTATCATCCGCTTCAATGGGCAGATAGGTTTTCAGCAGCATAGGACCGGTATCCAGGCCTGCTTCCATCTGCATAATGGTAACGCCGGTTTCCTGATCACCCAGGTGAATAGCCCTTTGAATCGGTGCCGCACCACGCCAACGTGGCAGCAGAGAGCCGTGCACATTGATACAGCCCAGGCGTGGGGTGTCCAGCACTATCTGAGGCAGAATCAGGCCGTAAGCCACTACCACCATCAGATCGGCATTTAGTGCCGCCAGCTCTTTCTGCGCGTCTTCATCACGCAGGGTCAGCGGCTGATAGACAGGGATATCCTGTTCCAGCGCCAGGGATTTCACCGGACTCGGGGTCAGTTTGCGGCCACGGCCCGCTGGGCGATCCGGTTGAGTATAAACGGCAATCACTTCATGGGAGGTATCGAGCAGGGCTTGCAGGGAGTGGACGGCAAAATCCGGCGTACCGGCAAAGATAATACGCAGAGGCTGGGCAGACATAAGGGCTCCAAAACGAGTTCAGGCCAGCACGGGCTGGCCTGAAAAATAACTTATAACGAACAATCAGGCCTGACGGGCCTGTTCACGCTGACGTTTTTCCATCAGCTTGCGCACGCGATTACGCTTCATGGTCGACAGATAATCCACAAACAGCTTGCCATCCAGGTGATCACATTCGTGCTGAATACAGTGGGCCAGCAGACCATCGGCTTCCAGTTCATACGGGTTGCCGTCACGATCCAGTGCTGTCAGTTGTACACGCAGGTGGCGTTTCACATCGGCGTAGTATTCCGGCACAGACAGGCAGCCTTCCTGCATCATCTCGGAGTCATCATCCAGCGGTGTGTATTCCGGATTGATCATCACGTACGGTTGATCATTATTTTCGGACACATCCATCACAATAATACGTTGATGAATATTCACCTGAGTGGCGGCCAGACCAATTCCTTTGGCGTGATACATGGTTTCAAGCATGTTCTCAACGATGTTACGGATTTCGTCGTTCACCTCTTCTACGGGTTTGGCAACCGTGCGTAGACGAGCATCAGGAAATTCAAGGATTTGATACAGTGCCATGCTAAGCCTTTCAAGTGATATAAACTGAGGATTGAACCCAGAATACTGTGTTCTGATCAATTTGACTGATATTGTAGGGGGCTGGTTCCCCTTGGGCAATCCTAATCGCCCCTATCATCAGCCTTTCAGCCCGACTACTTACAGGGGAGTTTGTCGTTATGGGTCTTTTCCGGCGTGGTGTGATCGTTAAATGCCTCTCGTGGCGGTCATTGTGGCGGTCATTTTTTACTACTCTTTGCATCACTGTAACTGCCCAGGCTTCAGAGCCTATTCAACAGGCTGAAGCTGGTGCTGTAATTAAACTTTCACCCAGTATACGTATTAAAAACTATCGACAGGCGGTGCCTGGTTTGCCTATGCAGAGAATAGCCTCTTTTATTGAGCGCCATCAGGTTTTTACCGAGGAGCAACTGGAAAACAGTGGCTATATTTTAAGCTTGGAAGATAACCGCATTGTGGCAGGTCTGAATGACCGGGTGTATGTGCGTGGTGCAGGTTATTCCGCTGTGGGTAGCCGCTATCTGCTCTATCGGCAGGAAAAGGCTTATCAGTCCAGGCTATTTCATCCGAATCAGCCTAATCGGATGCTGGGTTATGAGATGCGCTATATCGGTACTCTGGAGCTGGAAAGCCAGGATAACGATATAGCGACTATGCGGGTGGTCAAGAGTAAGGAAGAGGTGAGAGCAAAGGATATTGTTACCTTGCAAGATCTGGGGGTAACCCCGGCTATTTTCTACCCTAATGCACCGAGTCGACGGGTTCAGGGTGAGATTATCTCCATGCTGGAGGGGATTGGTTTTGGTGGTTTGTATTCTGTCGTCGCGATCAACCTGGGAGAGGATCACCTGCTCTCGCCGGGTAATGTGCTGACGATCTCAACTCAGCGTGAACAAGCCAAAGATGCCCGCAATAGTGAGCAAGTCGCACTGCCACTGGAAGAAACTGGATATCTGATGGTTTTCAGAACGTTTCCACAAGTGAGTTATGCCCTGGTTATGGAAGCAAGTAAGCCGATTAAAGTAGGGGATTTATTGACCGTGCCGGATTTATAGTCGTTCTATATTGATAATATTACGTAATTACTTTTATTCGAATCGATACGAAACTCACCTTATTTAACTGAAGTAAGTTTCAGATAGGTCGATACCAAGGGATAAAATAAATGCAAATGGAGCAATAAACACCAAGGAGTTGAGGTTATGTCTGACAGGGATATGCATCATGCGCTGGCTTTTCTGGCGTTATCGCAATTAAAGGGCTTTGGTCCGGCACGCTTAAATCTTTTGCTGCAACAGTGTGAACCGGACGGTGATGATTTCTATGCCGACTGCTTGCGCTATCTACCGCAGATCCCTGGCTTAAATGCTCAACAGGTGCAGTTGTGCTGTCAGCGTATCCATAACCCTTTTCATGGGGAGTGGAAAGAAAGAGATCAACTGCTACATTGGTTGGCTTATGATCAACATCAGGTTTTAACTCTAGGGCATGCAGATTATCCTGAGTTACTACAGCAGATCGCTGATCCTCCCTTGATGCTTTATCTGGCCGGTAATGCTGAGTTATTACATCAGCCTCAACTCGCGATTGTGGGTAGCCGCAAGCCTACTATCGAGGGTTTTAATGATGCCCGTCGTTTTGCCGGGGCTTTATCGGAACTGGGCTGGTGTATTACCAGTGGTCTGGCCGAAGGCATTGATGCCGCCGCTCATCAGGGCTGTTTACAGGCCAATGGTAAAACGTTGGCGGTATTGGGTACGGGTATCGATAGAGTTTATCCTCGCAGTAATCAGCCGTTGTATGAACAGATCTACCATCGGGGATTGCTGATCAGTGAGTTTCCTCTGGGGACAGCACCCAGAGGCCACAACTTCCCTAAACGTAATCGTATTGTGGCCGGATTAAGCGTCGGCGTTTTGGTGGTGGAAGCAGCCCTAAAAAGCGGTTCTCTGATCAGTGCCCGCCTGGCCTGTGAATCGGGACGAGAGGTGTTTGCCATACCGGGCTCTATCCATCAGGCGCAATATAAAGGCTGTCATCAGTTGATCAAACAGGGAGCCAAACTGACGGAAACGATTCAGGATATTCACGAAGAGCTGGCACACTGGTTACAGCTGCCGGAGAGTTATTCATCATCTTCGTTTGGATTGACTACCGATAGCAGCCATTTCTCCTCTAACGGTCTTCTATCTGCTAAGGACTCTTTACCCGCTGTAGGCGCTTTTTCCACAGCTAAGAACCAACAAGCAGTGGCCTCAAACCAAAGCCTGGAACTATTTACTGGGCATTCACACTCTGCTGATCCGTCGTCGAGCAATATGGCTTCGACCCCTGACGCTTATAATCCTAATCTCACTGCAGTGGCTATAAAGCAGAAAGCTCCGTCAGTGCCTAAATTTGATAACCCTCAGCAGGAACAGCTCTGGCAGGCGATAGCACAGGGGGCAGGTAATTTGGATGCTTTAGTAATGGCGACAGGGTTTAATACCGGTGAGATCTCACAAAACTTACTGATGCTTGAGCTATCGGGTCGCGTGGTGCAAGAAGCCGGTATCTATCGAGTGAATCTATCGGTTTGATTATTCTATGATTGGTAATCATAGTTCCATCATTGATTGGCCTTGCTTAAAACACAGTACGCAATCAAACCGTTTAGCTATCAGAGTGATGCTGGGGAACCTTTTTAGTTCCACCTTATCTTACCCAAGCCCAACACACGGTTTGAGCCTGGACGTTCTATAAGATTGGCAGTGCTTGCATCTTAATGACGGCTTAGCTAGTGTGCCGGGGCGAAACTACTCTACCAGTATGCATGGGAACGTATGCTGATTAGTCGGGTCAGGATGGTGTGAAGCTGTACAAGTTTTAAGTGAGTCATCAAGATGTCTGCAAGTTCCAATACTGTTATTTCTACTAACGTAAACGAGGCCGTTGAGGTATTACAGCAAGGGGGCGTGATTGCATACCCCACGGAAGCGGTTTGGGGTGTGGGTTGTGATCCAACCAATACCGCAGCGTTAGAGAAGTTGATGGCTCTGAAGGCCCGGGACCCTAATAAAGGTGTGATTCTAATTGCGGCCAGTGTGGCGCAGGTGCAGCCGCTGATGGAAGCGATTACTCCAGAACAGCAGGCGATGCTGGATGAAACCTGGCCGGGACCCAACACCTGGTTAGTGCCTCCTTCAGAACAGGTACATCCCTTGGTAAAAGGCCAGCACCCGTTGGTAGCCGTGCGAGTGACCGATCACCCCTTGGTTAAACAACTGTGTCAGGCATTTGGCGGTGCGATAGTATCCACTTCGGCCAATCCTGCAGGTGAACCACCTGCGATGTCAGAGCAGGATATTGTGAGTTATTTCCCCGCTCAATTGGATTTTGTGTTGTCCGGTGAACTGGGCGGTGCCAAGCAGCCCAGCCGTATTCGTAACTTGTTGACCGGTGAAACCCTAAGATAAATATTACCGTCCTATTTCTTATCGTCAGTCCCTTGCTCCATTTAACCCATCTTGCGTAATCCAGCCCGATAATCTGCCCTGTTAAAATAACGGGGCATTGTCAGCATCCGGCAGACCCCCTAGTATTGCCTCAATTATTTATTACAGGGGATCTCCTTTATGAGTGCTGTCGATTTTGACGCGGTAAAAAGCTATCTGATGGATCTGCAGGATCGCATCTGTGCCGGTTTGGCGGAAGAAGACGGTCAGGTGGGTTTTATGGAAGACAACTGGCAGCGCGAGCAAGGTGGCGGTGGTCGCACCCGTCTGATCACCAAAGGCGGTGTGTTTGAAAAAGGTGGTGTGAATTTCTCCCATGTATTTGGTGGTCAGCTGCCGCCGAGCGCCTCTGCTGTGCGTCCTGAATTAGCCGGTCGTAGCTTCCAGGCTGCGGGCGTTTCTCTGGTGATGCATCCGGAAAACCCTTATGTACCCACCTCTCATATGAATGTACGCATCTTTGTCGCTGAAAAAGAAGGCGAAGAGCCGGTATGGTGGTTTGGTGGTGGTTACGATCTGACCCCTTACTATGGTTTTGAAGAAGATTGTGTCCATTGGCATAAAACTGCAAAGGCGGCGTGCGATCCTTTTGGTGCCGAGGTTTATGGCAAGTATAAGAAATGGTGTGATGACTATTTCTTCCTGAAGCACAGAGATGAAGCCCGTGGTGTCGGTGGTCTGTTCTTTGATGATCTGAATGAAGGCAGCTTCGAGCAGTGTTTTGAATTTACCCGTGCCATCGGTGATAGCTATCTGGATGCTTATCGTCCGATTGTGGCTCGTCGTAAAGAGACGGAGTTTGGCGAGCGTGAGCGTAAGTTCCAATGCTACCGCCGTGGTCGCTATGTGGAATTTAACCTGGTATTTGACCGGGGCACGCTGTTTGGCCTGCAGTCCGGTGGTCGTACGGAATCCATTCTGATGTCTCTGCCGCCAGAGGTGCACTGGGATTACGGTTATGAGCCGGAAGCGGGTAGCGCAGAAGCCGAGTTGTACGAAAAATTCCTGCCACACCGCGAGTGGATTTAATCGGGTTACTTTAAGAGAACGCTTTAATAAACAACGGGAGCAAATGCTGACATGGCTCGACTACAAATCGCCTATATTATGGACCCGCTGTGTGGCTGGTGTTATGCCGCAGCGCCGATTATCGATCAGCTACGTGCCGAGCACGGCGATCAGTTGCAGTGGCAGGTGTATCTGGGCGGCTTAATGCCGGAATCCCGTATTCTGGGGCCGCGTTTTCGTGATCATATCCTGACCGCATGCCATCGTATTGAGACGCTGACCGGTCAGCCGTTTGGTGCGGGTTTTACCGCTCTTATCCAAGACCCGGATAGCGCGTTGGACTCCCGTCCTGCCAGTATTGCCATTCGTGAGCTGATTCTGCAGGGCGATATGGAAAAGACCCTGGACTATATCAAGCGTTTGCAGAGCCACCATTATCGTGACGGTTTAACCCTGACCGAGCCGGATATTCTATTGGGTGCGGCAGAAGGTCTGCTGGGTGATACCGAGAATCTGAAGTTCCTGCTGGAAACACCGGCCACCTGGGATAAAGAAACCGAAGCCCTGTTCCTGCAGGGACGTAATATGCTGACGGCAGCGGAAGGACAAGGTTTCCCAACACTGGCGATCAAGTACCGTGGTCGTTATCAGAAACTGGGTCATGAGATGTATTACGATCACCCGGATCAGCTGGTTACCGAACTGGCCGCTGTGGTTGCTGAAGTGGCTGCTCAGCCTGAGCCTAAAGAAGGGCCTGAGTTGAAAGAGCCGGTAGAAGCGAAAGCACAGCCCGCGCAATAATCGCCAGCAGTCAGAGTAAACAGATAATAATTAAGCTGCCCGGCAAGCGTAAATAACAGAACCAGATAACAGGATAAAAACAGGACACCCTATGACTGACCGTTACGCTGTCTTTGGCAATCCTATTGCCCACAGTAAATCACCTCAGATCCATACGGCATTTGCTCAGCAGACCGAGCAGGATCTAAGTTACGAAGCGCTATTGGCTCCGGTGGATGCTTTTTCCGAAAGCTTTAATGAATTTCTGCAACGGCAGGGCAAAGGAGCCAATATTACCGTACCTTTTAAGCAGGATGCCTATGAACGTGCGGAGTCGTTAACCCCTCGTGCGCAGCGTGCCGGTGCGGTCAATACCCTTTGGCAGGATGAACAGGGTGTGGTTCATGGTGATACCACAGATGGCGTCGGTTTAGTGCGTGACCTGACGCAAAATCAGCAGTTGGATCTCAAGGGTAAACGTATCCTGATTCTGGGTGCTGGTGGCGCGGTACGGGGTGTCATTGAACCGATTCTGGCGGAGCAACCGGCACAGTTAGTGATCGCCAATCGTACCGTGAGCAAAGCGGAACAGCTGGCCGAACTATTTGCAGACTTTGGCGCGATTTCCAGCTGTGGTTTTGCCGATCTGGCAGGTCAGCAGTTTGATGTGGTAGTGAATGGCACTGCAGCCAGTCTGGCAGGTGATTTACCACCGCTGCCTGATGATCTGCTGGCAGAAGGTGCGGCTTGCTACGATATGATGTACAGCAAAGAGATCACCGTCTTTAACCAGTGGGCACTGGATCATGGTGCGGTCAAAGCCATTGATGGTTTAGGTATGTTGGTGGAACAGGCGGCAGAATCTTTTAATATCTGGCGTGGTGTGCAACCAAAAACCGATCAGGTGATGGCTCAGCTGCGTGAGGCATTGAATCAGAGCTGATTGCTTGCTGATATTGGTTCTAATACCACTCCTGATAAATTTATTGATACCAGAGTAAGTAGGTTGATAAGCGAAGCGCCATCCGATATTGGCTCTGGAAGACTGTCGGAAGGCGCCTGGCGGCTTTTCCAACCTACAACAACTTATCGGGTTTGGTATGAGTATAAAATATCGCTGATTAAGACAAACAAAAACGCCGAAGAGGGATATAAAGCCCTCTTCGGCGTTTTTGTGGCTATCAGGTTTGAGTGTAGTTTTGCCATCTACTGGCTGCGTTTATACAGTCCTACCATACAAACCAGTAGACCGAGCATCGATAAGATCATACCCGAGTTCACCAGCAGCGGATGGCGCTCAGAGAAGGCAACAAAGATGGTTTTGCCTTCAATACATTCACCTGTGCGGTAATCAAAGCCCAGACTTTGTGTCATACAGGCCTGAGCTGCACTGATTTCAGACCAATAGGCGGACATCATTGCCAGAGAAGGAATGATCATTAAAGCCAGGCCCGCCAATACCCAGGGATTACGAATAGAAAAATTCAACACGACTAATCTCTATCCTCCTACCCTTAGGCTTTACAGTTTGGTTTGCGGCCTTCGGCCTGAGCCTGTTGATACATAGGCATCGCTTTCGAAAAGCGTTTTTGCAGATCTTTGATCCGGCGTTCGTTGGATGGGTGTGTCGACATGAACTCTGGTGGCGCTTTGCCACCACTGGCTTTGGCCATATTCTGCCACAGAGACACGGATTCCTGTGGATCAAAACCGGCTTTAGCCATCAGATCCAGTCCCATAATATCGGCTTCACTTTCCTGTATACGGCCAAAAGGCATTACTACGCCATACTGAGCCCCAATGCCTAGCAGACCGAAGATCTGTTGCTTGTGTTCAATATCGCCACTGACCTGATAAGCCGCAGCCAGGGCCGCTTGGGTAAGAGAGGAGGTCGAGATACGTTCATTGCCGTGTTCTGCCAGTACGTGGGCCAGTTCGTGACCAATCACTGCCGCCAGTTGGTGTTGGTTTTCGGCTACGTTCAGCAGGCCAGTATAAACCCCCACCTTACCACCGGGCAGTGCAAAGGCATTGACCTGTTCCGAGTCGAAGACTACGACTTCCCAGGCATCAATACCGTATTTTTCCGGGACCTGAGCAATCACCTTATCGGCTACACAGGTAACATAACTGTTTGTTACTTTATTCTTACTGATTGGCGTGTCATCTTTCATCTGTGTAAAAGATGCGACACCCATCTGATTGATCTCATCACTGGGGAACAGTTTCAGCTGGCTCCGTCCCGTGGGAGAAGTGCTACAACCCGCAATCACTACAGCCGTCAGGCCAATCAGCAAAGTTGCTTTGATCCGTTTTTTCTGTGCTGCTGCCAACATAAGCAAAACCTGTGTTAACTGATATAAAGTGTCCAATACAGTTATTATCGCCAATCGGAGTATAAAGTTCAGCCTCTTCAGGGAGATTTGCAGGTTAAGACGGATGATATCTGGCAATTTGTACAAAAAAGCACCGCCGTGAGCGGTGCCGAAAGTAAGGTGAATAGCCTTACAGGTAGGAATGATCCTGAGAATGTCTGGCTGGATAACCCTGGTCGTTTATTGCAGACGCTGACGCAGCTTATTTTTCTGTTCATCGGTCAGCACCTGTATCACTTCCTGCAATGCGGGCAATTTGTCTTTAAAGCCCTGCTGCATATTGTTGATGTTTTGATCAACCAAAGTACTCAGTTCATCGGTGTTAGCGCCATCTAATAGAGCAAGCATAAATTGTGCCCTGTTCTCTTCCATATGCTCACGATGACCGGACTTATCGCCACGGTATTTTTCCATAATGTCGCGGATTTTATTGCGTTGGCTGCGGCTCAGATCCAGACCTTTAAACAACTCCCTGTCCATCATCATACCGCCAGGGTGACCATGACCCTGCTGCATATGAGCAGGTTTATTCTTCCAGCCACCGTGTTCGCCGTCACAGGCCAGGGCCCATGCTGAGCCCGTCATCAGGATTGCTGTAATACCACTGGCTAACAATTTTTTCTTCAGGCTCATGATATTTACTCCCGTTGTTCGTTTGATGAGACCAGTATAGGAATTGGCCTGCAAAGTGTGTGTCAGCGGGGTGTAAAGGGAGTGTAAAGCAGCCTCCAGCCTAATTAATAATCTTCAGTGATATGTTGGTCTTTCAGTTTGACGTAGTTACCAGCGGTATAGGTAAAGAAGCTCAGCTCTTTTTCAGTTAGCTTACGTTTCTGTTCCACTGGACGACCGACATACAAATAACCTGCTTCCAGGGTTTTACCCGGTGGCACCAGGCTACCGGCACCGATAATGATATCGTCTTCAACGACAGCACCGTCCATGACCATAGTGCCCATACCCACTAAAACACGGCTGCCAATGGTACAGCCATGCAGCATCGCCTGATGGCCGATGGTGACATCATCACCAATCGTCAGTGGGAAGCCGTCCGGGTTAAAAGGCCCCGCATGAGTGATATGCAGCACAGAGCCATCCTGTACGCTGGTACGGGCACCGATACGAATACGGTGCATATCGCCACGAATCACCGTGAGCGGCCATACAGAGCAATCATCACCCATAACCACATCACCCAGCACGACGGCAGAAGGGTCGACAAACACCCGCTCACCCAGTTGTGGTTCCATACCCTGAAAACTACGGATGGCGTTTTTATTACCAGACAACGGTTGTTTCGATGATGATTGTTCTGACATAGCTTCCTCGGTGACTTCTCTGCTGTAACGGCTAACTTGATCTTATACCTTAACGTTAATGTCAGGATTATAGCGGGCAAAAACTGGAATTTCTGCGCAACAGCCCCATATTAAAAAGCAATTGGAATAAAAACTTACGTTAAAGACAGCAAAAGGGCCGTTCAATGAGTAACCCATTACTGGAAAGTCATACCCTGCCACCTTTCAGCCAGATTAAACCAGAGATGATCGAACCCGCTCTGGATCAGCTTCTGGCCGAAAACCGCGCCAGCATTGAGCAGCTCCAGCAGCAGGATCAACCGACCTGGGATTCTCTGGTGCAGGCATTAAGCGAGCAGGAAGATCGCCTGTCTCAGATGTGGTCACCTGTGAGTCATATGAACTCAGTAGTCAACAGCGACGCGCTGCGTGAAGCCTATAATGCGTGTCTGCCTAAGTTGTCTCAATACGGTACTGAGATCGGTCAGAACGAAGCTCTGTGCAACAGCTACAAGGCACTGAAAGATAGCCCGGCCTTTGCGGAACTGAATACGGCACAGCAGAAAGCGATCACTAATACGCTACGTGATTTCCACCTGTCTGGTATTGATCTGCCCGCAGAGAAAAAAGCCCGTTACGGTGAGTTAAAACAGCGTCTGTCTGAGATCTGTAATAAGTTTGCAGAAAACGTGATGGACGCCACTCAGGGCTGGCACAAACATATTACAGATGAAGCTGAGCTGGCGGGCCTGCCAGATAGTGCTAAAGGCCTGCTGAAACAGTTAGCGGCGCAGAAAGAGCTGGATGGTTGGGTGATTACTCTGGACTTCCCATCCTTCCACCCGGTGATGACCTACGCTGAAAAACGTGAGCTGCGTGAAGAGATCTATACCGCGTTTGTTACTCGTGCTTCTGATCAGGGTCCTAATGCCGGTGAGTGGGACAACACCCCGGTCATGGATGAGATTTTGGCACTGCGTTATGAGCTGGCCCAACTGTTGGGTTTTAGTAGTTATGCGCAATATTCTATCGAAACCAAAATGGCTTCCAGCACGGATGAGGTACTGGGCTTTTTAAATGATCTGGCGGATCGTTCTGTTGCTCAGGCCAGAGAAGAGTTTGCCGAGCTGCAAGCCTATGCCAAAAAAGAGTTTGGTGCGGAAGATCTGAAAGCCTGGGATGTGGGTTACTACAGCGAAAAACTGCGTCAGCAGCGTTACGCTATCTCTCAGGAAGAGCTGCGCCCTTACTTCCCGGCCCCTAAAGTGATTGCCGGTATGTTTGAGGTGGTCAATCGCCTGTACGGCATCACCTTTGAAGAGGTAACTGATCAGGTTGATCGCTGGCATCCTGATGCGAAATATTTCCTGGTCAAGCGTGACGGTGAACAGATCGCCGGTTTCTATCTGGATCTGTACGCCCGTGAAAATAAACGTGGCGGAGCCTGGATGGATGATTGCCGCGTGCGTCGTCGTAAGGCCGATGGCGAACTGCAACTGCCTGTCGCTTATCTGGTATGTAACTTCTCTGCACCAGTGGGTGATCAACCGGCACTGCTGACCCACGATGAAGTGACTACACTGTTCCACGAGTTTGGCCATGGTCTGCACCATATGATGACTAAGGTGGAAGTAGCAGATGTGTCCGGTATCAATGGTGTTGCCTGGGATGCGGTTGAGCTGCCAAGCCAGTTTATGGAGAACTTCTGTTACGAGAAGGAAGGCCTGGATCTGATCGCCTCTCATGTGGATTCTGGCGAAGGCCTGCCACAGGAGATGCTGGAAAAACTGCAAGCAGCGAAAAACTTCCAATCCGCCATGATGATGGTGCGTCAGCTGGAGTTTGCGCTGTTTGATTTCCGTCTGCACCACGAATACACCCCGGATTGGGATTCCAGTGTGCAGGGTATCCTGAACGAAGTCCGTGCTCAGGTTGCAGTACTGCCACCTGTTGAGTTTAACCGCTTCCAGCATAGCTTCAGTCATATTTTTGCCGGTGGTTATGCGGCGGGTTACTACAGCTACAAGTGGGCCGAAGTGCTGTCCGCAGATGCCTTCTCCCGTTTTGAGGAAGAGGGGATCTTCAACGCTGATACGGGTCGTGCCTTCCTGGAGAATATTCTGGAGATGGGTGGTTCCAAGGAGCCCGCTGAGCTGTTTAAAGCGTTCCGTGGCCGTGAACCTCAGGTGGACGCACTGCTGCGCCATAGTGGCATTAAAGGTTAATGAAAGGAAAGGTTATACCAAACAAGATAAGTTGTTGTAGGTTGGAAAAGCCGCAAGGCGCCTTCCGACAATCATCAGATACCGGAGTCAATGTCGGATGGCGCTTCGCTTATCCAACCGACTCAGATATCAAGAAACTTATCGTGAATGGTATTAGTGAAAGGCTGGTGCGTTAGCATACTTAGTTAACACCTACTTGCCTTACGACCTATCCCTAACTGACAGTATCCGGTTTTTACCGGATACTGTCGTTTTAATGCTTGTCTAATTTATGGACAAGCCAAAGAAGACAGATAAGCAGGCTTCAAGCCTGACCGAGATAACCATGACTGTGATTAAGCGCTTTATCGCCGGAGCGGTATGCCCCCGCTGTGGTGAGATGGACAAACTGAAAGCCTGGACGGAAGACGAAACTCAATACCGTGAATGTGTCGCCTGTGACTTTACCGATGAGATGTCACTGGTGATTGAACCAGAAGTGGATGAATTGGCCACACGGGTGAATCAGACTCAACCTGATCCAAGAGACGAGATTCAGGTGGTTAAGCTGATGGATCCAAAGGCTTAATCCTTGAGAGTGGATTGATTAGCGCTGCTAGACACTTGATGACTAATGGCGCTTGTAAATCTCTTTTCGATGACCAGCCTTTAAGACAAGAATAGTCATAACATTATCTTGTAGTTCGCAGATCACACGAAAATCTCCAATGCGATAACGCCATAGCTCGGATAGATTTCCCTTTAGCGCTTTTCCTGTTTTTCTTGGGTTATCGCCCTCTGCGGCTCGTGATTTTAGATAAGAGATAATACGCTTAGCATCCTCTTTGCCCATTTTTTTGAGCTGTTTTTTTTGCGGTATCGGATATTTCAATCGTCCAGGCCAAGCTCATGTTCAACATCCTTGAGTGAATGAGTCTTTTCTTCACCTCTACGAATCCGTTGTAGAGTTTCTTCAGCCAGATAAATTTCTTCTAACTCATCAAAGTGGTCTTCGATTAGTTTTCTTAAATAGAATGATTTAGAGCGCCCGGTGATCTCAGCTAAATGAGTCAGTCTATTCTCAATATCGTTATTCAGGCGGATGCTAGTTGGCATGTTGTGGACCTTTGCGGTACTTTTGTATTCACTGTATGCAGTGTATTACAGCGAGCGATGCTAACCAAGTTCGAAAGTAATTGGCATGTGATCACTGCTATCTATCCAGTGGTCATATTGTCCTACAGCCAAGGAGCTAACTTTCTCTTCAAGACGACGTGATAGAAACACGTAATCAATGTGATAGGGTTTCTCTGCTTTTCTTTGCAGAAATAAGGTTGGCCGGGTTTCCTGGCTCTGTTGTTCTTGGAACCAGTCATGGTACAGGCTGTTAATTCCAAGTGAGGCTAATTGGTTTACGACATCCGAGTGATTCCACCAGCGATCCCATTCATCCCACCTTGAGTTACTATTGAAATCACCAGCAATTATCACTGGCTCCCGTGCCATTTTTGGCCAGTGTTCCTGCAAGAACTTCCAGAACTGACCAATATAACGAAAGTTGGGTGAGTTGGCCTGCCGTGTCCAAACGGCGACTAGATTAAAGCTGTCGTTGATGCGGACAGGAAGGAAGAGTTCCAGGGTACCTGATGGCCAGGAAAGGTATTGGATTTCAATATCTTCTTGGGCGAAAATTGCTATCCCTTTATTTTTGGTTGGTCCTTTCCAAATATAGTTTGCAGCCCACTGTTGGTAGGCTGAGTGTTTTGTTCGTTCAGGATCTTCACATTCTTGAATGATATAAATATCAGCGTTTAGCTCGTTAAGTTTATCGAGTTTCTTCCTGAGTGCGCCATTACAGTTCCATGTAACTATCTTCATATATCATCTATCATCCGTTTATAGGCTTACCAACCGGCTTGCTTCACTCGATTCAGCAGAATCAATTTATAGTGTTCCGGGTCTTTAAAACCGTGATCATGCTCTTCCTCTTCGGCCAGGTGTTTGGCTATCAGACGGGAGATCCAGTAACGCAGGGCGCAGGCTCGCAGATAACTCGGCAGGGCATGACGTTCATCAGCGGTCAGTGGGCGTACGGACTCATAAGCTTCCAGTAGCGCTTGCTGCAGTTCCATATCTGGCTCGTGGCCGTCTTGGCAGCTCCAATCATTCAGTACCACAGACAGGTCATACAGCAGGTGCCCGTTACAACCGTTGTAGAAGTCGATTACACCGCTTAGTTTATCGCCCTGATAGAAGGTGTTATCGCGAAACAGGTCGCCATGCAGAATGCCTTCTGGCAGATTCGGGCACTCTTCCAACAGATCGGCAAAGTGGCTGATCTCCCGCTGCATTAGTTGCTGATCCATTTCGTCCAGCAGAGGTAACAGATCTGGAGCGACACGCTTCATCCAATCAATGGTGCGCAGATTGGGTTTATGCAGATCAAAGTTCTGGGCCGTAACATGCATCTGCGCCAGCCAGTTACCGATCGCTTTAGCCTGTTCAATATTGGGTTGTTCAGGATGAGTACCGATCAGGCAGGGAAACAGCAGGGCGGGTTTATCAGATAGAGTATGTAGATATTCGCCCTGATTATTCGCTATCGGTGCGGCAACGGTACAGAAGCCTTTATCTCGCAATTGTGTCAGCAGAGCAACAAAGTAACCGAGATCACTGTGATCACCCTGTTCAAACAGCGTCAGGATATAGTTTTCACTATCGGCACCGTTTTGCCCTGTATAGCTAATGCGATAGGTGGTGTTTTCGGTACCACCCATCAAACCCTGCAGCTGGTAGTCTGTTCCCAGATTGTAGCCTTGCAAAAAAGAATTTAATTCAGTTTCAGAAACCTTGGTATAAACGGCCATAAATCACCTGAGGAACGGACAAAAAATATAACAACTGTTGAACTGGCAGAATATATGACTTATAGCTTCCGAGGAAGTGGTTGGTTCGACAAATCTGCCTATACAGTAAGGTTATCTAAGTGTGGTGTGTTAGTGATAAGGGTTCCTCTGTTACCAACGCAGTAGCACCCATTCAGGAATTAGAAAGGATTTTCGTTTGCTGTCGTGACGAACATAGTTACCATCGCCGTTCACATCGACCAGATAGTATTCCGGGCCCACCTTGGGTTTGACTTTAATGGCGTACAGGATGCCATTTACCCGATACTCGTACAGCGTCCGGTCACCGCCATCGCGAATGGTGATTTCCGGTTCCGGCTGCTGTCCCTCTGCATGAGCTTGTACTGTCGGCAGTGCCAATAACAGGCTGAAAAAAACTGCGCGTAACATGGTTTAAATCCTTGTCAGACCTTTGGTCTGAATGCCGTGTGTGTTTTATCATGAAGCCAAAAGAAGATAACAGCAGACAGATCAAGCATTAACGGCTGTTATTTCCTCTCTATTATAACCGAATTGAGTTGATATCCTGCTATGAATGACACTGCCCAAGCTCCCTTGGTTCTGGTCGATGGTTCTTCTTACCTCTACCGTGCTTTTCATGCCCTGCCACCACTGGTGACCTCCAAGGGGCAACCCAGTGGTGCGATTAAGGGTGTACTGAATATGCTGAAAAGCTTGCTGAAACAGTATCCTGAAGCACCGGTTGTGGTGGTGTTTGATGCCAAGGGTAAAACTTTCCGTGATGATATGTTTCCTGAGTACAAGGCTCAGCGTCCACCGATGCCAGATGACCTGCGTGCTCAAATCGAGCCTTTGCATCAGGCGATCCGGGCAATGGGACTGCCATTGCTATGCGTAGAAGGTGTGGAAGCCGATGATGTGATTGGTACTCTGGCACAACAGGGTGAAGCGGCGGGGCGCTCGGTGGTGGTGTCCACCGGTGATAAAGATATGGCCCAGCTGGTGACAGAGAAAGTCACGTTGGTGAATACCATGACCGATACCGTGATGGATATCCCTGGTGTTAAGGATAAGTTTGGTATCGGCCCTGAGTTGATTATCGACTTCCTGGCCCTGATGGGGGATAAGGTGGATAACATACCGGGTGTTCCAGGTGTGGGTGAAAAGACGGCACTGGCACTGTTGCAGGGTATCGGTGGTCTGGATGCTATCTATGCGGATCTGGATCAGATCGCACCGCTGGGTTTCCGGGGCTCTAAAACCCTGGATAAGAAGATGGCCGAGCACAAAGAGATGGCTTACCTCTCCTATGAGCTGGCCACCATCAAGTGTGATGTTGAGCTGGATGTAACCATCGACGATCTGGTGCTGGCGCCTCAGGATACCGATACGCTGAAAGCGATGTATGCCGAGCTGGAGTTTAAAACCTGGCTGAATGCCCTGAATCGTGCGGAAAGCCAGTCCGATAAGGTGGCCGAGGACAGCGCCACGGCCGCAGAGGTTGAACAGATTGCGGAAGAGGCTTCAGAGGAACCTGTGATTGCCGGTGAGTATGATACGGTACTGACCGAAGCTGAATTTAATGCCTGGCTGGAGCAGCTTAAAGCCGCTGATCAGTTTGCCTTTGATACCGAAACCACCAGTCTGGACTATATGCAGGCGGAGATTGTGGGGGTGTCCTTTGCCGTTGAAGCCGGTAAAGCGGCCTATGTACCGGTCGCCCACGATTATATGGGCGCGCCGGAGCAGCTGGATCGGGATTGGGTGCTGGCACAACTGAAACCGCTATTGGAAGATCCGGCAAAAGGCAAGATCGGTCAGCATCTGAAATACGATATCAATGTACTGGCTAACTACGGTATCGAACTGCAAGGCGTGGCCAGCGATACCATGCTGGCATCTTATGTGCTGAACTCGACAGCCACCCGTCACGATATGGACAGCCTGTCCAGTAAGTATCTGGGCCATACTACGATCAGTTTTGAACAGATTGCGGGTAAGGGTGCTAAGCAGTTGACCTTTAACCAGATCGAAATGGAACAAGCATCGCCTTATGCTGCAGAAGATGCGGATATCACCCTGCGTCTGCATCAAAAGCTATTGCCTATGGTGGCAAAAGAGGGACGCTTACCTGAGTTGTTGAGCGATATTGAACTGCCTTTAGTGCCGGTGCTGTCCCGTATTGAGCGCAATGGTGCCAAGGTGGATGTGAACAAGCTGGGCGCACAAAGTCAGCAGATGAGCGAACGTCTGGTGGAGCTGGAACGTGATGCCTTTGAGCTGGCCGGTAAAGAGTTTAACCTGAGTTCTACTAAACAGCTGGGTGAGATTCTGTACGACCAGATGCAGCTGCCGGTACTGAAGAAAACCCCTAAGGGCAAACCGTCGACTGCGGAAGCTGTGTTGCAGGAGTTGGCGTTGGATTACCCGTTGCCTAAGCTGATTATGGAGCACCGCAGTTTAAGCAAGCTGAAGTCCACCTATACCGATAAACTGCCGCAGATGATCAATCCGAAAACCGGGCGTATTCATACCTCTTATCATCAGGCGGTAACAGCGACAGGTCGTTTGTCGTCCAGTGATCCTAACCTGCAGAATATTCCGATTCGTACCGAAGAGGGCCGTCGTATCCGTCAGGCCTTTGTGGCAGAAGAGGGCTTCAGCATCGTTGCGGCGGATTATTCCCAGATTGAGCTGCGCATTATGGCGCACCTATCTGGCGATAAAGGCTTATTGGAGGCTTTCCAGAATGATCAGGATGTACACAGAGCAACTGCTGCAGAAGTTTTTGGTTGCTCGCCAGAAGATGTCACATCTGATCAGCGTCGTAGCGCCAAGGCGATTAACTTTGGTTTGATCTACGGTATGTCCGCCTTTGGTCTGGCCAAGCAGCTGCATATTGAGAATAAACAGGCCCAGATCTACATCGAGCGTTATTTTGAGCGCTACCCTGGAGTGGCCCGTTATATGGACTCCATTCGGGAAAGTGCAAAAGAACAGGGTTATGTGGAAACCCTGTTTGGCCGCCGTCTTTATCTGCCGGAAATTAATGCCCGTAACGGCGCTATGCGCAAGGCTGCTGAGCGTACCGCCATTAATGCTCCGATGCAGGGGGCTGCAGCGGATATTATCAAGCGCGCCATGATTGCTGTGGATCAATGGCTGCAGGCTGGTGAAGATGAAGCCTGCAAAAATGTCCGTATGATTATGCAGGTACACGATGAACTGGTGTTTGAAGTGCCGACCGGGCAGGTTGAAGCCTTTAAAGCGGCACTGAAGCCTTATATGGAGCATGCTGCTGAGCTGGATGTACCGTTACTGGTAGAAGCGGATTCTGGTGAAAACTGGGACCAAGCGCACTAAGTTTTCCGTACTAAGTTTTCCGTACTAAGTTTTCCGTACAAAGTCTTCCGCACTAAGTCTTCAAAGGTGACTGAAATCATCGGTGATTAAACTTGTTGATTGAGGTTTTTCTTTCTAGCCTCATTGATAGGGTTCAGGCCTGTAATGCTATCGTGTTACGGGCTTTTTTGTGCCCGATAAAGCCGGATTAAGACTAGGGGCATTCATTTATAGCGGCAGAGTGTGTTAAAACATTCACAGTAATAATAATCATAAGAATAGAAAGCGTACCTGCGGATTGAAAAATATCAGACGCTATTTATCGCGCAGGGACGCTAAGGCTCCGATATGTTAAACAGACTGTCTTTACGTAAAAAACTGTTAGTCATTCCCGCACTGGGATTTCTACTGACAGGACTGGTCATTATCCTGATGTTAAGTCTGCTGAATCGTCAGCATCAGTTCACCGGGCAAGTGGTTAAATATGACCTGGGCAATATTCAGCATTACACCTCATTGTTATCCGATCTTTCCCGCAATCATGTGGCGATCCATGATCTTCTGGCGCGTAAACAGCAGCTCTCAGCCGTTGATCTGCAAGAGCTGGGTAGAGCCCGTATAGCGGTCGTACAGCAGATCTACTCCAGCCTCAGCGATCAATTTGATCAAAACAGAGCGTACAGTGATTTAACCATTGATGAACCGCTGGAACAGTTAAAAGGCAGTCTGAGTCGCTATATTAATGCACTGGAGCAGGCTTTCCTGCCCGATTTACTGCGACAAAGTGATACGCAACGACTGCAGGAGGCCAATCAGCATTTGGCGGTCAGTCATAAACACTTTATTGGCTTATTGGAACAGATGGGGCGTCTGATCCAGGATGAGAGTGACCAACAGCTGAAAGGACTGGAGGAGCATATCCGCCTGGTGACACTATCTGTTGCTATCCTGTTGATTTTTCTGATTGCTTACAGCTTTCGCCAGTCCAGTGATCTGTCTAAACAGTTGCATGACATGATCGATGTGATGAACCAGCTGGCGCGGGGTGAGCTTAAACTGCGCAGAAAGCGTGAGGACTATGGCAGCCATGAGCTGGAGCAGATGTCGGAAGCGATTGATAGCTTTCACGCCAGTCTGCGCTCATTGGAACGTACGCAAAATAAGGTAGAAGAGAAGAATCAGCAGTTGAATCAGGAAGTGCGTCATAAAGAAGCGGCTGAAGCTGAGCTGACCCATGCACTGGATGCTCTGCAGATCGCCAATGATGAGCTGGAACATAGGGTCGCAGAGCGAACAGAAGAGTTAGCGCAGCGTAACAGTGAGCTGGTGCAGGAAGTGGAGCAGAGAAAGCATGCACAGCAGCAACTGCAGCTGTTTAAGATGGCGGTACACAATACCAGTGAGGCGGTGATCATTACCGATGCTCAGGCCAAAATTCTGGAAGTAAACCCAGCGTATTGCCAGATCACCGGTTTTCAACGAGAGGAAGTGCTGGGTAAAAATCCTAATATTACCCGTTCGAATCGCCATGATGCTCGTTTCTATCAAACCATGTGGCGCAGTCTGTCCAGCAAAGGGCACTGGAGTGGTGAGATATGGGACCGGCGAAAAAGTGGCGAAGTGTTCCCCAAATGGTTAACCATTAATGCTGTCTACGGTTCTCAGGATGAGCATACCTATTATATTGGTGTGTTTATGGATATCAGTGATATGAAGCAGACGGAGCGACAGCTGGAGCAGTTGGCTTACTATGATGTGCTCACGCAGTTACCTAATCGCATTCTGTTCCAGGATCGTCTGGAGCAGGAAGTGAAAACCTGTGCCAGTGAAAACAGTCGTTTTGGTGTGCTTTATATCGATCTGGATCGCTTCAAATACGTTAATGATACCTTGGGACATGCGATTGGTGATCAGCTACTGGTTGAAGTGGCCCAGCGGATTAAACTGTGTTTGCGGGAACCCGATACGGTGGCCCGTATCAGTGGTGATGAATTTACCGCGATTATTCGTAGTGTGCATGAACCTCAGGATCTGGAAGTCGTTGCCGGTAAGATTATCCATGCCATTGAACAGCCCGTAGTGATTGATGAGCGTGAAATCTATGTGGGCTGTAGTATCGGCATCAGCCTATACCCGGAACATGGTGCCACTAGTGAAACCCTGAAAAAGCATGCGGATATAGCGATGTACCGGGCTAAGGAGTCCGGACGAGGGCGCTATCAGCTGTTTGATTATCAGATGAGTGCCGTCAATGTGGATCGTATGGCATTGACCGGCCAGTTAAAGCAGGCCATTGCCCAGCGGGAATTTATTCTGCACTTCCAACCTATTGTTGATATTCCAACGCGCACAATTGCTGCAGTGGAAGCCTTAATACGCTGGCAGCCTGAGCCGGATCGCATTGTTTATCCCGGTGATTTTATAGAACATGCAGAAGAAACCGGCTTAATCCATGAGATCGGTGATTGGGTGCTGGAGTCGGCTTGCCAGCAGGGAGCAGAATGGAATCGTCAGTTGGAACATCCGGTGGCGATTGCTGTGAATCTGTCTGCGGTTCAGTTTGAAAACCCTGATCTGGCTCAGCATATTGATCGGGTGTTACAACACAGCGGTTTAAAGCCAGAGTTGCTGCATGTGGAGATTACTGAAACGACGGTAATGAAACACCCTGAACTAACCGAGCGGCTTTTGCATGAGATCTCTGCCCTGGGGGTGGGTATCTCCATTGATGATTTTGGTGCTGGCTATTCTTCTCTGAGTTATCTGATGCGTTTTACTGCCAATAAACTCAAGATTGATCGTGCTTTTACCCAGCAACTGACCGAGCGCCGTAGCGATCAGATTATCCCCACGGCAATTATCAATTTGGGTCATAGTTTAAATCTGCAGACCGTTGCGGAAGGCGTCGAAACGGCGTTTCAGCTGAAAATGTTAGAAGACAAGGGGTGTCACTATGCCCAGGGCTATCTGTTCAGTAAACCGGTTGCCGTACCGCAGGCATTTGAGATGCTTCAGCAGCATACTTTAATTGAACAGACCGCTGCCATTGAATGAGGCCAGGGTAGACAGTCTTCGATATTTAAGGCGAGGGAATGGAATTTTTTCCCCACAATAAGAGTCATAACGACAGAGCAGAGTATACTCTGCCGGTCACTATCAGAGGATCATCTGATAGAACCTGTGACGAATCAGTTTCACGGGAAGGTGTGCAATCGTGGGTAACAGAAGCAGGTAATACGATGCTAAAGAAAATGATGTGTTTGCTATTTGTAGGTTTATTCAGTGTGCAGGCACAGGCTGTGGATGGTGCCGCAGTGAAAGAAAAAGCGGAAGCGCTACTGGATGAATCGGCTGAAGTGGTGTCGGAGGCTGCCAGTGAAGTCGGTGCTTCGGTATCGGAAGCCGCAGGGCAGTTGGGAGAGAAAGCCTCTGAAGCCATGGGTGGTGTCGGTGATGATCTGAAACAACTGGGCAGCAAATTATGGTCTGCGGGTAAGGATGCGGCAGAAGTGGCGAAAGATGAGCTACAAAATGCGAAAGAGTATCTGGAAAAGAAAGCTGAAGAACGCGAGCAGCAGAGTGAAGAGCAGCAGAAGCAGCAAGAGAAAGCCAGTAGCAACACAGTGGCTATCTAAGCTGACACTCAATATTTAATACCGTTTGCAGGGCATAAGTGAGTTACCACTTATGCCCTTTTATAACATTCCCGATAAGTTTCTTGATATCAGAGTAGGTTGGATAAGCGAAGCGCCATCCGACATTTGCTTCGATCTGGTTATTGCCGGAAGGTGCCTTGCGGCTTGTTCGACCTGCAACAACTTATCTTGTTTGGTGTTAGCGTTGAGCTTTATCTTTTTGCCAAGGTGCGCAAGGGGCTACCTTTTAGCCTCCAGCCTCCAGCCCTTATTCTTCCAGATAGGTATAACCGGCCAGGCCCGCTTCCAGCTCTTGAATAAAGGCCGCTTGCTCCTCTTCGCTCAGATCACTGGCGGCCAACTGTTTCTGGTAGCCTTGCAGCAGTTTATCCTGATCATAGTTCACGTATTCCAGTACCTTGGCAACCGTGTCACCCTTGATGATCTGATTGATCTGCACCTGGCCGGATTCATCCAGTGTGATATCGACAGAGTCAGTATCGCCAAACAGGTTATGCAGGTCGCCCAGAATCTCCTGATAGGCTCCGACCAGGAAAACACCCAGCAGACGCTGTTCACCTTCCGGCCAGGCTGGCAGCGGCAGGGTTGTTTCCAGGCCCTGTCCATCAACATAGCGGTCAATACGGCCATCGGAGTCACAGGTGATATCCTGAATCACGCCGCGGCGCAGCGGTGGCTGATGCAGTTGGGACAGCGGCAGAATCGGGAAGATCTGTTCAATACCCCATACATCCGGGATCGACTGGAACAGGGAGAAGTTGGCAAACAGCTTATCGGCCAGCTTCTCGTTCAGCTCATCCAGAATCTCCCGGTGCGCCCGGTTACGGGTGTTCAGTTGGTTACGCAGTTGGGCACAGGTTGATGTATACAGACGCTCTGCCAGGGAGCGCTGACTCAGATTCAGAATACCCAGGGTATACATATCCTGCGCTTCCGACATGCACTGCACCACATCGTGATAACTTTCCACCAATGAGCGCTCATCTGCGCCTTGTTTAACCAGCTGATGGACGCGCCACAGCTCCTGAATAACGGACGCTTCATCATCATCGATCTGATCCGGTGCTGACGTATCCGGGGATTCGATATCGATAATATCGGTAATCAGTACCGCATGGTGGGCGGTGATGGCCCGGCCAGACTCTGTAATCAGATGCGGATGGGGCAGATCATGGTTCAGACAGACTTCATTCAGCGCTTGCACAACGTTCTTGGCGTACTCTTCCATACTGTAGTTAATGGAACAGATGCTGCGTGAGCGGGTGCCTTCGTAATCCACTCCCAGTCCACCACCCACATCTACAAAGCGCACATTCGCACCCAGTTGACACAGTTCATGATAGAAACGACCACACTCTTTCAGGCCGCGCTGAATGTCACGGATATTGGCGATCTGAGAGCCCAGGTGGAAATGCAGCAGCTGTAGGCTATCCAGCGCATTCGCCTGCTCCAGTTTCTCTACCAGCCACAGGATCTGAGTGGCCGACAGACCAAACTTAGACTTCTCGCCCCCGGTGTTCTGCCAGTTGCCCTTACCGATAGAGGACAGACGCGCACGCACGCCCAGGCGTGGTTTCACACCGATTTTCTGACTCTCTTCCAGTACCAGGTTCAGCTCGTTCATCTTTTCAATCACGATAAAGACACGGTGCCCCAGTTTCTCTCCCATCAGAGCCAGACGGACGTATTCACGGTCCTTATAGCCATTGCAGACAATCACGGAGTCCCGTTGGCCGACCTGAGCCAATACGGCCAGCAGTTCGGGCTTACTACCCGCTTCCAGACCGACTCGGTTTTTGGAACGGGCCGAGGTGTTCAGAATCTCTTCCACCACGCGGCGCTGCTGGTTCACCTTAATGGGATAAACCGCAGTATAGCCACCCTGATAGTCCTGCTCCTGCATGGCGTGATCAAAGGCATGGCACAACCGATTCACCCTGTGATGCAGAATGTCGGTAAAACGTACCAATACCGGCAACGACAGGCCTTGTTGCTGTTGTAACATCTGACACAGTTCGGTCAGATCAACGGCAGACGCCGGTTGTGCAGGGCTTGGACGTACGGTTACCCGGCCTCTTGGGTTCACACCAAAGTAATCACTGCCCCAGTGGCCAATGTTGTAGGTGCGGAACGCATCATCAAGGCTCCAATCGGTCATTTTTATCATCCCCAATTCAGTAAGGCATAAAACGCGCATTATGTATTCATCAGACAGCGATGAAAAGCATTCTGCTCAATCTGTGCCCAATTCAGAAAAATTCATGATTATCGCTAATCACTTGACCATACTTTAACTATCCATGCCATATAGCCACTGTCTGTTCAGTACAGTTTAGTCAGGGAAATGGGGTCTTATTGAGCACTAGAGACGTTTAATCGGTGACTTGCGGATAGAGCTAACGGTATTCGGGAGGATAAATTATGCGTTCTTTAATGATAGCCGTTGCTGTATTTACACTGACAGCCTGTGCGTCCCGCTATGAACAGGCGCAGTTACCACCAGAGCCTGAGTCTACCGAACTGGAGAAAGCCGAAGTGCGCTCCAGCCAGAATATGAAAGACCTGATCGGTTTGGCCGAGTCCGGTAATCGTCAGGCGATGATGAGCCTGGCGCAGTTTTATGATCAGCGGATGAAACAGAAAGGCGGTGAAGCCCTCTCCCTGATGTGGCTGCGTAAAGCCGCAGATTCCGGTTTGGCGGATGCCATGTATGAGATGGCCAAGATGCATGACTTTGGTGACGGTATTCCCGAAGACAATGATCGGGCGATTTTCTGGTATCACAAAGCCGCTGAGCTGGGCCATGTTTCCTCAATGGTCAATCTTGGTGTCATTTATGATACCGGTGAAGGTGTTGAAGAAGACAACGCAAAAGCCCGTGCTTTTTACCTCAGTGCAGCACAACAGAAAGACTCTGATGCCCAATACAATCTGGGCCTGATGTATGAAAACGGTGAAGGCATTGAGCAGGACTACAAGCAGGCGGTGAATTGGTATCAGCTGGCCGCCAATCAGGGGGATCTGAATGCCATGGTTAATCTGGGGCGTCTGTACCATCTGGGTCAAGGCGTGGACCAGAGTGAACAACAGGCCCGTTACTGGTTCCTGAGAGCCGCAAAAGCCGGTGAGCCCAGTGCTCAGTTTAATCTGGCCGGTATCTATATGAGTCCGCAAGCGCAAGCGCCTGATTTTGAACAGGCCGCACGCTGGTATCGTCAGGCAGCCCATGGTGGTATTCGTCCGGCGATGTGGCAGCTGGCCAATATGTATCGTGTTGGATATGGCGTGAAAAAAGACAGCCGTCAAGCGTTTCGCTGGACTCATAAAGCCGCTTATTCCGGTATGGTTCCGGCGCAGTATCAGCTGGGTTTGATGTTTCTGCAGGGTGAAGGCACGCCTGTGAGTTTTAAACTGGGCATGCACTGGATCACTGTCGCTGCCCGCCAGGGGTATCCGCAGGCTCAGGCTTATGTCAGAGCGATTATGCAGGACCAGCAGGCGCAACCGATACAGATGTAGTGTGCTGCTTCCATTCGGGTCTTGCCTCTCTTTAAGTTTGGGCTTAAGTCGTTAATTTTTTCAGCGTTTGGGAAAAGTTAACGACTTTTTTAATGTATCCTGTTAAAAAGCACTTTGTTTCGGGCATAACATTCAGTATCGTTGCGCCCCTTCAAATTCTTTGCCTTTTTACACCCTTTGTTTTGAGGTCATCATGAGCGAACAACTGGATAACAGCTGGTTTACCGAAGTATTTTCTTCCTGTGGCTCTGCCTTTTCCATGAAGGTAAAAGCCAAGCTGCATGAGGAGCAAAGCCCTTATCAGAAACTGGAAATCTATGAGACAGAAACCTACGGTAATCTGATGGTTATTGATGGTTGTGTCATGCTGACGGATCGTGACAATTTCCTATATCACGAGATGATGTCTCACCCGGCACTGTTCACGCACCCTGATCCTAAGCGTGTGGTGATTATCGGTGGCGGTGACTGCGGTACGCTGCGTGAAGTACTGAAGCACCCAGGTGTTGAAAAAGTAACCCAGATCGATATCGATAAGTTGGTAACCGATCTGTCAGAGAAATACTTTCCTGCCCTGTGTGACAGCAACGATGATCCGCGTGCGGAGCTGCTGTTTGAGGATGGCGTGAAGTGGGTTGACGATTGTCCTGAAGAAAGCATCGATCTGATTATCGTAGATTCCACCGACCCTGTTGGTCCGGCTGAAGGTCTGTTTAAAGTAGACTTCTTCAAGCGTTGTTTCCGAATTCTGAAGCAAGGCGGCATTATGGTGCAGCAGTCTGAATCACCGCTGTACCATACCAATAGCATTATCCGTGACCTACACACTGATATGCAGGCAGCGGGTTTCTCAACCACGGCTACCCTGCCTTTCCCTCAGCCGGTTTACCCATCAGGCTGGTGGAGCTGCACCATGGCCGGTAAAGGTACAGATGTGAAAAGCTTCCGTAGTGATGAAGCGGAAGGTAAAGGCTTTGAGACCGAATACTACACGGCGGATATCCACCGTGGCGCTTTAAGCCTGCCACCGTTTATGAAAAAAGTACTGGGCTAATCGCCTGTATTGGAATATCAGCTGACAGCCTGATGTTCCTCCCTGCCTTTTCAGTCATAAAAATAGCCCCTGGCGTTTTGTCAGGGGCTATTTTTTTGTCGCCAGAGGTTTCGGATAATAAGTGCAGATGCTTGAGGGAATAACAGGCTTCCTTCAGGAGCGGCTGTGTAATTCTGTTTGTGGTTTGAGCTGTTGTATCATGCCGACAATCGCTTTGAGCTGTTGATTATCGCGGGTATAAAAGCGGTCTTTCTCATAACCCCACCAATCCCAACAGCCCTGTGGATTAGGCAGGCTCTTTTTCGCCTGTGGATAGAGTAATACGATGCGGTTGGTATCGGCCCAGCGATTAAAGCCGCTGTGCTGGAAAAAACTATTACCAATCACTTCAGCACTTTGACTGCAGCCGTGCAGTACCACATGCAGCTGGCACTCCTCTTCACCACTCTTACAAGCCTGCGGCAGATAGAGATAACCCCGGTCCAGCATGCCTTTACCTTCATAGAAGTCACTTTGCCCAAATTCGATCATGTCACCTTCCGGCTGATTGCTTGGGGCGTTGAGCTTGCCATACAGCACTCTGAGTGCCTCCCCTGCCCCATCAAAATGGCAGTTTTGCAGGTGGTTGCCATCTTCAACACCGCACTCAGTATTGGTTAACAGGGTTGGAAAGGCATGGCCGGCCTGAGGTAAGCCAGTAATTCGTATATTGTAAGAAGCGACCAGTTTTTGATAGAAACCGATCAGGCTTTCAGTGATTTCAGGCTTTACCACCTGATCTTTTTGACCATAGAAGATATACACAGGGTCATCGACCAGTAGAGCGGGGTCGCCAATCAAGCGCTTACGGCTGGCTCGGTGCAACATGGCCATACGTTCATCTAAGCTGGCAATAGGAAATTGGGTCTGCATACAGGACATCAATGCGTGGCTCAGCCCTTTCATGGCACAGCCCCAAGGGCCGGCAGAAAAGATAGCAGCCCCTTCAATCAGTTCGGGGTATGCCAGATGCAACTGGTTTGCCAGATAACCGCCCGATGAAAAACCGGAAACGGTGACCCTGGGATGATCGAGGCTGGGGAGGGAAGGAAGCCGGGAATAATGCGTATCCGGCTCACTGGAACTACAAGCTGTCAGTAGAAGCAGGCTCAATAGGAAAAAAATAACAAAAATAAATGGTGTTGATTGGCGACAGTGCATGTCTAAACCTGGGCTGAAGGGTATGACGCTAAAGATAACGAAAATAGGCTAAAAAGCCTATTAAGCCTTATGCTAATAGGCTGAGTTAAGGGAATCTGCTACCTATCTTGAGGTAGTTCTCCAACTCTTTTCTTTATCTGAACATGACTAAAAAGTGGACCTCTTTTACCCCGGAAAGAGCATCTGTATTTGCACCTTTTCCCAGAGGGCTGTGGTCAGAATATGGCGCTATCAGTTGTTATCCACAATTTTTATCCACGAGCTACCCATGGTTAACCACAAAGTTATCCACAGGTGAAGGGGTTATGTCCCAGGTTCTTTGTGGGTATCACGGATCATCAGAATTTCTGTCAGGTTATCCATAAAAGCATCCACTAATGCCGGATCAAAGTGCTTGCCTTTGTTTTCCTGAAGCAGGTTCAGTGCATCTTCTACCGGCCAGGCTTTCTTGTAAGGTCGTTCAGAGGTTAGAGCATCAAATACATCGGCGATGGCACATATACGGCCGACCAGCGGAATTTCATCCCCTTTCAGGCCATTAGGATAACCACTGCCATCCCACTTTTCATGGTGAGTCAGGGCAATGTCCCGCGCCATTTTTAGCAGCTCGGATTCAGCACCTTCCAGAATATCTGCTCCAATCTGAGCATGACTCTGCATGATCTCCCATTCATCCGGTTCAAACTTACCGGGTTTAAGTAGGATATGATCGGGAATACCGATTTTGCCGATATCGTGCATCGGGCTGGCGTTCAGCAACAGATCGCACTCGGATTCACTCATTCCCATCACCTCGCCCAGAAGACGGGAGATTTTGCTCATACGCACAATATGCAGGCCGGTTTCATTATCCCGATATTCTGCGGCACGACCCAGTCGGCGTACCACTTGCAGACGGGTTTCATTCAGCTCTGCGGTACGCTCCTGAACTTTATGCTCCAGAGACTCATTTAATCGCTCTAATGCTTCGCGGTAGAGCTTACTTTCCAGCAGGTTGCTGACCCGATGTAGCAGCTCGTTACGTTCAAACGGTTTGGTAACATAGTCTCGGGCGCCCAGTTCCAGCGCTTGCGTACGAAACTCCTGAGCACTCTGAGCTGTCAGAACCAGCACCTGAGGTGTACTGCCAAAGCGTTCTGTTAATGCCTTCATGACGGCAAAGCCATCCATATAAGGCATATTAAGATCCAGCAAAATCAGATCATAGTGATGTAACTCAAACAGATCGCAGACCAGACGGGGGTCCATGGTTGACTGAATACGCTCGTATCCTGCTTTGGCCAACGTACGTTCCAGCAGTTTTACATTGACTGGTTCATCATCAACTATCAGAAGCTTAGCGTTATATATGCTTATCTCGGATGCCGTCATTAATTCTGTCCTGTTTGTGCCTGATTGGCATCGGGTAGCCAGCTATCCAGGCGATCAAGGAATGGCTGGACCTCTATCGGTTTACTGATACATTCAGCGAAGCCTGCTTCGACACCCAGTATTGTGGCCTCTATCGATGTATCGGCCAAAATTGCGAACACTGGAATATCGTCTACTACTAAGTGCTCTCGCTGTTTTATTGCTGCCAGGAGGTCAAAGCGCCCCATGTCAGGAATACTGACCCCTAACAATACCAGATCTGGCTGTTGTTTGCTGATCATCGTCAGCCCTTCCCCAGCAGATACCGCATGCAGCAGTTGTATCTCTGGGCGTAGCTGAAAAATCTGCTGTAGCTGTTTAAAGTCGTTGTTGCTGTCTTCAATATAAAGAACAGTATATAGATTAGCTTGTTCCTGTTGATCCTGGTAATAAGGAATATCCAGCCAGAAGGTACTACCCTGGCCTTCCTGACTGACAAAACCCAGTTCACCACCCATGTTGTGTGCCAGTTTTTGGCTGATGACCAGGCCAATTCCTGTGCCCTCAATGTTTAAGGCTTCTGCACCCAGGCGGTGAAAAGGTTGGAAAATATCCCCTAGCTTGTCTTCTGCAATGCCTAAACCAGAGTCTTGAACTGAAATGCGAATCATCGATTCACCGGAGCGTGTGATATCCAGCTTAATATCACCACCATCTCGGTTGTATTTCACCGCATTGGATAATAGATTCAGCAGAATCTGTTTAACGCGCATACGATCAGCAAAAGCCGCTAAGTTCTGGTTTTTCTGTTCAGTGTAGAGGATAGTAATCTGACGACTATCGGCCTGGGTCTGGGTTAATGTCAGGCACTCATGCAGTATTTCCTGAAGTGATACCCTCTCCAGTGCAAGATCAACCCGGCCTGCTTCAATTTTAGCCAGGTCGAGCACTTCATTAATCAGTTCCAGCAGATGACGTCCGGCATTAACGATTTCATTAACGTTTTCCAGCTGGGTTTCATCCAACTCTTCCAGTTCGAGTAACTGAGCAAACCCTAAAATCGCATTCAGGGGCGTTCTTAGCTCATGACTCATACTGGAGAGAAATTGGGATTTTGCCACATTGGCCCGCTCTGCTTCCTCTTTAGCGGTAATCAACGCATGTTCAGTCTGACGCCGGTTAATACCCAGAGCGATCACATTACACAGTCGATAGAGCAGTTTCTCATCTTCTTCATTATGACTATCAAAGGCCCGCATGCTTAGCACCGCTGCACCAATGAGTTCGTTGTCCAGAGTCAGGGGGATAAGAATATGGCTATGAGCGGGTACCTGATTACAGTGGCGGCAGCTCAAGAGTGTTTGACTGGTTTTTTCTTCTGCCAGTTTTTCCAATGCGCTGTGCAGGTCAGGGTGATTAGCCAGGTTACTGTCACTGACAATATTTAGTTTGGCTAAAGCGCGCCATTGTCCATCGGGCTTTTGAGGAGCCAGGTGCACCGAGGCGATAGACATCAACCAAGGCAAGGACTCAAGAATAAGCTCCAATGCCCGGTGTAGATAGTGGCGAACAGAGCTGCCCTGTAAGGTCAGTTGGAAGAGTTGACCAATGAGTTGTTCCTGAGCGGCTGCCCGACGAATTTCAGCCTGTTGAGCCTTGATCTCACTGAGATCAACAAAAGCACCAACATAATGAGTGGTTTCACCAAAATCATTTTTTACTGCCGTGATTGTGAGCCACTCTGGATAAATTTCTCCATTCTTACGTTTATTCCAGATTTCACCATCCCAGCGTCCCAGCTGATTGATTGACTGCCACAGCTCCCGGTAAAACTGTTGATTTTGCCGGCCAGAATGCAGCACCTGGAAGGTTTTGCCAGCAATCTCATCAGGGCTGTAGCCTGTAATCTCACAGAAGGCGGCGTTCATCTCAAGGATAATGCCGTTGTGATCCGCAATCACAATGCCTTCATGGGATTCAAAAGCAGTGGCCAGCAGGCGCAGCTTCTCCTCATCCTTTTTACGGGCGCTAATATCGTGATAAGTGCCTAGAATACCGCTGACCTGGCCAGCATCATCGCGAATAATCTGCTTGTGGCCCCGTATCCACTGTACTTTACCGTTAATCTCAAGGGCTTCCTCAAACTCAACGCTTTCCTGTTGGCCGGATAGCAACAATTGGTCCTGTTGAGAGAACGTCAGGCGATTATGCTCTGACCAAGGCATCTGTTTGACCTGATGGCCCCTCAACTGATTAGGGTTTTGCATGCAGGCATCGGCCAGAAATGCCTGATTTGCACCAACATATTCCTGTTGTGTATTTTTCCAAAACACTCGGGTTGGGATGCGATCCATCACCAACTGCATCACATTATGACTGGTTAGACTGGGGTCAACGGGGTGATAGTTGTGCAGCTGCTGGGCAAAACACTGAGCCCAGGTTGGGCTAAATGCAGGCTGAGGCAGTTGGTCACTATAAAGCACAAAATCATTATTCAAGGGGATCTGCTGCAGACCTGACAGATCCGGTACCTCGGGTGAGGCACTACAGCCTGACTGGCTATGTTGAAACAGCAGTTTGCCCTTATGATCGGCAATATAAAGCGCCCCGGCTTGCCATTGTTTGGCAATAAAGGCCATGGTCTCGCATACCAGCTGTTCTTTTGCCGGATGAGCATAGCCCAGTGCAAACAGTTGCTCACTAAATTCCTGTGTGGTCATGGTCTGCATAGTAAAATGCTATTTTGCCTCTTTAAGCTGCTTCTAGCACAAAGCGCAGTTTGGCCAGATGAAAATATTGAACACAGAGCTTTCGAATTCAGTATCTTCTGTATCAGGGGTGACAACAAATGACTTTTTCAAAAATGCTCTAGATAGAACTATAGCGTTTCTTGAGCGAGAGAAAATCAGAAATTGTTAAATTTGAGATGGTTAAAGAGGAGTCGAGCGATTAAACCCCCTATGTGTTAAGCACCTACACAGAATCTTTCGACATATCCACCCTTATCGTCTCCGACCACGACAGTTATCAGAGAGCACAGATCAATCATGCTGCAGAAAGAAAGGCCAAGCGATGGTAGCGAATGGCTCTTACTTTACTTGGTAGCCACATCAGTGAAGAACTTCTTTATCTTGGGTGAAACGAATGGTGACTTTAGCAATCCCTGGCATACGTAGGCGTATACTGATTCAGAGACAGTACCATAGGGTTGGAACAGTTTTTGGTTAACACCTGTAACCAACTTCTGAACCTCAATGATTCTTGCCCTACGATAGTCCACGAAGCTGGGGCGCTTAATGGGGGTTAAGCACACAGCTGTCATCATATCGCTGGCCGTGCTTGATGCTGGATATGCTGACAATAAGCACCAGCTGTTCTTGAGTAACAGGATCCGTTAGCAAGATGAATAGATGTTTGCGGTCAGGGTCATGAGCTGGGCCAGAGGGAATCAGCAGCGTAGCTCGCTTTATTGGAAAGAACAGGCTCATAGACTGCCGAATAGCTGATCTAGTTTCCTCTGTTCTTGCAGGCTGGCGCTTAGGTTTTTGGCAGTGGCTGCATCGTAACCTACAGCCCGAAATATATCCTGATCTGATATAGGTCTGGAGCTACCATTAGGGTCTTGCCACTCAGGGCACTGGTCATGGGTGTAGTCCCGTATCTGCCACCGGGTCATGTGTCCGAACTCTTGCCAGACCTTTTCCATGACGGAAATCTCTGCTGGGCTTATCTCATCCAGATCGTCAATGGATGTCACCTGATGTGACAGAGCGACTTCATGGTTAGCCTTATCTGTTATCCATGACTCCCAACCACCTGCAACCGGTTCCACGTTACCGTCGATACATTCCAGTGTACGAGACAGCACAGGGCCGTGTGGCATGGAGACGGCGCAATCGTCAGAGATAGGAAAGCCATAATCCCGCATAGCTTCCCGGTCAGCAAGATACATCAGCTTCATAAGCTTTAGGTGCGACATTCTCCCGCCTCGTTTGAGAAGGAAAAAGGCAGCAATCTGTGCGGCTTTGCGTTCAGTAAACATGATGCTTATTTTCGACTGGCTTAAGGTTGGTATTAGGCAACTATAACGTCAGGCAGGTTCAGGATAAAGTTGTTTCATATTATGCATAGCCGTATCACTTTTGGCAGGCAGCTGGCAAAAAGCAATCCCGGTTTTGGGGAATGATTCACCGGTATGATGTGACTTAAAATGCCATTAAAGCAGGCTGAAATGGCCCGCTCGGCGCGATTTGAACGCGCGACCACCGCCTTCGGAGGGCGGTACTCTATCCAGCTGAGCTACGAGCGGGCAGTGGTGCAGCATTTTATGGAGTAATGAGGCGGATGTCTACCGGAAAACCGGTACAAATTTCGATAACCGTGTGTAATCCAAGCTTTTTGTTCGTTGAATTTGCTCTGTGAGCCGATTTTATTCATAGCCTGATAAATCAGGCAGTTAAATGTCAAAAAACGGCATTTATTTGACTTGATCAGGTATCTCAAGGCCCTACTATCCCTGTTGGCTATTTCCGCTAAGACTAATTGCCGCTATACTTCCGGCTTTTATGGTTTATAGAATACACACCCGAAGAGACGAGGTTCGTTTTTCTAGGGATCAGTGATTAGAGGTGGTGAGAGTGAAACGCAGCGGTATGATCGCAGGTGTAATGGGCGTGCTGATGGGTGCGGCTCTGAGTACATCAGTACAGGCGGCAGTATCTAAAGATGCAATTGCTGAGCGTCTGAAGCCAGTAGGTGACGTTTGTCTGCAAGGACAGGATTGTGGTGGTGCAGCTCCAGCTGCGGCAGCCGGTGGTAAATCTCCTGAAGACCTGTACGCAACTGTATGTGGCGCTTGTCACAACACAGGTGCCGCGGGTGCACCTAAGAAAGGTGGTGCAGGTGCTTGGGCTCCTCGTATTTCCCAAGGCATGGATACGTTGTACAACCATGCTATTAATGGTTTTAACGCTATGCCAGCAAAAGGTGGTAATCCTTCTCTGAGTGATGATGAAGTGAAGTCCATCGTGGATTACATTGTAGAAAACAGCAAGTAAGCTTCGCTTCACTTATTGTTGCTACAATAAAAAAACCGGCAGACCTGACTGCCGGTTTTTTTTATGCCTTGGATTTACGCAGAGACTCAGGATCGGTGTAATCAATCTCCCCCTCTCTTAGCCGATAGCGTTTAATCCTTATGCTCCAGAATCCCTATAACCCCAGGCTCTTTTTCAGGCTGTCCAATGCGGCATTGCCCCGTTCACGCTTGGCTTTTTCCGGCTCCTGCTCTTTCCCTTCCCAGGCGAGATCATCCGGTGGCAACTCGTCGAGAAAGCGGCTCGGCGTACAGTTCATCATCTCGCCAAACTGTTTACGCTGCTGAGCAAAGGTCAATGCCAGGGTGCGTTTAGCACGGGTAATACCCACATAGGCTAAACGGCGTTCCTCTTCGATATTACCATCATCGATGCTGTTTCTATGGGGCAGCAGATCCTCTTCCATGCCGATAATATAGACGTGAGGGTATTCCAGACCTTTTGACGAGTGCATGGTCATCAGCTGCACCCGGTCAGAATCATCTTCCTGCTCCTGCTGTTCCAGCATATCGCGCAGTACCAGACGGGCGATGGCATCTTCAATACCTGCTCCCTCATCATCTTCCTGCATGCGGCTCAGGGTATCCTGCAGGGAGTCCACCAGAGTCCAGACATTAGCCATGCGGCGTTCCGCGACCTGAGGCGAGCTGGAGTTTTGATACAGCCAACCCTCGTAGTCGATATCGTGGATCATCTCGCGAATCGCAGAGATGGAGTCATCCTGATAACAGCGCTGGCGGGTTTTCTCCAGCCAGTGGTTAAAACGCCCTAACTTTTCGACCTGTTTTTCGCTCATGGTTTGTTCCAGGCCCAGTTCGGAGCAGGCCTTAAACATACTGATATGGCGTTGATTGGCGTAGGTGCCCAGCTTTTCCAGGGTTGAGGGGCCAATCTCACGCCGGGGCATATTAATCACCCGCAGGAAGGCGTTATCGTCATCCGGGTTTACCAGCAGTTTCAGGTAACCCATGATATCTTTGATCTCATGACGGGCAAAAAACGAGGTGCCGCCACTGATCTTATAGGGTACCTGAAACGCCTGAAGTTTGATTTCTAATAGCCGGGCCTGGTGGTTACCGCGATAGAGAATGGCAAAGTCTTTATAGCTGGCATTTTGCTTGATACGGTTAGTCAGGATCTCCGTTACGACCCTTTCCGCTTCCGCATCTTCGTTACGACAGCTGATCACCCAGATCTGATCTCCTGCCCCCATCTCACTCCACAGGGTTTTCTCATAGACGTGAGGGTTGTTGGCGATTAAAGTGTTGGCCGCTCGCAGAATCAGTGAGGTGGAGCGGTAGTTCTGCTCCAGTTTCACAATACGCAGGCTGGGGAAATCTTCACCCAGTTTGACCAGGTTTTCCGGACGGGCCCCGCGCCAGGCATAGATCGACTGATCATCATCCCCTACTACGGTCAGCGCGCCGCGGAAGCCAATCAGCAGTTTCACCAGTAGGTACTGGCTGACGTTGGTATCCTGATACTCATCCACCAGCATATAGTGAATTTTGTTCTGCCAGCGCTCTAAAACTTCAGGGTAATCCCGAAGCAGGCGTACCGGCAGGCGGATCAGATCATCAAAGTCCACGGCATTGTAAGCCTGCGGGTGGCGGTCATACTCCCGATATACAGCGGCTGCTAAGCTCTCTTTATCGTTCTCGGCCAGGCCCAGGGCTTGTTCCGGTTCGATCAGATCGCTTTTCCAATTGGAAATCATACTCTGTACCAGACCGATAATTTCAGCGTCAGTCTGGAAATCTTTATGCATCAAGTCCTTGATCAGCGACTTGGTATCCTGATCATCAAACAGGGAAAAACCGGCCTTATAACCCAGGATTTTGTGTTCCTTGCGGATAATCGTCAGACCCAGATTATGGAAGGTGGAGACGGTTAAACCCCGGGAATCGGAGCCCTGCACCAGCTTGGTGACACGCTCTTTCATCTCCCGTGCGGCCTTATTGGTAAAGGTAACCGCAGCGATACGATGGGCCTTAATGCCGCATACCTTAATCAGATAAGCGATCTTGGTAGTGATTACACTGGTTTTACCACTGCCAGCACCGGCCAGCACCAGTAAGGGGCCACCGACATACTCAACAGCTTCACGTTGACGGTCATTCAGACGGGAGAGCATGGACAAGATTCCCATGGCAGTAGAGTTGATCAGAAAACGTTATTTTAGCAGCACACCAACAAAAATTAATGGCAATCGATAAATTTCCCTTGAGATAACGCTTGGCTTGGCAGATAGCGTTGGGGCGATAAGGTGTTAACCCTAAGGGCGAGGTATCTAATACTCAAGCATAAAAAAACCGGGCAAAGGGCCCGGTAAAACAACCGATTCTTAAGCAGCGCGAAAAAGATCGGTTTACGATTGAGTAGAAATTCGGAACTCGGTTTCTCTGATTGCTCGCCTCCTCTGTAGCCTAAATTCGTTACGATCAGTTTTTGCAGGAGCCCGGGTATACCCCGGTTTCCGGTGATCGGCCGGAATGTGCTGTAAAAAACTCAACAAAATGGTCTCGGATAGAGACAGTACCCATCTTGGCCCGTGTGATTTTTCGAAGGGGCCCAAAACCTTTTTGTTGAGCTGTTTATCCCTACCTATCACTACTGCTATTTTTTAGTTTCAGATCTTCTTGGTTTTGGAGTAAACCACCGGCCCAATTGGGGGATCAGACCGATGGTTTGTTTCTCTCAACCCAGGTAGCTATCCATATCTAAAGCAGTACTGCTATCTGGGTCGTTACCGCTCAACAACTTAGAACTTAACACGCATACCAGTCAGGAAGCCTGCATCGACGTTGTCTTCGTCAGTGTCTGCGATTTCAGCAAATACACTCACGTTTTTCTGTGCCGGGAAGTTGTAAGTTACGTTGGCGTACCATTCTGTGACATCGTCACCTGCTTCCGGTTCGATGTTAGTGGCACCAATCGCTACTTTTGTGGACTTGTTCACAGCGACTTTGGCAACGATATTAGCCTGATCGGCTGTGTCTTCGATGGCACTGAAATCTGCACCTACTTCAACCATACCTGCGTCATACATGGCGCTTACACCCCAGGTATCAACGGAATCTGCATTTGGCGTCACCTTCATGGTCTGATAAGCCGCCGCCAGTTGCAGGTTGTTTAGCTCGGTACTGGCAAACAGGTCAAATACTTCACCGTCGGCACTGGACTCGCCATCAGATTCCAGTTCAACAGAGGCAGTCAGATTAACCGCACCAAAGGCTGCATCCAGACGTACCACATCGTTACCGTGAGTGCCCTGACTGTCGAAACCATCTTCAGACAGAGTGTTCTCGTAGGCCGCTTCAACACCAAACTCATCGGAACCGAAGTCACGTTCACCGATAGACAGGGCAACGTTTTCGTAGGCTAAACCCACGTATGCCTCTTCCAGTTTGCTACCGTCTTTTTTGCCTTCTGCATCGTCTTTGAAACCAAAGTCCAGCTGACCAAATGCGGTCAGGCCATTACCCAGGTCATAAGTGATGCTGTTCTTAATCTCCAGATCATCAAATTCAACATCCAGGTTTTGGTCATCGCCTGCGTCCTGACGCAGTTGAATCTGCCAGTCACCCTTCATCTTGTAGGTCAGGCCATCTTTTTCGTAGATCGTGGCCGCATTGGCGGCACCGGCTACGCTGGCTGCTACAATTGCGCTCGCTAAAACTAGCTTCTTCATTTACTTCCTCCTGCTATAAGGACTCTGATCGAACGGTCATAACGCACCTAAAAAAGTACCTCGTTACCCTCCAGCCCAAAGGATGGCGAATACGGTAGTTTTTCAGGGAAACCTTTTTAGGCACTTTGTAAAAAGCTTTTAATTAAAAGATCTGTTTTGTTTAATTAAAATTCGTATTCCGTGAAATTTTTCTGTTCTTTATTAAAACTATTATTAATCAGAAATAATTTTTGATTAATTAGCAGGCAATAGAGTACCGTCAACACTAAATAACTTGAGTGTTAAAAGATTGTTTATTGCCTGGATAAAGCGATACCCCTAAACTGCTAAGCACAACGCTACAAATACACAGATACGTACCTTATGCTTAGATTTTAGTAGCGTGAGAGGCTATATCCTCAGATACTCGCGTCATCATCGCTATGTAATAGATGGTTCTATTGATATGCTTTTATTATTCTTGTCGTAGATATAAACAGAAGTCTATATTCAGCCTTCCAGGATGAACTCAACCTGAGGGTAGGATTACAGCAGCGCTTCCTTAGAATTTTCAGCAGGCTCCAATAGATCAGCAAACAGATTGCCAGAGCTAAAAGTTACTTTTGAATCAGCTAGTTGTGACTCAGAATTATGACTGGATGGATCCAGTGCTGAGAATACAGAAAGGTTAGAAGAAGCCGTTTTAGTCTGGGAAGTCATGATTGCTTCCTGAGAATTGGCTTGAGGTTCCAGGCCCGCAAATACAGCATTAGTGTTGCTGTCAGCCATAACTTGAGTAGACAGCGCGGTAGAAGTAATAACAAGTGCTTTAACAAATTTGTTCATTTTGAGAATCTCTCGGCTTAATGATGTTTGACAAGATGGGGCTATTTTATGCCGAGATATTTTTTTCAGAAGACCCTGATTCGTTATTATAGTGTTAACCAATAGTTAAAGCTGCATAAGGAACTTTTTCTGCACAGTGGAACTTTAAAAATTAAATAAAGTCACCATATTGTTTATATCATTATTTTTCCCTTGTCGCTGCTATAAACAGCAGCTTTGTCATTTTTCTGCCACACTTTATATTGGCATATTGGCATATTGGCTAAGCAGCGAAACATCAGAGTAATGTACACACCTACACAAAAGTGTTTTGATATTTTTTGACCAATGGCTGAAGCATGACGCCATTTACTAAAGAGAAACTTTTGTGTGAGTGCTTATCCTGCTCTCTGGATTTTTGGGTGAGTAGTGAATTTCGATCTGTTTTGCTACCTATTCCTATTTATCCGCTACGAACTTTGGAGCCCCACATGATTCCCAGTCAGCTTCCCGTGTTTATCTCGGTGGTTAACAATGGCAATTTCTCCGCCGCAGCCCGCCAGTTGGGTGTATCCTCGGCTGCGGTGAGTAAGTCGATCTCTCAATTAGAGAAAACGCTCAGTTTGCGCTTGTTCCATCGTACCACCCACTCCTTAACACTGACTGAAGATGGTCAGGATCTGCTACGCCGTACAGAGCCCTTGTTAAAAGAACTGGAAGATCAGATTCGTCTAAGCACGGATAAGCAGTTATCAGCCCATGGTAAGCTTAAGGTTAATCTGCCTGATAGTTTTGGTCGTCAGGTGGTGATGCCGTTACTACCGGGTTTTATGGAGAAATACCCGGATATTGAGTTCGAGCTGAACTTTGATGACGCAGTGAGCGATCTGGTTAAGGAAGGTGCCGATGTGGGTATCGGCGCCAAAATTAATGAGGATAGCCGTCTGATCGCCCGTCGTTACTATAATGTACAGCCGATTACGGTGGCGACGCGAGGTTATCTGGATAAACACGGTTGGCCGGAAACCCCGGAAGACTTAGCTCAACACAACTGTATCGGCTATCGCTCCTCTAATACCGGACGTGTTATGCCTTGGTCCTTTATGCGTGATGGTATTGAGCATCACTTTGAGCCGCGGGGTAATCTGGTGGTCAATAACTTCTCTGCTGCGATGAAAGCCGTTGAGATGGATATGGGAATCGCGACGGTCGGGGCGTGGTATGCCAAGGAATGCTTAAAAGAGGGTTGCCTGCAACGTCTGTTACCAGGCTATGCGCCAGACCCGGTGACTATCTGGATCTATTATTCGTCCCGTAGTTATCTGCCGGCAAAAACCCGTCTGTTTATCGATTATATGTTGGAAAACTCCATCGATGAGCAAGCGATGATCCTGGCGTGTGAGCAGGCTGAGTCCGCTCGCCAGACTGCGCTATTCAATCAGCACGTGGCCAGTTAATGCTTGCCTTTTTGATCATCTAAGCGTCTTGCTGTGGGCAGGAGCATAGCCTGTAAAGCAACCGCTGAAACGCAGACAAAAAAATAAGCCAGTGGATTAACTCACTGGCTTATTTGTTTTTGCATGATAGATTCAAACAGGTCTGGTTTTAGCTTTAACCTGCAGCCACCGTCTTTTCTTTTATATCCTCTAATTCCCCGGTATGGTCTTTGTTTTGAGCTTTTTTCTCACGTTCAAAACGTGTTACTGCCATATAGAAGACCGGCGTAAACAGCAGGCCAAAAAAGGTCACGCCCAGCATGCCGGAGAATACCGCAATGCCCATCGCCTGACGCATCTCTGCACCGGCACCGGTCGCCAGTACCAGAGGCACGACACCTGCCGTAAAGGCAATCGACGTCATCAGAATCGGACGTAAACGCAGACGACAGGCTTCCAGAATCGCATCCAGACGGCTTTGACCACTGAAGCGACGATCCCTGGCAAACTCCACCATCAGAATAGCGTTTTTACAAGCCAGTGCCACCAGTACGATCAGAGCAATCCGGGTAAAGATATTGTTATCTCCCTGCATCAGCCAGACCCCGGCCAGGGCTGATAGAATGGTCATCGGAATAATCAGCACGATGGCCAGTGGCAAGGTCAGACTCTCATACTGAGCCGCCAGCACCATAAACACCAGAAGTACCACCAGCGGGAAGATATAGATCATGGTATTACCCGCCAGGATCTGCTGATAGGTCACTTCAGTCCACTCAAAGGCCATACCATCCTGTAGTGTCTTGTTCAGGATCTTTTCAATCGCTGCCTGTGCCTGATCGGAACTGTAACCCGGTGCCGGACTACCATTCAGTTCAGCGCTTGGGTAGCCGTTATAGTGCATCACACGATCAGGCCCGATGGTCGGCTCTACGGTCAGTACTGCACCTAAAGGCACCATATCACCTGCCGCATTACGGACTTTCAGACGCAGAATCTGTTCCGGGTCCAAACGGTAATCTGCTTCAGCCTGAGCATTCACCTGATAGGTACGACCAAACAGATTAAAGTCATTCACATACAGTGAACCCAGATAGATCTGCAGGGCATCAAACACTTCCGATAGTGGCACACCTTGCAACAGCGCCTGCTCACGGTCGATATTGATATCCATCTGCGGTACCTGGATACGGAAGCTGGAGTAAATACCCATTAACACCGGATCTTTACGGGCTTCAGCCATTACCGCTTGCAGGTTATTAAACAGGGCATCAAAACCTTGATTGGTTCTATCTTCAATCTGCAGCTTAAAGCCACCGGTAGTACCCAGACCCAGAATCGGTGGTGGTGGGAAGACCGCCACAAAGGCTTCATCAATGGCGGCAAACTGAGCATTCAAACGACCCGCAATGGCACCGGCTGATAGCGACGGATCTTTACGCTCCGTGAAATCATCCAGGGTGACAAACACAATGCCGCTGTTAGAGCTGTTGGTAAAACCGTTCACCGACAAACCTGGGAAAGATACGGTTTGTTTAACACCTGGCGCTTCAAGTGCAATCTGTTCCATCTCACGCACCACTGCTTCGGTACGATCCAGACTGGCGGCATCCGGCAATTGAGCAATGGCGACCAGATACTGTTTATCCTGTAGTGGGATAAAACCACCGGGCACTTCATCAAACAGCTTAATCGTACCGCCGACCAGACCGATATAAACGACACCCACCACGATGCCCAGGCGAATCAGACGACGTACGCCTTTTTCATACAGGTCACCGCTGCGATCAAACACCTTGTTAAACGGTTTAAACAACCAGGCACCAAACAGCAGATTCATCAGACGGGTCAGCCAATCCGGCTTAGCATCATGGCCTTTCAGCAACAGCGCCGACAGCGCGGGTGACAGGGTTAACGAGTTAAACGCCGAAATCAGTGTGGAAATGGTAATGGTCAAGGCAAACTGTTTATAGAACTGACCACTCAAACCCTGAATAAAGGCCGTTGGGATAAATACCGCACACAGCACCAGGGCAATAGCGATAATCGGACCAGTCACTTCTGTCATCGCCTGTTTAGTGGCTTCCACCGGGCTCAGGCCCAGGCCGATATTACGTTCAACGTTCTCCACCACCACGATGGCGTCATCCACCACAATCCCGATAGCCAGCACCAGACCAAACAGCGATAGCGTATTGATGGATACGCCTAACCACTGCATCACGGCAAAGGTACCAATCAGAGATACCGGCACTGCAATTAACGGGATAATGGATGCACGCCAGGTCTGTAGGAACAAAATTACGACGATCACCACCAGCAGAATCGCTTCCAGCAGGGTATCAATCACCGCATCAATGGAACCACGAACAAATACCGTCGGGTCATAGGCGATCTTATATTCCACACCTTGCGGAAAACGCTCTGCCAGCTGATCCATGGTCTGACGCACCTGATTAGACAGCTCAATGGCATTCGACCCCGGACGCTGAAAGATAGGAATCGCAACGGCTGTCTGACCATTCAGCAGCGCGCGCAGTGAGTAGGAGTCTTCACCCAGCTCAACTCGCGCCACATCTTTCAGGCGGGTAATGGCACCTGATGGATCAACCTGTACGACAACTTGTTCAAACTCTTCCGGGCTTTGCAGTCGTCCCTTCACATTCAACAGCACCTGGAACTGTTTATCATTAGTGACAGGTTGAGCACCTAAGGTACCGGCTGCCACCTGACGGTTCTGTTCCCGTACCGCTTGCACAACATCACCCGGTGTCAGATTACGGGCCGCCAGTTCATCCGGTTGCAGCCACAGGCGCATGGAGTATTTACCGCCACCAAACAGCTGTACATCACCGACACCTGGCAAACGCGCCAGCTGATCTTTGATATTCAGATCGGCGTAGTTGGACAGATAACTGATCTCACGCTCACCGGTCGGAGAATACAGGTGTACCACCATGGTCAGGTTAGGTGAGGCTTTTTCGGCTACCACACCTAAGCGCTGTACCTCCTGAGGCAAACGCGGCAATGCCGAATTCACCCGGTTCTGCACCTGGACCTGAGCACGATCAAGATCCGTACCCAGCGCAAAGGTTGCTGTCAGGGTCATACGGCCATCGGTGGTGGCCTGAGAAAACATATACAGCATGTTTTCCACCCCGTTCAGCTCCTGCTCCAGTGGCGAGGCCACGGTTTCAGCAATCACTTTTGGGTTGGCACCAGGGTAATTGGCGGTCACCACCACGGTGGGTGGTACTACTTCCGGGTATTCACTGACCGGGAGCTGGAACAGAGACACCGCCCCGCCCAGCAGAATCAACAGTGACAGCACCGCCGCGAAAATAGGGCGCTGAATAAAGAAATGACTGAACTTCATGGCTTAACCTGCCTTCGCCAGCATCTGAGTATTTTTGGCTCGATCAGACTCTGACAACTTCTGTTCAGAGGCTTCTGGCATCAGTTTCATCTGACTCAGGTCACGACGATCAATTTCCACTTCACGGGGTTGAATCGGCATACCCGGACCAACACGGGCCGGGCCATTGACCGCAATACGCTCACCCTTGGCCAAACCTTGCTCAATCACACGTAGCTCACCGATACGCACACCGGCAGAGACTTTGCGATAGGTCAGGGTGTTGTTGGCATCAACGGTCAGCACAAACTGGTTTTCCAGATCGGTGCCTATAGCGCGATCCGGCACCACGACACTTAAACGCGCATGATCAGCCGCCATGCGTACACGGGCAAAAGCTCCCGGACGCAGCGCCGGTTGAGTCGCCTCAAAGGTCGCACGCACACGCAGGGTGCCTGTCCCCGGGTTCACGCGGTTATCGATAAAGTCCAGTTGACCCTGATAAGGGAAACCCTGATCACCACTCAGTTGCAGTGCGGCCATCAGACCAGATTGTGCGTCTACCTGCTGAAACTGACGATTCCAGGTCCGCTCATCCACATCAAAGTAAGCATGCAGTTGGTCGGTGGATACCAGAGTGGTCAGTACACTGCTACCGGCCTGCACGTTATTACCTGTGGTGATATAGGCATTAGAAACACGCCCTGAAATCGGCGCACGAATCTCGGTAAACTCCAGATTCAGCTCAGCAGCCTGTAATGCAGCAGACACAGAAGCCAGCTCGGCATGACGCTGACTGACCAGGAAGCCACGGGCTTCTGCCTGTTCATCCGACATCGCATTACGGGATTGCAGGCTTTTAGCCCGCTTCGCTTCGGTCTGCGCCTGACGTAGCGCAGCCGTCGCCCGGACACGCTCTGCTTTCAGACGCTCGACTTCGGCCTGAAAAGGGCGCGGATCAATGCGTACCAGCAGGTCGCCTTTTTTGACGTAACTGCCTTCCGTGAATTCCACAGAATCAATCACACCACTGATTCGTGGACGTAATTCAACCTGTTCAGGGGATTCAAGACGGGTCGTAAAGGTATGCCACTCAGTCACTTCAGTGTGCAGTACCGTTGCGACATCGACAGGTTGTAACGGACGTGCCTGTGCTGGGGCTTTGTCCTGGGAATCGGCTTCAGCGATACAGCCACTCAGGCTAACCACTGCAAGTGTCACGGCCAAATAGGAACGCCATGCCATAATCTGCCTCCGGAAAATAGGGTTTCAATGTGCGATTGAGAAAAGAGTAAGGGACATATTCTGGCAACACTGGTGACAGCTGCTGTCAGTAGAGTTGCCAGAACGAGTCTGTCAGATGGCGCAACTTTCGCAGAAAGCCCTTTAAACCTGTAGCAGGCAGAAGGTTTAATCGGTTTTAACTGTTGGTTTCATCAATGGTGATACGGTGGTAAACCAGAGCATTTATTGTTTGAGCGGACGTGATGAGCGTGGGTGCTGAGTAAGAGGTAGGGAAAGCTGGCAGCGGCAGAGCTCAACCTTGTGGATGGGGGCAAAGTAGATTGCCATGCACAAGGTTGAGCCAGTGTTCAACGTTCCTTATTGACCAGTTCTGAGAAACGGAGCAGCTGAATAGGAGGGTAAAGCTCCAGCTGTCGGGCAACGGCCATATTGATAAAAACAGAGTAACGGCTCATTGACGGGATACTCAGATTTCCTGGTACCTGCTGGTTAAACAATACCTTTTTGGCTTGGCTTCCCGCCAGGCGGCCAACATTGTAGTAATGGTTCGCGATGGATAACAGCGCATTGGACTTAGTCACCATCACCTCATAGGCACTGGCTACAGGCAGGCCATGATCATTAGCTGCGCTCGTAAACTCATCCCTGATTTGGCGGTTATAGGAGCTGGACCCCACATAGACAACCTCTGCTCCCTCATCTGCCAGCTCGCGCATCAGCTGCGAAACCTGGCCGGGAAGAGGCTTGCCTTTATCATCCAGGCGATAAGTCTTTTTAACCAGTTCAAAATCCATCTCCGGGGCCAGTTGCTCCAGCTTTTGGGTATTCAGCACAGAGTTCAGCTCTGCGGTGCTGTAGATCACCCCTATTTTTTTGGCATCCAGGTAATCTTTAATCGCCCTGATCTGGACCTCTTCCGGTACCCGGTTTCTGACCCCTGTGACATATTCACGTCCGCTACGCTCATAGGATTCAACGATACCTGCACCGACCGGGTCAGCAACTACCATAAAAAGTGCTGGAATATTACCCAAATAGCGTTCAGGGTTATTGCCATTGAGCGGGCCAATCATCTCTTTTGAGACCGATGTGCCCCAGGTAACCACCAGATCCGGTTTCAGGCTTTTGGCTTCCTGCAGAAAAGCAGAAATGCGGTTTTTGTCCTTGGCTGCATCACGAACAGTCACCTTGATAGGAAGGTTTTGCTCAGTCAGATACTGTTTGAAGCCCTGGCAGGCTTCTTCGCAGCCCCGCCAAACCACCATGAATACTTTTGCAGGATTCTGCTCAGAAAAGCTTTTTTCCTGAGCCGCTGCGGTGGAAAACCAGACAATTGGCAGTAGGCAAAGCAGCTGAATACTGGCTTTAATCAGGGCTCGCATTATGATGTTGCCTCCTGTTTTTTAGCGCTTAAATGCATAAAGACTCCCATCACAATACCTGTAATCACGATGCCGGTGCCGACAATAGCCATCGCTTCGGCAAAGCTGTAAACCACCAGCAGGCTGGCAACCATGACAGGACCTAAAACACTACCAATGCGCTCTGAGGTTCTTAACAGGCCCAACGCTGTAGTGCGGCCAACTTCAGGGGTTGCTTCTGCGGCTTCCATCGCTGCGGCAATCAGTGGTGCTTTCAAAATAGAGTGTGCTACACCCATCAAGGCAACGGCCAGAAGCATGCGTGCGACAGAATCTTCTCCATAAAGAGAGATCAGGATAATACCGGAAAGAATCGTACCCAGTACCACCAGCTGCTTCATCTGACCGCTGTAGTCTGCAAAGCGGGAAGCCAGAGGGCTCAGTGGGATAATCACCAGTGAGTAGACCATCATAATACGGCCGATTTCAGACTGACTGGCATCCAGAGACACCAGGTACAGCGGCACCATGTAGTAGAGAAAACCGGTCAGGATAATCTTGGCTGGGATTGCACAGAACAGCACGATAAAAGCAAACTGAGTATTGCGGAACAGCGCCATAGCACCGCCGCTGGCACCCGCTTTCTTGTCACTTTTTTTGCTGTCTTTATCAATATCAGAAGACAGCATCATCCAGGCCAATACACCGGCAAACGCCGCAAGGAAAGCAGATAGCAGGAAGACCGGTTGATAACCGATACGATCCGCGATGATTCCACCCAGTGCCGTACCACACATGGTGGCTGTCATGAGCACACCAACAAAGATCGCCATACCTTTGGCGCGATTATCGGAGGAGACAATGGCGGCGATATAGCCCTGACAGCTGATGGTGATAATGGCATAACCCAGGGCGGTGACACCACGCCAGAAAATAATGTCATACACATTCGATGCAAAAGCACAGCCCAGATAGCCAGCCAAAGCCGGAATCAGTCCCCAGAAGAACAGACGTTTATTACCCCAGCGATCCACCCAACTACCAGCGAAAGGTGTCGCAGCGGCGATCACAAACATAAACACCGAAATGGGCAGTCCCATAACGATATCTTTGCTGAACCAAGGATTTGGTTCATAAAACTCCGCCACAAAAAGCGGCATAAAGGACTTCTGCAGTTCCTCAGCGAAGGCAAAGACAAATAATGGAATCCGGGCATCCATAATACTGCCATGCTGCTCTTTCAGCACATTCATCAGGCTGAAACGTTCAGCAAGCTTACGCAGCCTGGTTCTGACCGGGCTTGAAGATGTTTTATCGGTAGGTGTGATCTCCTCCGGTGAAGAGATTACACGACCCTGACCTTCGCTAATCTGGTCCAGGGTATTGCGAAAACGTTGCTGGAGTTGCTGGGAGTCTTGATTCAGGCTACGAATATAACGGCCGATGGAGCCGGAGCCGTGCAGGTTCTGATTAACCGAAAAGTCGCCTGAGGCCTGACGTTTTAGCAGGGCTTCTGATTTTTGTACCGGCCCGGAGACGTAGAACATCACCACCACCATAACCACTTCAAACGAGACTAGGAGCACGGCAACCAGCACGATCGCGATATCGAAAAAAACATCAGTGAGCTGGGTGCGGATAAAACCAGTATCCAGGCCAACATGAACTGCACCGTAACGTTGGCCATTGTGCTCAAGAGGTAGCCAGATATTTTCTGCGGCTACACCACTTTTGTCTCCCAGAGGCAGTAGTTGGACCAATTCCATACTGCCCTGTAGCAGCCGGGTAAGGAAGTTAGCCTGCAACATATCCTGTGATGCCAGGTCTTGTTGTCCTGACATAGTACTCTGGAAGGATGCGTCAGATATCGTCCCACCTTGATAGACAATATCACCCTGTGCAGTGGTGATGGCCAGGTAAGTCAGTTCTGGATATTTCGCGACTGTATCTGACAGATAAGTATCCATGCCTTTGATCTTGTGAAAAGGCACGCCAACATCCACTGCCAGCGTTGTATCCTCCCGCACAACCTCGGCAACCGCGCTGGCTTTTTGTATCAGTAGCGGTTTCAGGGCGATATTAAACTCAGTCAGGGTATAGATGGCACTGATGACAGATGCGAGAATTGTGCTGACCAGCGTCAGAACCAGCAGACGCCGGTTAATAAATCCAGTGAGTCCATCGGCATGATCAGTCATGATACGCGCTTACCTTCTGACGAGTTAGGAGTGGCAGAGATCTTATCCAGTTCGGATTCCACCTGATGTTTCATTTCATTACTGCGGGAGATCTGATGGGCAAACTCATAAGCCATAGAGCCCGGTTTGAGCGAGGCAGGCATCTCCTTGTTGCCTTTGGCTGAGAGTTGCTGATTGATCAGCTTAAATACGCTGTTTACTTCACCAAAACCAAAGCGAACCGCGATGAAAATCAGCAGTGCAAAGACCGCAAAAATCATCAGAGTCATCTCAAGCAGGTGTAGCTTTACCTGAGCAACCGTGCTGCCATAAGACGCTTTGTTATAGGCGATGACAATGCTACCGATCAGTTGCTGGGTGCTGTCAAACAGCTGTTGCCCGCTATAGAGCGTGATCTCTTTTTCCAGCGTCCAGGAGGTCTCTTTACCTTTCAGTGCTTTTCTGAGCACCGCTTCGCTATCGTTATAATCCAGCCAGCGCTGATCAGTGGAGAAAAGTACATCGCCATTTTGATTGATGACAAGAATGCTCTTCACCTGAGGATCTCTGGATTTACTGCGTTGGAGCAGCTCTGGCAGGTTATCCATCTCTTTTAAAGGCAGCCCCAGTTGTTCAGCCTTAATGATGGAGCGCTCCAGTGACGAAGACATCACCTGTAACTGAGATGACACAACCCCGGAAATCAGGTTGTTGAACTTCATGTAGTTCATCAGGTACAGCAGACCCAGAACGCTGGCAAGGATGATCCAGATCGTCATCACCAGTTTTAAATGTACTTCGATAAAGGCTCTCATCTCATTCCCGGTAATTTCCAGAATTAAAAACGCCATAATGGCGAATTATAGGTTAATAATATTATTTTCTTTATTTCATTCAGTTACATTTGCACTCACAGCACTTTCTGTTTCATTGAATACAGAATACATAGAATAAAAAGATATAATATCAGTTTGTTGCCTGAGTTCTGGTATCGCCGTCTCGTTTTGAGATAAAGTTCCCGAACTCCTGATGGCTTTGATGCAGAATTTAACGTAACTTATAAATTCCCCTGCACTCTTTTTCTGACTTATCAGGCTGTTTTCTGAAAATTTCATGCGTCAGTTACTGGCAGGAGTGAAATAATATAATTCATCTGCGATGCATCTGAAAGGTACCCTTCATGTCGTCTGCAAGAGATTCAAAAAGCAGCTGCCTGGTGGCATCTTGCAATGGAAAAGAATATGTACTGACGCGCCTGAACTATCAGGAAAAGCTGTCGGGTCCCTGTACGATTGAAGCGGATGTGCTGTGTGAAAGCATGGTCGCAGCAGACTGGTTGGGTGAAACAGTCCAGTGTGAGCCGAAGGATGCGGTAGGTGACAGTGCCAGTACGCTCAGAACATTCTCAGGTGTAGTGACAGGAGTCGAGACTCTGGCCACAGCAGAACACGATAACTATTACCAATATCGCCTGCATCTGGAACCCTGGTTATTCCTGTTGCGTTATAGCCGAAACAGCCGGGTTTTTCAGAGCAAAAGTGGCAAGGATATCGTGTCGGAGATCTTTGATGATCTGGGCTTTAAAGGCTCTTACAGCATAGACTCCATGCCCTCAGATAAGCGTGAATATTGTTTACAATTGGATGAAAATGACCTGGATTTTGTACGCAGAATTCTAGCGGAGGAAGGCGTACATATTTACTCTGGCAGCGATAAAAACGCTGGAAAAATGTTATTGCATGATGCGGCTAAGCCTTTCAGTAAAACCGGCTGTGTTTCACTGGATGATGAGCGTACACCAAGCGGAGAATATCCTGTTATCGACCGCTGGTTACCAGGGCATCACTACCATGCGGGTAAGCTGACACTGTCTGGCTATGATTATGGTCAGAGCAAAATGGTTACTGGTACGAAAAAGCCAGGACAGACTGTGTCGGGGCATAGCAAGCTGGAAGATGCCAGGTATTATGAAACAGGCATTACCGGAACTTTCAGTGATTTGAAGTCTGCTGTGTTGGCCAGCCGTTTAGCCCAGATAGAATCTGAATACTGGCATATTAATGGTAGTACAGATAGTTATGAATTATTCATAGGGGGGCTTATTAAGCTGGAAAATCATCCGGATGATAGCCAGAAAGGGGAGTATCTGATTACGTCACTGAACTATGAGTTTACTGTGAATAGTCAGAATGCATTTGAACAGGTTTGCCGGTTCAGCTGTGTTCCTTCCAGTCATAAATATTACCCTGAGTTTATTGAAAAGCCTCGGGTGCATAGTATGCTGAGTGCGGCAGTGTCCGGAGATGGTTCAGATCCGGCATCTGATAAAGAGGGGCGTATTCGTATCAAATTTCACTGGGATAAAACGACCGGTGATAAGACCAGTTGTTGGGTACGTGTGGCTCAGTCTATGGCGGGCAATGGCTATGGCGTACAGTTTATTCCCCGTGAAGGACAGGAGGTGCTGGTCAGTTTTCTGAATGGGGATCCTGATCAGCCTGTTGTCACCGGTAGTCTGTATAACAGTAAGCATACTCCGCCCTATCCTGCCGCTAAAACCACTCTGTCAGGCATTAAAACCCAGCTATCCGGAAAATCGAATGAGCTGAGGTTTGATGACAATAAAGATAAAGAGCAACTTTATCTGCATGCGGCTAAAGACATGCTGACCGAAGTGGAAAACAATCAGGAAACAAAAATTCTGGCTGAAAGAAAGGTGCAGGTGACTAAAGATTCATCTCATAGTACAGATGAGAATCTGACCGTCAGTGCAAAGAAAAATATCAGCAGTTCGGCGGAAGAAAATTACGCCCGTAAGGCCGGCAAAGATGTATCGGATGATGCCGGTGATAATTACAGCCTGAAAACCGGAAAAGAGATTAGCCTGAGTGCTGGCAGTGACTATAGTCTGAATGCAGATGGTGATGCCAGCGTTAAAGCCAGCAATATCTATTTAAAGGCGGATTCTAAAATAGAGCTGAGTGTTGGCAGCAGTAAAATCACTATGAGCGGCTCGAAGATAGAGATTAAATCGACCAATATTGAGATTAATGGCAGTGCTAAAGTAGATATCAAATCATCGGGTGCGGTGAATGTGAAATCCACTGGAAATCTGAAATTATCCGGGTTGAATGCTGAGCTGGCAGGCAGTGTCAGCGCTAAGGTATCAGGTGGTGCGACAGCTGAATTGTCGGCCAGTGGGCAAGCAGCCGTCAAAGGCGCGATAGTGATGATTAACTGATGATATATAAAAAAATCCCCTATACCGATAGTCAGATACTGTTACAGCAGTTTGAACTGTCAGAGCCGGAACTTAAGAAGACACTGGCTCTTCTGTCGCCCCATGAAGTGATTGAATATTTAACGGATCAGAAGTTATATATTGATCTGATTAATTATCTCTCTCATGGTCTGCCTGTCAGGGAGGGTATCTGGTGGGCCTGTCTTGCGATGGATCTTCGCCTTGATACCTGGGGGGCAGAAGAACAGAAGGCATTGGCAGAGTGTAAGCGCTGGGTCACAGAGCCGGATGAGCATAAGCGCAGAACGGCAGAATACTTTGCTGAAAAACTGGAGAATACCAGTGCGGTGCGCTGGCTGGCTCAGTCGGTCTTCTGGAGTGGTCAGGGCAGTATTGCACCGCCAGGTGAACCTGTCACTCTGCCGCCTGATTTTCTTCACGCAAAAGCGTCGTCCGGAGCTATTAATACTGCAGCTGTGATCCCGGAATGGGATGGCTATGAAGAATATTATCAACAGGTTATCTCATCCGGGCTGGATCTGGCACGAGGCGGCTCCGGCCAGTAAATATGATCGCTTATGAGTATAAGTATCCCGAATAGGAGTATTGAATATGCCCCCTGCTGCCAGATTAACAGATATGCACACCTGCCCAATGCAGACACCTGCTGTTCCTCCTGTTCCTCATGTGGGCGGTCCTGTGGTGGGGCCTGGAGTTCCTAATGTTCTGATTGGCAAAATGCCGGCTGCAGTGCTGGGAGATAACTGTATTTGTGTCGGGCCTCCTGATGTGATTGTCAAAGGAAGCTCAACGGTTATGATCAATAAAAGGCCTGCGGCTCGAATGGGGGATACAACAGCTCATGGTGGTAGTATTGTTATCGGTTGTCCGACAGTAATGATTGGGGGGTGAGTTGCAACTTGCCTGCCTGAAGATCGTGAGACTTCTGATAACAGGCAGAATAGGTGAGTGTCTCATCAGATTTTTCCTGTATTTGCGGTTAGAAGCCGATTTATACAGGAAAAATCATGAACCGGTATTAGTCCTCAACGATATCCAGAATCTGTCGGCGATTCAATCTTCGGCTGGCGGTGAAAACGTTTGAACGGTAGACATTCCGGCATTTAAAGTTATCGACGAAGTCCATTAAGACAATGTTTACACTGTCATACATCTCATTGTTCAATAAATTATTGAACAGGCCTTTGACATTATCTCTGGAGCCGACACCTGACTGAGTGGAAGACTGGATATTTTTGAGATAAGTCTGAGTCTGGTACCAGCTATATAAACGATCACTCTGTAGTTCGTATTTTTTCAGTTTCTTTTGTTGTGTACTCACAGATTTTCCGGCCCATGGGCTACCGGAGAAACTTCCGGATACTCCCAGTCCATTAGTGCAGGCATCATTCTTTTTATAGTGATGAAGTCCACTGGTCTGATTGTGTCCTGTGAAGTCTTTATCGAAGATAGCGATAGCTTTTCCCCGTACATCCCCGACGCGAATGCGAGCCAGATTGCCTGTGCCCTGATAAAGCAGGTTGTTATCTCCGAGGATTTCACTGACCAGGTTCATAACGGCGTGAGGTACTTCTTTACTTTTGGTGAATCGGAGAATGCAGAACTCTGTATTACGCTGCTGAAGAAAATTCTTGACTTCATTGAGCTGGCTATCGAGATCGGCACCTTTTGTGCCAGTCTTCTTATCACCGTGATAGAACCTTATGCGTCCCCGGTCAACATCCTCACCGTTGGTGATATTTTCAATGGAGTTTTTTTTCTTAATCTGAACGGATCGTGAAACAGGTGTTGATTGGCCAATTCTATTCCTTTCCCTTACTAACCGTGCTCTTAGGTCAAAGAAGCGAGATCCCGCATTTAACTGCCCTCCTAGCCCTGTATGCTGGCAGATTGCCGCGCCTTTCCAGCCCAGGATACCAGCATTGGCTGTATCACCTGAGAAAATACCAGCGTCATGGCTGCCTGGCATGATGATGTCTGTGAGCAGTGCATCATCACTCAGATATTTTCCCATCCAGTTATATCCGGGCATATAAGTACTCCTGTAAATACTGATGTTATTTTGTGGCGTGGTTAATGCCGGGCGACTACTTTTATAGAGCTTCAGCCTGTTGGAACTGCATATCATTTGTTTAATGTGAGCTTAAGACAGAAATAATGTTGTGACAACATTTGTTTACAGATGCTAGTGGAAATAGGAACTACATCACAAATGTTATATTGGTTTTTTGGGTGGTCTGTATTTATCTTGTTGATATTAATAGATTTTTTTGTTTTTTGTGAACTGGTTCAATATCTTTTTACGGATAAATTCGTTGCTTTTTCTTTTAACAAAAAATAACCTTTCAAGTAATTCAGCATATAGCAGGTTAATAATTCATACCGACTGACTATTTATAAGCATTCGTTTAATTATTGATTGTCATAAAAAATTGAATTGTTTTTTGTTCCAGACTGTAGTCAGGATATAAGATCCGTATTGTTTAATGAGGCAAAATAAATGCAGCATTTATTAGACCCGATCAATGATGATATGCCATGTGGCGATTATCTGAAAAATAATCGCTCGGCATACCGGGGGCTAAGAAATAGCTATAACAAAGCCTTATCCGCATTCAGAACCATGATGGAGTCTCCGGATTCCATGCAAAATGATGAGTTGACCGAAACTAACAGAGTCTGCTGGGTTGAACTCTCTGCTCTTTGTGAAAAGAATCTTGCCTCGGTATCTAAGGATGTTGAAGTCTTTTGCTGGTTTATTACTGCTCAGATTTTTTCAGATAAACCTCTGGAAAATCTGAGAGATAGCCTTGAAACACTCAGAAAAGTAATAGAGCAGTACTGGGAGTATCTGAACCCCAGGCCTCCTGTTGAGAAATTGAAATCAGATGATACGGCCGGTCAGCAGAAAGAGTGGGCGGAAATCAGAGTGAAACCTCTGATTCAGTTGATTGGCGAGTCAGAGGGTAGTGGCCTTCTGTATATGCCTCTGCAAAATATAATCCTTGCGGGGCAAACAACATATAACCAGTACTGTGTCGCAGAAATATCCGGAAAAGCACATGAGCTGAAAAGTCAGCTTGTAGCTTATTTACCTGATGAACGTGCAGAAATTTGTGCAAGAATTGAGTTGCTCATCGGGATTCAGCAGTCCATAGAAATGCTGGATCTTCTGGTTAATGAGCGATGCCACGAAGCCGGGGCTTCTGGTATCAGCTTCCTGTTTCTGAAACATACCTTTGCAGCACTGACTAACGCCTTCCAATTCCTGTTTGCTGAAGAGATTACGCCATGGCCAGGTCAGCCTGTGCCTGAAGAGGAGGATGGTATTCTGTCGGAAGTGAACGGTCCGGTTCAGGATGCGTCTGGTATTGAAAGTGCTTTGGTTAATAATGATGTCGTTACTTCTCCTCCTTTGAATACGGAGGTACTGCAAAGCGCTTCGGATGCGATATCGCCCGTCTTTGCCGCTAACGAGCACATTGGTAACAGAGACCAGGCTTTTAATGAGTTAAGAAAAATAGCAGATTTTTTTCAGCGTACGGAACCCCATAGTCCGGTATATATGTTGCTTGAGAGAGCGATTCGCTGGGGATACATGTCTTTGCCTGAACTATTACAGGAAATGGTGGGAGAAAACCAGCCTGTAATGGATAGGATTAGTCAGCTGGCGGGGCTGGAAAATACAGAAAAAACAGCAATTCCTGACGTAAGTGCTGTGGCTGCTACACCAATGGCCAGAGAGCAGGATGCGCAGAAACCGCCTCAGCTACAGAAGGCCGTTGAGACGATAACTGATGATACGCAAGAACCACCTTCTTCCGGTAGCCCGGAAAAAAGTTCAGGTGTATCGGACTTCGAGTGGTAACGCACTCACCTGTACAGACAATAAATTAGCGAAAGAAAGGAACTATCATGGCTTCAATGTATATGCGTATTGACGGCATCAATGATATTAAAGGTGCTGCAACAATTGGCGAAATCGGCGGAAAAAAAGGCTTCTTTGCAATTAACTTTATGGACTGGGGCGCTGCCCGTGGCGTAAGTGTTGATGTTGGTAATGCGAATAATGCCGATAAGGGTATGGTTGCATTAGGCGAGATTAATATTGCTCGTGAATCCGATGGCGCATCTCCGCAGCTGACAACGTTCCTTTTTTCTCCGGGAGCGGAAGGTAAAACGGTTGAGATTCTGCTGACGAAACCTTCCCGTGAAGGCAGTGGTGCAGATCCCTACATGGTTATGACACTGGAAAAGGCTCGTATGGCGCACTACAGTGTGTCATGCAATGATGGTGGCCTGCCGGGTGAAACATTTTCTATGACTTACACCACGTTAGCCATCACCTATTATCAGGAAGCTGATGGCGGCAAAATTGAGAAAGGCGATACCGTTAAGTATGACGTGACTACCGCTAAGCTTGAGTCTAAAGCCAAATAAGCCTAATTAAACCGGGAGATTGAACGTGGCCTTGAATTCACAACATAAAAGGGTCAGCAAAAACCGTGTCAGCATCACCTATGATGTTGAAACCAACGGGGCTGTTGAAACGAAAGAGCTTCCATTTGTTGTGGGAGTGATTGGTGACTTTTCTGCTCATAACGAGAACAGGGAAGATCTGGAAGACCGCACTTTCTATCAGGTGGATAAAGACAATTTTGACACCGTGATGAAGCGCGTAGGTCCAGAGCTGAAAATGAAAGTAAACAACGCTCTGTCTGATGATGACAGTCAGTTTGAGGCCGCACTTAAGTTCAACTCCATGAAGGATTTTGAGCCTGACGCTATTATCGGCCAGGTTGATGCCCTGCAGAAGCTGGCGGATACCCGCTCTCAATTAAAGTCCCTGTTGGCTAAAGCGGATCGTTCCCGTGATCTGGAAAAACTGTTGAAAGAAGTACTGCAAAGTGCAGATACCATCAATGCGTTATCTTCAGAGCTGGGTATTGATAAGGGAGAAGCATAATGAGTGGTGCAGAGTTAGAAAATGGCGTACAGGCCGCCACCGAAGAAGGTTCCCTGAGTTTTCTGGATCGTGCGATTGCTGCGACAACCCAAACTCCGGCTGATACAACCAAGGAGCTGTTTTCTGTTCTGGCGGAGCAGGCTCTGGATGGCACCGTGGTTTGGGACAAGAACGTCACAACAACCATCGAAAAAGCCATTGCTGAGATCGACAAGCAGATGTCCCGTCAGTTGTCTGAAATTATGCAGCAGGATGAGTTTCAGCGTCTGGAGGGTTCCTGGCGCGGTCTGAATAAGCTGGTTAAAGAGAGCGAGCTGGGCCCAAGTCTGAAAATCAAACTGGTTGATTTCCAGAAAGAGGAGCTGCTGGACCAGTTTGAAGATGCGCCAGCTATTGATCGTAGCCCGCTGTTTGATGCGTTGTACCAGAAAGAGTTTGGTACAGCGGGTGGGCAGCCTTATGGCCTGTTACTGGGCGACTATACCTTCTCCCATAAGGATGAAGATGTCGCTCTGATGCGCTATATGGGTGAAGTGGCTGCAGCCAGCCATGCGCCTTTTATTGCCGCGGCAAATCCGGAAATGTTCGAATACAACACCTTTGAAACCTTTGATGAGGGTAAGCCGGTTGCAGCGGGTTTCGATTCTCCAACGTATGCAGCCTGGAATGCCTTCCGTGACAGTGATGATGCCCGTTATGTGACGCTGACGCTGCCGCAAACCATGGCGCGTCTGCCTTACGGTGCAAAGGGTCTGGGTACCAACGCTTTTAACTATGAAGAGTTAGCCACGGATGCCGATGGTAACCCTTGTCCAAAAGATAATAGTCAGCTGGTCTGGTCTAATGCGGCGTATGAGCTGGGTCTGAAAATGACTCAGGCGTACACAGCCTATGGCTGGTGTACCGCCATTCGCGGTCTGGACAATGGCGGTAAGGTTGAGAATCTGCCTAATCTGACATATCTGTCTGAGGCTGGCGATATTCAGCAGCAGTGTCCGGTTGAAGTGAATCTGACCGATGAGCGTGAAAAAGAGCTGAGTGATCTGGGCTTCCTGCCTTTGGTGCACTATAAAAACACCAACTATGGCGTATTTATCGGTGGTCAGACGACACAGCGTCCTAAGACCTATACTGATCCAGATGCCACCAGTAATGCGGCTATCTCGGCGCGCCTGCCTTATATCATGGCCAGTAGCCGTATCGCCCATTACCTGAAAGTGATGGGGCGTGACAAGCTGGGCTCCAACCTGGAAGCGCCGGATATTCAGCGTGAACTCCAGTCCTGGATCGATCAGTACACCAATTCCGGTGCCATGGGTAATGCTGAGCGTTCGAAAACACCTTTGTGCGAATCCCGCATTGAAGTTGTGGAGCAACCGGGCCGTCCGGGTGCTTACTCTGCTGTGGCTCACCTGCGTCCATGGTTACAGCTGGAAGAGCTGACGACTTCAGTACGTATGGTAACCAAGATCCCAGGCTAATCTCTTAACCCTCCCTGGATTAAGGTAAGCAAAGGCAAGCGTCCACTTTTGTCCGTGGATGCTTGCCTGATGACTCTCAGGACGCTCCAACGATGTTTGATCAGGACTGGCAACAGCAATTTAATGAACTGGACGCGGCTGACAGCGACTATTTGCTTCAGGCGCTTGAACTGATCAGACAGTTAAACCCCGATATTCTGGCCGACCCGCAGCAGCTTAAGCGCTTTCTGGTGCGTATGATCGCGCAGCTGGATCAGGCGTTGTCCCGCCAGTTATCCCATATCATGCATGCTGATGATTTTCAGGCTCTGGAAGCCCGCTGGCGTAACCTGCACGAACTGGCCTGTCTTCCCGTCAGCTTTCAGCGTATTCGTATCCGTATGATAGATATCAGCTGGCAGGAGATCTCCTACGACCTGAATACGGCGAATACGACCCGAAGTTCTGTGCTTTATAACACCATCGGCAATCGTGAACTGAATACTCTCGGGGGAGAGCCTTACAATATCATTGTTGTCGATCATGCGGTTCATATGGAGATGGATTTTGATGATGATTACGATGATCTCTATACACTGGAACTATTAGGGCAGTTGGGTGAGGCCGTTTTATGTCCTTTTATTCTGTCAGTATCCGATAGCTTTTTTGGTGAGAACAGTGCGGACTGGCTATCGGATACTCATCGAATAGAAAAAATCCTGCAAGGCCCGGACTATCAAGGCTGGCAGCGCCTGCGGCAGGTTAAATCAACACGCTTTCTGGGTCTGGCAATGCCGGATATTCAGTTGCGCAAACCGTATCAGAATTACCCGGTGCGCTTTATTTTTAATGAGATGGATGAAGGTTTCTCGGGTGATTTACGTCCGGCGGTGAGCCGAAATACCGGGCTTTGGGGCAGTGCGGCCTTTGCCTTTGCCAGCACGGTAATGCGCGAGTTTAACCGTATCAGTTGGTTTGGTTTTATTAAATCCCGTTGGCAGGATCGCTATCAGGGGGCTTTGATCAATTTGCCTGAGTCCGGCGCTTATCGCTCGGTGTATCAGCAACCTCAAAGCTTTATCCGCCTGTTTGGTCATCTGGCCAGCTTTTACTCCAATCAGGGTTTTATCCCTTTATCCCATAGTCCGCTAACCAATAAATACTTTTTTGCCGGTAATCACTCCATCTGGCATGCGGGGGATTCGGATCTGGATAAGGTCAGCAGCCAGATACAGACGACATTGATGAGCTGCCGTATTGCCCATTATCTGAAGGTGCAGATCAGGGAGATGCTGGGCAGTTATCAAACTGCTCAGGAGTGTGAGATTCACCTGAGCCGCTGGCTGGATCAGTATTGCAGTAATGTGGCCGATGCAGATGAGAAGGTGCTGGCCAAGTATCCGCTGAGTAAGGGACGGGTAATGGTTAAAGAGCTGCCCGGTGAAAAGGATCGTTTTAGTTGTGAGGTGCTGATCAAACCTCAATATCAGTTTGATCATTTCTGTGGCGAGATGCTGCTTTCAACCGACCTGTTGGCCAGCTAATAAGCGGATAATCCGCAAGTAATCATAAGGTAATCGGATGTCTTTCTGGAACGCATTTCTAAACAAAGAGCAGGGCACTGAACGCAGCGACGAACTGGTGCGCTCTGTGGAATATCAGTTGTGTGCTCTGTTTGGTTCTGAAGCACCACTGATGCCGGTTTCCCATCGCTTTAAACAGGTGCGGCAGTCGAATTTCTGCTATGGCCTGGAAAGTATTCAGTCGATCAGCAGCCAGATGGATAAAGATGAGTTTACCCGCTATGTGCGTAAGCTGGTGCAGGCATTTGAGCCTCGGCTGAGCCAGGTTTCCGTTGAGGTGTTTGAGCGTGACGAAACCCGTAACCGCATTAATTTCTCCCTGACCGCACAGCTGAATACTCATCAGGGCATCCGTATTGTGGAATTTGACAGTAATATCAGCCTGGCAGACCAGGGTGCAGAGATAGAGGGGCAGGATATTGTCTGATCAATTGATGCGCTACTACGAGCGCGAGCTGGCTTATATCCGTAAAGCATTATCAGGTTTTGCTCAGCGTTTCCCGGAGCAGGCCGAACAGCTGCAGCTGAATAAGAACAGCGTCGAAGATCCCAGTATCACACGTTTGCTGGATGGTATGGCTCTGCTGACGGCTCGCACGGAGCTGCGTCTGGATGAGCAGTTGCCGGATATCCTGCAGGATCTGTTGAACCTGTTATACCCGGGTTATTGTCAGATCGCACCCAGCTATTGCCCCATTCAGCTGGAAGAAGATCCTGAACAGCTGAGCGAGACCGTGATCTTACCTGCAGGCAGCCAGTTGGCTCTGCCACTGCCCGAGACACAACAGTCAGAGTCCCGGCAGGCCCTGTTTACCACCTGTGATGATCTGGTGATCTATCCATTTCGCATTCAGGATGTCAGGGCTGAAATCGCGCCTTTTAATCATGAACCTCCGCCCGGTGTGAAAAATGCGGAAGGAGTGATTGAGATTGAACTGAGTTGCTGTGATCCGGCAGGCCTGTTTAACCAGCTGGACGTCGAGCATCTGGATTTTTATGTGCGCGGTTTTGAGCGCAATGCTGCCAGTTTGATCGAACTGTTGCTGAAAGAAGTGCAGTACATCTCTGTGGGTGATCAGTCCGGTCAGCACTATCGGATAGTAGACACAGATCAGTTAGGTAGCCGGATTGCTGACCCTGATCTACAGTTTTTACCGGCTTATCTGCAGCAGTTCACCGGCTATGATCTGTTGAGGGATTACTTTATCTATCCTGATAAAGCGGCATATTTTCGTTTGAGTCGTTTCGGTCAGGCGTTAAAGGGGCTGGCTCATAATACTCTGGTCTTGCGTTTTTATGTCCGTTATCTGCCCGCTGAGTTTCTGCGGATGTTTGATACCCGGGTCTTTAGCCTGAATACCGTTCCGGCGCTGAACCTGTTCCGTCAGCAGGGTGAACCCCTGAATTATGATTTCAGTCAGCTGACCATGCCTGTGGTGGCCGATATCGGTAATAACAGCGTAACAGAAGTGGTGAGTATTCAGGAGATCCGGGAAGTACTACCAGACAGCGAGCGCCGCGTTGTGCCTCTGTATGAAGCCCGTTATCAGGCCAGTAAAAACCCTTTGCAATGGCAGGGGCGTCAGCATTGGGATCAAAATGGTCAACGTCATATGGAGCTGTCTCTGAGTAGCCCCTATTACCTGCCGGACCAGGACAGTGTAGTGCTGGCAATGGATCTGATGTGCTGTAATGGCCGCAGTCCCTGTCTGGTTGCAGAAGGCACTGAGGTTGAGAGCCTGGAAAGCATCGACCTGCCTGGTGAGATGAAAGTGGTTTCAACGCCATCATCACCCCGCTACCCCGCTCTGGATAACAGCCTGTACTGGCGTTTTATCGCCTTGCTGAATAATAACTTTGCGTCTTTGTTGCAAACCCATGATCCGGTTGCGGCTTTAAAGGATGTATTGACTCTGTGCAGTCAAAGTCAGTTGTGTCAGGCCGCCGAAGCGATCAGAGAGGTCAGTTATCAGCAGGAAGTGAGTACCATGAATATCTGTGGCCAGAACACCTTTGCCAGTGGCACCCGGGTTAGGGTCACGGTGGATACTGATGCTCTGGATGGTAGTTTTGCGGTGTTAAGTCAGGTGCTGAACAGCTTTTTCCAGCAGTTCTGCAGCTTTGACCGTTTTATTCAGGTGAATGTCAGTCAGTTTGGTAATGATGCCAATCAGTATGACTTTCCGGCGGTACATGGTAGCCAGTTATGCTTCTAAAAGCTCAGTTGGCGCAAGCTCCGCAGACATTTGATTTTATTCAGGTCGTTCGCTTGTTAAGAGGGATGAAGCTTAGTCAGAATATTTTCTTCTGGGCGGAGCCTATGCCAGCGGGGTATGCCAGAGAGATCACTGCCGTTGAGCAGGTAGGCTCTGTATCTCGCTACCGACTGGGGCTGGAAGCCTTATCTGGTGTTAAGGGGGTGCTGCCCGCTTATTTTCATGAGGAACTGCTGTCCAGTCTGCACGATGAAGACCGTGCGCTGGATGAATTCCTGAACATCTTTAACCATCGTTATTTTCAGTTATTGCACCAGGCGATAGAGAAAGGACATCTGCAGTTACGGGAGGAGCAGGAGAGCCAGAGTGGCCGTCTGACTCGTTTGGCTCAGCGCAGAATCCTGGCCTGCCTGTCTGATACCGATACGTTGGCAACCCGCTCCGAACAGAGCTATCTGCCTTACACGCTGCAGCTGGGGATGAAGGTGCGTAGCCTGACCGGTTTGCGTCGCTTACTGACAGGATATTTTGAATTGCTGATTCATGTCGAAGCCGCACCGCAAAGTATTTATCGCTTACCTGCCGGATCGGCCACCCGGCTGGGGCAGCAGTTGGGACAGAATCAGAAACTGGGCCAGGGCTCCGTGCTGGGGCGGACTGCAACCTTATGCTGGCAATGCATTGAGATACGGGTCGAACCCAGAAATCAGCAGGAATACTTCCGTTTGCAGAGCGATGAACACTTTTCCTCCCGACTGAGGGATCTGGCTCATATCTATCTGAGAGAGTACACCGATCTGCGCCTGTACCTTTTTGTCAGGCGCGAGTTTATCGACCAACCGCGTTTGTCAGCTGATCGGCGACTGGCGGTTCGTTTAGGGGAAGGCAACTGTCTGGCTCCTGAGCGTTATCCTGAACAATATAAAAAAATTCTCCTTCAATAAGGACTCTGAACATGCCACAGGTAAAGTTAAGCAATCTGGTAGGAAAACTGGACACCGATCTGAAACTGGCTCTGGAGCAGGCTGCCGGTGCAGCTATGAATCAGAATGTGCCTGCTATTGAAGTGGAACACTGGTTGCTGCAAATTCTGACCATGAATGATGCTGCTTTTATGCAACTGTTGGATCAGCAGAAAATAGATGTTTCGGGCTTGCAGCAGGAACTGAATCAGCGGATTGAGCGTCTGCCGAAAGGCAGTGAAGGTCAGCCAACCATCAGCAGTCAGTTAAGTGAACTGATTGAATCGGCCTGGATGCTGGCCTCGGTGAATTTTGGTCACTATCAGGTGTCCAGCCTGCATCTGGTACTGGCACTGAATCAGCCGGATCGTTTTGGCGTTAAGCCGGTTACACTCAAAGCGTTTGCACAGCTCTCCGTTGAGGCGTTGCAAGCTCAGATCAGTGCCCTGAAAACCTCAGCACCGGCATCCGGTAGCAGCACCGAAGGGGCACCTATGGCGGCCGGTCCGGTTGAAGGTGGCGCACTGGACAAGTATACGGTTAATCTGACCGCACAGGCCCGAGAAGGGCGTATCGATCCCATTTCCGGTCGTAATGGCGAAGTGCGTAAAGCCATCGATATTCTGGGCCGTAAGCGTCAGAACAACCCGATTCTGGTGGGTGAACCCGGTGTCGGTAAAACCGCAGTAGTTGAGGGTTTAGCCCTGCGTATTGCCGAGGGCAATGTACCGGCCAGTATTCAGGGTGTTGAAATTCATTCCCTGGATCTGGGCTTGTTACAGGCCGGTGCCAGTATTAAAGGTGGGTTTGAAAATCGCCTGAAAGATGTGATTAACGAGGTGAAAAACTCACCGGTGCCGATTATCGTCTTTATCGATGAAGCCCACACCCTGATAGGTGCCGGTGGCGCTGCAGGTCAGAATGATGCAGCGAATCTGTTAAAACCGGCACTGGCCCGTGGTGAGTTCCGTTCTATCGCCGCGACGACCTGGGCGGAGTACAAAAAGTATTTCGAAAAAGACCCTGCACTGACCCGCCGTTTCCAGGTGGTCAAAGTGGAAGAACCCACTGCAGAAGATGCGATCCAGATGCTGCGTGGTGTGTCGGAGTCTCTGAGTGAGCACCATGGCGTCTTTATTAAAGATGAAGCCATTGAAGCCGCCGTGAATCTGTCCATTCGTTACCTGCCATCCCGTCAGCTGCCGGATAAAGCGATCAGCCTGATGGATACCGCCTGTGCCCGTATCGCTCTGACTCAGGGCGCTAAACCTGAACAGATCGAACAGCTGGAGCAGCGCATTCACTATATCGAAAGCGAGCTGGCGGCGATGGAAGCGGAGCAGGCGCTGTTCACTGAAGGCGCAGATGTGATCAGTGCGCTGCAGGAAAAAATCAATGAGCTGACCACCGAACTGGAAAGTTGCACTAATCGCTGGGAGCAGGAGCAACAGCTGGTTGAGCAGATTCGTGAGCTGAAAGCTACGCTGCAGCAGGAGCATGCAGATAACAGTATCGACCCGGCGAAACAAGCTCAGTTACTGGCGCTGTTGGATCAGTTACAGCAGGTGCAGGGGGATGAGCCACTGGTACATGCCCTGGTGGATCAGCAGACCATTGCCAGCGTGATCTCCAGTTGGACGGGGATTCCAGCGGGCAGCATGATCAAAGATGAAATTACTAAACTGCTGACGCTGGAAGACAGCCTGCATAAGCGGGTGATTGGCCAGAAAACGGCGATCAGTGAGCTGTGTAAGAGTATCCGTATCTCCCGTGCCGGTCTGACCGATAGCCGTAAGCCGGTGGGCGTGTTCCTGATGTGTGGCCCCAGTGGTGTCGGTAAAACCGAAACGGCTATGGCGCTGGCCGATCAGGTATTTGGTGGCGGTGATAACCTGACAGTGATCAATATGACGGAGTTTAAGGAGGAACACAAAATCTCCATGCTGCTGGGCTCCCCGGCAGGTTATGTCGGTTTTGGTGAAGGCGGTGTGCTGACCGAAGCGATTCGTCGTAACCCTTACTCGGTACTGCTGCTGGATGAGATGGAAAAAGCCCATCCGGGTATTCATGATCTCTTCTATCAGATTTTTGATAAGGGACATATCAAAGACAGTGAAGGTCGCACGGTGGATTTCCGTAACACCATTATTATCATGACCTCCAATGCGGCGGATCAGGCGATCTGTGATGTGTGTGAGGAGAGTGAAGAGCGCCCTGAGAATAATGATCTGGTAGAGCGTATTCGCCCGGAACTGCAGAATTTCTTTAAACCGGCCTTCCTCGGTCGTGCCACTGTGATCCCTTATTATCCTCTGAACAATGATGAGCTGGGCCAGATTACACAGATCAGCCTGAACCGGATTCGCAAGAAACTGGATGAGCAGTATCATGCCAGCTTTGAGTGGGATGATGCTCTGGTTGAGTTTATTGTCGGCCGTAATACCGATCCAACCACAGGTGGCCGTGCGGTTGAGCAGATTATCAATCGCACCCTGATGCCAAAACTGGCGGAAGAGTGTATCGCCCGTCTGAGTGAAGGTGAGCCGATCAGCCGTGTACATATTGGCGTGGCTAATGGTGAAATAGCCCTGGATATTCAGTAGATGTGGATTTGAGCCTTGTCTTGAAACAGGTGCTTTCGCTGTGACAATCATCCGGTTTGCAGAATAACAGGCCGGATGATTGAACAAGGCATTCATACTGAACAGAAGATACGACAACCCGGAACCTTGTGACCACCATGATCATAGAAAAATCTAAACTCTGGCTGACCGGTTTACTTTCTGGCTGCCTGCTGCTGGCAGGTACGCCCTCTTATGGCCTGGACCGGGTCAGATTGGCTACTCAGTTATGGCCTCCGTACCAGACTCTGGATGATGGTGTGATGGGCGGTATTGCTCTGGAGCGCGTGCAGTGCACGTTCCGTCGCATGCAGCAGCCTTATGAGCTGAATATGATGCGTTGGGATAAAGCTCAGCTATTGGTTGAAACAGGAAAAATGGATGGTTTCTTTGCGGGGTCAAAAAATTCAGCCCGCGCCCGTTATGCCACGATGTCGGAAGCCGTGATCTCAGAAGATCTGTCCTGGTATTTTAATCCTGGGGTGAATCTGAATGCCAACGATGAATCATCAAAATATAAAGCCCGTTTTGGCGCTAAGTTTAATACCAGTAAGTGGTTGTTTCTTAAGAAGAATGGATACAACGTCATTAAGAAACCCAGGGATGCTGAAGCCCTGCTGAAGATGCTCTGGCAAGGGGAGATCGATGTGGCGCTGGAGTATGAATTGGTGTTTGAGCATTATATGAAGCAGTTGGGCATTCCTACGGATTATTTTCGTAGAGTGCCTATCAGAACCCAGGATCTGAACGTGCATTTTTCCAAAAACTTCCTGAAGGAGAATCCGGGCTTTCTGGATCGCTTTAATCAGGCCTTAAGACGCTGTAAGCAGGGTTAATTATGTCGATCAGCATACAGTTAGTTGAAACTCCCGAAAATGAGCAGGTTGGCAGTCGTCAACTCAGTCTGCCTGATGCCGGTGGCACTATAGGTCGCTCCTACGACTGTAATATTCAGCTGCCTGACTTTCAGCGCCAGTTATCCCGAATTCATGCTGAAATCAGCCGGGATGATAAAGGTCAGTACTATGTCACTGATCGCAGCATGAATGGTCTGTTTGTGAATAATCGCTGCTTAGGCAATGGGCAGCGTCAGGCGATTAATGATGGCGATCTGCTGCGTCTGGGGGACTATGTGTTACTGGTCAGTGATATGCAGTCTCTGTTCTCTATCCCAAAAGAGGCGGCTCCTTGGGATGATGACCAGCCGGAAGCTGTGCGTTCAGAACCGGTTTTTTCCATGGATGATCTGAAAAAAGAGGAACAGCAGTGGGGGAATCGTTATGACGATGATGAAGTGATCATTGCCGATAACGAGCCGCTGAGCACCTTTTCTCACGATAAAGTGATGCAGGACGATCATGTGGGCTATGACCCATTTGATGATGATTATGAGCTGGAGATGACTGGGGCTGATTTGAACTCTGGCCCATCATTGACCGGTGGGCCTTCGGGTCGGCCATCTTCAGGTCAGGTATCACCACGCAGCCTGACACTGGAGTCGGGAGCTGACTTGCAGGCGGATCAGCAACTGATTCGGGACAGCCTGAGTCAGCTGAATCAGCTGATCGATAAGCAACGTCAGGTGCAGAGTGAACAATATAGCCACGACCGTCTGATGGACTGTATCGAGCGGGCACTGAGCCGCTTTCTTGAAGAGCTGGACCCTGCCGGTCAGGAGGAGATGTTCCGGGATTATATTTCCGGTTGGGGTAATAAAGATAAAAAATACTGGCGCTTATATCGCAAGCAGTTCAGCCAGAAGTTACAGCGCAAAGAATATCACCGCCAGTTTGCGGCCCTGTTTATTGAAGAGTTACGAGGAAAAGGTCAATGAGGTTTCTGAGCCTTCTGACACTGATGACGGTTCTGGTATCAGGCTGTTCATCTCAGCCGGAACAACCCCTGCCATATCCATTTACTGTGACGCTTGATATTGCAGATAACGTTAATCCTTATGGTACCGGTTCGGCCCATCCTGTTGTCATCAGGATCTACCAGTTAAGTGAGACGGGTCAGTTCAAAAATGCCAGCTTTCTGGATCTCTACAATAAAGACCGGGATACCCTGGGTAATGCCTTGATCGACGTACTCAACTTGCAGCCACTGGCTCAGGGAGAGCATCCGGTTGAGCTGGACCTTCAGCCGGGTAGTCGCTATCTCGGTGTGTTTGCTGAGTTTGCCAATTACACCGACGCTGAGAGTAAAGCGGTGATCACACTGTTACCGGACCAGTCCGATCAGGAAGATCAAATTATTCGGATCAACCTGAATGGACTGAAGATTAGTATTGAACAATATGAAGACAAAGCCTGGTGGCAGATTTTTTAGGGGAAAGACGTGAGACGACATCGCAAAGTAGTTTGGAGCGAAGGTATGTTCATCGCTCCCCAGCATTTTCAGCAACAAGACCGCCATTATTACCATTATATTGAGCGTTATATTGCCGCTGCCCGGGGTAATCAGATATACGGCTGCAGTGAACTGCAAATTGATCGGGAACGGCTGAAAATAGGGAAATTTGCCATTACCAGCTGTAAAGGTATTTTCCCGGATGGCACCTATTTTGAAAATGACAGGGAGTTGATTCTTGAAGTGCCTGCAGCCACGCTGGAAACCGATATCATGCTGGCGGTCCCATTGGCGATTGATGGTGAGGTGGAGTACGGCGAACAGGCGGAAAATCTGCGTTATTTCCAGGAAAACCTCTCTTTGTTTGATGCCAGTCAGGCAGGGAATAATGCAGTAGATATTCCTGTTGCCCAGGTTAATGCCCGTTTGATTATGGCAGGCGAAGACACGACGGGGCTGTGCACTATTCCTGTCGCCAGGGTACTGGAGTGCCATGATAGCGGGGCGGTTGTGCTGGATCATAGTTTTATTCCGGCTGCGATTCAGTATCAGGCTTCCGCTTTGCTGACAGAGCGTATGAAGGAGCTGCAGGTATTGACCGAAAACCGGGCGCGTATGGTGATGCAGCGTATCAATAATGGCATGGATCGTAAGAGTGAACAGACGCTGATGCGGGAGTACCTCTGGCTGCAGACGCTGAATCGTTGGATTCCCTGGATTCATAACACTCTGGAAACCCCTCAAACCAGCACCTGGGAGATTTATCAACAGCTGAATGTTATGTCTGCGGAGCTGGCCAGTTTTGAGCCAGCGATGGCTGAGCCTGGCCCGGTCTTGCAAAGCCATAACATGAAAGCAGCGTTTAATCCTCTGTTCAGTCGTCTGCGTGAACAGCTATCTCTGGTACAGAGTGATAGTGTGAAAGAGTACGACTGGGATACAGGGTTGTTTGAGAAGCGTCGTTTACTGCGTCTGATGATTCCTGAGCTGCATAGCATGCGTGATCAGCGTTTTGTGCTGTGTGTACAGTCATCCATAGGTACGGCCAGCCTGGCACAGTTATTCCCATCGGCCTGTAAGTTATGCGGATTGAGTCAGATTGCTGATGTGGTGCGCAATGGTTTGTCAGCGGTACCTCTGACCGCTTTACCTGTGGCACCAGGTGAGCTGAAACCTCAACCGGATGTTTGCTATATCGAGATCGATACCCGCCATGCTTACTGGGCCAGTATGGTGGAAAAACGGGAACCTCTTGCGCTCCATGTGGATAGCCGCTTGCCGGATCTGGATCTGAAACTGTACGCGCTGGGATAGTCATCATGAATATGGATTACCTTGACGAAGCGACTGTGGCTATTAATCAGTCGGAGCCGGATAACCGATCGGCTGAGGTGGCAGGACACGATATCCCCTTATCGGGTTCTGCAGTACTGAAGCATGAACTGTTGAATCAGAGCTTTCTGCAGGGCTTCAGTTATCACGATAATAATCTGATTAATGCCAGTGCGGAGTTGCTGGGCTTGTGTGCCAGCATCCACAACATGTCGGAGCCTGATGACCTGTATCGTTTTCGTCAGGGGGTTATCCGAAAAATTACGGATCTTAAACAGCGTATCGGACGCTATGATTACCCTCCTTCTGTAGCGGATAAGACCTGCTTTCTGTTCAGTATTGTGCTGGATGAGTTAATTCTGCACAGCGACTGGGCGGAAAACAGCGGTTGGGAGAACCAGACATTTGTCAGTGAGCTGTTTGGTGTGCGTAACGGCGGCGAGCAGTTTTACTGGTTGGCTGAAAAGGCGTTATCTCAGCCGAAGCTACTGCTGGATCTGGTTGAGCTGATCTATATTTTTATTCGTCTGGGTTTTAGAGGCCAGTATCGTCAAAGTGGCCGCAAGGATCTTGAACAGCTGACCCATCAACTGGAGCGCGTGATTTTTCAGGCACGTCCGGCTGTTGGTATTCAGTGTCAGACTCAGGTTAAGCAGCCTGGGAAAAAGCATCTGCCCGCCCGCCCAGCTCATTTTCTGCGTCAGCTGTTGTTGTTTCTGGTCGCGATTGCTCTCGCCTGGGGGGCTACCCGCTACTGGTATCAGGCCACTCTGGAGCAGCGGGCCCGTGATTTTATTGGCTTGTCCGAATTCAGCCAGTCTTACCTGAGTCAGGATGATGATCGTGTGGTGACCTATACCAGTACCGATGAAGAGATGAGTCTTGCCGTACAGACCTATGGTCGTTTACCTGCCGCGAATAGTCAGAAGACCGGATCTGAGTCTGGAGCAGAACAAGCACAGACAGAGGCGTCTTCGGCTTCTTCCGGTCAGCGGGAGTGGACCGTACAACTGGCCACTGTTAATAACCTGAGCCAAGGCGAGCAATTTATTCAGGACAATCAGCTGGACTCTCTGGGAGCAGAGGTCAGAGCCTGGAAGAACCGCTATCGGGTGATTATTGTCGCGGATAGCCGTCAGCACGGTAACACACTGGTCACCCAGGCCCGGTCATTGGGTGTTAGCGACGCCTTTCTGTTTCTGAATTAATGTGCAGGTAAGTTCGATGGAAAAGATAAAACTGGCTTACTGGCCATTTGTTCTCCTGATGCTGGTGCTGTCTGCCCTGTTTTGGGCGGGTAGTTTCTGGCTTGAGTGGTGGCAGTGGCAGCCGCTCTGGTTGCCGGTGTTAAGTGCAGGTATATCCCTGTTGATTGCTGCATTGCTCAGCTTTGGTATACGGTTGTTGCGTTTAAGGCAGTTGCGTAATCAGCCCTCGGAAGAGGTGTTACGACAGAAACAACGTATCGCTCAGCAGCAGAAACGCACGGCGGCGCTGTTTAATGTTTGCTGGCGTCAGCTAAAGCCCCGTCAAAGTGATCCGTATCAGATCCCCTGGTATTTTGTCATACACAGTCAGTCGATGGCCGATGATGATCATCTGTTGCGTCAGATGGGTATGGAGCCCCTGATGTTGGATGATCGTACTGACCATGATTTACCCGTACATTTCTGGATCAGTGAGTTTGCAGTGCTGGTCAGCCTGCCGGATCATTGGCAGGATGCGGGTACAGAAGCCTGTGTGCAGACGGTGCTGAAAAAACTGAAATCTTATCGTCCGCGTCAGGCGGCTAATGGGGTGCTGCTTGCAACGCCTGTAAGAACGCTGTTAACCACTCAGCAAACAGCGCTGGATGCTCTGGCGCGTCAACAGAAGCTGGTGTTGCAGGCTCTGAATAAACAACTGGGTGTTAATCTGCCGATTTACAACCTGTTGACCCGTATGGCAGATCTGACGGATTTCAGTGAGAGTTTTGCAGTACTGGATGAGCATCGTCAGGAAGAGCCGTTTGGTGCCATGATGCCGGTGCAGGATAAACCCGGTTACGACAGCCAGTGGTTTGAGCAATCGTTTGACCAGTTACAGGCCACCATGACACAGCAGATCAGTGCCGGGCTGAAATTGCAGTTGAATGCGGATTTTCGCTCCTCTGTGTTGGCTGCACCCTTCCAGTTTGGTCTGTTGAAATCAGAGCTGGGGCAGTATTTCTCAATCCTGTTTCTGGATAATCAGTTTGAAGAAACCGCACTGAATTTCCGGGGCTACTTCTTTACCAGTACTCACAAGGAAAGCGTGCCGGTTGATCCTCTGAGTCAGCACCTCGCATCGGATCTGGAGCAGAACCGAGTCAAGGGACGTGAGGCTCAGGTGCATGGCCGGGGCCTGTTTGCCAAGCGGTTGTTGCGCCGGGATATCCTCAGTGAGCGCTTCCTGGTTGGGGTAAATACCACCCGGGAAGGTCTGTATCGGGTGATGAAGTTTACCTGGACCAGCGGCTTGATCATGCTCTTCCTGTGCTTCCTATGGTTGCTGAAAGCCAACTTTGATTATTTCCATGGGCTGGATGACCGGGCATTAGCTCAGGCTGAAAGCTACAAACGCCAACTGGCTGAGAACCCACCGGATACCGATGATCTGGCATCACCGATCTTCAGTTTGAGCGAACTGCGAAATGTCAGCCTGATCTATAGTGAAGAACCGCCTTGGTATGTCCTGTCCTGGTTACCTGACCCAAGTATCCGACATCCCGCTTATGCGGCTTATCAGACAGAGCTGAAAGAGATTCTGCTGATTGTGCTGCGGGACTATCTGATGAAGGACTTATATGTCTATAACAAGCTGGAAGATCGTGTAAAAACTCTGGAGCTGTTTAATCTTCAGCAGTTATTGTTCAGCCCTGATCGGGAAAGTAACGATGCCCTGATGGAGTACTATACCCACTTCATGCAGGAAGAAGGGCAGGGTGACCCGGATACACTGGAGCACTTTCGTCAGTTGGCTGCTGATTTGCTAAAACCGGGTGTTGTACCTCCGGCGAATAATGAGCCTCTGGTTGAGCTGGTCAGAAACCGCCTGTCCACAGAAGATATCAGTGATCTTCTGTATCAGCATATTCTGCAGCAACCGGGCTTCAGTGAGCGTTTGGATATGCGTGAACGCCTGGGACAGCACTACCGTCAGACGCTGGCATTTGATGAAGCGGCTGGCGCTTATATGATTCCCTATATCTTTACCCATGAAGGTTTCCGGGAGTTGATGCAGCGTACGGGTTTTCAGCTGGCGCAGGAAGCTCTGAAGGAATATGAAGGGGTGATTGATCGTATCAGCAATGAAAATGAGCTGAACCGGATCAACCGTAAACTGAAACAGCGCTATATCGATGACTATACCGCTTACTGGCAGCGTCTGGTAACCGGGGTGCAGTGGCAGTCGCCGGATAATTGGGCCAGCACTCATCAGCAACTGACACTGTTGAGTGATCCTGTCTTTTCTCCGCTGAAGCGCTTTTATCGTTTGGTGTCATATCATACCAACCCGGATGCTGAAATAGCTCAGGCCGAATCAGAAGAGGATAAGAAAGCTGGCGTTAAGCTGAAGGGAAAAGCGAGTAAGGTTGCCAAGCATGCGGATCAGCAGGAAGCTGACAAACAGGCTCGTCTGGCGGAAGAGCGTCAGGAAAATGCCCATCGGGTTGCAGAAGGTATCAGACAATCGTTTGAGCCGTATCATAACCTGATTAAAGCGGATGAAAGCGGTCTGACCCGTCTTGATCTTGCATTGAACCAGTTGATACAGATTCAGGAGTGGCTGAAAAAAGCCTCCGGCGAAGCATCCCGGGGGCAATACTTCCTGACTCAGTTAGCCGAAGCAACCAGCATCAGCCCTCTGGAGCGTACGCTGACACTGGCGGATAACTACCAGAGTCCTCTCTTACGCACGATTCTGACCGGATTGTCCGAACAGGTGAACAGCCTGGCGATGCAGGATATCCGGGCACTGATTAACCGTGACTGGCAGCGTAATGTGCTGGATCACTATAACGCCCAGATTGCCAGCTTCTACCCCTTCAACCAACAGTCTGCAATGGATGTCAGCCTGAAAGCCTTTGAAGATTTCTTTGCTCCAAAAGGCAGAGTGGCTGATTTTGCGAATCAGTATCTGGTCTATTTCAGTGCCAGTGAGAACAGTAATCCGGTATTGCTCAGCTTTTTACCTGGGCGTTTCATGAGTTTGAACGCCGGTTTCTGGCGCTCGATGGAAGCGGTGTCGGATATACAATCCGCCTTCTTTATTGCTGAAACTTTTGGGCTTAAATTCGCGGTACGGGCTCAGCAGATGACACCTCAGCTGACGGAGTTCTCAATCGCCAGTGATCGTGTTATCTACAGCTACCGTAATGGCCCATCCCTGTGGACAAATATTAGCTGGCCTATATCCGGTAGTGAGGCCTGGGACCTGAATGTACGTCTGAAAAACCTCGATGCCAGTCAGTCTCAGCAAACTTATCCAGGTATCTGGAGCTGGTTCCGGTTGGCGCAGGACTTAAACGGTCAGCCCACTCAGGAGCGGGCGATCAGTCAGCTGACCGCACACTATGGCGAGTCATCGGCAAAAGTGTTGCTACGGGTGGATGGTGATCATAATCCTTTCGTAAAAGGTTTTTTTGATCAGCTGAAACTGCCTGGAAGCATCTGATGTCATTGACAGTGTCTCTGCCTGTACTCTTATCCGAGCGATGGGATCACTACGCAGAGGTCTGTCAGATCAGCCCTTGTGTCTGGCGACTCAGGCACAAGGCGACCAGCCAATGGCACTATCTGAAGTTCGCAGAAGAAAGCATTCAGCGGCAACTGCTGAATAATGAAGTGTACTGGTTACAACGCTTATCGGGTCATTATCTGCCTGATATAATCGCCGCTTCAAACGATACGGCACACTCTCATTCCCGTCACTCCCATTCTCAGCACTCTTGTTCTCGTTCACCCATCTGGCTGATAACCCACGAAGTGCCCGGCCAGCCTCTTAATCAGCTGATTCGCTCGAATCAGATTAACCGTAGTGACTATCGGGCGATTATTTCCGACCTGTTTGCGGCGCTACAACACAGCCACCAACAAGGTGTTGTACATAGTGATATCAAACCAGCCAACCTGATCTGGTGCCATAAAAGCCAAAGACTCTCACTAATAGATTGGGGCAGTGCCGGTCGCGCCGGTAGCCTGATCTCGCAACAACCCTGGCGCAGTTTTAGTCCATCTTATTCCCCGCCGTCACTGCAAAGAGGGGAAGGCTATATTACCCCCTTGGTGGACTGGTACAGCTTTCTGATTATGGATCAGCTACTGCGACAGAAACCCTTACCTACTTTTGACTGGCAGCAGAGTGATAGTGTGAGTGGCTATTATCTGGAGCAAGGATATTGCCCGGCTTTGTCTGAGAAGCAGAGGGCGTTTTTGCTGGAGGCTATGAAACAGCTTGATCGGTTTGGTTGATGAGTATTGTCTTCTCAAAGCTAAAATCTGCTTTGTTGCGATCTTGCAGGGGCCGAATAATACTATTCCCGATAAGTTTCTTGATATCAGAGTAGGTCGGATAAGCGAAGCGCCATCCGACACTGACTCCGATACCGGATGATTGTCGGAAGGCGCCTTGCGGCTTTTCCAACCTACAACAACTTATCTGGTTTAGTATAATAGATCATCGGAGGGTTATAAGACAGACAGTGTCTGGCCTCAGGATATCTCAAATTTTACCCCACCTGTTGCATATAACGATCCAGTTGTCTGAGGCCTAAGGCTTCAGACACGGCTGAAACGCCTACTTGCTCCTCGTTTGCTAGATCTGCAATAGTACGAGCCACTTTTAGGATGCGGTGATAACTGCGCGGCGACAGGCCCAGTTGTTCCATGGCTTGTTGTAGGAGTTGGCTGGCATTGGGTTGCAGTTGTATTAGTTGATCCAGTTCTCTGCCAGTAAGATGGGCATTGCTTTTACCGGCTCGGCTGAGTTGTTTCTGGTGGGCCTGGGTGACTCTTGCCTGGACTACCGAGCTGGCTTCACCGGGGCTGACGCTGGCGAGCTGCTCCGGTGGCAGGCTGGTAACGGCGACTTGCAGGTCGATACGATCCAGTAAAGGGCCAGATAAACGGCTTTGGTAGTTTTTCACTTGTTTGGCGCTACAACGACAGGATCTCAGGCTATCACCAAAATAGCCGCAGGGGCAGGGGTTCATGGCGGCGACTAACTGGAATTTACTGGGATACTTAACCTGTTGATTGGCGCGGGAGATATGAATCTCGCCGGATTCCAGGGGTTCACGCAGCACTTCCAATACGCGGCGATCGTATTCGGGCAGTTCGTCTAAAAACAAGACGCCATTATGGGCCAGGCTGATCTCACCGGGTTTCGGTCGTGCGCCTCCTCCGACTAATGCTACGCCAGAGGCTGTGTGGTGTGGGCTTCTAAAAGGCCGCTGGCCCCACTCTTCCATATCAAAGCGTCCGGTGATGGAGGATAGCGCCATCACTTCTAGGGCATCCTGTTCGGTCATGGCCGGTAAGATACCCGGCAGGCGGCTGGCTAATAGGGTTTTTCCTGTGCCCGGTGGGCCGACTAAGAGCAGATGGTGCTGTCCTGCGGCGGCGATCTCTAAGGCTCTTCTGGCCTGAAATTGGCCTTTAACATCCATAAGATCAAGCATATTTAAAAGTTGATGCTGTCTCTGCTCTGGATGAAGTTGAGCCTGTGGCAGCTGTTGCTGGCCGTGTAAGGCTGCAGTGACTTTCAGCAGATGGTCGGCGGTAAAGACCTGATTGTCCTGTGGCAGGCAGGCTTCGCTGGCGTTATGACCTGGCACGAGCATCTTGCGCCCAATGCGGGCGCAGGCCAGAGCGGCAGGCAGAATACCGGATACCGGCCTGAGTTCGGCTGATAGTGAAAGTTCGCCGTAACACTCAAAGTCTGCCAGCTGATCGACGGGGATCTGGTTGGAAGCGGCTAAGACCCCCAGGGCAATGGCCAGATCGTAACGCCCGCCTTCTTTGGGGAGATCCGCTGGAGCCAGATTAACTGTGATACGGCGTTGAGGATACTCGAAACCGGCGTTAATCAGGGCGCTACGGACTCTGTCCTTGCTTTCACGTACGGCGGTTTCGGGCATGCCAACAATGGCTAAACCAGGTAGGCCGTTGGTGAGATGCACTTCGATGCGCACTTCCGGGGCGTCGATGCCGACAGAGGCGCGGCTGTAGAGTACGGCTAGAGTCATGGCAAACTTCCCTGTTGATGGCTGGCTCACCTTGCTAAAGGTAAGGTGGGCATCCTGCCCGGTATCGCTGGGGTATGTATCTGTTAACTGTGTTTTACAGGATTAAAATCAAGCGTAGTTCCAATATATGACGCCTTCAAGGTGGATATGTGAGTTTCTGCATTAAAAGTTCAGCCCACTTTGATTTGTATCTATATTGAACGAATCCTGCAGGGGTGGGCTGTGTATCTGAGCGGACAAGGCGAGGGTGGATACGGTTTTATCTGGCGTGTTGTTAGTTGCTCAGTTTTGCAATAGCGGCTTCCATCTCTTTCACTTGCTTTTCCAGTTGATCCACCTTGCTACGGGTGCGCAGCAGAATCTCACTTTGAATATCAAACTCTTCCCGTGTGACCAGGTTCAGTTTGCTGAATGCGTTTTCAGCGATCAACTGTACCTGGCGTTTCAGTTCAGCTTCTCCGGGTAACCCTTTGTCACCCAGTTTTTCGCTCATTTGACGGGTGAACTCAGAAATCATTTCGGGTTTTAACATGGCAAGACCTGTTTCTAACGCTAATTAATTTGCGCCCTATAGTACTTGTTTTATTGCTGGATTGCCTCTTTGTTACGGTTGTTTTGGCTGGACGCTGTTAGGTGACCTCACACTTTTTATAAGGTTAATGCACGGATTTTCCGCTTCTTTGTGTGGAGTTCAGCCCTGCTATTTTTGAGCGTTGGGCCTATCGGATGCTCGAAAAAAGGTCGTTGTTTTGTGGTGCGTTTGAATTGCACAAAAGTGGTGCATTTGCTGGGGCAAGGGTTTTTCGCAGTGCACTCTTTTGGCTCCGTTTATAGTTTTTTTAAACACTAAATGCAGTGAAAAACTATTAACCATATGAAAAACAATAAGTTTTTTTGGTTGGCACAAGCTATGCAAAACCTATAGCAAGCTGGCTGAAAGGTGATGCACCGTAAATAGCCACAGATTTTTAAGGAACACTTTAATTTAATTGAGTCACGATTTTTTCGTGTAGGGGTAAACCAATGAAACTGGTCACAGCAGTCATCAAACCGTTCAAACTGGACGATGTGCGTGAAGCCTTATCAGATATTGGTATTCAAGGTATCACGGTTACAGAAGTGAAAGGATTTGGCCGTCAGAAGGGCCACACCGAGCTGTATCGCGGCGCGGAGTATGTGGTGGATTTTCTGCCAAAAGTAAAACTGGAAGTGGCTGTTTCTGATGATCAGGTTGATCAGGTGGTTGAAGCAGTTACCGGTGCAGCCAATACCGGCAAGATTGGTGATGGCAAGATCTTTATTACTGCACTGGAAGAGATTGTTCGTATTCGTACCGGCGAGCGCGGTACTGACGCTATTTAAGTAAACAGCAAGAGTGCTGTTTAACTAAAAATTTTTCCGCCTTTGGAGGGCCTTTCCAATGGAAGATCTAGTTCAAGTCAAGTATGCGCTTGACACCTTTTATTTCCTGATTTGTGGTGCGCTGGTCATGTGGATGGCAGCAGGTTTTGCCATGCTGGAAGCCGGTCTGGTTCGTGCTAAGAACACCACTGAGATTCTGACCAAGAACATCGCACTGTATGCAATCGCCTGTACCATGTACCTGCTGTGTGGTTACTACATCATGTACAGCAGTGATTCCGGTGGCATTCTGCCAAACCTGGGTTTCCTGATTGGCGATGAAAACACCACTGAAGCCGTACTGGCCGGTGGCGAGGATGCGCCTTACTACTCTGCTCGTTCGGATTTCTTCTTCCAGGTGGTATTCGTAGCGACCTCTATGTCTATCGTGTCTGGTGCGGTTGCTGAGCGTATGAAACTGTGGGCTTTCCTGGCTTTCGCTGTGGTAATGACGGGTGTTATCTACCCAACGTCTGGTTACTGGACATGGGGTGGCGGCTTCCTGAGTGAAGCAGGTTTCTCTGACTTTGCAGGCTCCGGTATCGTTCACATGGCAGGTGCTGCAGCAGCGCTGGCGGGCGTACTGATGCTGGGTGCTCGTAAGGGTAAATACGGTCCTAACGGTGAAGTACATGCGATTCCTGGTAGTAACATGCCTCTGGCGACTCTGGGTACTTTCATCCTGTGGATGGGTTGGTTCGGCTTCAACGGTGGTTCCGAGCTAAAACTGTCTGATGTAGGTGAAGCTAACGCGGTTGCACAAGTCTTTGTTAATACGAATGCGGGTGCTGCTGGCGGTGCGATTGCGGCTCTGATCCTGGCTCGCCTGTGGTTCCGTAAGGCTGATCTGACGATGGTACTGAACGGTGCTCTGGCAGGTCTGGTTGCGATCACGGCTGACCCTCTGTCTCCAAGCGCTTTCGCTTCAACCATGATCGGCGCTGTGGGCGGTATCCTGGTAGTGTTCTCCATTGTCTTCCTGGACAAGCTGCGTATCGATGATCCAGTAGGTGCGATCTCTGTACACGGTGTAGTGGGTATCTGGGGTCTGCTGGCTGTACCTCTGAGCAACACTGATGCAACGTTCGCTGCACAGCTGCTGGGTATCGTTTCAATCTTCGGCTGGGTATTCGTAGCAAGCCTGGTGGTATGGGGTGTACTGAAAGCGGTGATCGGTATCCGTGTATCGGAAGAAGAAGAGTACGACGGTGTTGATATTGCTGAGTGTGGTCTGGAAGCTTACCCAGAGTTCACTAACAAATAAGATCTACCTAGAAAAACTATCTTACCGATAGAATAGAGGCATGACCTCACTGATTGGGCACCCTAAGGGTGCCCTTTTTTATTGCCGGTTATCGCAGTATGCTATACACAGATTAAAACGATGGATACTATTCTAGCGATAACCCAAATGGGGTTGCCGTTTGCACAGGAGCATAATAATGAAACTGGTTACTGCCATTATTAAACCTTTTAAACTGGATGATGTACGTGAGTCTCTGTCTGAGATTGGCGTTCAGGGCATCACAGTGACAGAAGTAAAAGGTTTTGGCCGTCAGAAAGGTCACACCGAGCTGTATCGTGGTGCGGAGTACGTGGTAGATTTTCTGCCTAAAGTAAAACTGGAGATCGCGGTGGGTGATGACATCGTTGATCAGGTGATTGATGCGATCACTAAAGTGGCGAACACGGGTAAGATCGGCGACGGTAAGATTTTTGTGTCACCGCTGGAGCAGGTGATTCGTATCCGTACCGGCGAGAGCGGTGCAGACGCGGTTTAAAGTCCAGAGCTAATCTGGCAGAGGGAGAAAGCCCCGGTGTATTGATTGAATACACCGGGGCTTTTTTATATGACGTTTGCTCACTCATGAGGGGGTTTCTGACTATTAATACCATTCCCGATAAGTTTCTTAATATCAGAGTAGGTCGGATAAGCGAAGCGCCATCCGACACTGACTCCGATATCGGATAATTGTCGGAAGGCGCCTTGCGGCTTTTCCAACCTACAACTACTTATCTGGTTTGGTATAGGAAGACCGTTTAAGCGAGGCTTAACAGTAGTGATATCAGTGCTGATGCTTCATGCCCATTTGTACTTTTTTCACAGGCAGTTCGACAGTGCTCATGGAACCGTTGCTGAAGTGCAGTTTGACACGAATCTTCTCGCCCTCTTTCAGCTGCTGTTTCAGGCCGATCAGCATCACATGGAAACCACCAGGCTGTAGTTTGACAGAGCCATTGCCTGGTATCTGGATCTCAGGCACCTGACGCATCATCATCACACCGTCATGCACCATATGGGTGTGCAGTTCTACAGTCTCAGCCACAGAGCTTTGTGCCTTGATCAGGCTTACCGGGCGGGCTGAATTATTCTTCAGCATCATAAAGATTGCGGAGTTTTCCTGGCCTGCGGGCACGGCACGGGCGTAAGGGTGCATCACATCCACCACCTGACCGGCCAGGGCAAAAGGTGCGGTTAACATCAGCAGTAAACTCATAACCCATTTTTTCATGGTGCTTTCCTTTATAAGTATCGTTTCAGAAGAGATTGTTGTTCTGTTTTAGTGAGTTATTGCATGTTGCAGCGTCTTACAGCTTGAGCTGACGTTTGAGTGCGGCCAGCAGGTCATCCGGTGAGGCGGAGTGGCTGACGGTCTCAACCACCTGACCCTGACTATTGGTCAGATAAAAAATCGACGTGTGATCGACTGCATAACCCATAGCACTGCCAGCAATCTCGGCTTTCCGGTAGAAGGCACCATAACGTGCCGCCAGCGCTTTAATATTCTCTGGGGTATCGGTCAGGCCAACAATATTGCTATGGAAAAACTCGGTGTAGTTTTTCAGGTGTTCCAGGGTATCGCGCTCAGGGTCAACGCTAATCAGGATACCCTGCAGGCGGGACATGGCTTCTTCCGGTAACTGCTTAAAGGCGTGAGCCATTACCGACAGCGAGGTCGGGCAGATATCCGGGCACTGGGTATAACCAAAATAGATCACATTCAGTTTGTCGCCCTGCTGGCTCAGGTCAAAAGGACCGTCAGCAGATTGCAGCACAAACGTCCCGCCAATCTGAGCGGATGTCTGGCCCTGTTCCATCTGCTGTTTCTGGTAGTACTCCATACCGGCGACCAGAGCCACTGCTGGGATCAGCATCACCAGCGCTTTGAGAAAGTGTTTTTTAAAGCTATCCATTGGGTATCCCGTTAATGCTGTAGCACATCAAAATCAAACCAAACCTGTTTTGGTCCCTGGTTGGTGTCCAGATCTATTCGACCACGCCAGTGCATCACCCGTTCCGTACATACGCTAATGGTGCCGGTTACAGCCAGCTCATTGCGTTTGTCGGTTGGGTTAAAGGCATATTGATGTATGCCCATGTACATATTTTTACCCGTCAGAGCCATCTTGGCGGAGTTCAGGCGTATGCCCTGTGCTCGTATGGTAAAATTTGACGGTTGCAGTGCCAGCACTGGCCAAGGGGATAAATGTATGTTCAGTGTCTGCCCCGAGTCCAGTGTGACTTGACATTGGCCCTGATCAATCACGCAACCCGGCGTGCTGTTTTCATCCACTTCCATCAGGCTCTGCAGGTGGTTGCCCAGATAGAGCAGCATGACCAGCAGTGCAGCAGCGGTCAGGCTCCAGAGCAGTTTCATCTGATTTGCAGACATCGTTTTTGCCCAATTATATTTTGCTAGAGTTTAACGAAAAAAATTTGGCCTGCCGTGTGACCAAATGCCGCACAATTTCTATTATATAGCGCGATAAAGCGGCTGCCTGAGTGAAGATTTAAAGATCGATTTTCTGCCGCAAAAGTTTGGAATTTATCTACCCATTACAGGCTGTTTTTATCTGCTTCAAGGTAGGTGTTTGAGTGGGTAATCGTTAAACTTCGGCTTTGTTTTTGAGCTGCTGAGTTATGCCGCTATGGTGGCGTCATTTCTCGTGTCGATATTAAGTGTGTATACGATGAGGTTAGACCGATGACACTGATTCTGGATGCTCTGGTGCCCGTTTTTCTGGTGATTATGGCTGGGGTGGCTCTGCGTCCACTGAATTTTCCGGGCGGGGATTTCTGGCCATTGGCAGAGCGCTTTACTTATTTCTTCCTGTTTCCGGTGATGCTGATCAGTAAGATGGCCAATGCGGATATCAGTGAGGTTGCTATTGATCAGCTGGCGCTGGCGATTGTCTCGTTACTGGTGGTTATGACGCTGTTTCTGGTTGCGCTGAAACCAGTACTGACCTCATCCGGCCCCTCGTTTACCTCCATCTATCAGGGTGCGATACGCTTCAACACCTATGTGGTGCTCGCTGCTGCAGAAGCGATGTACGGTGATGCGGGCCTGACCATGGCGGCAGTGACCATTGCGATTATGGTGCCGCTGGTCAATATCCTGTGTGTGGTGATCTTTAGCCTGTTTGCGGGGCAGTCTGGCGGGGGGATTGTCAGCACGCTAAAGGCGATGACGAAAAATCCACTGATTATCGGCTGTGTGGTGGGGGCCAGCTTAAATCTGGCGGGTATCGGTTTGCCCGGTTGGAGTGCGTCAGCATTTGATATTGTCAGTAAGGCCGCGTTGCCGTTGGGTCTGTTGGCGGTGGGTGTAGCGCTGGACCTTAGAAGCTTAAGCAGTGCTTCCTGGCCGCTGATCTCATCCAGTGTGATTAAGCTGCTGGTGATGCCTGCGGTCGCTGCGACCATAGGTATTGTATTGGAGCTGGATCATCTGATGCTGTCAGTGCTGCTGTTGTTTGCCGCCATGCCGACAGCAACCTCAGCTTATATTCTGGCTCGTCAATTAGGTGGCGATGCACCGCTAATGGCGACGATTACCACGGCACAGACGTTACTAGCGATGGTGAGTCTGCCGTTTATCCTGCAGGCGGTGCAGATGGGTATTGCAGCTTAGACGATTGAGGCTTTAATCCATGCAGCGGCTTAAGTTTGACCTTAGGCCGCTGCATAGATAATGAATGCGATGCGTAGGTCGGAAAAGCTGTAGGCGCCTTCTGACGATATCCAGCGTCGAAGCCATTATGGTTAATAAATGTTGGATGGTGCTTTGCTTATCCAACCGACCAGATTCAGGGGCAGAAAGTTAGCAATAGAGGCCCTAATCAATTGCTTGCGTCAGTTCGTTCGCGCAGTTTTCCCCTTTTGCCAGCTGCTCCAGATTATTCAACGTGGTACTGGAGATCTGGCTTAATGCTTCTTCGGTAAAAAAGCCTTGGTGACCGGTAATCATCACATTCGGGAAGGTGAGTAAGCGCTCAAACAGCTCGTCATCAATAATCTCACCGGAATGATCATGGAAAAACAGCTGGCTTTCCTGTTCATAAACATCCAGTCCTAAGGCGCTGATTTTTCGGTTCTTTAAGCCCGTGATCAGTGCTGGAGTATCCACTAACCCACCGCGACTGGTATTAATCAACATCACACCAGGCTTCATCGCTTCAATGGCATGCTGATTAATCAGATGATGACTCTCTTCGGTCAACGGACAATGCAGGCTGATAATATCGGACTGCTGATACAGGGTTTCCAGAGAAACATAATGGCCATCCAGTGTCAGAAATTCTTCATTGGGGTAAGGATCATGGGCCAGCAGCTGACAACCAAACCCCTTTAGGATCTTGGCGGTGGCTAAACCGATCTGACCCGTACCGACCAACCCCACAGTTTTTCCGTGCAGGTTAAAACCCAGTAGGCCGTTCAGCGCAAAGTTACGCTCGCGCACCCGGTTAAAAGCACGGTGGGTTTTCCGGTTCAGGGTCAGAATCAGGGCGATAGTATGTTCAGCTACCGCTTCCGGGGAATAAGCGGGGACCCGCACCACGGGCAGCTGCAGTGCTTTTGCAGCCAACAGATCGACATTGTTAAAACCAGCACAGCGTAAGGCGATATAGCGGACACCCTGATCCTTCAGTTTCTGCAGTACAGGTGCACTTAGGTCATCATTCACAAAGACACAGACCGCATCAAACTGTTTGCACATTTCGGCAGTGGTGGCATTGAGCAGCAGATCAAAATAGACCAGCTCGTGACCGAGGTGCTGGTTTTCCTGTTCCAGATAGGTTTTGTCGTAGGGTTGTGCACTAAATACCGCAATGCGCATAGGGATCTTCCAAGGGTATAGCGCGAAACAAAAGTCATTCGATCTTTTTTATGGATCTCCCCATGCTGGATGGCGGGTAACAGGGATTATCCAGAATCGGAAACGTTTGTTTCGCTGTTTAATGATATTAACTGGCCAGCCAGGACAAGGGATGGTGGTTCAAGGCGGCACCGATAATATAACCCACGCTGGCCAGAGCGCCTATCAGAGCGAGGGTGCGGATGACTTTTGTCTTGCCCCGCCTTAGCGCGATAGCCCCCAGGGCGATATACAGCAGCATAGCGAGGACTTTGGCAGTAAGCCAGTGATCGACAAAGGGGTATTGTTGAAGCATCACTACGAGGCTAATAGCGCTGCCCAGCAGCAGGGTGTCGATCAGATAAGTCGCTCTGTTTAGCCAGCGTTTCTGTAGCCAGTGGCTATCGACCAGCATCCAGAAACCCCGCAGGGCAAATAGCGTGATGCTGAGTGTTATACACACCAGATGGATATGTTTAATCGCGCCGTACATAGTGTTTCCCTACCCTGTTTTTGAATGGTTATTTTCTGTTTTGTAACCACTTTGATTTACATCTGGCATTCATACCAGAGGCTGACATTTGGCACAGAACACACTGCTGCGATTGCTTTGACGTACTTCTTCCAGTTTATAACCACACTCTGTACAGCTCTGCCCTGCCCGACCATAAACATTGAGTTGTTGTGCAAAGTAACCGGGTTTGCCGTCGCCACCGACAAAGTCTCTTAAGGTGGTGCCGCCCTGTTCGATAGAGCGCTTCAGTACAAAGCGGATTTTTTCGGCTAATAGCGAGGTCTTACCTTCCGATAGCTTACCGGCGGCCTGCTGAGGATTAATACCCGCCATAAACAGAGCTTCATTGGCGTAGATATTACCCACGCCCACAACGACCTTGCTGTCCATAATCAGGCTTTTTATCGCCGTTTTACGCTTCTGACAGCGACTGCTCAGATATTCAGCAGTAAAGGCATCAGACAGAGGCTCAGGGCCAAGATGAGCGATCAGCTTATGCTGGGCGACGGGGTGCTCGGTCCAGACGAAACCACCAAACTTACGGGGATCGTGGTAGCGCAGCGTATGCCCAGTGATCAGGGTGATATCCACATGGTCATGTTTCTGGGGTGGTTCTGGTTGCAGCATCACTCGTAAGCTACCGGACATACCCAAGTGAATCATCAGGGTGCCGTTATCAAATGCCATTAACAGGTACTTGGCACGCCGTTGAATCCCATGGATGGTACGGCCCTCGATCAACTCAGCCAGGTTATCCGGTACAGGCCAGCGCAGCTTGGGCTGACGTACGATTACTTTGGCTACGGTCTGCTGTTCACAGTAAGGGCTGATCCCCTTGCGGGTGGTTTCTACTTCAGGCAATTCAGGCATGGTATTCCCTCGGGTAAAAACAATAACTGAGTTGGATACTAGGGTATTTTTCGGGCATAAAAAAACCCGGCATAAACCGGGTTTTTTCAGAAGAAAAAATCTTATTTGATTTTAGCTTCTTTGTACATAACGTGCTTACGTACAACTGGATCGAATTTCTTCATTTCCAGCTTATCAGGCGTAGTACGCTTGTTCTTGGTAGTGGTGTAGAAGTGACCAGTACCAGCGGATGATACCATTCTGATTTTATCACGCATGATTCTTCTCCTTTAATTCAATGCTTACAGCTTAACGCCGCGAGCACGAATGTCAGCCAGTACCTTTTCGATACCCTGCTTGTCAATGATACGCATACCTTTAGCGGATACGCGCAGTTTCACAAAACGCTTCTCAGCTTCAACCCAGAAGCGGTGCGTGTGCAGGTTAGGAGAAAAACGACGGCGCGTTTTGTTTTGTGCGTGTGATACGTTATTTCCGGTTACAGGACGCTTCCCGGTAACCTGGCAAACTTTGGACATTTTCTAGCCTCCAGTCGCTAGCTAGGCGTCTTAACTATTCAAGAAACCTGGGGGAATCAGCGAACCGGCCGGAAAATACGGCACTTTGCTTCAACCCATCAATTTAAAGGCGCACTGTTATACCAGAACGTACCCTGGTAAACAAGTTTTTAATGGTTTTTGGCAGGATTTTATGCTGATTCATGATAATCCATGCCATTATCTACAATAAGCCGCGTTCGGCAAGCGAAACCGTTTCTCCGTTGCCAATGATAAAATGATCCAACACGCGTACGTCGATCAGTGCCAGTGCTTGTTTGAGTTTATCGGTAATCAGTTCGTCCGAGCGACTGGGTTCGGCAATGCCTGAGGGATGATTATGGGCAAAAATCACGGCGGCGGCGTTATGCTCCAGGGCTCTTTTGACGACCTCTCTGGGGTAAACATTGGCGGCATCTATGGTGCCACGAAACAGAGGTTCAAAGGCTAATACCTGGTTTTGATTATTCATAAACAGGCAGGCAAATACCTCATGGCCGAGGTGACGCAGTTGGCTGATCAGATATTGCTGGGCCAGTTCGGGGCTGGTCATCGCCTCCCCGCTTTCCAGGCGAGCCATCATATGGCGTTTGCTCATCTCCAGAATCGCTTGTAGTTGCACAAACTTGGCCGGCCCCAGGCCGTGGTGGCTGCAGAAAGTTTTCAGATCCGCTTCCAACAGTGGGCGTAGACCTTGAAAGTTCTGAAGTAGCTCTCTTGCCAGTTCGACGGCATTTTTACCAGGAACCCCAGTACGCAGAAAAATTGCCAGTAACTCGGCATCACTCAGAGCATGTGCTCCCATATCCAGCAGTTTTTCCCGAGGCCGTTCTTGTGCTGGCCAGCATTTCAAGCTCATGGCTACCTCCGTGTAGACAAGATATAACAAATATTAGAGTTGAATTAATAAGTGTTAGTTCAAAGTGAAAAAATGAGCAAGCCCTCACATGATACTTAACGCCATGAACGGCTCATGCTATCTTGTACGCCTTTTTCCGCGAGCCTGTGAGGGCCGTCTGCGGAAGCGATAAATGCCATATCTGAGGATTCAAACATGTTGCAAGGTTGTCGTATCCTGCTGGGCTTAACTGGCGGTATTGCGGCCTATAAAAGCGCCGAGCTGACCCGACTGCTGATCAAGGCCGGTGCCGAAGTTCGCGTGGTGATGACCGAAGGTGCGCAGGCGTTTATTACACCGCTGACCTTTCAGGCGCTGTCTGGCAATCCGGTGCACACCAGTCTGCTGGACCCGGAGGCTGAAGCGGGTATGGGGCATATTGAATTGGCTAAATGGGCCGATATCATTCTGATCGCTCCAGCCAGTGCTGATGTGATGGCGCGCTTGGCTGCCGGTATGGCCGATGATCTGCTGACGACTTTATGTCTGGCTACCGAAGCAGATATCCTGTTAGCTCCTGCGATGAACCAGGCCATGTGGCGTCATCCAGCCACTCAGATGAATGCTGAAACACTGCAGGATTACGGTTATCGTCTGCTGGGCCCTGATCAGGGCGAGCAAGCCTGTGGTGATATAGGGCCGGGTCGTATGCTGGAGCCGGAAGCTATTTTCCAACGAGTGACTGAGCATCGTCAGGATAAGGCTGCACTGCAAAATGCGACTGCAACGCCTTGCATTAAGGCTAAGGCGGACTCTACCGCTCAAGCAGGTTCTCTAGCTGGCAAGGTAGTGACAATTACCGCAGGTCCCACCCGTGAAGCTTTAGATCCCGTGCGTTACATCAGTAATCATAGCTCCGGTAAGATGGGCTTTGCCTTGGCTAAGGCCGCCCTGGAAGCTGGTGCCCAGGTTAATCTGATCGCCGGTCCGGTACAGATTCAGGCCCCGGAAGGTGTCAATCTGGTATCGATACAAAGCGCTGAAGATATGCTGCAGGCTAGTCTGAATGTGATCGAACAGACCGATATCTTTATCGCTGCCGCAGCGGTGGCGGATTACCGTGCCGAGAGTGCTGCAGATCAGAAGATGAAGAAAAAGCCGGGACAGGATGATCTGGTGCTGCGCTTGGTGCAGAACCCGGATATTGTGGCAACGGTTGCCAGCCACGCCCAGCGTCCTTTTACCGTGGGCTTCGCTGCGGAAACCCAGGATGTGGAAAATTACGCTGCCGGTAAGTTAGTGCGTAAAAACCTGGATATGATTATCGCCAATGATGTGTCCCGCACCGATATCGGTTTTAACAGTGATCAAAATGCGGTCACTGTGCTGTGGCGTATTGCGGGTGAACAGGCTACAGACAGCGATCAGGCTGAGCCAAAAATAGGACGCTATCAGCCGGATCAGGCCAGTAAAACAGATCTGGCTGGCCAGCTGATCGAGCAGATCAGTGAACACTTTTTACAATCATCGCAGCTCGCTGCGACTTTATAACGGTTACCCCATGAGTACTTTAGACGTCAAAATTCTGAACCCTAAAATTGGCCAGGAACTGCCACTGCCGACTTACGCCACTGACGGTTCTGCCGGTATGGATCTGCGCGCCTGTCTGGATGAGCCTGTAACGATTGAACCGGGTCAAACTGTACTGATTGGCACCGGTCTGGCGATTCATATTGCTGATCCGGGGTTGGCCGGTGTGATCCTGCCACGCTCTGGCCTGGGCCATAAACACGGTATCGTGCTGGGTAATCTGGTCGGTCTGATCGACTCTGACTACCAGGGTGAACTGATGATCTCATGTTGGAACCGTGGTCAAACGGCTTTTACGGTAGAGCCCGGTGAGCGTATCGCTCAATACGTGTTGGTACCTGTGATTCAGGCGCAACTGAATATCGTCGATGACTTCGATCAGAGCGAGCGCGGTGCTGGTGGTTTTGGTCACTCCGGTCGTCAATAAATCGTCACTATCCGTAACTCAACATCATCATTAAACCGCTAAGAGCTTGGTATACTTAGTCATGAACTCTTGGCCCTGAACTCTTGGTTCTGAACTACAGCCAAAGCCCTTTTTGACAGGCGTTTGAGTTTTGATAGCCCGTATTAATTTTTTACCACTCATCGTAAACAGGATAACAGCATGACAGTGCCAGCCTCGATCTTTCGGGCCTATGATATTCGTGGTGTGGTCGGGGATACCCTGACCGAAGCCGGTGTGCAGCAGATTGGACAAGCCATCGGTACTGAAGCCGCTGCCCGGGGTGATCACTGCGTAGTGGTTGCCCGTGACGGTCGTTTATCCGGCCCTGTATTGAGTGCTGCCCTGATTCGAGGCATTCGTGCTTCAGGTGTGAATGTGATCGATGTAGGCATGGTGCCGACACCTGTGTTGTACTTTGCCGCATCCCATTTCGAAGGCACCTCTTCTGGTGTGATGCTGACGGGTAGCCATAATCCACCGGACTATAATGGTCTGAAGATTGTGCTGGCCGGTGAGACTCTGTATGGCGAAGCGATTACCGATCTGCATCGTCGTATCATAGAAGGTGATCTGGCGGTAGGCGAAGGTGCTCTGGAAGCAATAGATATCCGTCCTGCCTACCTGCAAACCGTTCTGGATGATGTCAAACTGGCCCGCCCCCTAAAAGTCGTTGTGGACTGTGGTAACGGTGTCGCTGGCGAGATGGCACCTCAGCTGATCAGCGAGCTGGGCTGCGATATTGTTTCTATGTTCTGCGAAATTGACGGTAACTTCCCGAACCACCACCCAGATCCAGGTAAACCTGCCAATCTGGTGGATATGATCGCCAAGGTAAAAGAAACCGGGGCAGATCTTGGTCTGGCCTTTGATGGCGATGGTGATCGATTGGGTGTTGTTACGCAGAGTGGCCAATTAATCTATCCTGATAAGCTGATGATGCTGTTTGCTGAGGATGTCTGTCAGCGCAATCCCGGTGCCAAGATTATCTTTGACGTGAAGTGTACCGGTAATCTGGCCCGTGTTATTGAACAAGCCGGCGGTGAAGCTGAAATGTGGCAAACCGGACATTCATTGGTTAAAGCGCGTATGAAAGAAACCGGTGCGGCTTTAGCGGGTGAGATGAGTGGCCATATCTTCTTTAAAGAACGCTGGTTTGGTTTTGACGATGCTTTGTACAGTGCTGCCAGATTATTAGAAATTTTAGCCGCCAGTGGTTTGGATTCTGTTAGCTTGTTTGAAAAATATCCAGAAGATATCAGCACGCCAGAACTGAATATTCAGGTCACCGATGACAACAAATTTGAACTGGTACGCCGTCTGGCAGAAGAAGGCCAGTTTGGTGACGGCAGTATCAACCAGATTGACGGTATCCGTGTGGATTACGCTGATGGTTGGGGCTTGTGCCGTGCGTCCAATACCACACCAGTGTTAGTACTGAGATTTGAAGCCAAGACCGAGCAGGCGCTGGAGCGAATTCGGTCAACCTTTGTTAATGAATTAGAAAAAATCCAGCCCGGTCTTGAGCTGGAAGCCCATTGATTAAAAAATCGATAGACCTGCGGTTCACTGAGCCGCCACCCTTTCGAACTGATGCAGGAACACAGGAATCAGCATGACAGCAAACACCCAACACGCCATTGAAGTGGTTAAGGTTCTGAGTGAGGCGCTACCCTATATTCAGCGCTTTTCCGGTAAAACCATCGTGATCAAATACGGCGGTAACGCCATGACAGATGAAGACCTCAAGGCATCATTTGCCCGCGATATTGTGTTGATGAAAGAAGTTGGCATCAATCCTGTCGTAGTGCATGGTGGTGGCCCTCAAATTGGTGAGCTGCTGGATCGTTTGAATATTGAGTCCCGTTTTGTTAACGGTATGCGTGTGACTGACAGCGAAACCATGGATGTGGTTGAGATGGTGCTGGGTGGTCTGGTGAACAAAGAGATTGTCAGCCTGATCAATCAGTCCGGCGGTAAAGCGGTGGGTATGACGGGTAAGGACGGTGGCATGATTCAGGCGTCCAAGCTGAAGGTGACCCACAAAACCCCGGAAATGACAGCACCTGAAATCATCGATATCGGTCATGTTGGTGAGGTGCAGAAAGTCAGCACTGATGTTCTGGATATGCTGGTGCAGAAGGACTTTATTCCTGTTATCGCGCCGATTGGTGTCGATGAGGAAGGCCGCTCCTACAATATCAATGCGGATCTGGTAGCGGGTAAAATCGCTGAAGCATTGCAGGCTGAAAAGCTGATGCTGTTAACCAATGTTGCCGGTTTGCAGGATAAGAATGGTGATATTCTGACGGGCCTGAGTACAGAACAGGTCGATGATTTAATTGCCGATGGTACCATTTACGGCGGCATGTTGCCGAAAATTGGTTGTGCCTTGAGCGCGGTCAAGCACGGTGTGGTGAGTTCGCATATTATTGATGGTCGTGTACCACACGCCACCCTGCTGGAGATATTTACCGATGCAGGTGTGGGTACACTGATTACCAACGAAGAATAAAATGGCGCCATCTTTGGATGGCACCTTGCTGAGAAAAGCTGGCAATTTGGAATTTTTATGACTCAGGCAAACGAGCAAAAAACAGCGAAAACTTCCCGTAAGGAGCAGATTCTGCAGTCTCTGGTACAGATGCTGGAGAAGAATCCCGGTACTCGCATTACAACCTCCTCCTTAGCCAAGGAAGTGGGGTTATCGGAAGCCGCGTTATATCGCCATTTTGCCAGCAAGGCGAAAATGTTTGAGGGTTTGATCGAGTTTATCGAGGAAGCGGTTTTCACCCGGGTGACGCGTATTCTGCAGGATGAACCTCAGGCAATCTATCGCTGTGAACATATTCTGACTCTGTTGCTGGCCTTTGCCGATAAGAACCCAGGCTTGTGTCGAATTCTGACAGGTGAAGCGCTGGTGGGTGAAGATGATCGTTTACGTGCCCGTGTCTCTCAGTTCTATGAGCGCTTGGAAACCCAACTCAAGCAGATTCTGCGTGAGGCAGAGATTCGTGATCAGATGAAAACGGTGATGCCGGTACCGGTCACCGCTCAGATGTTAACTTCTCTGGCTGAAGGCCGTATCCAGCAATTTAGCCGGACAGGGCGTTCTCCGGTTGAGAACTGGCCCGAGCAGTGGGCATTCCTGGCGGATGATCTACTTAAACCCGTACTAGTTAGCGTCTGAACTGGATTTAATAGTAGCGAATACCCCCCTGAATAAACTGCTCCCTGAAGCGAAAAAAGCCATATTCATCTAATGGATGATCTTAGAATATGGCTCTCTCCTCAGAGGGCTGAATTAATAGGATTTAAGCTTTCGTAAAGCTTAAATTCATAGCCTTTAGTCTAAAGTTTTAAAGCGTCAAAGGGATTTGTAACTTTTTGTTTTTCACATTGCTAAAATAATCTTTAGAATAGAAAGGATAACTTTTTCACTGCAAACAGGACTCTTGCATGTCCAGTCAGAGACGCGAGCCTAGATCCAGGCTGCTAGTTGTTGATAACTCAATCTTTTTTAGAGACGTATTAGCTGAAACTCTGCGAAGTAAGGTTAATCAGCTGGCAATTGATTCCGTCAAAAGCTGCCAGGAAGCACAGCGGTTACTGCAAACCTACCCCGGCCAATATCTGGCTGTGGTCAGTGGTTTGATTCTTTCGGATGCTAGAGAAGGGGAAATGCTGGATATTGCTCTGGAGAATCAGGTACCTGCTATCGCTCTGACCAGTGCATTGGATGCCGAAACCCGGCAAGTAGTGATGGATAAGGATGTGATCGATTACTTCTTCAAGGATCAGGATGGTCTTCAGGATGTGGTTGATCTGGTTTCCCGCCTACTGCGCAATGAATCCCATAAGGTGTTGGTTGTTGACGATTCCCCGACTTATTGCACCTATCTCAAAGTGCTGCTGCAACGTCAGCATTATCAGGTAATTACTGCATTCAGTGGTGAAGAAGCGGTCGATATACTCTCCCGTGCCAATAATGATATATCCATGGTTCTGTTGGATTATCAGTTGCCTGGTATGAGTGGCTATGATGTCATTCGTCGTATCCGTAAGCAGTATACTTCAGCCCAGTTACCTGTGATTGGCGTCTCGGGCCAGATGGATCAGCAGATACCAGCCCAGATTCTAAAATGCGGCGCTAATGATTTTATGTATAAAGGCTTCACCGTTGAGGAATTCTACAGTCGTATCAACAATATTATGGATCTGTTGGTCAGTATGCGTGAATTGCAGGACGCCGCGTATAAAGATTTCCTGACGGGCTTGCATAACCGCCAGTATTTTTATCCCCATGCCAACTCCCTGCTCGATAGAGCGGAGAAAAAGAATGCGAATATCGGCTTGGCAATGATGGATATAGACCACTTTAAACGGGTAAATGATACCTATGGCCATAATGGTGGTGACGAGGTATTAAAGCATGTCGCTAACCTGATGCAGAAAAAGCTAAGGGGAGAAGACCTTTTAGCCCGCTTAGGCGGTGAAGAGTTCTGCATTATTTTCTATGATATGACGGCAGAGTTAATGGTGCAGCGCCTGGAAGAGGTACGTATGGCGATTGAAGAGGCTGAAATTGAGCTGCCTGAGCATACGCTGTCGGTCACCATTAGTATGGGGCTTAAGGTGCGTAACGACGAAGACCTGGAAAGCTTGATGGAAAGTGCAGACCAGGCGCTTTACCAAGCGAAGGAAGGTGGCCGTAATCAGCTGATTGTTGCATAAATCAGGTCGTATTTTATCCGTGACTAATACATGGGTATGAGGCGATGCTCAGAGTTTAGCCATGATAAGGTAGAGCACGTTTTGTCTGGTGAGCGATCACTTTCCTTGTCCTTGTATAGGTGAGTTATTGCTTTATCTGAGTAAGTGGTCGCACGTATCTGTGCCGTTTACTCAAATATTTAAGTCAGCGATGTATTGCATTTTCAGCACCATATATCAGTAAGATTTATGCTATACCTGTTTATGAAGGCTTGAACCCAGCTCTTCGAACAAGGGGTAAGCTTCAGCTACACTTTGAGCGGTAATGCAGAGATATAAGCCTATGCTGTTGGCCTTGCCGCTGATTGGACGTGCTGTCAATTGGCCGGAAAAAGATAGGGCAACACTTTCCGGTAGTAAGCTCAGTCCCAGTCCAAATTGCACCATATTCACCATGGCGGCGATATCTGAAACCTCGATAATATCGGCAGGTTGGCAGGTATTTTCTATCAGGTAACGATCAATCTGCTGGCGCAGAGCGGTATTATCACTGCGACGGTAGGTAATCAGCGTTATCGCCTTCAGCTGCTCGGGCTGAACTTGTGTTGCCTGAGCCAGACTGTTTTCTTGCGGTATTAATAAGAAAAACGGCTCTTCTGACAGGTGGCGATAATTGATTTCTACACTGACAGGAGGTTGGCTGCTGCGTATTAGTGCTAAATCCAGCTGACCGGCTAATAGCTGTTTTTGCAGGTCTCCGGCATTAGTGCAAGTCATATTCAGCCGAATATCGGGGTGTAGGCTGGCATAGTCTTTCAGGGCCTGCATCACAGGTGTGACAAAGGTACTGGTGCCTGAGTAGCCGATACGTATGGGGCGAACCGTTTGCTGGCCTATATCGCGCACTTCATGGCTGACCTGATGGGTTTGCTGAATAATATGCCGGGCCTTATGCAGAAAGTATTCTCCGGCAGGTGTCAGGCTGACCTGACGGGTATTACGCAGTAGTAAAGGTGTGCCCAGTTCATCTTCCAACTGGCGAATCTGCTGGCTCAAAGGCGGCTGAGTAATGCACAAGCGTTCCGCTGCCCGGCGAAAGTTCAGCTCCTCCGCCACTGCAATAAAATACTTCAGCTGCTTCATGTCCATTAATTGATTCCTTTGCCGTATCACAGTGATCTGAAAACGGACATTCTCTAAGTGAAACACCTGTGGGATTCTCAAAGAACGGAGGGTCTCATGCAAGTTTTAATCATCTTTATCACCTCGTCCGGGGCGTTCTTCAATCTGTACCAACTGCAGTCCTTATACCCCCAGTTACACCAGCTTTTCGTGGTGTCCGGGACCCAGGCTGGTCCATTGAATATGGCAACTCTGTTAAGCCTGGCGTTGATGGCCTTATTCAGCGGACCTCTGACGGCCCATATACGGGGTTATACCCTAATCTGTGTGGCCTTTCTGTTGATGGCTTTGGCTAACCTGGCATTGGCGCTGGTCAGTGAGCAGTGGCAGCTACTGGCTGTGCGTATGTTTCAGGGTATTTTAATTCCTTTGATCCTGTCCGCTTTGCTAAGAGCATCGGGCAGTGGAACGGCAGGCAAGCGCTCTGCGGTGATATCTGCTTATGTCACCGGTACGATTATGGGCAGTGTGGCCAGTCGTTTTGGTACGGCTTGGCTGGTAGATCATCTGGGTTGGCAAAGTGGTTTTATCTGTTCTGCTGCTGCGATGATGATCGTCCTGGTGATTATCCGACAACATGCGGATCTGTTTCGCGATGAGCCTGATTCTTCGTCAACTGTGTCATCCGGCACAGAGACCCGGATCAGTCGCTGGCGTGAACTCAGTGACTCGACCCGCTTTCGCCTGAATACATTGTTGGTGATTGGTTTTTGTATTCTGTTTTCGCAAAGCAGCCTCTACACGGCTATCGGTCTGCGCCTGGCTGGTGAGTTTGGCTTAAATGCCAGTGATTCAGGGCTGATCTATCTGACGGCGGTATTGGCTATCTTCTTTCCTCCTCTGGCGTTATCACTGGCTCGTCGTTTCGGACAGGGTGTTGCTTTACTGCTGGTTTGTTGCCTGAGTGCGTTATCGGTATTGGCGTCTCTGTTATCGGATCTTTGGCTGATAGCGCTGTCTGTGGCGGCCTTCTCAGTGACCGCGTATATGGCCCAGTCGTTGGCCAATTACATGATCGCTGACTTACCCGCTGGGTCAATTCGTTATGCCAACGGCATATATCTCTTTTTCTATTATACAGGCGGCTGCTGTGGTGCGTTGAGTTCAGCGTTTTTCTACAGCCATTACGGCTGGCCCTATGTGGTGCTGAGCATCGTCTCAGTACAGCTTCTGACGGTTTTATATGGGACTGTACGGATTCAGAGGAAGAAAGGTGGGATGAGTTCGTAGAGGTTCGTAGATATAGGAGGCTGCAGGGCTAATGCCCTGCAGTGGTTCTAATAAAAATCAGCTTGGATCAGCAGATTTTGGTGTTGTTTTATTAGCCGTTGTACGGCGGGTATTAGTGCGACGTGAGGTTTTCCCCCGTGTACTCTTACGGCGAGGGGTGGTGTTTGCTGGCGCAGCTGTTTGAGCCGCTGGCTGAGTCGGTACTGGTACAGTCTGCACGGTTGGCGATACCGTCTTCTCCTCAACGGCCTCAGGTTGATTAGCCTCAGATGTTGCAACGGGTGCTGTTTCGGCCGACCTTTCTGTTTCAGACGCTTGCACTGCTGATACATTAACTTCAGGCTGAGGGACAGCTTCCACAGCTTCCACAGCTTCCACAGCTTCCACAGCTTCCACAGCTTCCACAGCTTCCACAG
>NZ_AULT01000012.1:129147-152171 GCF_000422425.1 Oceanospirillum beijerinckii DSM 7166
ACAGCTTCCACAGCTTCCACAGCTTCCACAGCTTCCACAGCTTCCACAGCTTCCACAGCTTCCACAGTATTTTCTACACTGGCTTCAACAATCTTATCAGCCGTTGATGCGGTTACAACCAACGGGATCTCAGCTTCTGACGAGCTGATGGATTCTGTCTTGCTCAGGCGATGCAGCTGGATAAAGTCTTTAATTCTCGGTGCCACTTCTTCACGGAAGCGACGACCATTAAAGATACCGTAATGGCCCACTTCAGGCTGGACGTAGTGCAGACGTTTATCATCAGCCAAACCGGATAGCACATCATGAGCGGCCTTGGTCTGGCCCATACCCGTGATATCGTCCTTCTCACCCTCAATGGTCATCAGGGCCGTATGTTTGACCAAGGAGCAATCCACAGGCTGATCCCGATAGGTAATCAAGCCCCGTGGCAGTTGGTGCTCCAGGAATACCTTCTTGATGGTATCCAGATAAAACTTCGCTGGCAGATCCATGACCGCCAGATATTCGTTATAAAACTTGCGGTGGGCTTCGGCATTATCACCATCGCCTTTGATCAGATCACCAAAGAAGCGGAAGTGCTTGCTGATATGGCTGTCCATATTCATGCTCATAAAGCCGGACAGCTGGATAAAGCCGGGGTAAACCTCCTGGCCTTCACCCGGGAAACCCTTAGGTACAGAGCAGATCACATTATTCTGGAACCACTCATAATCCTTACCGGAAGCATAGTCGTTTACTTCGGTCGGATTCACGCGGGTATCGATAGGGCCGCCCATCAGAATCAGGGATTGAGGGGCACACGCATCGTTCTCTGCCGCCATCACTGCAGCGGCCACAATGGCGGGAACGCTCGGCTGACAGACCGCAATGACATGAGTATCCGGCCCTAAAACGTGGAGGAACTCAATCAGATAGCTGACGTAATCATCAAAGCTGAACTCACCTTCTGACAAAGGCACCTCACGGGCGTTGATCCAGTCGGTGATATACACCTCATGGTCCGGCAGAAACTGTTCAACTGTGCCACGCAGCAGAGTCGAGTAGTGGCCAGACATAGGGGCTACGATCAGTACCTTCGGGTGTTGATATTCTCCGGCGCGGCTAAAGTGCAGCAGGTTACAAAAAGGCAGGCCGTGGGCAATATGCTCGTAAACGGCTACGGTTTCGCCGTTAATCTGGGTACTGGTCAGATTAAATTCGGGTTTTTCATAGTTATCGGTGCAGCGTTCCATCAGTTCAGCGACAGCGGTCAGCATGCGTCCGGTCCAGGTAATACGCAGTGGGTTCCACGGCAGGGTCAGTTGCTTGCGCCAGGCCTGCGCCCAGAGGTGAACAGGCTGACTGACCTGGCTATAAGCATGATGCAGTTGATAAAGCATGGACAGTGCTCTCCTGAGAGGTCAAGTTAGATACTAACTCTGTTGTGCGATGCAGCATTAAAGGATATAGCATAGCCAGCTTTGGTCTGGATGAGAAATCAAAACAGTGACCGGTAAGGCGGAAAAAGTCTCTGCAGCCCTGATCATGCCTGCTTTTTAGGTTTTGCTGGCCTGATAAAATAGAAGCAGAGAGCCGATAATAAGAAATAGGTTGCTATTTAGTTGCCCAGTCAGGTCACTTAGACTGGGGGTTGTCTAATCGGTTGATAAACAAAATGGAGTAGCCATGGCACTCATCACAGTAAAAAGCGAAACAAGCAAGAAAAATGGTGCTCAGAGCCGTTTACAAAAAGAGTTTGATCGTCTGACCAAAGCTCTGGAAAGAGAGCAGCGGGGCTTTAAAACCTTTCAGGCTGATATGGAACGCTTACACCAAAGCTTTTTAGTTGAGATTGTGCCTGTGCTGAAGGAAAACAGCACTCAGCTGGAGGCGCTGGCAGAGCGGTTAATTGAACTCTATGGTCGTAAAAGTTTAGCGAAATGGCACCGGGAAGAAATTGATCGCTGGCTTGCGGAGCTATTTGAGTTGATTGGCTCGGCGAACCCTGAACGACTCGAAGCGCTTGCCGAACAATACGATAAGGTGTTTTACCAGTTTTCCAGTGTGTCAAAGGAAGAAGCTGAGCAACACTTTACAGAGATGGAAGAACGCCTAAAACAGATGATGGACGAGCAGTTCAGACATATGGACTTTGATGATGAGGCTGATGAGCAGGATGAGCCGGATATTGATGATCTGTTTGGTTTCTCTGATGAAGAGAAAGAGCGTAAAAAGTCCCAAAAGAAAAGCCACTTTGGTGACCAGGCCTATGGCCAGGATACAAATCAAGCGCAGGACTCAGAATCTCTAACCGACGAAGTCCAACACCAGGATGTTGATAAGTGGCTGGCTAAGTTATTCCGCAAAGCCGCTCAGGTATTGCATCCTGACAGGGAGGCTGATCCAGAGAAGCGTGCTCAAAAACAAGATGCGATGACAGAGCTGCTGGCCGCACGTGAAGCGGGGGATATTTTGCATATCCTTGAAGTTTACAGCCAGCATGTACAACAAGGCCCTGCCGAAGTACCAGAAGAGATGATGCAGGCGCTGTGCGAGAGTTTAGTGCAGAAAATCGATCAGATACACGATAAGAAGTGGGACTTTTTGGAGCAAAACCCTGCGATGCAGTATGTATACGACGTGCTGTATGACAAGCAGAAGAAAAAACAGAAACAGAATATTAAAGAGGCACTTGAACAAGCGGCAGTTCTGGGGCAAATGGCGACGAAAGATAGAGTGTATATGCGTAACCTATCGCGGCTGAAGGAGATATTGGAGGAGCGCTATGACGCCCGCAGAATGGACTCGATCAGCGTCATTTTCGATGGTTTGTTATAAACAGCCCTCAGGGCCTACATAACAGCTTCCAGAGCTTAACGAAGACATTAATTTTGTAAGGCCTTTGAGAGACTGTAGATGAAACTGTGTTTATATCAAAGGCCAGTCATCAATCCCAACGGCATCCCGTTGCAGAGAGGCGTCACCCTGCCATTTCCGAATAAAAATACCTTCAGGATCATATTCTTGCTGCTGTTTTAGCAGGTTAAAGTGGCGGCCTCCTCTCGGATCTGCTCCAACCCCCGCAATATATTGCCAATTACCATAATTACTGCCGGGATCGTAATCTAATAGCTGGCTTTCAAAGTAAGCGGCACCATGCTGCCAGCTGACTGAAAGCTCATTAACCAAAGCGCTGGCAACAAGCTGGCGGCCCCGATTAGAAAGAAAACCGGTCGCGTTAAGCTGCTTCATACAGGCGTTAACTAATGGATAGGGCGTTGAACCCTCACACCAACTGCGAAAGCGTTGCGCATAAAAACTGGTCAGCAGGTTCTTTTTTCTTTCTCCCCCGGGTTGATACAGGTCTGATCCTAAACGATGGGCAGACCAGTAGAAAAATTCCCGCCATAACAGTTCAAACTTAAACCAGGCTGTGGATTCATTGGCGCACAGTTCGGCTTCGTATTGCTCAATATCGGCCCAAATCTGTCGTGGGGGTAGGCAACCCAGTGCCAGCCAGGGTGACAAGCGAGAAGAGTTCTGCCAACCATCCAGTTCGTTGCGGGTCTGTTTGTAGTGCTCAATCTGACGACTTTTCCACAGGTACTGATGCAGTTGTTGCCAGCCTGCATCTTCTCCTCCTGTAAAAGGGGCGTCAGCATGGCAAAGACAAGGTTTCGGCAGCTGTTCAAAGGTTAGGGTGTTATCGGGGGACTGTGCGGGTTGGCACAGGTTTAAGCGCTCTGATAATGACACCGGGGCCTGTACAGTAAGCTCTTCAATCTGACGCCTGAAAGGCGTGAACTGTTTCGGTAGCTGATGCAGACGGAAAGGTAACTGCTGAGAAGTCCAGAGCGTATTTTGGTGCGCTAATGACACCTCGGCATCCAACTGTTCCGTGAGTTGCTGCCACTGACGATATTCATTCAGCCCGCTGTTATAACTGCCAGCAACATGCTGGATATGATGCTGTTCGCACAAGGCAGGGATCAGCGTGAGTGGGTTCCCCACCAGCAGATGTAATTGATGGCCGTAGCGCCGCAAACACTGATCAAGAGCTTGCAGGCTCTCATAGAGAAAACGCCAGCGCTGCTCACCGATACTGCGAATACCTCTGTGATCAGTTTTAAACCATTTAGGATTCAGCAGATAAATAAACATTACCCGGTCACAACGGCAGAGCAGTTCATTGAGCTGAGGATTATCCTGTACTCGTAGATCATGGCTGAAACAGTACAGGCCCGTTTGTGGCGCGTTTTGAGTACCGGTAGAGATCAAATGCTCAGAAGCGGTGGTCATATTGTCTGGAGTCATCACGGATACCTGTGATAGCTGAATAACAGGAGCAGATATCCGTTATACGAGGGGTATCGGGGGATGGATGAGTTAATAGCGCTCTGATGGAATCTCCGGCAGGCATTCAAAACCGGGTCGGGCAAAATAGTAACCCTGAAACAGATCGATACCCTGCTCTTTCAGCCAAAGATACTCTTCCTGCAGCTCAATACCTTCGGCCAGCAGTTCCAGGCTCAGCTCCTGACACACCAGAATAATGCCTTTAATAATGGCCTGTTTTCTGGGGTGTTGATGAATATTAATAATCAGCTCACGGTCCAGTTTAATAATATCCGGTTCATAATCTGCCAGCAGATTGAGGCCGGAGTAACCGGCGCCAAAGTCATCAATCGCGGTTTGAAAGCCCATTTTCTTATAGGCTTCGATGATATTAACCAGATGTTGCTTATCCTTAACTTCCTCGCCTTCGGTGACCTCAAAAACGATCTTCTCCAGCGGGAAGCCATACTTCTTCGCCGCTTCCAGCGTGGTGCGGATACAGAGTTCCGGCTGGTAAACCGCGTTGGGCGTAAAGTTCAGGTTTAATTGCTTATCCAAACCGAGCTCTACTGCTTTTTTTATCGCCGTCACCCGACAGGCCTGATCAAATTGATACAGGTTGTCTTCATTCACATGCTGGAAGATACTGCCCGCAGGCTCACCATTGATTCCCCTGACCAAAGCTTCATAGGAGATAATTTCCCGAGTGCTGGCGCGTACAATCGGTTGGAATGCAAAACTGAAGGTAAAAGGCAGTGGCGGCAGATCCTTACAGCGATCACAGCTAATCTGACTTGAGTGTTTCGCTTTTTGATCGTCCGTCATAGCGCAATTCCGTAATGGGTTAAGGGTGTCTAAACTATAGGTGATATTTATAGCGATTTCGCGGATTGATTAAAAGCCCCATCGTTTCACAGAGTATAGGTCCATTACCAAGGGATCGTGTGCCCATCCCAGGCCCAAAGGTGGCCACTGTTTTCAGCGCTCAGACCCTGAATCACCTGAAGTAAATAGCCCGCGCTTTGTTGTGGCGTAAATAATTTATCCACAGGCACATTTCTTTGAAACGGTTTGGATAGCTCGGTATCTGTTGTACCGGGATGCAGTGCCGCAACACAGACATTTTTATGGCTGCGCTGCCACTCAATGGCCAGCGTTTTTATAGCCATATTCAGCGCGGCCTTGGAGATACGGTAACTATACCAGCCACCCAAACGATTGTCGCCGATACTGCCCACTCTTGCGCTCAGGCTGGCAAAAACGCCCTGCGGACTATTTTTTAACGCGCCTGAAAAGGCTTGAGACAGTAATAAAGTGGGCAGCGTATTGATCTGGATATTGTGCAGAAAAAAATCGCTGTCGAATTGGCGAATAGACTTCTCAGGCCCATGATCATCCTGATGCAATAGACCTGCGCAGTTGATTAGCCAATCCACCCGTTTAAAGCCCCGTGCGAACTGATCCACGGCCTGAGCATCCGTCAGATCCAATACCTGCCACCGGATAGTGCCGTTTGTTTGCTGCTGCGCTAATGACGCTGTACTACGGTAGGTGGCTGTAATCTGGGCATTGGGATAGTGCTCTGCAAGGAGATTTAACAGCGCCTGGCCTATGCCGCCACTGGCACCCGTAATGACAATGGTTTCTGGTTGATGATTTGGCATATAGCACTCCAGTCGTTTTCAGGATCTGTGTAAAAGACCTTGAAGAAATAGTGCCTAATCAGGCGATGGAGCTGTATACGAAAGTGGCTGGAGATTAGAGTACTTTAATTTAAGAAAATTTATGATCGTACTGAGCAGTGAGCGGGGAAGAGAACAATAGTGAGTATGACCCACTATTGTCTGTTGACAGACGGGTTTGAAGTTAGAGCATTCAAACCCGTCCAGTCAGGCTTACACCTCGTGGTAGATCTTAGCGCCGGTATCCAGGAACTCTTTCGATTTCTCCTGCATGCCCTCTTCCGCCTTAGCGTTGATGGCGGCGACCTGAGCTTCATCCAGATCACGCACTTCCTGTGAAATCTTCATGGAGCAGAACTTAGGTCCGCACATGGAACAGAAGTGAGCTACCTTGGCTGATTCTTTCGGTAGCGTCTCATCGTGGTAGCTACGAGCAGTATCCGGGTCCAGACCGATGTTGAACTGGTCTTCCCAACGGAACTCGAAACGCGCTTTGGACATGGCGTTATCACGCACCTGTGCTGCTGGATGCCCCTTGGCCAGATCCGCGGCGTGCGCAGCGATCTTGTAGGTGATGATGCCGGTTTTAACATCGTCTTTATTCGGCAGACCCAGGTGCTCTTTTGGCGTTACGTAACACAGCATGGCACAGCCGTACCAGCCGATCATGGCGGCACCGATACCTGAGGTGATGTGGTCATAACCCGGCGCAATATCGGTCACCAGAGGGCCTAAGGTGTAGAACGGCGCTTCGCCACACTCACGTAGCTGCTTGTCCATATTCTCCTTGATCATGTGCATCGGCACGTGACCCGGACCTTCGATAAAGCACTGTACGTCGTGCTCCCAGGCGATTTTTGTCAGCTCGCCCAGTGTTTCCAGCTCGGCAAACTGGGCTTCATCGTTGGCATCATAAACAGAACCCGGACGCAGGCCGTCACCCAGAGAGAAGGTCACGTCGTAGGCCTTCATGATCTCGCAGATCTCTTCGAAGTGCGTGTACAGGAAGCTTTCTTTATGGTGGGCCAGACACCATTTCGCCATGATGGAACCACCACGGGAGACGATACCCGTCATACGCTTCGCCGTCAGAGGCACATAAGCCAGACGTACACCGGCGTGAATGGTGAAGTAATCCACACCCTGCTCTGCTTGCTCGATCAGCGTATCGCGGAACACTTCCCAGGTCAGATCTTCAGCGACACCGTTTACTTTTTCCAGAGCCTGGTAAATTGGTACGGTACCCACTGGCGTTGGGCTGTTACGCACGATCCATTCACGGGTTTCGTGAATGTTTTTACCGGTGGACAGATCCATAATGGTATCGGCACCCCAGCGAATCCCCCAGGTCATCTTGGCCACTTCTTCTTCGATAGAAGAACCCAGCGCCGAGTTACCGATATTGCCGTTAATTTTGGTCAGGAAGTTACGACCGATAATCATCGGCTCGATTTCCGGGTGGTTGATATTGGCAGGCAGTACCGCACGGCCACGGGCGATCTCGGAGCGGACAAACTCTGGTGTGATCTCCTGAGGAATCTCAGCACCAAAAGAGTGGCCCGGATGCTGTTCATTCAGCTGCAGCTGCTCACGCATCTCTGCCAGTTTCATATTTTCACGGATGGCAACGTATTCCATCTCTGGCGTGATAATGCCCTGGCGAGCGTAGTGCATCTGGGTGACATTTTTGCCTTCTTTGGCGCGACGCGGCTTGCGCTGCAGATCAAAACGCAGACTTTCCAGGGAGATATCTGCTTCGCGCAGTCGGCCATAGTCAGAGGACAGTTCGGACAACAGCTCGGTATCGCCGCGTTCTTCAATCCAGGTGTTGCGCTGAGGGCTCAGACCTTTACGTACATCGATCTGAACTGCAGGGTCGGTATAAGGGCCGGAGGTGTCATAAACCCGCAGCGGCTCGTTTTCTTCGTTGCCAAAGCTACCGGTTGTAGGGCTTAAGCTGATTTCGCGCATGGGCACGCGGATATCCGGGCGGGAACCTTCGATATAGATTTTTTTGGAATTTGGGAAGGGTTGTACCGATTGTTCATCCACCTGAGCGGTTTCTTTCAGATGTCCGTTGCTGTATTGCATAGTGCCTACCTTTCTAATCACGGTGACAGTTTGGGCTGTCGATCATGCAGTAATAAAAACTTCAGGCAGGGCTTGGGCTGGCAAATAATGACACGGTGTTGTGAAACGACTGCATACCCACCTTTATTTTTAATTCAGGTTTCAGGCGATTAAAGCCTGAGGGTATTTAAAGTACACATACCGTGAAAATGACTCGATCCCTACGCTGGCATTATCCAGTTCAGGTTCTTCGGGTTCCGCTGCGTTGCAGCGATCTCAGCCAACCATTGCACCCCGTCAAGACGTGCTGCTGAGTCTAGGTAGCAATGACAAGGCTGTCCAGTCTTTCCCGAAAAACAAGTGTAAAGAGAAGTGGATATCAGTATAAAAAAAGCGGTTAATCATGTGGAATCATGGCGCTCTTTTGTACTGTTGAGAGCGGGGGATTTTTGCCGTTGTGAGATAAGGTGGAGGCATTTTTTTGCCGCTCTGAGATAAAGAAAGGCAGGTTGTTGCCGATACATAGGGCTTAAGGCAGTCCATTTTGGATCTGCAAGATAATCTAAGGTATTGGTCATGAAGATTACTAACCAATTGGAGCAGTCGTCCGGGGTAGCGTTGTCGTTAAACAACGCATTGCATGAGTCTCAGGGCGCGCAGTTCTCCATGCTGTTAAGTATTCTGACCACACCTGTACACACTATGGATCTGCAGGGCTTTGATCAAAGCCTGGAGGTCGATATGGGTAAATCCGGGTTAGAAGCTGATAGCAAAGTCCGGCATACAGCGATGGTGGTCAACAGGGCTTTTTCGGAATCGATGCGGGAAGGCTATGGCGGTTATTTCAGTTACTTGAGAGCCTTAGCGGATACGTTTCCTCATATTCAGCAGGTGGCGGCGGTGAAGCCGGCGAAGGTTAAGTCGGAGTATGAGTTGGTATCCGCGCCTGAGCTGGGTGAAAAGCTGGTGCGTCAGGTCAGCTTAGCGGCCTAGAATATTGGCTTGCTCTTGGGCTGACCGTAACCATTTATTTACCTGATATCAGGCATAGTCTGGATCTTTTTCAATGGCATTGATGTTGGGTCAGCGCCAGCAGGTAGCAGATACTGTCATTACACCCGGTTTCGATTAATTATACTGCTTGGGGCTGACAACGGGGCTCTGACAGACTTACCGGTCTTAGATGGTTTCTACTTCAGGTTAAATTAGATTTAACTAAAATTGATTTGGCGGACAGGTGGACTCCTGTTAGTCTTTTCGTTTATTTGCTGCCTACAAATCGATGGTGCAGGAGCAGGCTATGCGACGAATTACCGCTCTCTCAGCGGCTATACTTACGGCTTTGAGCTTAAATGCTCAGGCAATTAACCTCTCTGATGTTTATCAGGATGCGTTAGAAAATGATTACCAATTGAAAATTGCCCAGGCTGAACTGAATGCGACGCTGGAAGGGGAAGAAGAGGCGTGGGCTGGCGTACGTCCTGCGGTGACTGCAGGTGGTAGTCTGATGCGCCATGAGCTGGATGGCTCTGATACCTCAAGCTATAACTCCACCGGTTTGAGTGTTGGGGTGACTCAAACGTTGTTTAACTCGGTTAAGTTCCAGCAGATAGGGGTGGCGGAAGCCAGCAGTGCCCAGGCTCGTTTTTCGTTCCGTGAAGCGGAAATGGATCTGATGGTACGGGTCACAGAAGCTTTCTTTCAGGTTCTGAAGGCAAAAGACAGCCTGACCTCAGCACAGGCTCAGGAAAAAGCCATTAAACGTCAGTTGGAGCAGGCGCAGCAGCAGTTTAAAGTGGGTTTGATTCCGATTACCGGTGTGAACGAAGCTCAGGCCGCTTATGACGCGTCTCGTGCAACCCGAATTGGGGCAGAAGGTGCGCTGTTGATCAGTGAGGAATCCCTGCAGCTGTTAACCGGCAAAAGCTACGATCAGATGGATGGTTTGGTTGATAGCTTTCCGGTTATAGACCCTCAGCCAGCCAGTGTTCAGCACTGGATTGATCTGGCATTAAGCAATAGTCCGGCAGTGAAAGCGGCACAGCAACAGAAAGATGTGGCGCGCCTGGGTGTGGATGTTGCGCAAGCAGCCTTCCTGCCTTATGTGGATGCCAAGGCTCAGGTGGCTTATTCGGATACCAGCACAAAATCTTCAGCGACAGACCTGTCTTTTGGTTTGGAGATGGGGTGGCAGATCTATACGGGGGGCGCGACCAGTGCCAATATCCGTCGTCTAGGCCATTACCTGAATCAGTCTGAACAGTCTCTGGAGCTGCAAAAGCGTTCTGCAGCATTGAATACCCGTACACAGTACATTCAGGTCACCACCAGTGTAGAGCAGGTTGAGGCGCGCCGTCAGGCGTTGATCTCTTCAGAAAGTGCTTTGAAAGCGACCCGTTCAGGTTACGAAGTCGGTACCCGGAACATCGTTGATGTACTGCAGGCGGAACAGGCTTACTTTACTGCGGAAACCGCCTATCTGAATACCCGTTACGATTACCTGATCAGTTTAATTAAGCTGAAGCAGGCGGCAGGTACACTGAAGCCGGAAGATATTTCAGGTTTGGATCAGTGGTTACAGTAGTCCAGCCCTGAGAGCATAGAAAAATTGCAGTTAATCTGATCGATATATTAAAGCCCCCTCTTGCAGGGGCTTTTTCGTTTGCGGTAGCCTTAGGTGTCTTGATAGAACCTCCCCTCACTCGATCAAGGAACTTTTTCATCACTTGAATTCAGCCGGAGTGGCTATGGATGAGCAACACAGTGCTGTAATCGATCCCCGCCTTTTTGATGCGGGCTCGGTCGCGATCATACAATGGAGTGTCTCAACTCAGGCTCATTATTGGGGGCCTGTGAGCTATATCAGTAATAATGCTTCTGAGCTGCTGGGCTATGATGTTCAGTTGCTAAGAGATGCTGCACCTGCTTTTCCTGATCTTATTCATCCCGACGAACGTCTTCAGGTAACCTCTGAACTTACCCAGGCCATAGAGCATGGACTAAGCCATTGTCAGCACCGGGATTACCGTATCCTGCATCCGGATGGCCGTGAGCGTTGGTTGATGCAGTTGACGATGATTCAGCGTCAGCAGGATGAAGTGACCGGTTTTCTGGGTTATCTGATCGATGTGTCTGAGCGAAAGGGCAATGAACTTCAACTGGCGGAAAGCGAGGAACGCTATCGTCAATTGTTTGAAGGTAGTCGGGTTGTCGAGTACCTGATTGACCCTGAATCAGGCCAGATCATTGATGCTAATCAGGCGGCTTGTCAGTTCTATGGCTATAGCCTGGAACAGTTAAAGCAGATGCATATCAGCCAGATTAATGTGCTGACATCGGAAGAGATTGCTGCGGCTATGATGGAGGCTGAGCGGAATCAGCGTCAGCACTTTATTTTTCGTCACAGGCTAGCAAATGGTCAGGTTCGGGATGTCGAGGTACACAGCGGCCCGATTAATTACTGTGGTCGTGAACTGCTGTATTCAATTGTGCATGATATTACCGATCGCTTGGATGCTGAGCGTAATCTGGAGCGTCTGTCCCAGGCTTTGGATCAAAGCGGTAGTATTGTGATGATCACGGATGCCAATCATCATATTGAGTATGTTAATCAGCGTTTTATCAAAGTGACGGGTTTTACTGAACAGGATGTGAAGGGGCAACATGTCGATTTTCTTTCGGCAGGGCGCACCTCCCATGATGTACGCAAAAAACTGTCGCAAAGTTTACGTAGTGGCAATAACTGGCACGGGGAGCTGTTATGTCGACGTAAAAGCGGAGAGCTGTATTGGAGCAGTATGTCCGTTTCTCCTGTGTTTAATAAAGATGGTGAAGTCAGCAGTGTTGTTGCCGTGGCTGAGGACCCGACAGAACAGCGTGAAACGGATCGAAAGATTCAACAACTGGCCTTTTATGATCCTATTACCGGGTTGGGCAACCGTCAGTTCCTGTTGGAGGCGATGGATGAATTTTTTGTCCAGAGCCAGTTACACCCCTCCCGCTATAGTGGCCGAACGGCTTTAGTCTATATCGATCTTGATGATTTCAAACGTATTAATGATTCCTTAGGGCATGAAATGGGGGATCGTTTAATCAAGACAGCGGCCCATCGTCTAAAGGTTATTGTCAGTGATAACGATGTGCTGGTGCGCTTAGGTGGTGACGAATTTGCCATTCTGAAGGTATTCGACAGTGAGTTGTCGATGGAGTCCTGGCTGGATCAGCTGGTACAGCAGTTCAGCCGCACGGTAAAGCTGGGCGTTCATACCGTCAGTGTTTTTGCCAGTATCGGCATTGCTCTGCTGCCACAGGATGCCACCGATACCAGTACAGGGTTGCGTAATGCTGAGTTGGCGATGTATCGGGCGAAAAAAGAGCATGGTTGTGGTTATCACTTTTTCTCAGAGGAACTGAATAAACAGGCGGTTGAGCGTCTGCATTATGAGGTTAAACTGCGTAATGCTTTGAATAATCAAGAACTTGAATTGCATTATCAGCCTAAGGTAAGTCTGGCTGATGGTGGTGTGATAGGGGTTGAAGCCCTGATCCGCTGGAACGATCCTCAACGGGGGCTTGTTCCGCCAGGTGAGTTTATTCCAGTAGCCGAAGAAACAGGTCTGATTTTGCCGATGAGCCATTGGGTGTTGGAGCAGGCCTGTTGTCAGGTGGTGCAGTGGCAGCAGGACGAGGTGATGCGTCACCTGAGAATGGCGGTCAATCTATCGGCGCGTCAGTTTCAGGACCCGATGTTTGTTGAAAATGTCGAAAGTATTCTCATTAATACCGGGGTGAATCCTGAGCTAATTGAACTGGAGATTACCGAGAGCATGCTGATGGAAAATATGCACTCGGTATTACCTATGATGCAGCGTTTGAAAGACTTAGGCCTGAGCCTGGCTATTGATGATTTTGGTACGGGTTATTCCTCGCTGGCTTATCTGAAGCAGATGCCTATTGATGTACTGAAAGTGGATCGGGCTTTTGTGCGTGACCTGCCGATGGATGAAAACGATTGCGCGATTACTCGTGCAGTGATTTTGATGGCGCAACAGCTGGGGCTGAAAGTCGTTGCAGAAGGTATTGAGGAAGCGGCTCAGGCGGATTTTCTGACGGATAGTGGCTGCGAGCTGGGTCAGGGGTTTCTTTACAGTCGACCATTAAACTTAAAAGATCTGGAACGGGTGCTGCGCAATGCTGACTCCCGATTAATGGTGCAGGCTAATCTGCAGCCCGAGAGTTAAAAACTTTCGAAAAATGAGGGTAAAAGAAAAGCGTTGTGTTGTTACCGCTGCAAAGTGAGGCTTATACACAAGCCTCACTCTGAATCTGGTTCCGGCCTGTGCGCTAGTCAAAAAAGCTTTCCAGTACGGCATTGAGATAGAGAAAACCCTCTGCTGTGGTGCATAAACGTCCTGTGCCTTGTTCCAACAACTGTTGCTGACGTAGCCTACCTAACACGCTATCAATAGCTTGTAGTGATTGCCCGGTTCTGGTCTGGTACATGGCTTCCGGTACGCCCTGTTTTAGCCGCAAGGCATTCATAAAGAACTCCAGCGGCAGATCATCCTGCTCAATAGCCTGGCTTTGAGAAAGCGGGTTAATCGCCTCCAGATACTGTTTTGGGCTACGGTATTTGCTGGTGCGTACGATACGATTCTCACCATCGCTATCGGGTAATAGTGTCAGTTTACCGTGAGCCCCGGCCCCTATGCCCAGATAATCGCCAAACTGCCAGTAGTTCAGGTTGTGGCGGGCTTCGCTGCCCGGCAGGCTATAACCGGATACTTCATACTGCCGGAAACCCGCTTGAGCGATCAGCTGCTGTCCAGCCTGTTGAATCTGCCACAGGGTATCGTCATCCGGTAGAGGAGGAGGTGCCTGATAAAATGCGGTATTGGGTTCCAAAGTCAGCTGATACCAGGAGAGGTGGTCCGGTTGCAGATCGATGGCTTGCTGCAAATCGGCTAACGCTTCGGCTTCACTTTGCTCCGGCAGGCCATGCATAAGATCCAGATTAAAGCGGGTAAAACCGGCGTTACGGGCGCTCTCTGCGGCGCGAATGGCATCATCCCGGTCATGAATGCGGCCCAGGCGTTTGAGTTTATCCGGTGAAAAGCTTTGAATACCGATTGAGAGGCGGTTAACACCGGCCTGACGGAAACCTTCAAACTTGGCCTGCTCGACCGTGCCGGGGTTCGCTTCCAGAGTGATCTCAATATCCGACTCAAACGGGATACGTTGCTCAACGCCTGTCAAAATCTCAGCAATGGCTTGCGGTGAGAACAGACTGGGAGTACCGCCGCCAAAAAAGATGCTGTGCAGTTTACGCCCCTGGACCCAGAGCAGATCCCGGTCCAGATCCTTTAACAGCGCCTGAACGTACTCCTGTTCCGGTGCGGTTTGATTGGGTAAACGGCCCAAACCGTGGGAGTTGAAATCGCAGTAGGGACACTTCTGCACACACCAGGGGATATGGATATAGAGACTCAGGGGCGGCAACTGCAGCCCCTGAGTTTTGCTTTGTCCTTGCTCCGGGTTTTGCCCCGGATCTGGAGTGTGCCCTTGTTTTGGCGAGCGCCCTGAAGAAGGGGTTTCAGAGGAGGTGCTCATCTTAGCCTTGTCTCTGTTTCAGCTGAGCCACCAGATCCAGTGTCGCCTTACCCCGGTGACTGAGCTTGTTTTTCTGCTCAGGCGTCAGTTGAGCGGCAGCACAGCTTTCGCTTTCTACCCAGAACAGAGGATCATAGCCAAAACCACCGTCGCCTTGCGGCGCTTCCAGAATACGACCTTCCCAACTGCCTTGAGCAATAATCGGTGTCGGATCATCAGCATGGCGCAGATAAACCAGTACACACCAGTAGCGTGCGCTTCTTTCCTGCTCAGTCAGGCCTGACAGCTCTTGTAGCAGCTTGTCATTGTTTTTCTGATCGGTAGCACCTGGGCCGGAGAAGCGGGCAGAGTAGATGCCAGGGGCACCGTTTAGCGCATCCACTTCAATACCTGAGTCATCGGCCATCGCGGGTAGGCCGCTGACACGGCTGGCTTCACGGGCTTTTAACAGCGCGTTTTCTACAAAGGTCAGGCCGGTTTCATCCACTTCCGGTACATTAAATTCTGACTGAGGCACTACCTCAAAACCCAGAGGGGCCAGTACCTGACCAAACTCTTTCAGCTTGCCTTTATTGCCGCTGGCTAACACTAATTTCTGCTGGCTCATCTTGTAATCTTACTAATCTGTATCTGTGATAATGGAGACTATTATGGGCTGACTTAAGCAAAAAATCCCCTGCGTGAGGGGATTTTTTGTTGATCGGTTTGCCGATGAATCGTTTACCCGGCTTGTTGTGAATACCAGGTTCTTTGCTGTGCCATTCGCTGGGAGCAGATGGCTACTCGCCATAGAAACGACGGATAAAGCCGAGATCGTAAGGCGGTTCGTTAGGATCAAAACGTACCTTCAGGCGGAAGCGGGTCGGCTCATCTTCTTCAAAGCGGAAGGTGGTGATCTGATAAATTGCATTGGGTTCGCGAATGGTACGAAACGCCAGGTTAATACTTTGATCCGCCAGGTTGGCAACATCGCCGGTCACCAGGGCTTCTACCGGGGCATAGCGGCCATCACTCTGCTTTTTCAGCACTGAGATATTGATCATGCCATGATAGCGGCTGCGCACAATGTTGTAGGCTTTAGCGACCTGAGGCTGCAGAAAACCCGTGGTAAAGGTGTTGTAGTGGATCTGGTAGTCGCCCACCTGCTCAAACTGCTCTGCTTTGGCAGGAGAAAGCAGTGTCAGAAACAGGCTTAAGGCCAGAATAATGCGGGACATGGTCATCTCCTGGGCATTACAAGTCGTGATCGAATGGGATGAAGGGCTGTATAGCAGTGAGCAGCCCACCTATCTGACTGTAACGTCTGCGATAAGTTTAATGGGCTGCGCCTGGCTTATAAGTTAATTGTTTATACGTTAACTGTTTATCGCCAAACCTTTGCACTCTATACGTATAGGGTACATTACTGGGTGCAGCTTCTAGCGCGTCACGCGATAAATCGCTAGTTCGCCAAACAGGTTAGGCCAGAGCTTACTGGCCAGATGGGTTTCGTGGGCACCGTTACCCACAGCACGATCCAGAATAGTAAAGCGGCGGTCTTTACACAGCTGCTCAAAATCCCGGAAGGTGGACAGGTGAATGTTCGGCGTGTCATACCAGGTGTGTGGCAGTGACTTGGAAACCGGCATCTCACCCTTAAGGGCCAGATAGAAACGGCAGCGCCAGTAGGCAAAGTTCGGGAAGGTGACAATGCACTCCTTACCGACACGCAGCATCTCTTCCAGCATCATATCCGGGCGACGCAGTGCCTGCAGCGCCTGGGTCATCACGACCAGATCATAACTCTGATCTTTAAAGTTCGTCAGACCGGCATCCAGGTTTTGCTGAATGACATTAACACCTTTACCGATACAGGTGGTGATCTTGTCGGGATCGATCTCCAGACCGTAACCGTGCACCTGTTTGGTCTGCTGCAGATAGTGCAGCAGCTCACCGTCACCACAACCCAGGTCCAGTACTTTATCGTTGGGTTTCACCCACTGCTGAATAATCTTCAGATCGGGACGATTCAGACTCATACGTCACCTCCTACGGATTGCGCAGCCCGCTGCATAAAGGCGGAAAATACTTTCTCATAGTGCTCATTGGGAATCAGGAAGGCATCGTGGCCATGGGGCGACTCCACGCAGGTATAACTGACGTTTTTACCCGCCTCGGTCAGCGCATTCACAATCTCTTCAGAACGTGCCGGTGAGAAGCGCCAGTCGGTACTGAAGGAGATCAGCAGGAAGTTGCTCTTGGCCTGTGCCATCGCCTTGGACAGGTCACCACCAAAGTCCGCCGCAGGATCGTAATAATCCAGCGCCTTGGTCATCAGCAGATAGGTGTTGGCATCAAAGCTCTCCGAGAAGGTATCACCCTGGTAACGCAGATAGCTTTCCACCTGGAACTCCACGTCATAACCAAAGTTGATCTTCTCTGAGCGCAGATCACGGCCAAACTTGCTGCCCATGGCATCTTCAGACAGATAGGTGATATGTCCCACCATACGTGCCAGACGCAGGCCCTGACGGGGAATGGTGTTGTGCTCGGCATAACGCCCATCGTGGAAGTCTGGATCGCTCATAATGGCCTGGCGAGCCACTTCGTTAAAGGCGATATTCTGTGCTGTCAGACGCGGGGCCGCCGCAATCACGGCGGTGTTGCGCATTCGTTCAGGGTGGTTGATGGACCACTGCAGGGCCTGCATGCCACCCAGGCTGCCACCGATAACGGCAGCCCAAACGTCGATGCCGAGATAATCACTTAAGCGCAGCTGGCTTTCGACCCAGTCCGGTACCGTCATCACCGGAAAATCAGGACCATAACACTGTCCTGTGGCCGGATTTGTTGACGTCGGACCGGTAGAGCCGTTACAGCCACCCAGGTTATTCAGGCAGACAACAAAAAATTGATTGGTATCGATACACTTGCCAGGACCAATATAAGCGTCCCACCAACCGGGTTTGCGGTCATCCATCGAGTGGTAACCGGCGGCATGGTGGGTGCCACTCAGGGCGTGGCAGATCAGCACAGCATTGCTGCGCTCGGCATTCAGCGTACCGTAGGTTTCATAGATAAGTTCGTAGCTGTCCAGCGTACGACCACAGGCGAGTTCCAGCGGGGTGTCAAAGCGCGCGATTTGCGGTTCAACAATACCGACAGAATCTTCAGGAATAGCGTTAGGCATTTTTCCCGGATCATCCTCAATCAAGATATCTGTGGACGGCTTAGCCTTCCTGAGAAGTATCGCTCTGCATCTAATCTATAGGGATCAAAATTAAATCTGTTTATATAGGGACTAAACAGGGGGAGAAACAGACTTCACAGGACGCAAGCCGCGGAAAGGACTCACTGTAACAGTTAACCCGGCTGCAACAAAGTAAATATTTGGACTGACAATATGCCGTTAAGGAAAAAGTCGCTTTTTAGCCCAATATTCGTCAGAAAGCCCGGAAATTCAGGCTGTTGGTGAATTACTTTGGCTCGGTACTTGATTGAATATTCAGTATTGCAGGCAGTTTGGTGGGGCTGGTAATACAGAGGCGCTTTTGTCGGCTTAGCTCGCCCTGAATAATGCTGACCCGGCTTTTACTGACACCAAACTGTTTGGCGAGAAATTTACACAGATGAGCGTTGGCTTTGCCATCAATGGGTGGGGCAGTGATACGAATCTTGAGGCGTTCGTTTTGCTCACCACAGAATTCATCCTTACTGGCCTTGGGTTGCAGATGACAGGCGATGATCAGATCATCGCCCTGCCATTGGTAAAAGGATGGGCTCATCGTATGGGGCTTAGACCTTAGTGCTCATCGAAGGGCACAGGTTACTATATACCTGCGACAAGGCGCATGGGCAGGCCAGACATTTGTGCCATCGGCGTAACGACCAGAATTTCCAGTACGTTGATACCGATAAAGACAAAGATAGGTGACAGATCAATGCCGCCCATGGATGGCAATATATTACGTACCGGCGACATAACCGGCTCGGTGATCTGATAGATCAACAGCGCACCTGGGTGGCTGCTTTGTGGTGCTACCCAGCTCAGAATGATGGATGCCAGCAGGGCAAAGAAGTAGATATCCAACAGCGTCGATATCACTCCGGTCAGGCCCCCCATCACCAGATTAAATACAGGAGGGAAACCCGCTCCGGCAATTTGCAGGATCGCTACCAGGCCCAGGGTTTTGACGATAAAAGCGACAATGACCGTAGCCAGATCAATGCGTCCCATTGGGCGGATAATGGCCTGAACAGGGCGCACCAGTGGCGAAGTCATTTTGGCCACGGCCTGAGAAATAGGATTATAAAAATCTGCCTGGGAAAACTGCAGGATAAAGCGCAGCATCACAATAAACAGATACAGATTGATCAGGGTCGAGATTAGATAAACACCCGCGTTACCAACTTGTCCCATAGTGGTGGAGCTCCAACTTATTGACATGGTCTTATTTTATGGAGGCAAAAGGCTTTTTTTCCAGCTTTGCTGCCTTTTGCCAGGCCATCTTTACGTAATAGTGTACACAAAATCCGTTTAAACGGGTCTTGATACCCGCGATTCAAGAGATTATTGCCCCGAACGCGATTTGTTCTGGTCCGAATACTTATCGGACCAGATCTTTATTGATCCAACAGCTTAGCCAGCTCAGTACCGCGATTGGCTGAGGCTTGCACCGCTTTGCTGAACAGCTCCTGCATGCCGCCTTCGTTAAAGGTTTTAATCGCCTGTTCAGTCGTGCCACCAGGGGAGGTGACGCGACGACGCAGCTCGGCTGGTTCCACATCGCTCTCAGTGGCCATACGGGCAGCGCCCAGCACGGTTTGCAGAGTTAATTCTTTTGCCGCTTCCGGTGTCAGGCCAACGTCGACACCGGCTTGCTGCATCGCTTCCATCATCAGGAAGAAATACGCAGGACCACTGCCGGAAACCCCGGTAACTGCTTCCATCAACTCTTCTTTGTCGACCCATAGAGCGATGCCGACAGCCTGCATCATCTTTTCGGCCACTTGCTTTTGCTCATCGCTAACCGAAGCATTGGCATAGAGGCCTGCCGCACCACAGCGCAGCAGAGACGGTGTATTAGGCATGGTGCGTACCACGGCCACATTGCCGCCCAGCCAGCGCTCCAGGGTTTCTGTCGTCAGGCCTGCCGCTACAGAGATCACCAGAGGTTTGCTTTGCTGAACCTGATCTTTGATCTGGTCACACAGCTCTTTCATCATCTGAGGCTTGACCCCCAGAATAATCACATCATGACTGGCTACCGCAGCGATATTATCGGTGCTGGTTTGTACGCCAAACTCCTCTTTGATGGCCTGCAGGCGCTCTTCGCTACGACGGGTGGCAGTAATCTGCTCGGGGCTGTAACCCTCGGCGATTAGGCCTCCGATAATGCTGCCGCACATATTGCCTGCACCTAAAAATGCCATAGTGGCGTTTTGCATGCCTGTATCCTCTGAAATTCGCTGTGATTGTTAATTATTGACGTTGACTGTAATCCCTGGCACCAAAAATAGCGGTGCCGATGCGCACTATTGTACTGCCTTCTGCGATAGCTGCATCCATATCTGCACTCATACCGATTGATAGGGTATCCATATGTGGATATTTCGCTTGTAGTTGCTGCAGTGCCTGATTCAGTGCCGCAAAGGGTTGGCGTTGTGCTTCAAAGCTGTTTGCAGGGGCTGGGATCGCCATCAAACCACGCAGCTTCAGCCTGGGTAGCTGATTAATGATATCAGCTAACTCGGGCAGCTCATCCAGGGTGATACCCGATTTACTCTCTTCAGCGCTGATATTGATCTGCAGACAGATATTCAGTGGTGGCAGGCCTTCTGGCCGTTGATCGTTCAGGCGTTGGGCGATCTTCAGGCGATCCACACTATGTACCCACTGGAAATGCTCGGCGATCGCCTTGGTCTTATTGGATTGAATCGGGCCGATAAAATGCCACTGAATATCGTCAAGATCCGATAAAACCTGCTGCTTCTCCAGTGATTCCTGCAGATAGTTCTCGCCAAAGTCCCGTTGTCCCGCCTGCCAGGCTTCCCGGATCGCCTCCGCAGGTTTGGTTTTGCTGACCGCCAGCAGAGTCACAGAGTCTGGATTTCTTTGATATTGCGCACAACTTTGCTCGATTTGGTGGCGAACCTGCTCAATATGGCCTGCAATCTGATTATCTGGCATAGGGTGTTCTATCCTGTGGTTAATGGGTTTTTCTAGATCGGCAAGGTTGAGTGCCGATGTGACTTCTGCAAACTAGCGCTTTAGGACTCGCATTATATGGATATTACCGAACTGCTGGCTTTCAGTGCAAAACAGGCCGCATCCGATCTGCATCTTTCTGCGGGTATGGCCCCTTTTATACGGGTCGATGGCAATGTCAGGCGCATCAATGTACCGCCGTTAAGTCATAAAGACGTGCATACCATGATTTATGACATTATGAACGATAAACAACGCAGGGATTATGAAGAGTTCCTTGAGTTGGATTTTGCGTTTGAAGTGTCAGGTGTTGCACGCTTCCGGGTTAACGCCTTTAACCAGAATCGTGGTGCAGCTGCGGTATTCAGGACGATTCCCAGCGAAGTCCTGACCATGGATAAGCTGGGACTGGGGGAGACCTTCCAAAAACTGGCGATGATTCCACGGGGGTTGGTGTTGGTTACGGGGGCAACAGGTTCTGGTAAAAGTACCACTTTAGCCGCGATGCTGGATTACGTTAATGAACGTAAATACCAGCATATTCTGACCATCGAAGATCCCATCGAATTTATCCACAAAAGTAAAAGATGTCTGGTGACTCAGCGGGAAGTGCACAGAGACACCCATAGTTTCAGCCATGCCTTGCGCTCAGCTTTGCGGGAAGATCCAGACGTTATTCTGGTGGGCGAGATGAGGGATCTGGAAACCATACGTCTGGCGCTGACGGCGGCAGAGACGGGGCATGCGGTATTTGGCACTTTGCATACCAGCTCCGCACCTAAAACCATTAATCGGATTGTGGATGTCTTTCCGGCAGAGGAGAAAGGCATGGTGCGCTCCATGCTATCGGAGTCTCTGAAGGGCGTGGTTTCACAGACACTATTAAAAAAAGAGGGTGGCGGTCGTATTGCTGCCCACGAAATTATGATGGCAACACCGGCTATTCGTAATCTGATCCGTGAAGACAAGATCGCGCAAATGAGTTCAGTGATACAAACCGGTGCTGCCCATGGCATGCAAACCATGGATCAGTGTTTACGTATTATGTTGAAAAAGGGGCAAATTTCAATTGAGACAGCCCGCGAGAAGGCTGTAAATAGTGATGATTTTATGTAATCTTAATATGTAATTATTTTTTATGTAATACGGTATTTGAATTTTTTAGAGACAGGTATTGTGTGTCTGTTAGCCTTGTCAGGCAAGAGCCTCAGTGTCAAAAACTTATGCTGGATAGGTTTCATAAAATACTAAAATTAGTGGCTAATATAAGGGTTTAGAGTCTGCCATTACGATTGGAATGGTACCTTCGATGAAATTACACGGTAAGTTGGTACCGCTGTCGACCCGTTCATTGTCAAAAGAGAGGGTCGATGATCTGGTATTTGGCATTATGGATGAGGAGCAGGAACTGACCTTTCGCCAGCAGCGAGAGTGTAAACATCCATATGAATGTGTCGCTTTAATCTATAGCTTCATTATTTAGTCGTTGGTTGAAGAACATCGAAGTACTCTGTTGTGTTGTGTGTAACAGGGTTTAATAGCTAGCCACGAGATCTAGAATGCCGCCGTAAGGTCTCTATTGTCTGTCCGACCAACAACCACTCTTGATTGCCATCAAGAGAATCGATTTAATCGGATCTATAGCGTCTGCAGGTAAAAAATACCCGATCGTTACCAACCGGGTATTGCTCAAGGTATGACCTTAATAGAGCGGCACACCTAATAGCGGATTAAATGAAACGTTAAAGTCAGGTAATAAAGTTCCACTCCGTTGCGGCCATAAACAGCCCTTGAGTTTCCTCGCTGTCCATGAATCCTTCTGCCACTTCAACAATGGTGTGTCCGGCAGCAGCATATTCCATCCAAGCCGCTTTACCACCCACATCGGATTCACGACCCAGCATATGGTTGTAAAGGGCTTCAATCTGGTTATCAATGGTCAACTGGTCAAACTCAATACCCGTCTTCAGCGTAAACTCCTCTGATTCCAGGAAATTGACCGCCAGCTGTCCCAACGACATTCCCAAACCTGAATGCTGTGCCTGCCATTGGAAACCATCCACTTCAGCCCGACGCCCCAGAATCTGCTGGTAGAACATACTGATCGCCTGCAGGTCTTCCTCATAAGCAGGAATAAATACCTGATCCGCAAACTCAAT
>NZ_KE383830.1:0-45834 GCF_000422425.1 Oceanospirillum beijerinckii DSM 7166
CCTCTCCCGCGATATGCTCCCTGGATGGCTTGCAAATCCAGACTATCGACAACCTCTACAATAAAGCGAGCTAAATGATCTTCAGGCAGCCAGTCATCAATAGATGGAGGAAGTAGATAAGGCGTTTGACGATCGATGGTACGAAAGCGACTCATGATATATCCTGCTGGAACCTGAAAAGGGCTATTATCCTAGATCTGGATGAAATGGGCTAATAGTCCGACAGGCTGCTAGATTTTTTAGCTGTTATTTTGCTCGCAGATAACACGGTTACGGCCACCTTCTTTCGCCTGGTAGAGCAGCTCATCACCTTTTTGGTAGCAAGTTTCCAGTTCTGAGCTACCGGAGGAGAGATAAAGGCCGAAGGAAGCCGTGACTACTTTGGCCGCTTCGTTGTAATCGTGGGGGATGCCCAGTTGCTCAATCGCCTGGCGCATATCTTCAGCGCATTGGGTTGCTTGTTTCATATCTGTACAGGTGAAGAGGAGCGCAAACTCTTCTCCGCCCAAACGGTAAGCAAAGGCAGCATGCTTTTTGGCGATGGTTTTCATAGCATTACCAATAGAAGTAAGCACTTCATCGCCAGCCTGATGGCCGTAGTTGTCGTTATACTGCTTAAATTTATCTACATCAAAGATAAGGAAGGCCAGTTGTTGCTGGGCTTCGAATGCTTGTTGAGAACTTTGGTCAAACTGACGATTAAAGTGGCGACGGTTGTATAACCCCGTCATTGGGTCGGTAACAGAAAGCTCTTCGATATGCTTCTTACTGGTAATATCCTGGCGTACAGCGGTATAGCCTGTGATATTGCCTTGTTGATCAAATTTAGGGTCAATGTTGACATCAACCCAGTAAAAGCCGCCATCTCTTTTTGAGTTTTTTATTTCACCACTCCAGGCTTGCCCACTCTTGATAGTCTGCCAAAGATCATCGTAAATCTCATTTGGCATATCTGGATGACGTACAATATTGTGGTTTTTTCCGATTAATTCTTCCCTGCTGTAACCTGAAATATCACAAAATGCCTTACTTACTGAACGAATAATGCCATTCTCATCGGTGCTGGAGCTAATTACATAATTGTCGATTGTTTCAGCGTAACGATCAATCTGTTTAAAGCGTTCCCGACTGCTGATCAGTGTGACGATACGGCTGATAAACTCTTCCCGTGAGAAGGGTTTGATCAGGAAGTCATTCACACCTGTTTTTAAGAAGCTGGCACCCAGCACGGGGTCACGGTGGGCAGTCACTGCGATAATTGGCAATTCCAAGGCATCTCTGGTTCGACGAACTTCACGTACCAGGTCCAGCCCATTCATCTCGGGCATTTCATAATCGGTAACAATGAAAGAGATTTCTGGATGAGCTTTCAATAGTTCTAGAGCTTCTTCGCCAGAAGCGGCTGTGTGTATGTTGAAGATGAGTGGCTGCAGTAAAGCGCCAATAGAGGAAAGGCTTGATCTTGAGTCATCCACAATCAGGACTTGCATATGGTCTGTGATTAAGAGGAGTTCGGCCAGACGCACGGCATAGTAGAGGTCACTGATCCCGCTTTTGACGACATAGTCTACTATGGGCAGAACAGAAATCTGCTGTTGCATCGCTTCGTTCATAGAACTCGTCAGTGGAATGGTTGGTACACCTTTACCTATCACGGTATGAACGATCTCGCCCCGGCAAGCATCAGGCAGCACTAAGTCGGTTATCGCAACAAAGAAATCGTGCTCGTTTAAGAGCCTTACAGCTTCGGCATAACAGTCTGCATGATAAACATCATATAGGTTATTTTCTGCCAGCTGGCGCTTTAACGCTTTGGCGAAGAGTTTGCTGTCTTCTACTAATAATAATTTTTTCATAAATTGCCGTGCTAGCTGGGAGAACAAATCTGCCCATATTTTAAGATAAAGGCACTGGATTTGTTAATTGAATAGACACTTTTCTGACGAAAATCAACTACTTCTATTATGTCTGGTGAAGCTGTTGCACATCCTTACAAAGATATATCAGTGTCACATTTTTTTTCCAATAATTATGTGTGTTTTGCTATATGTTTCGCCATCTAATGTTTATGGTGCTATCTGATTGGGTGTTTTCTTGTATAATAGGTCCCTAAAAGTTTTTAAAACAGACCATAATTAGCTTAAAGTGGGCCTATGACAAGTCAGGAAATTATCGATACTACACAGGCTGTTAACGCCGATCTCGCACCAAAATTCAAGGTATATACCGCTCGTCATCTATCAAAGATTGAACAGCTGAACAAGCTGCCAGAATCAATTAGAGATGAAATGGAAGTTGTTGCAGAAGTGCTGCCTTTCAGGGTAAATCAGTATGTGATCGATGAACTGATCGATTGGAACAATCCAGTTGAAGATCCTCTGTTTCAACTGACATTCCCTCAGCGGGGTATGTTGAAGCCGGAGCACTTTGACTTGGTTAAACAAGCTAAAGACACTGGGGATAAAGAGGCTCTTAAGCAAGCGATTGCTGAAGTGCGTGAGGCGTTAAACCCTCATCCAGCGGGCCAGTTGGAGCACAATATCCCTAAGGTAAACGGTGAGCCGGTTCAGGGTATTCAGCATAAGTATAATGAAACTGTACTGTTCTTCCCGAGCTCTGGTCAGGTGTGTCACAGCTACTGTACGTTCTGTTTCCGTTGGGCACAGTTTGTCGGTGATAACTCGCTGAAGATTGCGGCGAAAGAATCTGGTCAACTGCAGGATTACCTGCGTGAACATAAGGAAGTGACGGATGTTCTGATCACAGGTGGTGATCCTATGGTTATGAAGACCAAGAACCTGCGTGCTTACCTGGAACCGCTGCTGTCACCTGAGTTTGATCATATCCGTACCATTCGTATCGGTTCCAAGGCACTGACCTTCTGGCCTTATCGTTTTGTGACTGATGCCGATGCTGATGATCTGATGGCGCTATTTGAAGAAGTGATCGCGGCGGGTAAAACCTTGGCGTTTATGGCGCACTATAATCACTGGCGTGAGATGGAAACGGATATTCATCGTCAGGCAGTGAAGCGTATCCGTGCGACAGGTGCTCAGATTCGTAGCCAGGGGCCTTTGCTGAACCACATCAATACTTCTGCTGATGATTGGGCGAAGATGTGGCAGACTCAGGTTGAGATGGGGATTCAGCCTTACTATATGTTTGTTGAGCGTGATACGGGTGCGCAGCACTACTTTGAAGTTCCGCTGGCGCAGGCTTGGTCAACGTACCGTGATGCGATGAAGCAGGTGAGTGGTATTGCGCGTACGGCCCGTGGTCCTTCTATGAGTGCGATGCCGGGTAAGGTTGAGATTCAGGGAGTTGCCGAGGTCAACGGCGAGAAGGTCTTTGTTCTGCGTTTTATTCAGGGCCGTAATCCTGATTGGGTTCAGCGTCCTTTCTTTGCTCAGTATGATGAAAAAGCCACTTGGCTGCACCATCTGAAGCCTGCGTTTGGTGCTGAGAAATTCTTCTTCGAAGAAGAGTGAGTCAGCCAGCGGCTTAAGCCGCATGAAATAAGTCAATAAAAAAACCGGAGACCAATGGCTCCGGTTTTTTTATGCCCAATATTTTTATCTTGTATCTGTGCTCAGTATTTGTAGTCAGGTTTTAGTTTTGATTTTGTGGGTTAAAGGTTTTGGAGCAATTTAGAGCTGTATCAGTTGCTGCAAGATACCCTCTGCCACTTGTTGTGCGCTCTGATCATCCAGTCTGCTTCTATCGTAGGTAATATTGAGATGGAGTTTGCCTTTGTAGTGAGTCACAGCAGTAAACAGTGGTTGAAATGGCATTGGGCAGAGGGCAAAGCTAATACGTTGTACATCTGAATTGGCACTGGGTGTAACAATACCAAGATTACTGATCAGCGTTTGTGGTGCTGAGCGTAAGGTTGCTGTACTAAACTCTGCCATAACTTCATCTGTACAGGGGATCAGTTCAGGACGGATAAACTGATAAAAGAAAGCGGCATCATCACGCTGTAGTTGTTGGTGTAGTTCTTTATCCGCCTGCTGCGCCAGAGACCAGAAATCGCTCTCTGGTGTAAGCCGGTAAACAGAAGACAGTAGCGTGGTGTGCATACCTAGTGCAGGCTGTTCATCGTCAAAGTAACGACGCATATCGACCGGGCTGGTTAGACAAAGTGTTACATCTTTAGAATTGTCGTTTCCGGTATTTTGCTTGTTATTCTGATTCAGTTCGTGCTGATAAATTGCCATCAGTTGCACGGCTGTCAGGGCACTATGAATTCTCACTTGATGTTGCTTACAAGCTTGTTTTATACGAGAGCTTTGATCTGGTGTTAACTCAAAGCTAAGAATTTGCGGTGAGCTACTTTCTGATTTGGTTGACGATACGGGGTTTAATGTCGGTAGCTGTTGCGGACGTCCATAGCGGCGAATCTCTGTTTTTTTCTGTTCAAGACGACGTGTAATTTCTTCATCCTGCCCAATAATATTTAGTTTAGCAGGCAGTTTTTTATGTAGTGCCGCAATAGGGGCTTGATCACTGCTTCCTGTGTCAAAATGAGTTGGGAGGTGGTCAGCCGAAATATCCAGCCACTGCTTTAATAGCTCGGCTCCGGTGCGGCCATCGGCGATAGCATGGTTAAATACCAGCGCCACACAGGATCTCTGTTTCGCTTGAGTACTATCCAGATGTTGGATGTAGAGGGCTCTGATCAGTGGTTGTTCAAAGTTAAAACGCTGGGCCAACGCTTTACCGATGACTTGCTGCCAGTTATCACGGGTTGTGAACTGCTCCACTTGGATACTGTGTGGATGTGTCTGTAAAAACAGTTGACCCTGATTATCGCGATTGATGGCTAACTGGAAGATATTCTGTTCTTTTTGCAGATAATTCAGTGCATTGTGCAGGTTATTAATATCTTGGGGTTGATCAAGCTCGGCCATTACAGCGAAGTTCATACTGGAGACTTGGTCCAGTAGCCAGAAATAGTGTTCTGCGGGGTCCAAATAGCGCAACATAAAGAGAGTCTCCAGAAAATAGGCCCGTGAAGTTACTGAGCTGTAAGATAAAAGTGTTGACCTTTAATATAAAAGATTAACGTTTCTGAATGACTAAACTGCCGATAGAGTAACCCGCGCCAAAGGAGCAGATCACTCCGTAATCACCGGCTTGTAGATCTTTATGATGCAGGTTAAATGCGATCAGGGAGCCTGCTGAGGCTGTATTAGCGTACTCATCCAGCACGATTGGCGCCTCCTGCTGTGTTGGCATCCGGCCCATCAGTTTTTTACCAATCAAAACATTCATATTGATATTGGCCTGATGTAACCACCAGCGAGTGATCTGTTCATTGCTCAGGCCTGTTTCGGTCACGTGGTTGGTCAGGTGCTCTGCCGCCATTGGACACACTTCTTTAAAGACCTTGCGGCCATTTTGATGGAACAGCTTGTCCGCAGAGTAAGGATCAACATCCGTTACATGGGACAGGTAACCAAAGTTTGAACGAATATTGTTGGAGTATTGGGTCTGCGCTTTGATACCCAGAATCTCGTAGCTGTGCTCGGATTGGCAGGTTTCAGCCTGTTCGATAATCGTTGCTGTGGCCACATCGCCAAAGATAAAGTGGCTATCTCGATCCTTATAATTGACCTGGGGAGACGTCAGTTCTGGGTTGATCACCAGCACTGCTTTTGCTGTGCCTGCGGCAACCATCTCATAGGCACGGTGCAGGGCAAAAGTTGCGGCAGAACAAGCGACCAACATATCAAAGGCAAAACCTTTAATATTCAGTGCAGCTTGTACTTCAATAGCAATGGCAGGGTAGGAGCGCTGTGTATAAGCGCAAGATACAATCACCGCATCAATCTCTTCTGGAGATTTATTGGCTTCGGTCAGTGCTTTTTCTGCTGCGGCCAGAGCCATCTCTGCCTGATGGGACAGCTCTTCGTCAGAGCGTTCGGTCAGCTGAGGACGCATACGGGTCGGGTCTAAAACCCCCTCTTTACTATACGAGTAGCGCGACTTGATGCCTGAAGCTTTTTCGATAAATTCGGCACTGGAGAAAGGCTTTGCTTCCAGTTCACCTGCTTCAATTTCTGCGGCGTGTTGCTGATTGTACAGCTCAGCAAACTGGTTGTAGCTGTCGACCAATTCTTCATTGCTGATAGTATGTTCAGGGTTCCAGAGACCGGCACCGCTAATCACCACTTTTTGTTTGCTCATTCTGTCACCCGAATATGAAAGTTTTAACTAAATCAAACGTTTGATTTTGCACTAATTAGACCCTTTGGTCTAGGTGCCCCGATTATTTGCTACTCTATCTGTTCCAAATGAATAAGTATCGGCTGTCAGGCTGTATTGTAATAAGTGTAATACTGCTGATAACAAAAAACCGGCCTGAGCCGGTTTTTTGTGAGTTGGTGGTAACAGTAAAAGAAATAGAGAGTTACTCTTGTTCTTTTTTCTGACAGGGGGCTGCACGATGGCGTGCGGGTTCCATCAGGTCGTGACCTTTGGAGCGTTTAAGCATCTTGATTTCATGGTGTAGTGCTGTTTTAGCGATCATATTGGCCGTAACCGGCGCAGTGATCAGTAGAAACAGAGTGATTAGCCATTCATGAACAGATAGGGTGCCATTTTTGATGCTGAACATAATGGTTGATGCCAGCAAAATACAGGCGATGCCCAGAGTAGTCGCTTTAGTTGGCGCGTGTAGTCGTGTGTATAGATCAGGCAGGCGAACCAGGCCTACCGAACCGATAAACATAAACACGCCACCTAATAGCAGAAAGCAAGCTACGATAGCTTCGATAATGTAATCCATAGTGCACCTTATTCGATAATATCGCCACGTAGTATGTACTTGCACAGCGCTGAGGTACTGACAAAACCCAGCATGGCAATTAACAGGGCTGCCTCAAAGTAAAGTGATGTGCCCTCATGCAGGCCATAAAGTACGATTAGGGCGATACTGTTGATATACATAGTATCCAGCGCAAGAATCCTGTCCTGTACAGTAGGGCCAATAATCAGACGCCACAAATTGATAAACAGAGCCGCTGAGATTAAAACGGCCACGACAGTGATCGCGAAACTTAACATCCCAGAATCTCCTTCAGTGGTGCCTCATAACGCTGTTTCATCTCGTCGATCAGGGCTTGCTCATCGTCGATATCCAGGGCGTGTACATAAAGCCATTGCTTATCTTCTGATATTTCGGCACTCACGGTACCAGGCGTCAAAGAGATGGTGCTGGCAAACAGCGTAATGCCCAGCTCGGACTTGATATCCAATGGTACTGCGACCATGCCTGGGCTTAGCTTATTCATTGGGCTGAGTACCTTGCGCGCCACTTCAAAGTTGGCGGTGAGAATGTCCCACATCACCAGCATGAAGTAACGAAATGCCAGGCCAGGTTTTTTAATCGACGGTTGCTCTGGCGCCAGGCTTGTGACCAACATAGGTATAGTGATCGCCAAAAAAGCACCCAGCACGATATGACCAAAGGCCAGGGTATTGTTCAATAGCAGCCATACTACAAACAGCAGTAGGCTATGAATCGGCATAGGTAGGAATCGGGATTTTCCTTTACGTTGCGTCATTATTGGCCTCCCATATTCTGCTGTGGTAACAACGCATCAACGGATTGGCTGAAGTTAAACAGCTGTGCCGCGGCTTCCGAGGTGATTGCGGTCACTTCACCACCGAAGATCACCAGAATCGGGGAGCCTAGCAGTAGCAAGCCAACGCCCATCAGCTCAAACAGATGGACTCGCTCATCTGAACCTGACGGAGCGGTGGTGCGCCAGAAAATAGTAGTGCCCGCCCGGGACAGTGCTACCAGAGAGACCAGACCGCTGATCAGTATCAGAGGCCATATCCAGAACTTATCAAAGGCTTCTTCAGCAGCTTGAAGCAGCATCACCTTGCCAACAAAGCCAGATAATGGCGGCATACCTACGATGCTCAAAGCACACAGGAAAAAGGCGATGCCGAGTAAACGTGGTTGAGCCACTGCACGGGCTTTTACAAAACGATCCTCGGCTTTACCCCGTTGACGGGCAATCAGGTCGGCCAGCAGGAACATAGCTCCGGCAATCAATGTGCTGTGCAGGATGTAATAGAGGGCTGCGCTGGTGGCAACTTCGGACTGCAAAGCCATGGCGATCAGAAGTGTACCGGCTGAGACAACGACCATGTTGGCGGTCAGAAGTTTAAGACCAGGGCTGGCCAGAACGCCAATGGTACCAATCGCTAGAGTCAGCAGTGACAGCGGCCATAGCCATGGCAAGGCAATGTCCGCAAGCTCCCCAGATTCAGGGCCAAAGATCAGGGTATGCACACGTAAGATGCTGTACACGCCCACTTTGGTCATAATGGCAAATAATGCAGCCACCGGGGCACTGGCCGAAGAGTAGGTCTTAGGCAGCCAGAAATGCAATGGTAGTAGAGCGGCCTTCAGGCCAAATACCAGTAGCAGTAGCAGGCCGCCGGTTTTTGCCAGAATGGCTTCCGCGCCTTCCAGTTCACGTACACGTACGGCCATATCCGCGATATTAAGAGAGCCCAAGGTGCCATAAAGGATACCCAAGCCAAATAGGAACAGGCTGGAACCGATTAGATTCAGGATCACATAGTGGACCGCAGATTGGGTTTTCTGCTTACCACCCCCATGAACCAGTAGCGCATAGGAAGCGATTAGCAGTACTTCGAAGAATACAAACAGGTTAAACACATCACCGGTCAGGAAGGCGCCATTGATGCCCATCACCTGGAACATAAACAGCGGATGGAAGTACTGACCACCTTTATCCTGACCCGCACAGGCGTAAAGCAGAGCGCCGGTAAACAGAATACAGGTTAGCAGTACCATCAATGTGGAGATGCGATCCGCCACCAGCACAATGCCAAACGGCGGCTGCCAATCACCTAGGACGTACATTTGGGTGCCCTGTTGGTCTGCAACGCTCAACAGGCCAAAGGCAACAATAATCTGAGCGAAAGCTGAGATCAGTGCCAATAGCCGTTGTCGGGCAATGGTGGTATGAAAGGGTGGCAGCAGCAGCAACGCACCCGTAATCAGAGGTATCAGTATGGGTAAAATCGGTAGATGCATGATTACTTCCTTAACTTCCTGTTACGTAAGCGTGCTTGTGCTTGCACGTTAGGCAGACGACCATCCACATGGTCGTTACCCAAGTCGGCACGGCTACGCATGGCCAGAATGACCACAAAGGCTGTCATTGCAAAACCAATTACAATCGCGGTCAGTACCAATGCCTGAGGCAGAGGATCACTGTATTGCTCGGATTGTCCCAATACCGCGGCCGCATTGACTTTTAAGCGTCCGCTGGCAAACAGGAACAGGTTCACAGCGTAAGAAAGTAACGTGAGTCCGATCACTACGGGGAAGGTGCGTCCCCGTAGTGCCAGGAAAATGCCGCAGGCCGTTAGAAGGCCAACACAAAATGCGTAAATTCCTTCCATTTTAGTCATCCTCTTCCATAGCGACAGGGCGTTCACTGGTTGTCAGTTTACCCAGGTTAGCCAGAATCAACATGGTGGCACCAATTACGGTCAGGTAAACACCGAGATCAAACATCATGGCGCTGGCCAACTCAAACTCACCCACCAGAGGCAGATGGAAGTGGTCAAACCATGAGGTCAGGAACGGACGATCAAATGCCCAGCTACCGAGACCAGTCAGTGCGGCGATAAAAATACCGCTACCAATCAATATTTGATAATCGATCTTCATACGTGGTTTAACCCAATTAACACCGTGTGCAATATATTGCTGGATAATGGCCACGGCAGTAATCAGACCGGCGATAAAGCCGCCGCCCGGCATATTGTGTCCCCGCAGGAAGATGTAAGCGGAAACCAGCAGTGCCAATGGCAGCAGACTCTGCGATACCACCGCCAGCATCATGGGGTGACTGTCCAGCGTCCATGGGCGACCGGATTCATCACTGGCTGGCATATACAAGCGCATGCGGGCGATCAGTTTAAAGATACCCAGTGCGGCAATACCCAATACGGTGATCTCACCCAGGGTATCGAAGCCACGGAAATCCACCAGAATAACGTTTACCACGTTGGTACCACCACCTCCGGTTTTACTGTTCTCCAGGAAGAAGGTGGAAATGGTATCCAATGGACGAGTCATCAGCGCGTAACAGATAGTACCGATTACACCGCCGATCATTGCCGCGATACCCAGGTCCCGTACCACGCGACGAGGTGAGGATTCTTTTGGCGTTTGCTGAGGTAGGAAGAACAGTGCCAGCATCAGCAGGATCACTGTTACAACCTCTACCGACAGCTGAGTCAGCGCCAGATCTGGTGCTGAGAATTTGGCAAACATCAGAGAAACGATCAGGCCTACAATGGACAGTGCCAGCAGTGCCGCCATACGTTCACGGTGCCAAACCACAGTGGCAATAGCACCAATAGTTAGCAGAACCGCGCCCGTAATGGAGATTGCATCCACCGGTAGTTCCGGTCGTAAACCCGTAGTGGCGTTCAGATCCAGTAACGGCCAGGCCATCATGGCAAAGGACATGCTGAGCATCATATAGCTGTAACGTTGCAGTGAGCCGTTTTCGACCAGAGCCATAAATGTGGTGGCCTGACGCTGTAGTAGCTGAACAACTGCTTCAAAGACCAGTTTAGGGTCGCTATCGGGGAACTGGGCCTGGAATTGGAACAGCTCCTTACGGTTGTAATAAACGATCAAACCACCGGCCAGAGCGAGGAAGCTCATCAGCAGAGGGAAGTTAAAACCGTGCCAAATTGCCAGGCTGTATTCAGGTGGTGTGCCGTTCAGTGCCGCACTGGAGGCTGTGTAGAGCAGATCACCAATGACCAGGCTCGGGAAAACACCCACAAGTAGGCACAGGGCAACCAGAATCTCTACCGGAACCTTCATATAGCGCGGTGGCTCATGGGGGGTTTTGGGTAGATTGATCGGTTCACCGTTAAAGAATACATCGTGGATAAAGCGAGTGGAGTAGGCTACCGAGAACACGCCGCCAAGAGTTGCTAAAACCGGAACCATCCACGATAGTGAACCCAGAGAGTCCTGGTGCAGGGTTTCGGCAAAGAACATCTCTTTTGACAAGAAACCGTTTAGTAGAGGGATGCCAGCCATCGATGAGGCAGCGACCATCGCCAGCGTGGCCGTATGGGGCATATATTTCCACAAACCGTTTAACTGACGCATATCCCGGGAGCCGGATTCATGATCAATAATACCTGCCGCCATAAACAGAGAGGCTTTAAAGGTAGCGTGGTTAATGATATGGAAAATTGCTGCAACGGCAGCCAACTCTGTGCCCATACCCAATAACAGGGTGATCAGGCCTAAGTGACTCACGGTAGAGTAGGCCAGCAGGCCCTTCAGGTCATGTTTGAATAGTGCGGTATAAGCACCCAATAATAGCGTCGCCAGACCTGTCAGGCTCACAATCAGGAACCACAGCTCTGTACCGGACAATACCGGATACAGGCGTGCCATAAGGAAAATACCTGCCTTTACCATGGTGGCAGAGTGCAGATAGGAGCTGACAGGGGTTGGTGCCGCCATTGCATGGGGCAGCCAAAAGTGGAACGGGAATTGAGCGGATTTAGTAAACGCACCTGCCAGCACCAGTACCAGAATAACCGGGTAGAGGGTGTGTTCACGAATCAGGTCACCGCTGTTCAGTACATCGTAGAGGTTATAGCTGCCTACGACTTCACCAATCAGCAGGATGCCGCCCAGCAGAGCTAAGCCACCTGCACCTGTGATAGTCAATGCCATCCGGGCACCTTTACGGGCTTCCGTCTTGTGCCCCCAGAAACTGATCAGCAGAAAAGAGCTGATACTGGTCAGTTCCCAGAACATCCACATCTGCAGCAGATTATCCGACATCACCACGCCGAGCATGGCAAACATAAACAGGATCAGATAACTGTAGAAACGGCCTATAGAGTCTTTCTCAGACAAATAATATCTGGCGTACAGAATCACCAGAAGGCCGATACCCAGAATCAGGATGGCGAACAGCAGCGCCAAACCATCCAATCTGAAAGCAAGTTCCAGACCGATAATGGGTATCCATTCGTAGCTTGTGAATAGAGCCTCACCGTCAAAAACGGCTGAAGTATTCTGAAACACAAGGATTAATGCCAATGCGGGCAGGCCTGCAGTTAGAAAAGCACAAGCGCTACGGCTGAACCTAGATGCAAATAGGGGTACCAGCGTTCCCAACAAGGGCAGCAAGGGGATCCAAATCAGGTTATTCAGCAAGGGAAACTCCTGTTATATCCATGTTGCCTTATTTTTCAATCTGTTAGTCGTTCGTTATTAGGAGGGGCGTTCGACCGCAATCTATTGATTACGTTCAGCTTTACTTGTTTTTATGCTCCCATTATAGCCATGCTTTGCACTCAGCTGGAAATAAAAAATATAGAAAATTAACATCAAATTACGCTATTGCTGAATTTGACGATGTTTGGCCTCGGGTGCTCTGTGTCTGATGCAGGTGAAGGATAAGTGCTTGTGCATTGCAGTATATATAGCCTTGATCGTCGCTTGTGCAGTACAGGTGCAATCTGCTGTTATTGTTAGATTTTCCAGGTCGTCAGGATAGTGCTATTAGTAAAATCTGTTATCACTTTTTAGATGCAGTGTATATATTTGTATTGATACTCTAGTGTCCCTGTAAGCAGAGTTTACCATTAAAGGATACTCAACTTGTTCAGACAACCCTTTTTACAATGGAGCAGGCATTTATTAATGCTGTTTCCGATAAGTGCATTGATTTTGATAGTTGCCATGCTCAGCTTTTATCAACTAGAGGAGCAGTATCACACACGTTTACAGAGTGATTTCCAGGGGCGTTTAGGAGCAGTGCATCAATCTATTCTGTCCTGGAACAGGGCTAAAAAGTCAGTTATTGCTTCTTGGGTAAGTCAACCTGAACTGTTGAGGATAAGTCTACCGATTGTTCGCAATACTAATGAAACCAGCGTCAAACTAGCCCGCTATAGCCTGGATGATTATTTAAGGCCGGTGATATCCAATCCTGGGATAAAAGCTTACTACCTATTAGGCGCAGGGAATGAGGTTTTAGCCAGTAATCAACCGTCGAGCATTGGTCAGGTTACTCCTTTGGCTGTCGATAAAGAGGCCTTGAAAGTGGCCTGGAGGGGAGGTGCGTCGGTTACTGCGCCACGTTTCATCAATAACAAGCATAATCAACTACAGCAATTTATTGCTGCAGGTATTGGGCGAGGGCAAGAGCGATCGATTGCCGTGCTTATTCTGGAACTCAATCCAGAGCAGGGGTTTCTGGATATTCTAACAAAGGCTTCATTTGGATTGACCGGTGAGAGTTACATATTTAACAGCGATGCCTTGATGTTAAACCCTAATCGCACGGGTGATATTAGGGTTTATATCAGACGTTCCTACAAGCACGGGGGTGAAGATATTCAGCCGTTAACTTATCTGGCTCATGAGGCCCTGGCTCACAGGTCAGGAGTTCGAGTGAAAGAAAGTTATACCGGATATCAGGGAGAAGCTGTAATAGGTGCATGGCTATGGGACTCCCAACTGAATATTGGTTTAGCTGTTGAGCAGAGTGCGGCTGAAGGCAAGCAATTTATTGATCAACTTCGTACAGTATTCATCGCTTTTACCAGCGTGGTGTTTTTTCTTATAGTCAGTTTCTTTTCATTTATTGTTTATCAGTCATCAATTCGCAGTCGTCAGGATCGTCAGGCGCGTAAAGAATTAACGCAGCGGTTAGAGGAGTTACACCGTGATAAAACAGTTCAGATTGAAGAGCGCGAAGTACGCTACAGAGCAATTATTGATACCGCATGGGATGGCATTTTTGCTGTAGACAGCAATGGCATTATTCAGTCATTAAACCCTGCTGTAGGGAGAATCTTTGGTCGTGGAGCCCAGGATTATTTGGGAATTCCGCTGTCGGATATTCTGAAAGTGAAGAATGTTGAAGGTGAAGCAGGCGGGGTGCTATCCCGCCATTACGGTCAGTCCTTTGAAGCTATTGGTATTCGTTGTGATGGTTCTTATTTTCCGGTAGCGGTTTCCAGCAGTCGAACCAATTCAGGTAAAAACTCTTTTTATACGGTTGTTTTGCGTGATATCAGTAAACAGAAAAAGAACGAAGAAGAGATTCGTGCTATTCGTCATCGACTGGAGTTGAGTCAGGCATTTGCTCATATCGGCACGTGGGAATGGTCGCTAAAAACTGACCTGGTGTTGGCGACGGATATGGCATTGTCATTACTGGGCGTATCGGTTGATTCTGGTCAGGTATCAATGGCGTTCTTTTTTAGTCACCTGGAGGAAGAGGATGGCGTCGCTCTGCGGCAGGAAATGGATGATGCTATTGCTGAGAATCGCTCTTTTAGTTGTGAGTGCCGTTTAAAAGAGAGCGTTAAGATTAAAGGGGTTGATAGAGAAAGCTCGGGATTAAGTGGCTCTGGGGAGGAGGGCTTTGATAAGGCTGATTGGTTGCTGATACAAGGCACGCCCATTATGGATAGTGAAGTTACAAAGCGTATCATTGGTCATATTCAGAGGATTACTGAACAGAAACATAATGCTGCAGCATTAGAGAATGCGCGTAACATGTTGTCAATGGTGCTAAATACCATTCCGTCAGGTGTGTACTGGAAAGATAGTTCGCTTAAAATTGCGGGTATTAATAGCCGTTTTGCTCAGGACATCGGTTTGCCTGAAGATCAGATTCTGGGCAAGACTGATTATGAAATTTACCAGAATAGGAAACAGGCTTCGCTAATTGATACTCTGGACCATTGGGTACTTGAAACCCAGCAGGAGAAGCTAAGTGAGCATGGCTTATATTATATGAACGACGGCCGGGAGCGACATATCGAAATCAGCCGCTTGCCTATTAAAAACTCAGCGAACAATCCGGTTGGTGTGCTGGGGGTCTACTCTGATGTGACTGAGCGCATTGAGGCTCAGGAAAATCTACGTAAGCATCACCGTTTGTTGGCCTCTATTTATACCACTCAGCTGCGCTACTTTGCTCATGTCGGTAAGCGGGAGATTTTTCAGAATATATTGGATGAAATTATCTCTTTAACCGATAGCGAATACGGTTTTATTGGTGAGGTGTGTTTGACTCCTGATGGTCAAACTTATCTGCGTACCTTTGCGATTACCGATATCTCGTGGAATGAGGAAACTCAGAAACTGTTCCAAGAGCGAGCTGAAGATGGCTTTGAATTCTTTAATCTGGATACCCTGTTTGGCTACACTTTGAAAACGGCTGAGATTGTGATCAGTAATGCGCCAGCAGTTGATGATAGAGCAGGAGGCTTGCCCCCTGGTCATCCTCCTCTCAATGCTTATTTGGGTGTGCCTCTTATGAAGGGGGATGACATGATTGGTATGATAGGTTTGGCTAATAGAGAAGGGGGGTATCGGGATGAACAGGTAGATTTTTTACGACCGATGTTGACAACTTGTTCTAATTTGATCATTGCTTTGCAGAATGATGCGGCAATTGAGTCGGCCCAGCATCAGTTATTAAGCGCCAAGACAGCAGCAGAAAAGGCCGGTCAGGCCAAGACCGAATTTCTCTCCCGCATGAGTCACGAACTCAGGACTCCTATGAATGCTATTCTGGGCTTTGCCCGATTGCTTGAGGATCAGGTGTCCTCGAATCCTGAGGCCTGTGAGTTTGTGCTTGAGATAGATAAGGCTGGCCAGCATCTTATGTCTCTGATTAATGAGGTGCTTGATTTGGAGCGTATTGAGTCGGGTCGGGTGGAGTTGGATATCGGGTCAGTGGACCTGGTCCAGCTGGTCAACGAGTGTTGTAAAGTGATTGAGCCCGTGGCTCAGAGGGCTGGAATAGAGCTGCAGAATAGATTAGCAGATATTCCTAATACTTATGTTAGAGCAGATGATATGCGCTTGCGTCAGGTGCTTCTGAATCTTCTCTCTAATGCTATTAAATACAATAAGAATAAAGGTCAGGTTATCATCGATGTGCTCCTTGAAGATGGCAAGTGTCGGTTGTCTGTCAAGGATACAGGGGTTGGTATCAGTCGGCTGGAGCAGGAGCACTTGTTTGAATCATTTAATCGCTTGCATGCGGAAGGCAGTGATATTGAAGGAACTGGTATGGGTTTGGTAATCAGTAAGCGTTTAACCGAGTTGATGCAAGGGCAGCTCTATTTTGATAGTGAAGAAGGCGTCGGAAGCTGCTTTTATGTTTGTCTGGTGCAGGCTGATGGCTCTCAGTCTTTGATGGGGAAAACGGTAGGTTATCTGGAAGGTGAGGCAGAAAACGTAAAGAGAGTGTTGTTTGCGGCTAAAGAGTCTTCTGTCGGTGAGTGTTGTCCTGAACTTGAGCCAGAGCTGATCGCTCAGGATGTTTGTTTTGTATCCAGTGCTATGAATTTTCTGGAGCATGCTTTGCAGAGTAATTATCAGCTGTTGTTGTTGGACGAAAAAGTTAATGATATCCCGCTTGAAGAGTTGATTGCTTATTTAACCGAAGCCGGAGCTTTAGATAAAACTAAACTGGTTGTGTTATCGAAATCTGGTTGGTTAAGAGATACCCTGGTGCACGACTCGGTTAAGTTACATATTCATGGTAGTCGTATAGGCTCTTTGATCGCAGATGCGTTAAGTGAATAGCTTTTAAGGGTTTGCTTTTCGGTTGTCTTTTTACAATTTAAGGGGCAGTTGCCGGTAGCTCAATCACTACTTCTAGGCCAATAATTATCTGCTCTTGTTTTCGGTTATTGGCATAAACTTTACCGCGATTGATTTTGATACCTTCCTTGGCAATAGCCAGCCCGACACCGTAGCTGCCCTCCCCAGGAGTGCGAGCGTTATCTAATCTGAAGAACGGGTCAAACAGCTTTTCCAGTGCGGCCTTATCTGCAACGCCTGGCCCCTGGTCAGAGACTCTTATATACCACTTTTTAGGCTGACTCTGCTGGTATTCCAAGTGAATGTTCAGCGTGCCCTTATCAGGTGAGAACCGTATACCGTTGCGTACGATATTTTCCAGCGCCCGTTCCAGAGGTTTGCGACTGCCAAGAAGAGTGGCTTTATTCATGTTGGCTTCCCTGTGATGGACGAAATTAAGCGTGATGCTTCTTTGATCTGCTTCAAAGCGAAGTCGCTCTAGCAGTTGTATGATCATCTGTTCCAGAAATATAGCTTCTTTCTGTACTGGGTTGTCAGGTCTTTGCCAGCGTTGCAGTGTGAGTAGTTCTTCAACCAAATAATCAAGGCTATCAATTTCCTGGTCGATTCGTTCTGCTAGTTTATCCTTATTCTGGCTTTTGGGATGTTTTAATAGTGCTGTTGCCACTTTAATTCGAGCCATAGGGGAGCGAAATTCGTGAGACACATCTCTTAGCAGTTGCTTTTGTTGTTCCAGTAGCTCATACACGTTGGTGCTGAGATTATTGAGCTCCTTGCCCAGAGTACCCAGTGAGTCCTTGCGCTTGGCAATGCTTGTGTCGATGCCGCCAACGAAACTTTTCTCGTGCCAGAGTTTAATATCCTGGTGCAAACGTTTAATCGGCTTGAGGATATAGAGTGCGACCAAGAGGCTGATCATTATCATGGTGGCCAAAATAGGCCATATCGGTCCATCTGGTCTCGGAGGCGGGGTGTGGAATCTGGGCGGGCGCCGGGGCTCTACCCATAGGGTGATTTCACCGTGTTCTAAGGTTTTGATGACAAAATTATTTTTTATGTGAGGTTTAAAAGATAACCAGTCACGGATTTTGCTACCGATCATGCTGACTTCATTGTGTGAGTCATTATGCTCTTTATCGTTGCTGTGGGCAGGGCTGTCACGATCCAGACGTATTCTAAAAGGTGAGTGCTGGTTGCTGGCGTTTAGCCAGTCTTTTAGTCCTTGTAAGCCTTGCTCGTTATAAATTTCCTGAGCGAGAGACTGGTGTTGGGAGCTTAAGCTACGGCCTTGTTGGTTAATCTGGTTGTCTCGCCAGAGCGTGGTCATCAGGCTAATGATTACCAGTGCAGAGAGGCAGATTAAGAATATTCTGAAAAAGAGTCGTAACATTTATCGAATCTCACTGGGCGTATAGCGATAGCCAATGCCGCGAATAGTATCAATTGCAGCGGCGATCGGTGGGGGAAGTTTCTTCCTGAGGTTGCTGATATGCATGTCCAGGCTACGGTCATAGCTGCTTAGGGGTTTGCCTAATACCTGGATGGATAGTTCCTGTTTGCTTAGTGTTGTATCGGGTTGGTTTATCAGGCTTTCCAGTAAGTCGAACTCTGTAGCGGTTAGTTTTATCTCTTGCCCTGCCAGTAGAACCCGGCGCGCCTGATGCTCCACGCTAAAGCAGCCTAATTCTGGTAGATCAATACTGAAAGAGGCATTTGAAGAGATATTCAGATGACTTTTAGTTCGACGCAAAATAGCTTTCAAGCGGGCAACCAGTTCCCGTGGGTTGCAAGGCTTTGGCAGATAGTCATCGGCGCCCAGTTCTAAACCAAGAATACGATCCATATCCTCCCCACGGGCTGTTAGCATCAGTATGGGAATGTCACTGGTTTTTCGTATTTGTTGCAGTAGCTCAATGCCGCTGATATTAGGTAGCATGATATCGAGTACCACTGCATCATAAGAGTGTTGTTGTATCTGCGGCAAAGCCTGAGCGCCGTCGTGTACACTTGAGGCTTCAAATTGTTCAATGGCCAGGAACTCAGTTAAGAGCTGGCATAAGGTTTGATCGTCATCAACAATAAGTACGTGGTTCATTTTGGATAGTCTCGCTTTTTCGGGCGCTGTTATAAGACATTTTATCCTGTAATAAGCCTATGGTTACTATTGTGGGGTGAGAATTTACAATAGATTTACACAAGTGCCGGGTATTGATCTGTAATATCAGTTATATTGCTCGTCGTTACGCTAATGTGCTGTTGCTCAAGGTTTTTTTAGTGAATAGTCGAACATACTTTGTAAACTGGATGGTTATGTTTTTGGCCGTAATCGGTGTGCTTGTTGCTGCCGTTTATCTGGAGAACAACCTGGAAGCGCAAAAACAGCAGGAGCAAGCGTTAGAGATTCGGTCCCGTCTTTCAGAAATTTCTGCACGTATAGAAAGTAATATTCACTCCAATATCGTCAGTGTCCGAGGGCTCGCGGCCTATCTATCCGCTAATCCAGCGGTTGATGACCAAGAGTTTCAACAGTTAGCACGTTTATTTTTATCCAATAACCCCATGATTAATAACCTGGGTGTATCTGACGAAAGCTACACCATGGTTCGGGTCTATCCTGCAGAGGGTAATCAAGCCGTATTAGGTTTAAACCTGCTAGACTTGCCTGCTCAGGCAGTATCTGCTCGTGAGGCCATGAACTCTGGGCAGGTCCAGTTCTCTGGCCCCGTTAAGCTTGTTCAGGGGGGGGATGCTTTTATTGTACGTATTCCCATTTTTGATCCTCATAGCGGCTATGTTTTTGGTCTGTTGTCTTTTCCTATCCTGCTGGAACGGCTGTATCAGCAGGTTGAAATCCCTCAGCTCAGTGAGCATTATCGGGTCAGTATCCGTCATTTGTATGAGTTTTCTACCGGTCAGGTTTTTTATGGTGATCCTGCATTATTTGAGCGCGATCATGTGGTCTATAGTGTCGATTTACCGGGAAGTCGTTGGCAGCTGGCGGCAGCGCCCTTTGATTACTTTGAATCAGCGCTAAGTGCTCGTGTCTGGGTCTATGTGTTGGCAGGGCTGGTAATTAGCGTGATTCTGGTCATTCAATGGCTAAGAATTCGTGAGCTACATTCGGTTAATCTGATAGAAAAACAACAAATGATGCTGGATCAGGCGCAAAGAGTTGGTCGCATCGGCAATTGGTCCTGGCATATACCGTCAAACGAGATCTTTTGGTCCGATGAGGCGCTGCGCTTATTTGGTTTGGAAAAAAATGATCAGTTATTCAAAGAGAGTGATTATCTAAACTTTGTTCATACGGATGATCTGACTAAGGTGCGTCAGGTTACCACTCACGCTATGAATGTTGGTGGTCGCTATCAGATTGATTTCAGAATTGTTCGACCTGATGGTCAGATGCGCTGGGTCCACAGTGAGGGGGAGGTTGAACTCAGTGCTGCCCGTAAGCCGTTAAGGGTATTTGGTACTTTTCAGGATGTCACCAGCAGTAAGCGTATTGAGCGTCAGCTAAAGCAGAGAGAGTCGCAACTGACGGCTGTAACGGATGCCGCTCAAAGCCTGATCATGATTGTACGTGTTTCAGACGGTGTAGTGCGTTTCTCTAATCCATCTTCCAAACACTTGTTAGGGGTGGATCCTGATCAGCTGGTCGGGCGCTCGTTTTATGATTTTTTTGCAGATGCTGCCAGTTACGAGGCTTTATGTGATCAGGTGAGTGCACAGGGTTATGTCAGAAGTTATCAATTGTCGCTGGAGCGCTGTGATAACCAGCAGACAGTTATTTTTCTTGCAGGTTTGCAGAAGATTAACTTTGAAAATGAAGCCTGCTTTGTGGTTGATCTGGTCGATATTACAGAGACATATCTGGCCAATCAGGATCTTAAGCTGGCGGCCTCGGTGTTTGATAATACAGCTGAAGCTATTGTCGTCACTGATTCTAAGAACAGTATTGTCTCGGTAAACCCGGCGTTTACGCGTATTACGGGTTATGAATTAGCTGATGTGAAGGGACAGAATCCCAGTATTCTTAGCTCTGGTCGGCAGTCAGGTGTTTTTTATCGCGAGATGTGGGTGTCCTTGCAGGAATATGGTCGCTGGCAGGGTGAGGTGTGGAACAGAAGGCGCGATGGCGAGTTATATGCCGAGTGGCTCTCCATCACCGCATTAAAAAGTGATGATGGTGAGATTGAGAACTATGTTGCAGTCTTTACCGATATCACCGACCGTAAGGAAAAAGAGGAGCTGATTCAGTATCAGGCCAATTATGATGCCTTGACGGGTATTCCTAATAGGGTACTGTTTCATGATCGCTTAAGCAGGGCTATTTCATCCGCAAATAGGCAGAACCAACGTGGTGCGTTGATGTTTATCGATCTGGATCGTTTTAAGGAAGTGAATGATACTTTGGGGCATGAGGCTGGTGATGAGCTGCTGAAAGAAGTGGCTGCTCGTTTGCAGAAAACAGTCAGGGAGTCGGATTCTATTGCTCGCTTGGGTGGTGATGAATTTACGGTGATGATCCCATACTTCAATCACATTAACGATGTGGGTGTGGTTGCGGAAAAGATTATTAATAATCTTTCAAAAGTATATCGTCTGGGGCGGAACAGTGCACACATCTCTGCCAGTGTGGGTATTACTGTTTTTCCAGATGATGGCTCAGAGCTAAAGCGTATACTGCAAAATGCAGATCAGGCAATGTATGCAGCAAAATCAGCAGGTCGGCATACCTATCGCTACTTTACTCCTGAGATGCAAATAGAAGTTGAGCAGCGTCAGGGGTTGCAAAATGATATGAGGCAGGGGTTGGTTAATGGCGAGTTCGAGCTGTTTTTCCAGCCTATTGTTAATAGTGATTCTCTGCCTGTGAAGTTTGAAGCCTTGGTTCGTTGGATGCATCCGGAAAAAGGTATGATCTCGCCAGACCAGTTTATTCCATTGGCAGAAGAAACAGGCTTTATTATTCCTTTGGGGAGCTGGGTGTTTCAGCAGGCTTGTCGTCAGCTGGCGTTATGGCGTAAGTCATATCCTGAGCTATGTATGGCGATTAATTTGTCCTCAAAACAGATATCTACAGATGATAGTCACACAGAGCACTTTATTGATATTTTGCATCAATATGATCTCCCTTCAGAGGCGGTTACTCTTGAAGTGACAGAATCCTTATTTTTGGACCCTACCGGAGACTCAGTGCAAAAACTGGAGTTGTTAAGGGAGCAGGGATTTAGAATAGCTATTGACGATTTTGGTACTGGGTATTCTTCTCTGAGTTATCTGAAGAAGCTGCCGTTGAGTATCATTAAAATTGATAAAGCCTTCGTTTCGGATCTTGATAAAGCTGAAGGTGATCGTGTTCTTGTCGATGCGATTTTATCTATCGCCCAAAGTATGCAGCTTGAGGTTGTGGCTGAAGGGGTTGAAACTCAATCGCAGGCCGATTATCTCAGGGAGAAAGGGACTGAGATGTATCAGGGGTGGTTGTTTAGTAAACCCTTACCGTCTTTGAGTGCTGAACAGTGGCTGCGAGATAAAATAAAAGCCTGACTGGGTTGTATGCGCTCATATATTAAGCTGACCTATCCATCTTGGGTCAGGTAATCTTTAACCGTTTTGCTAAGGTGTTTATAAGTTTCTTTGCGATATGCTAATTAGGGTATATGCTTAGGGTAAAGTTATGAAAAATCCTGTAGATTCAAAGGATAAAATGACTTTCGTAACTGAATTCAGTATATTTATTGCATTATTTATGCTGGCTGAGTGCTTGAGGAAAAGCTGTTTACGAATCTAGCGTTATTCACTGGCTAGGATCAGGGATTTCAGGATGCTTTTCCAGGGAATGTTAAACCTTATCACAGTATTGTTGTTATGAGCTTGAACGGGTACAGGAGTATTAAATGAGTCAAGTGAGGAGTCAGGGAGTTGCTACACCTCCTGCAATGGCTATCTTTGCCGGCGTGGTTGCTGCCCTGGTTATCTGGGGTGCAGGCAACTATTTTCAACTTAATCCCCATGCCTGTTTTGTCATCGCGTTGCTTGCTTTTATTGGTGCTTTATACTTTGTTAGTGGCCTTTTGCAGAACGGTGAAAGTCCCGCTGGTAATCTCAGTAGCCCTGCTGAGCAGTTAGCAAAAGACACCTCGGCAACCTTTAATGACTTTTCAATCAGTCTTGCTGTGGAGTTTAAAGAGTCTAAAGAAGAGATTGAACAAGTTAAAAACCTACTCGATGAAGCAATCAGTCAGCTGATTGTCAACTTTACCGAAGTGCATAATAAGACTCAGCAGCAGCAGGAATTGAGTAATAGGATTACTAATCAGCTTGCGGGTGGTGAGAGTGTCGATTCTATCTTCTCCACATTTATTAATGATACCACCGAGACATTTGAGGTCTTTATGGATAATGCAGTCCAGGCCAGTAAGTTTGCGATGGGTTTGGTGGATATCATGGATGAGATGGCTGGAAAAATTGGTGGTATTGTTAAGCTATTGGATGAGATTGATGATATCGCCGATCAAACAAATTTACTGGCGCTTAATGCTGCGATTGAAGCCGCGCGAGCTGGTGAAGCTGGCAGGGGGTTTGCGGTTGTAGCCGATGAGGTAAGGGCTCTCTCCCAGAAAACGACCCATTTCAGTGATCAGATTCGGTCACTGATGTCCGATTTACATGCATCTTTTAATAGTGCTGATACGTCGATTCAGCGTATTTCTTCAGTCGATATGGGCTTTGCCAGTGAGTCGAAAAAACGTATAGAGGGCGTTATGGGGCGCCTGGAAGAGATTAATCATGAGTCCTCTCTGGCGCTTGAAAATCAAAGGGCCCTAGCAAGTGAGGTTGATGAGAATATTAATCAGGCGACCACTGGTTTGCAGTTTCAGGATATGACCTCTCAGTTACTGAATCATACTAATACTCGACTGGAAGTGATCCATGATTTGATGGAAGAGCTGGGGCATATGACTCGAGAAGACAGTGCCAAGAGCTCTCATGAAATTCTTGAGCATATTCGTGGCCGTCTAAAAGAGACGCGTGAAAAAATTAATAGTATGAAGCATAACCCAGTGGCTCATGAAAATATGAGCTCTGGAGATATTGAACTTTTTTAATGTGATTTTAATGTAATTTTTGGTTGGAGGAATTTATGGCCAAAAAAATTCTGACGGTAGATGATGCAGCCTCAATTCGTCAGATGGTAGCTTTCACTCTGAAAGGTGCTGGCTATGAGGTGGTTGAAGCCGTAGATGGTCAAGATGGCCTGAATAAGGCAAAGACAGCACAGTTTGATCTGGTGCTGACCGATCAAAATATGCCGAAGATGGATGGTTTAACCCTGATCAAATCGCTACGTTCAATGCCTCAGTATCGCAGTACACCAATTCTGATGCTGACCACAGAGTCTGGTGATGATATGAAGGCTAAAGGGCGCGCAGCTAAGGCAACAGGATGGCTGGTTAAGCCGTTTGATCCTTCTAAACTTCTTGAAGTTGTTAAAAAAGTAGTGGGTTGATCAAGGCCCCAGTAAAATGGATGGTTTGCCATGTCATTTGATTTAAGCCAATTTAATCAGCTTTTCTTTGAAGAAACTGCCGAGCATCTGGCGACAATGGAAAGCTTGATGCTGAATATGGATGTTCAGCAGCCGGATATGGATGATTTGAATGCCGTATTCCGTGCTGCTCACTCCATTAAAGGGAATAGCGGTACTTTTGGCTTCCATGACATGACAGATGTCACTCATGAGTTGGAAACCTTACTTGACCTGGTACGTAAAGGTGAAGCAGATCTGACTGATGAGATGGTGGATGTCACCCTTCAGGCTGGCGATGTGCTTAACGGGTTGCTTAAAGCGCATCAGGAAGGTGGTGAACCTGACCTTGAACCTTCCAGGTTGGTCCTTGCTGAGTTAAATGTGCAGCTTGCAAAAGCTAAGGGCGAAGAAGCTGCTGTTTTGGAGCCAGCTAACCAAACAGCGTTGCGTTCTATCCCCGAGAGTGCTGATAATTCAAGCAGTGCCGGGCTGGTCTCACCAAGTGATTCTGGCCTTGAATCCAGTCAGACTGATATTAACCAGTCTTTTATTATCAGTTTTCCCAACCCTGGTGATGATACCAGTATGTTATTTGATTCCCTGCGTGAGCTAGGTGAACTAAATATCATCGATTCTCCCGAAAATGGCGGTGATGACTGGCTGTTTTCCCTCCAGACTGAGTCTGCAAAAGACGATATAAGAGAGTTATTAGCTTTTCTTGTTTCACCGGAAGGCATCTCAATAGAAGAAGAGTTGGCTGCGGATGATGGTAGCTTTGGCTTTTTTGAAGACGTTGGCGATAATTCTGCGGCGGTAACGGAAGATGATCTGGGTTATGGGTTCTTTGATGATATTGATCTCAAAGAAGATGATCTTGGATACGGTTTTTTTGATGAACCAGACCCCAAAGAAGATGACCCTGGTTATGGCTTTTTCAATGATCTTGATCGTGTAGATGGTGATCAGTCGGGTGCTTCTGTAGAAGAGAATAAAAGTGAAGCCGCTAAAGAAGATCCAGGATTTGGCCTCTTTGATAGCGAGGATGAGGATGATACGCCATCTCATGACGAAAGCGCGCTGGAAGATGCCGCTTCTATTAACGATGCAGTGAGTGTGGCATCCGAAGGTCCCTCGGTCCCTGATACGCAGGATAGGGGGGCAGTAGCCTCTACTCAGAAAGAAGGCAGCGAGTTCGATGGCTATGGTTTCTTTGAAGCTATCGATGACAAGAGTGATAGCACGAAACAGAAAAGTTCAACTGTAGGGGCAGGGGCAAAAACTCCATCTCCCAAAGTGGAGCAGGTTACGGCAAAGTCTCCATCTGCAGATAAATTACCAAGAAAAGCCTCCGCTCCGGCTAAAGCAGCTAATACCGAGTCATCAATCCGTGTCAGTGTGGAAAAGGTTGATCAGTTGATCAATCAGGTTGGTGAGTTGGTGATCACGCAGGCAATGCTGACACAGATGGCATCAGAGGTTGATCCTATTCTACATGAGCGTATGGCAAATGGACTGGCGCAACTGGAGCGTAATACCCGGGATCTTCAGGATTCTGTGATGTCTATACGCATGATGCCTATTAGTTTGGTGTTTAGTCGTTTTCCTCGGGTTGTGCGTGATCTGGCCAGTAAATTAAACAAGAAGGTTAAGCTTGAAATGGTGGGGGAAAACACTGAGCTTGACCGGAGTATGATTGAGAAATTGACTGACCCGCTGACCCACCTGATCAGAAATAGTCTTGATCATGGCATTGAGGCACCAGATATCCGCACAGCGGCAAGTAAAGACTCTACCGGCACGATTTTGCTTCGAGCATCTCATCAGGGCGGTAATATTGTTGTTGAGGTACAGGATGATGGAGCGGGCCTGAATCGTGAACGCATCATGTCTAAAGCGGTTGAAAAGGGAATCCCTGTATCAGATTCCATGCCCGATGGTGATGTGTGGCAGCTGATTTTTGCACCAGGTTTTTCCACTGCGGCTGAAGTAACTGATGTGTCAGGTCGCGGGGTTGGCATGGATGTTGTAAAAAGAAATATTACATCCTTGGGGGGGCGGCTTGAAATTGAGTCAATTGAAGGTATCGGCACCCGTATTAGTATTCGTTTGCCGCTGACTCTTGCCATTCTTGATGGATTGCAAGTGGCGTTAGGGGATGAGATTTATATTGTTCCACTGACCAGTATTATAGGCTCAATGCAGCCAGAACACACAGATATTAAAAGTGTGAGTGGTGAAGGTGCGGTAATTGCTATTCGAGATGAATATCTGCCAATTATTCGCCTCAGTGACCTGATGAATATGCCTGGTCAGTTTACCGATTTTGAACAGGGAATTATGGTGATTCTTGAGTCTGACGGTCAAAGAGTCGCCCTGTTTGTAGATGATCTGGTTGGGCAATCGCAAGTGGTAATTAAGAGTCTGGAGGCCAACTATCGCAAGGTAGATGGTGTATCAGGGGCAACCATATTAGGCACAGGTCGTGTGGCGCTTATTCTGGATGTTGCTGAAATTATTAGCATGCATAAAAAGCGGGCTAAAAAACATTTAAAGAGTGTGCTTGCGTAGGGGGAAGCATGGCTGAGCAAGTTGTAGATAGCCAAGAAGGCAATGAGTTTGGTCGCCTTTTAGGCCAGGAGTACCTGACTTTTTCTCTGGGCGAAGAGCACTATGCTGTTGATATCCTGAAAGTGCAGGAGATTCGGGGGTATGGTGCAGTTACCAAAATTGCTAATGCGCCTTCCTTCATTAAAGGTGTGATCAACCTGCGTGGTGTGATCGTGCCGATTATTGATCTAAGGATTAAGTTTAACGTAGGTGACGCTCACTATGATGAGTTTACTATCGTGATTGTGCTTAATCTTGCTGATCGTGTGGTGGGTATCGTCGTTGATGGTGTGTCAGATGTGGTTAGTTTGGGTGGCGAACAGATTAAGAATCCACCGGATTTTTCCGCTAACTTTGATTCTGAGTACATTTTGGGGCTGGCAACTGTTGATGAGCAGATGCTGATTATCGTGGATATTGAAAGACTGATGTCCAGTGAAGAGATGGCTCTGGTTGATAAAAGTCGGATGCAAGCGGAATGAGCATAAAAGAATTTTCGTATAGAACACGCGGGTTCAGTTGGAGAACGGGCAAATGAGTAATAAAACTTCGATTCGCTCCAAGCTGCTAAGTGTAGCCTTTTCAGCAGGTGCACTGGTTGCTGCAGGTGCTCTTGTCACCGTTTTAGGTCAGGGCGAAAACATTATATATATCGCATTGGCTCTGGAAGCTGCAGCTTTATTGGTTTTATTTGCGGGTGCGCGCTCGGTGCTCAATCAAGTAGACCAGCCTGTACATCAGTTGATGGCAGTGGCTAAGCAGATGGCTGATGGCAAAGCTCCAACGGATACTGTGCCCGTCATTGATAATGAGATTGGTGCTGTCATTCGAATACTGAGTGACTCTCAGGATGGCCAGCAGAAAAAATACCAGCATGACCTGGAAGAACAGCAAAAGCAGCGACAGAAAGAGGCCCGTCAGCTGGAAGTTTTGAGTCGTATCAAGCGCGGCCTTGATGTGGTCAACACAAATGTAATGATTGCAGATGCTGAACTTAACATTATCTATGTTAATGCTTCAATCCAGCGCATGTTGAGAGAACGTGAAGCTGATATTAAGGCAAATCTTCCGCACTTTGATGCAGGTAATTTAATTGGGAAGAATATTGACATATTTCATCGCAACCCAAATTACCAGCGCAAGCTGTTGGCTGGCCTGGGAAATGCCCACAAGGCCAAAATTAATGTTGGAGATACTACGTTTTCCCTGGTAGTTCACCCTATCGGAAGTAATGGCGAGCGTCAGGGTTACATTGTTGAGTGGGAAGATTTGACTGACACTCTGGTTCGTGAGGCAAGAGAAGCTCAGTTACGTGATGAGCAAGTTCGACTGTTAGAAGAAACTCAGCGTATTCGTAAAGGATTAGATGTAGTTAATACCAATGTGATGATCTCCGACGCTGATCTGAACATTATTTATGTTAATGATTCTATTCAGGTCATGCTTAAGCGTAATGAGCCAGAGATTCAGAAAGAGCTGCCTCATTTCGATGCTAGCAACCTGATCGGTCAGAACATTGATGGTTTCCACAAAAATCCTGAAATGCAGCGCAAGATGCTTAAAGGGTTGGAGTCGACTCATAAGACAACCTTGGCGATTGGTGACAGTTCATTTGCTCTTGAAGTTAACCCCATAGGCGGTCGGGATAATCGTCAGGGGTTTGTTGTTGAATGGAAAGATATGACTGAGACTTTGGCTATGGAGGCTAAAGAGGCTCAGTTTAAAGAAGAGCAGAAGCAGATATTGGAGGAAACGCAACGCATACGTCGCGGCTTGGATGTTGTTAATACCAATGTGATGATATCGGATGCTGATCTGAATATTATTTATGTTAATGATTCAATTCAGGAAATGCTGAAACATAATGAGAGCGAGATTCAAAAAGAGCTGCCTCATTTTGATGCAAATAACCTAATTGGTCAGAATATTGATGGTTTTCATAAAAACCCTGAAATGCAACGTAAGATGCTTGCAGGCTTGCAAGACACTCATAACGCCACTTTGAAAATAGGTGACAGCACTTTTGCGCTTCAGGTTAATCCGATTGGTACGCCGAATAATCGCCAGGGATTTGTAGTTGAATGGCGGGATATGACAGAAGTTTTGCGCCGAGAAGCCGCAGAAAAAGAAGCTTTGAAAAAGCAGACTGAGCTTGCAGAAGCTAATCATCGTATACGCAATGCTTTAGATAATGTGTCCAGTAATGTGATGATGGCGGATAATGACGGTAAGCTTATCTATGTGAATAAGGCATTAAAAGAGATGTTCCGTGCATCTCAAAGCCAAATTCAGCAGGTTTATCCGCATTTTGATGTAGATAATCTAATTGGTCAGAACTTTGATGGTTTCCACAAAGATCCCTCTCATCAGCGTCGTATGGTCGCTGGTATGACAGGTACTCACCATGCCAAGCTTTCCATTGCTGGCCGACACTTTGCATTTATTGCTAACCCAATTTTCAACGAGAATAATGAGCGTTTGGGTACAGTGGTGGAATGGTCTGACACGACAAGTGAAACCCAGGCTCAGGCTGAGATTGCGGATATTGTAGAAGGTGCAAGTCGTGGTGACTTTAACCGCCGCATTAATACTCAGGGTAAGGACGGCTTCTTTGAGGAGCTGGCAACCGGCATTAATAATGTAATGGAAACCACCTCTGACGGTTTATCTGAGCTTGCCCGGGTGCTGGGGGCTATGTCTCAAGGTGATTTGACTCAGAAAATCGATAAAGATTTTGATGGCATGTTTGGTCAGCTCAAGGGCGATGCCAACGCTACTATTGATCAGCTGTCTGGTATTGTGACTCGCATTAAGGAAGCATCTGATGCGATTAACACAGCATCCAGTGAGATTGCTGCGGGTAATAGCGATCTATCCCAGCGCACGGAAGAGCAAGCTTCAAGTTTGGAAGAGACAGCGGCTTCTATGGAGCAATTGACTTCTACGGTACAGCAAAATGCTGAGAATGCTTCTCAGGCAAATAGTTTGGCTCAGGGCGCGAGTAGAATTGCTCAGAAAGGCGGTGATGTTGTTAGCCAGGTGGTCAGTACAATGCGTACCATCAGTGATAACTCAAAACAAGTAGAAGAGATTATTAGTGTCATTGACAGTATCGCCTTCCAAACTAATATTCTGGCATTGAATGCTGCTGTTGAAGCTGCAAGGGCTGGTGAGCAGGGTCGAGGTTTTGCAGTGGTGGCTACAGAAGTCCGTAACCTGGCGAAACGCAGTGCGGGTGCTGCGAAAGAGATTAAGGAGTTGATTGTTACTTCTGTTGATACTGTAGATGAAGGTTCCAAGTTGGTTGATGATGCAGGTACCACAATGAAAGATATTGTGGATGCGATTGGCCAGGTAACCAGTATCATGACTGAGATCTCTGCTGCTTCTGAAGAGCAGCGTTCAGGGATTGAGCAAGTGAATACCGCAATTACCCAGATTGATGAAGTGACTCAGCAGAATGCGGCCTTGGTTGAACAGGCTGCTGCTGCTGCTGAGTCTACTGAAGAGCAAGCGCGCTCCTTGGTTAACTCTGTGAGCTTGTTTAAGCTGGACGCTAATGCCAGCTACTCGGCAGCAATAGAGTCTCCGGTTGTGGCAACTCAAAGCCAAATTAAATCTGAACCAGTTATTTCTCCTGTGAAGAGTGCACATCAAGGCATGTCACCTGGCTCAACTAAGCCAGCTAGTTTAAGGGATGACGATGACCGGGAAGAGTTCTAAGTAACTACCTTGTTTAGACGTTAAATAGGCTGCTTATGCAGCCTATTTTTTAGGAAGAGTGAGATGCAGGCTGATCAATTGAGTAGAGAGTTTCATTTTACAGAGGATGACTTCCTCATAATCAAGGATTTGATATATAAACGGGCGGGTATCAATCTTGCAATTTCTAAGCGGGATATGGTTTATAGTCGACTTTCACGTCGATTGAGAGCAAACAAACTAAGAACATTCCAGCAATATCTCGCACTGCTGAATGATCCCAAGGGTGATGAGCAACAAGAGTTTGTTAACTCCTTAACGACTAATCTAACCTCATTTTTTCGTGAGGCCCATCATTTTGATATTCTCAAAGAGTTTCTTCAGGATAGGAAAACGCCAGTAAAGATCTGGTGCTGTGCTGCTTCTACGGGAGAAGAACCTTATTCCATCGCCATGGCATGTGCAGAGCACTATCAAAGCTTTCGTCCTCCGGTTGAAATCTGGGCTTCAGATTTAGACACAAAGGTGCTGGCTAAAGCCGAAAAAGGTATCTATTCTTTTGATAGAGTAGAAAGGCTTTCAGATCAAAGGCTTAAAGCATTCTTTTTTCGTGGAAAAGGTGATAATTTAGGACTGGTTAAAGTAAAATCAGAGTTACAGGATATGATTCGTTTTTTCCAACTAAATCTGTTGGATAAACGATGGCCTTTTAATGAGCAGTTTGATGTCATTTTTTGTCGCAATGTCATGATTTACTTTGATAAACCGACGCAGCGTAATGTGCTGACAAATTTTCTGCCTCATATAAAAGATGATGGCTTGTTGTTTGCGGGACACTCGGAGAGCTTTCCTCAAGCATCAGACCTTTTTACTCTTCGTAGGCATACGGTTTATACAAAAGCCCGCTAGTATAAAGCGAAATATGATATTTCGGCAGCTTGGGTGTTGAGGCGGATTTTATGGAAACGTTACATGAAGCGGCACAGCCAAAAGTTTATTTTGATCGTCAGTTCAACTGCCAGGTTGCTAAAATTCTCCCGGGTGAATTTTATGTGACTTCAGCAGATATGGCCATCAGTACTGTACTGGGTTCCTGTGTCTCTGCTTGTATCCGGGATAAACGCTTGAATATTGGGGGCATGAATCACTTTATGTTGCCCGGCAATTCGGATGTGTATAATCCTCTTAGTGCTTCAGCGCGTTATGGTAGCTATGCCATGGAGATTTTAATCAATGAAATTCTTAAACGTGGTGCCAGTAGAGAAAACCTTGAAGCTAAAGTGTTCGGCGGTGGTAATGTGATCAAGTCAATTACCACAAGTAATGTGGGGCAACGGAATGCTAAGTTTGTTGTCGATTATTTAGGCTTTGAATCGATTCCTATCGTTGCACAAGATTTAATGGATAGCTGTCCCAGGAAAGTAGTTTTCTTTCCAAACACTGGGAGAGTTTTAATGAAGCGACTGCACAATGAGCGTATTGATCGTGAGATTGTGGCGGTCGAGAATCGCTATAGTCAAACAATTGGCGCAGAGCCTGTCTCTAATGATATTGAACTGTTTGACTGATCTAAGGACGAGATGGGTTTAATTATGATTGAGGTTGTAATTGTTGATGACTCAGCCTTAATAAGAAATCTGCTACGGGAGATTATTGACTCTCAGCCAGATATGAAGGTGACAGGTCTGGCTAATGATCCCATTGAGGCAAGGGAGATTATTCGTCAGGTTGATCCTGACGTCATTACATTGGACGTAGAGATGCCGAAAATGCATGGATTGGATTTTCTGGATAAATTGATGCGCCTGAGGCCGACACCTGTTGTTATGATTTCAACATTGACAACGCTGGGGTCGGATACAACTATACGGGCATTAGAACTTGGTGCAATCGATTTTGTGGCTAAGCCTAAAGTTGGTGTGGTCGGAGAGCTTAAAGCTTATACAGAAGAGATATGCGGAAAAATCCGTGTTGCGGCTCAAGCAGGGCCTCGCTTAGCTAAGGTTAGAAAGCAAAGCGGTAGAGCGACAGCTGCCCCGAAGAAAGAGATTCATTTCAAGCCCAGAGCACTGCAGAAATATATCGCTATTGGTTCTTCAACAGGAGGAACGGAGGCGATCAAGTCGTTCCTGATGCCGCTGCCTGAAACAACGCCTCCAATCGTTATTACTCAGCACATGCCGCCTGGTTTTACCCGAACCTTTGCGGAGCGAATGAACGATATCTGTCGTTTATCCGTTAAAGAAGCAGAAGAGGGTGATATATTGAAGCCGGGCTGTGCCTATATAGCTCCTGGTGATCGTCATATGAAAGTGGTTCGTTGTAGCCGTGGGCTAAAAATTGAACTGGACAATGGCCCCTTGGTTAACCGACACAAGCCTTCAGTCGAAGTATTGTTCGATTCGACTCTGCCTTTTGCAAAAGACTTTGTTGGTGTGATTTTGACTGGAATGGGGGCTGATGGGGCCGAAGGCCTCAAACGTATGAGAGAGGCTGGAGCTCGCACACTGGGGCAGGATGAAAGCAGTTGTGTTGTGTATGGTATGCCTAAGGCTGCAGCAAAAATTGGTGCAGTAGAGTTTGTTGAGTCTTTGCAGAATATGCCAGCAAAGATTGCAGAAATTATGAACACCTAGCGTTTTTTCAAGATGGAGAGTGTATGAATATTCAAACCTCAATTAGTCATGATCAGAGCCTGATGCGTATGAGTGGGCGATTTGATTTTAATGCCCATAAAGTTTTTCGCGAAACCTACCAGCAACTGTTGGATAACAGTGCAGTTAAGAGTTTGACTCTGGATCTGAGCCAGGTTGAGTACTTGGACAGTTCTGCTTTGGGGATGCTGCTACAACCTAAAGAGAAAGCAGATGCTTTGAATAAAGTGATCAGATTGCAAAATTGCTCGCAGTTGGCTAAAGATGTGCTGGCGATAGCCAACTTTGACAAGCTGTTTGATATTTCCTGATCAGGACTAGTATATGCGTATTTTGGCTGTAGATGACACTCGTGCAAACCTGGTCTTACTGCAAGCAATGCTGAAAAGAGCCGGGCATGAGGTGGTCACCGCGGAGAATGGAGAGCAGTCTCTTGAAGTATTCGAGATAGAGGCTCCTGATTTGGTGTTGATGGATGTGATGATGCCTGGAATGGACGGTTTTGAGGCAGCCCAGAGACTTCAGCAGATGGCTTCGCCGCGTTGGGTGCCAATCATTTTCATCTCAGCCGCTGCTACCGAAGAATATTATATCAAGGGTCATCAGTCTGGTGGCGCTGACTACCTGTTTAAGCCAATTAATCAGGTTATTCTTAATACTAAGATAGAGGCTATTAAACGTATTGTTGACATGCAAAATACGTTAGCTAATCAAAACAAGGTATTGCAGGAGTATGTTGAAAAAGACGAAGAGGAGCGTCGTATATCTCGTCATATCATGGAGCATATGGCGGAAAGTAAGGGGCTGGATGATCCTCTGATTAAATATATGCTCTCACCTGCAGAGCAGTTTAGTGGCGATGTCCTGTGTGCAGCGCGCTCGCCCAGTAACCGTCTTTACCTGTTGATCGGAGATGCAGTCGGTCATGGTTTAGCCGCTGCAATCAATACTATTCCAATTTCAGGGACATTCTACCCTATGGTCTATAAAGGCTTTGAGCTGCCGACCATAGGTCGCGAGCTTAATCGCCGGATCAAGGAAACCATGCCGACAGGTTGTTTTGTAGCTTGTGGTATCGTCATGGTCGATCCTATGGAGTCTTATGTTGAAGTTTGGAATGCTGGTCTGCCGACATTCTATTGTATTGACTCTTTTGGCAATGTGATGGATACCTTTGAGTCCAGTCAGTTACCTCTTGGGGTATTGTCTGGCTCACAATATGAGGTTGAGAGCCAAATTGTGCCATACATGCCTGGTAATCAGATTGTTGTTTTCTCAGATGGATTGATTGAGGCAGAGAATAGTGAGCAAGAATTTTTCGGTGTTGAGCGTTTGCTATCTTGCCTGAACCATCCCGAAAACCGTATGGATGATATTAAGCATGCTTTGGAAGAGTTTCTGGGCGATGAGAAGCCTCATGATGATGTAACTTTGGCATTGATTGATATGCCATTCCAGGATCAAATCAGTAGCTATGCAATAGAGGCGCGATCGGAGCAAGCAACTCCTCAGGCTGGTATCGAAGAAACTGATGATATTCAGTGGCAGACCAGTTTCCATATGGGAGCCGAAGAGATTAAAAACCTTGACCTGACGCCTATGCTTCTTAGTGTAATTACTCAATTCAAAGGTGTGGAGTCTCATAATCAAAAGCTATTCCTTATTTTGTCTGAACTATTAAACAATGCGCTGGATCACGGGTTACTCGAGCTGGATTCTTCTCTAAAAACAGGACCTGATGCGTTTGAAACCTATCTGAATGCTCGTCACGAGCGCTTGGCTGCTATGACTCAAGGGTATATTGTTATCAGTGCCCGCAAGATACGTTTGCATGATGAGCTTATTCTGCGTCTAACTATTGAAGACAGCGGTAAAGGCTTTGATCACAAGAAAGTATTGGAGAATGCAGGCGAAAGTGTGCAGATGCATGGGCGTGGTATTAAGCTGGTTCAGCAGTTATGCCGGGGGATGAAATACAGCGAAACCGGCAGTTCCGTTACCGTTGATTACACCTTAGATCATTTAGTTTAAGAATAATGAAGACAATAGGTTTTATTGGCATTGGTCTCATGGGTAGGCCAATGTCCTCGCGTTTGTTAGGCGCGGGCTTTTCACTTACAGTCTGGAACAGAAGTTTTGAAAAGTGCTTGCCTTTAGTTAATGACGGTGCCAAACAGGCTGCCTCTGTAAACGACGTTGTTTCCTCATGTGATGTTATCTGTTTATGTTTGAGCGATACCATGGCTGTCGAGCAGGTAGTTGCAAAGGTGTTGCCAGAATTTACTCAAGGGCAGGTTGTCGTCGATTTCTCCAGTATTGACCCCATTTCTACTCGTAGATTGGCTAGCCAGGTTCAACAGAAAGGTGCTTTTTGGGTTGATTGTCCTGTTTCTGGCGGTGTTGCTGGAGCTGCTGCAGGCACCTTGGCCATGATGGCCGGTGGTGAAGAAGTGATTGTTGATCAGCTCAGGCCAGTTTTAGCTCACCTATCATCGCGAGTGACCTATATGGGGCCTAATGGTGCGGGGCAATATACTAAGATATGCAATCAGATGATAGTTGGCTGCAATGCATTGGTTATTGCCGAAGTCGTAGCGTTAGCGGAAAAAGCCGGTGTCAATAGTCAGAAATTAGCGGAAGCGTTCGCGGGAGGCTTTGCTGACTCAAAGCCCTTGCAGATTTTGGCTCCAGAGATGGCTGAGCGGCGTTTCGATCCCATCAAATGGCATGTCAAAACTCTGAGTAAAGATCTGGATATGGCTATTGAGCATTCCAAAATTGTGGCTTCAAGCACTCCTATGTCTGCTTTAGCAGCTCAATTGATGCGCTTGCATGCTTGTCAGGGGTTTGCGGATAAAGATCCTTCGACACTTATCAGGCTCTATACGGAGGCAGCCAACGACCATGATGGATAATCAGCTAATCGCCAATTTGTCTATGCTATATACTGATAGACCTATGCTTGAACGCTTTTCTGCAGCCGCCGAATATGGTTTTTCCGGTGTCGAGATCCAGTTTCCGTATGAGTGGTGTGCCCAAGAGTTGAAGGGTGCTGCCGATAACGCGGGTGTGCGTGTTCATCTGATTAACGTTCCTGCAGGCGATCTGTTGCAAGGTGGTAAAGGCTTAAGTTGTTATGATGAGCAGCAGGATGAGTTTCGTAAGGCTTGTGCTCTTGCATTAGAATATGGCAAAACGCTATCGGTCGAAAAAATTAATGTCCTGGCAGGTAACGTTTATGATGATTCTCATCGTGAGGCCTGCTTGAGCTGTTATATTGATAATCTGCGTTATGCTGCGGAGTTATTTTTATCTGAAGGTATTATGCTGAGCTTTGAGGCGGTCAATAATCTAGATATGCCGGGTTATCTGTATAGTCGCTTTGATGAAATGTTAGATATCTATCATAAGGTTGCTCACCCTAATGCTGGTATGCAGTATGATATTTATCATATGGCGCGTATGGGAGAAAAAATTGCCCAGCAGATCAGGTATCATGGTGACAAAATAGCTCATATACAGTTTGCGGACTGTCCTGGTCGAGGAGCGCCTGGTAGTGGTGATTTGCCATTAGGTGAATATTTTCAGCTTATTGCTGCAAGTGACTACACCGGGGTTGTGTCTGCTGAATATAAAACGAAGGGAAACGAGCAGAGTGACTATGGCTGGTTAGTCATTTCTGAGTAGTATAACTATTATTCATCTGATGATAACGATGTGCTCTTAATGCGAGCATGGTGTTTTTTTATGATGAGTGACTTTCTGTCATTCCTGTCTTAAGTTTATTGATGCAGCCTGATTAGACGAGAGTATCTATGATGATACAAGGCTGGCAACTACGCCTTCTGGCTTTCGTTTTTCTCTGTTAGCAGGTATACCAGCTTCGCAATAATCTTATCTTTAATTTTCTCTCTAGTTGATGTGGGAAGTTTATTCATTACCGTCTTGTCGAAGCGGAACAGAATACAGGTCTCTTCTGCAATTACATTGCTTGTTCGTGGAGCGCCTGTCATAAATGTGGCCTCTCCAAAAAAATCCCCTGGCTTTAATGTGGCCAATTTTTTGCCATTCTCTTCGAGACAAACTGTGGCTGAGCCATGAAGGAGAATATAAAATGCACAGTCCGTTTGACCTTGTTCTATAATATATTCACCACTTTCTGCGGCTACAAAGCGACTGCGTGTGTCCGCAATCATATTTTTTTCGCCGGGGTTAAAGGCGCTAAAGAAATCTAAGCGGTCCAGAATATTCAGAATTTTGACCCGGTTGATTAGTCGGATACCTTTCATCTGCTCAATTCCTAGTAACTTTTGCTAGAGTTTAACGTGATAAAAGCTTTACGCACAAACCCTAAATATAAAAAGTATTATAAAGTCGGCTAATCTGCTCTGGGTCAGGATTTGTTAGTGTTAAGTTGGTAAAATCACGGTAACATAATGACAGGTAATGTTTTTTTCTATAACTGCTTGAGATAAAACTCAACATTTGTGAACGAAGATAGGGTACAGAGATGGGCGCAAGTGACAAGGAGGACCTGGTAAAGGTCACCGCAGATGAGTTAATGGTTGGCGACAGCCTGCCTTGGACCGTCTTTGATGCGACTGGTCGTTTGTTGATGGATGTGGGTAACGTTGTTTCATCCCAGTCAAGATTGAATTCTATCGTAGCTTCAGGTTATCGCATAAGGGAAGAGGCCAATTCTTCAGTGGAAGCAACGTCAGATATAGTCATTGATTTACCTGCTCCCTATCAGTATGCAAAAGATACCAATCCCTTTAATGAATTAGAGGAGATGTGCCATGAGCTTGAGAAAGCCTTTGGCGCGATAGGAGGGGAGGGAAGTTTAAAAGAAGGCCGTTTACAGAAACGTCTCTACGATACTGCCTCCCAGGTTCAGGGCTTATGTAACCTCAATGCTGATGCTTTGCTGGGGTCTATTCACCTGTCCAACAAGTTTAACTACTCCATTAAGCACCCTCTGCATGTTGCTATTATTTCAACGATAATCGCTAATTCACTGGGACTGCCTCAGGATAATCAATTAGCCATTGTTGGTGCTGCACTTACAGCCAATGTGGCAATGATTAGTTATCAGGATTCGTTACAAAAGCATAAAGGGCCTCTGACTCGAGATCAGGCTGAACGGGTTAAGAAGCACCCTGAAGAAGGTGTGCTTATGCTGAAAGCTGCAGGTATCACTAATCAGTTGTGGTTGGATATTGTGCTGCAACACCACGAGAAAGTAGATGGCAGCGGTTATCCTAACGGGCTTATAGATGAAGATATTCTAACTGAAGCTAAGATCGTTGGTTTGGCTGATATATATTCCGCGATGGTTTCAAGTCGCCCTTACCGACCAGGGTTAACACCGCAGAGAAGTCTAAAACAGCTGTTTATGCAGCGTGGAAGTTTCTTTGATGCTTCTTTGACTAATCTGGTGCTATCTGAGCTTGGTATTTATCCTCCCGGTGCGACAGTCCAGTTGGCAAATGGTGAGATAGGTGTTGTTGTGAAACGTAAGTCTCTTGATACCAGTAAGCCTGTAGTCTCTTCTATTAAAGATCGTTTTGGTGTGCGTTTTATGCACCCTGTTATGCGGGACTCAGGTGATAAGCGTTATGCTATTAAAGGGGATGTAAAGCCAGAGCAGCTGGGCAATATCAACCCATCTATTCTCTGGGGTTTGAAGTTGATGCGTGTTAGCTGATAGAGCGATTAAGAGGAGCTTTACCGTGTTAAAGTCATTTTTCCTGACGATAACATTATTGTCGGTATTCAGTGCCGCTCATGCGGTGCAAATATCGGATAGAGAGAAACAGATACAGGCGCGCCAGGACCAGTTTGAAGAGATTAAGTCCACTTTTAAGCAGTTACGATATGAAGTCGTTATCAATCCCAACTTTGATGAGCGCAAAGCCAGGCAGTATGCGCTAAAATTGATCGAATTGAATAAGCCTTTATTAACAATGTTTGAGGAGCGTTCTGACCAAGGGAAAACCAAAGCGCGCAGTCAAGTGTGGGATCATTGGCCGGACTTCGTTAAGCAGATGAATAGCTATCGTAACGCCTCCAACAGTGTGCTTGAGCCATTACGTTATGTCAATCGTGAAGATGCAGCCATGTATGTGAATCAGGCGGCTAAAACGTGTAAAGCGTGTCACAGATTATATAAGAAGCGTTAAGCTATATTAGTAAATGCGCTTTTATAGCAGGTAAAAGGCGATGGGTATTTGATGGTGGCGAGCGTTTGAGTGTTGGATTAGGTTGTATAGTAATAACGGAGCATAAGCTCCGTTTCTTGTTTCTGAAAGATAACAGAGTTCTAACTACTGGTTCATACAGCACTTTTTAAATTTCTTGCCGCTACCGCATAAACAAGGATCGTTTCGGCCTTGGCTTTTCTCAGCTGGAGGAGTGTACTCCTTGCCATGCACAAAATACCAGCGCCCTTCTTCAAGGATAAACTGTGAGTCTTCCGAGTGATTGATAATACCGGATTTCTGGCGGTAACGGGCCGTAAAACAAACACGGCCTGAATCTCCTTCGTGACTTTCTTCGTATATCTTAAGGCCTAGCCATTCCGAGTCTTGTGCCCATTTTTTCAGGTCTTCAAAGTCATAGCGGCTGCGCATAGCTGGTTGCGTTGTTTGTTCCAGATAATCCATATTGGTTTGTGTGTAAGCGGTATAACGGGAACGCATTAACTGACCTGGAGTCTCAGGTAACTGTTCTCCAGAAATAAAAGGGGCGCAACATCGATCAAAATTTTGTCCTGATTGGCATGGGCAGGTTGTCTGATCATTTAACACTAGACTCATATCACTATCTCGTTTCAATTTTTTGCAAATCATACTGGAGTCTGATTCATGTTTCACATAGAAAAAACAAAAATGGTGACCAGAGAGGCCGCTCTGCCGGGCCGAGGTGCTTATCCGTTTCAACTGGTTGAGCATGCCCTCTTCTCTGTACCGCTAGCCGATTTTGAGCATTACCCTCATAAGCTGCTGGTTGGAATGGGGTGCTTCTGGGGGGCAGAGCGTTTGTTCTGGCAACAAAAAGGGGTGTTGCTGACTGCTGTTGGTTACAGTGGTGGTTATACGCCTTATGCCAGCTACGATGAGGTTTGTAGCGGACAAACCGGGCATGCAGAAGTGGTTGCTATAGCTTATGATCCCAATCAGGTCACATTGGAAGCGTTGCTGGCAATGTTCTGGGAAAATCACGATCCTACTCAAGGAATGCGCCAGGGTAACGACGTAGGGACTCAGTATCGCTCAGCTATTTACCTGTTTAATGAGGCTGATAAAGCCGTTGCTTTAAATAGTCAACGGCAGTTTCAGGCTGGCTTGGCTGCTCAGGGTTATCCTGAGATCAGCACGGAAATTGAATTAGCAAAAGAATTCTACTTTGCAGAACCCTATCATCAGCAGTATCTGGAAAAGAATCCAGGGGGCTATTGTGGCCTGAAAGGTACTGGTGTCAGCTGTATTTTATAAAATACGGTTATTCTGAGAAAAGGTATATCCACAGTGGTATGCCTTTTTTGTCCTTATGATTTAGTTTTTTTGTCTGTCATTGTTTGATTAATGGGTTTTTTCTAATGTGTAATGTCTTTTAGCAAGCAAAAGATGTTTTTCTTGGTCATAGTGTATAAAATGATTTACACAATGAGAAAAAGAGTGATCAACACCTATGCGCTTAGAGATCGTTTGTCAAAATCGTGTCGGTATTATGCGGGATATTCTGGAAGTTTTTGTTGAATTCCGTATTAATGTGGTAAGGGCAGAAGCAGGTGGTGAAAAGGTTAATGCAATCTATCTGTATACACCTGGTATGCTGAATATGCAGCTGCAAAGCGTGCGTGTCCGATTGGAAAAGATTGCTGGTGTTTATAAAGTACGTCGTATCAACCTGATTCCCAGTGAGCGGCGCCACTTTGAGTTGGATATCTTGCTTCAATCATTGGATATTCCCGTGCTTTCCGTAGACAGTGATGGCCGTGTTGTAGTGGCTAACGTGGCTTCGGGTCGAGTACTGGGTGTTAGGGTTGATGAAGCGCCCGGTATGTCTCTAAGCAAACGCATTAAAAATCTCGAGTTGGAAACATTGTTACCTAAGCTGGAATCTCGCCTTAATGGTGTGCGGGTCGAGGTGCGTGGGGATGTCTACCTTGCAGATATCAGCCCTATTTATCTGGAAGATAAGCTATTGGGGAAAGAGGCGGCAGGTGCTGTGATCTCTTTGCATCCGGTTGAATCTTTGGGAGCTAAGTTATATGCCATCCAGAAACCGGAAGATTATGGCTTTGATGCATTGCAGATTCAGGCTCCAAAGATGATGACGTTGATTCGGGAAGCTAAGCGAATGGCCCCCCTTGATGCCCCCTTGCTGATTCAAGGAGAAACGGGCACAGGTAAGGAGATGCTGGCCAGAGCCTGTCATCTGAGTAGCCCTCGTGGCAGAGCGCCTTTTATGGTACTGAATTGTGCAGCCTTACCTGATAATTTGGCTGAGAGTGAACTGTTTGGCTATGCGCCGAAGGCATTTGAAGGGGCTCGCAATGAGGGTAAGCTGGGATTACTGGATCTTTCTAACAGCGGCACGATTTTCTTGGATGAAGTTGGGGAGATGAGCCCGCACTTACAGGTTAAGTTGTTACGTTTTCTTCAGGATGGCCGCTTTCGTCGGGTGGGAAGTGATGATGAAATTCAGGTGGATGTCCGTGTTATCTGTTCGACTCAGAAAGACCTGTCGGAGTTATGTGATCAGGGTGGTTTTAGAGAGGACTTGTTTCATCGTTTAAATGTGTTAACCCTTTCTATTCCCGCTCTGAGAAGCTGTAAAGAAGGCATTCTTGATTTGAGTCGGCGCTTTATTGACAGAGCGTGTCAGCAGATAGGTTGTGAGCTGCCTGCAATGAGTAGTGAGGTTGAAGCTTTACTGAAAAACTACCATTGGCCTGGCAATGTACGTCAACTTGAGAATGTGCTTTATCAGGCGGTTTCCATCAGTGATGGTAAAAAAATCGCAACGTCTGATATTCGTCTACCAGCCCTGCACTCAGGTATGAGCAGTGAATTGGATATGACTGGAAGCTGGGGGGAGATTACCGGGCGTATCGAAAGGCAGATTCTGGCTACACTCTATCCAGATTACCCTAGTTCACGACTGTTAGCTAAACGTTTGGGGGTTTCTCATACCACTATCGCTAACAAACTGCGCCAGCATGGGATCGGTAATCAATAATATTTGGAGCTTGCCTGGCTGGTTCAAGAGAAAGTATTGTTAAGTTGAGCTTTCTTTTCGCTATGGCTTAACATATATTTCATTCATGCAGTGAAGTCGGGTAGTTAATTTTTATTCACGATTGTGTGCAAAAAATAAGATAACGTCATTGCAGTTCATTTATTCGGGTGTTATCTATAAGCCTATGTTTTCAAAATATTTGTTCCAGTTGAGGTCCGCATGGTTAAGCTGCTAATTGTTGATGATCATCATATTGTGCGAGCAGCAGTGTCTAAAATGTTGGCGGATGAAGATTGGATTGATATTGTCGGAGAAGCTGCCAGTGGTGAAGATGCTGTGCAGATGGTGCGTGAAACCGAGCCTGATGTTGTTCTTATGGATATTAAGATGCAGGGCATCGGCGGTTTGGAGGCTACCCGTAAGATTGTACGTATGCATCCGGAATGTAAGGTGATCGCGTTATCCGCTTTGATTGAAGAGACTTATGCGGTGCGTTCTCTTGAGGTGGGAGCATCAGGCTATCTGTCAAAAGGCACGGATCCTGCTGAAATGGTTCAGGCGATCCGTCAGGTGAGCCGTGGCCAGAACTATATCAGCTCAGAGGTGGCTCAGAAGGTGGCGCTTAAGCAGATGATGCCGGGTAACCAGAACCCCTTTGATATTTTGTCTGACCGCGAATTGCAGATTGCTCTGATGGTAGTTAACTGCCATAAAGTGAATGAAATATCGGACAAACTGTTTCTGAGTCCTAAGACAGTGAATACCTACCGTTACCGAATTTTCGATAAGTTAAAAATTTCCAGTGATGTTGAGTTAACCCATCTGGCGATCCGACATAATATGCTGGATACTGAATCTATCTAGGCATGTCCAGTTTTGATGCAAAAGCCTTCCTGAAAACTCTATCAACTCATCCAGGTGTTTACAGGATGTATGATGAGCAGGATGAACTCCTGTATGTTGGTAAGGCAAAGAATCTAAAAAATCGAGTCAGTAGCTATTTTCGTAGCAGTGGTCTGAGTATGAAAACTCAGGCTCTGGTGCAACAGATAGCCCGTATTGAATTTACAGTCACTGCCAGTGAAACTGAGGCTCTGCTGCTGGAGCAGACTCAGATTAAACAGTATCGTCCTTCATTTAATATCCTGATGAGGGATGATAAATCCTACCCTTATATCTTTATCAGCAGTGGCGACTATCCTCTGATTGAGTATACCCGGGGGAAGAAAAAACGTTCGGGGCAGTTTTTTGGTCCTTACCCTAATTCTGGGGCTGTCAAAGAAACACTGAACCTGATTCATAAGGTATTTCGTCTCAGGCAGTGTGACGACAACTTCTTTAATAATCGCAGTCGTCCATGTTTGCAGCATCAGATTGAGCGCTGCAGTGCTCCCTGTGTTGATCTGATTAGTCTTGAGGATTATCAGCAGGATGTGGCTAAGGCCAAGCTCTTTCTGCAGGGGCGTAGCGATGATCTTCTGGAGCAGATTCAGTCACAGATGGACTCAGCGGCAGCAGGTTTAGAGTTTGAATTGGCTGCTCATCTGCGCGATCAGCTTATTCAGCTGCGAAAGGTACAGGAACAGCAGTACGTTTACGGTGAGCAGGGAGACGCAGATGTTTTTGCTTTGGTCTCTCGTCCAGGTGGTTTGGCTGTGTCAGTGCTGTTCGTGAGGGCCGGACGGGTGTTGGGTTCCCGGCATTATTTTCCCAGTGACCAGTTGTCAGAGAGTGATTCTGAGACATTATTGGCTTTTATCAGTCAATATTATTTGGCGGGTAATCATCGTGAAGTACCCTCAGAAGTGATTTGTAATCTACAGTTGCAGGATACGGACTCTTTGGTGGATGCGATTCACAGTCTCTACTGTAAAAAAACGCAGCTCAGTAGTAATGTTCGCTCTCACAGGGCACGTTGGCTGCAGTTGGCGACCACTAATGCAGAGCAGGCTCTGATCAGTCATTTGGCCCGCAAAGGCACTTTGGAAGGGCGTTTTAAGGCACTGAGAGAAACATTGGGGCTGAATTTTACTCCAGAGAGACTGGAGTGTTTCGATATCAGTCATAGCGCTGGTGAGTCTCCAGTGGCTTCTTGTGTTGTATTAGGCAGAGATGGCCCCATTAAGAGTGAGTACCGAAAGTTTAATATCGAAGGTATTACTCCTGGGGATGATTATGCGGCGATGAAGCAGGCGCTTACCCGCCGTTATAAGAGATTGGAAAGTGGTGAGGGTAAAAAGCCGGATATTTTGGTTTTAGATGGCGGCAAGGGGCAGCTGACTCAGGCGCAGCAGGTTTTTGCAGAATTGAAGGTGACAGGTGTTACCCTGTTGGCTGTATCAAAAGGTGCGACCCGAAAACAAGGGTTTGAAACTCTTTACTTGGAAACCAGTGATCAGGTGTTTGATCTTTCGGGAGACTCAAAAGCGCTGCATTTGATTGAGCAGGTGCGTGATGAAGCCCATAGGTTTGCGGTTACCAGTCATAGACAAAGACGTGATAATAGCCGTAAACGCTCACGTTTCGAATCGATTCCAGGTATAGGGCCGAAACGGCGTCAGGCTATTTTGAGATACTTTGGAGGCCAGAGAGAAGCGTTGAACGCCAGTATGCAGGAATTGTCAAAAGTGCCAGGCATTAGTGCCAGTCTGGCCGAACAAATTTATTATCATTTACACCCGGAACAGTAGTTAGTACATGAAACTTCCCAATCTACTCACGATTCTTCGTATTTGTCTTATTCCTTTGATAGTGCTCTTTTTTTATCTTCCAGTTGAGTATAACTTCTATTATTCAGCGGCATTGTTCGCTTTGGCAGCCTGGACTGATTGGCTGGATGGTTATTTGGCCCGTAAATGGAATCAAACTACTCGTTTTGGTGCTTTTTTAGATCCCGTTGCAGATAAGTTAATGGTTGCCGTTGCCCTGGGTTTGTTGATTGAAGCTCATGGCTCCTGGCTCATGACCGTGCCCGCCCTGGTAATTATTGGGCGTGAAATTATTATTTCTGCTCTCAGGGAGTGGATGGCGCAAGTTGGCGAGAGAACAACTGTTGCAGTATCGTCTGTTGGAAAGTGGAAAACAGCGTTCCAAATGCTGGGTATTTTTGTTTTATTGGCAGTGCCCGCAGGAACGACTATAGCTTATGCGGGGGTCGCTGTGTTGTACGTCTCCGTAATTCTAACGATCTGGTCAATGGTTTTGTATCTGAACGCTGCGTGGCCGGCACTGAAAGCAGGTATGTAGGCTAACCTAATGATTTTTTTTGGATTTTTTGAATAAAAGTATTGACGGTAATGGAGACATATATATAATACGCTCCAAGTTTTGCGGGAATAGCTCAGTTGGTAGAGCACAACCTTGCCAAGGTTGGGGTCGCGAGTTCGAATCTCGTTTCCCGCTCCAAACTT
>NZ_KE383830.1:46459-150076 GCF_000422425.1 Oceanospirillum beijerinckii DSM 7166
CCAATAAGCCCGGGTGGCGAAATTGGTAGACGCAAGGGACTTAAAATCCCTCGGTGGTAACACCGTGCCGGTTCGATTCCGGCCCCGGGCACCATAGCTTAAGCATGGTGCTTTTTTAGTTTTAGCCCTTTCAAAAATCTTCTGTGACAATCCATATTTTAGACTTTACCTTTTCTGAAGTGCAGCATTACATATTCAAGAAAGGCAGGTTTCCTTACCTATGCTTTCTGAAAGTTAAAAAAGAGAGGTGCAGGGGTGCGGTTTAATCACTGTATGTCGAAATGGAATGGGCTATGATAATAGTGGTTAATGAGGCTAAATCTGAGATTGGTTCTTATAAAAGTCAGTCTTAATGTTGGGAGTAGGCAGTTGCTCGATAACGATCTGCTCAATCCTCCCGCCCCCCTGCGATTAAGAAGTTTACATTTATTCGGTTGGGCAGTACATCTCGTGCAGCGTCCGAATAATTGTGCTTGCCCGGTCGCCATTCAGAGAATAGTAAATTGTCTGAGACTCGCGACGGGTTTTTACCAGATTATCCCGACGCAGAACCGCCAGGTGTTGGGAAAGAGCGGACTGGCTTAGATCCAGTGACTCATTCAGTTCACTTACCGACAGTTCTTTTCCTTCTAAGTAGCAAAGAATCATCAGTCTGTTTTCGTTTGCTAGTGCTTTCAGCAGTGCCGTAGCCGCTTTGGCATTGTCACGCATTGACACGATATCAACTTTTTCTTGGACAGATTCCTCGAAAGTCGCCATTTATATTACTCGCTAGAACTAATTTAGTTTTTATTGATGTTAGTATAAATCTTGCGGAGTTCAACAAAAATTAGTCTCATTTCCACAAAGCGGTTGATTATAAAGGGAGATTGCTTGGGATTAAAGTCGAGTATTCACTTTATTGTAATTGTCAACATTTTTGCGGGTCTGCTTTAGTATTACACTTTCTAATATATAGGGTTGTCGACAGTTTAATGGTTGGTTGTTTAGTATGCAAAAACCGCTGTATGCCTCTGTATATAAGGCTGTAGGCTGATCTTCACCTTTTGTCTTAGTTTCAAAATCAGTATTTTCTATTAAAGTTGTCGACGATCTCGGGGGTGATGTGTCGACAATCATAACCCCGAAAAAGTTAATACTTAATCATAACAAATACAAAAAGGGGTCTTATCCCATGACCTATCAGGCCGAATACGAAAAATCGATCAATCAACCGGAAGTTTTCTGGGCGGAAAAAGCTGAAGATATTCCTTGGCATACCAAACCCAATCAAATTCTGGGTAAAGATGAGTTTGGCACAGACCGCTGGTTTGTCGATGGAGAGCTGAATACCTGCTACGCCGCGTTGGACTATCACGTCGAAAACGGTCGTGGTAATCAGGTCGCGGTGTATTACGATTCCCCTGTGACTGATAGTAAAAAGAGTCTGACTTACTCTGAACTGCGTGATCAAGTCGCCACCTTTGCCGGTGCTTTAGCGGCTCAAGGTATAGAGAAAGGCGATCGTGTCATCATCTATATGCCGATGGTGAGTGAGGCGGTTGTTGCAATGCTGGCCTGTGCCCGTTTGGGGGCTGTGCACTCTGTTGTGTTTGGTGGCTTTGCGCCACATGAGTTAGCGGTACGTATTGATGATGCGAAGCCAAAGGCGATTGTATCAGCATCTTGTGGTATCGAAATCCAAAAAGTGATTCCTTACAAGGCGATGCTGGATAAAGCCATTGAGCTGGCTGAGCATAAGCCGGACTTCTGTGTACTGCTGCAACGTCCACAGGAAACTGCTGAACTGATCGAAGGTCGTGACTTTGATTGGCAGGAAATTATCGCTGATGCACAGCCTGCACCGTGCACGCCAGTAAAAGCGACTGACCCTCTGTATATTCTTTATACGTCGGGTACAACCGGTAAGCCTAAAGGTGTTGTACGCGACAATGGTGGTCATGCTGTGGCGATGAAGTACAGCATGAAGGCGATCTATGATATGAACCCAGGTGAAGTCTTTATGGCGGCTTCCGACGTGGGTTGGGTTGTGGGTCACTCCTATATTGTTTATGCACCGCTGCTGGCGGGTTGTACCACCATCGTTTACGAAGGTAAGCCGGTACGTACCCCGGATTGCGGCGCTTTCTGGCGTTTGATTGAAGAATACAAGATCAAAGCCTTCTTCACCGCACCGACTGCTTTCCGTGCTGTGAAGAAAGAAGATCCAAACGGTGAAGAGCTGAAGAAGTACGATATCTCTTCGCTGAAAAACCTGTTCCTGGCTGGTGAGCGTCTGGATCCGCCAACTTTCTACTGGCTGCAAGAGCTGGTCGGTGTTCCGGTAGTGGATCACTGGTGGCAAACCGAAACAGGTTGGGCGATTGCTTCCAACCAGATGGGTATTGAGCCCCGTGAAGCTAAAGCGGGTTCTGCTACAGTACCGACTGCAGGCTTTAACGTGCAGATTCTGGACAGCAAAGGCAATCAGATGCCTGCGGGTGAGCAGGGTAGTGTTTGTATTAAGCTGCCGATGGCTCCAGGCTCTCTGACCACAGTTTATGGCGATCCGGATCGTTTCCAGAACTCTTACCTATCCACCTTTGATGGTTACTACCTGACGGGGGATGGCGGTTATATCGATGAAGATGGTTATATCTTTATCATGGGTCGTACCGATGATGTGATTAACGTTGCGGGTCACCGTTTGTCTACCGGTGAGATGGAAGAGATTATTGCGTCTCATGAAGGTGTGGCTGAGTGTGCGGTAATCGGTGTGAATGATGAGCTGAAAGGTCAGCTTCCGGTTGGACTGGTGACCACGAAAGATGGCTATAACGCTTCCGATGAAGCCATTGAAGCGGAATTGGCAGCACTGGTACGTTCCGAGATCGGTGCAGTGGCGTGTTATAAGCAAACCATCGTGGTAGATCGTCTGCCCAAGACCCGTTCCGGTAAGATCCTGCGTAATATTCTGCGCTCTATTGCAGACGGAAAGGAGTATCAGGTGCCATCCACGATTGATGATCCTGCCAGCCTGCCGGAAATTGAAGCCATTATGGCCGAAAATAAGATCGGTTTGGCTGCTGATGCATAATTTGAGGTTTAACCGATTTGTGCTCAATCCTATCCCGATGAGCTGCCACTCAGTCAGCTTCCGTTTCGGCGGAGGCTGATAAACACTCAGTCCTGAAGATGAATGTTTTGGTTTGAGTGTGCCATTGCATTCTTCAGGTACGGGTGTTCGGGATTTACATTGTAATCTGTTTTGCCTCTTTGACCGGCTGATTAATTCAGCCGGTTTTTTTGTATCTAAAATTTCTTAGGGCTTATGTTAGACTGTGCTGAATAACTGAGTGACAAGCTAAGGAATTTCTATGAGTCGTTTTGATTTTGATCTGTTTGTTATCGGTGCGGGCTCCGGTGGTGTTCGTGCAGCACGTACCGCTGCAGGTTTAGGTAAAAAAGTCGCGGTAGCTGAAGGCCGTTTTCTGGGCGGTACTTGTGTGAATATCGGTTGTGTGCCGAAGAAACTGTTCTCCTATGGTTCTCACTTTCATGAAGAGTTTGAACAGGCCGCAGGTTTTGGTTGGTCTGTTGGTGCACAGAGCTTTGATTGGCCAACATTGCGCGATAACAAAACCAAAGAGATTGAGCGCTTAAATGGCATCTACCATAACCTGCTGGTGAACTCTGGTGTTGAACTGGTTGAGGGCTACGCTTCCGTTAAAGGTGCTAATGAAGTTGAAGTAGATGGCAAAACCTATACAACGGAATATATCCTGATTGCCACGGGTGCCAAGCCTTTTACGCCTGAGTTCCCGGGCAGTGAGCATACGGTCAGCTCTGATGAAGTGTTCTATTTGGAGGAATTTCCTAAGCGTACCCTGGTGCTGGGCGGCGGTTATATTGCGGTGGAATTTGCCGGTATTTTCCAGGGCTTGGGTGCGGAAAGTCACCTGGTTTACCGTGGCGAGCTGCCTCTGCGTGGCTTCGACGAAGAGGTGCGCCAGTTCGCCTGTGATGAGATTCGCAAAAAAGGCGTGAACTTCCATCTGGAAGTGAATATTCAGCAGGTTGAGAAACAAGACTCGGGTTTGCTGGTTACTCTGACCGATGGTAGTCAACTGGAAGTGGATCTGGTGCTATGTGCTACAGGTCGTGTACCGAATATTGATGGTCTGGGTCTTGAAACGGTTGGCGTTGAAACTGGTCGTGGCGGTGCGATTCAGGTATCTGAAGGGTTCCAAACCAGTGTGCCGTCTATCTATGCACTGGGCGATGTGATCAACCGTATGCAGCTGACACCGGTAGCACTGGCTGAGGCTATGGTACTAGTGAATAACCTGTTCCAGCCTGAACTACCGACTAAAACTATGGATTACAGTAATATTCCAACGGCGGTGTTCTGCCATCCCAATATAGCAACAGTCGGTTTGACCGAAGAGCAGGCTCGTGAACAGTTCGATCAGGTCGCTATTTATAGCGCGTCTTTCCGTCCTCTGAAGCATACCCTGTCAGGTTCTGAAGAGCGTCATCTGATGAAGCTGGTAGTGGATGCTACCTCGGATAAAGTGGTGGGTGCCCATATGGTGGGCCAGGATGCCGGCGAAGTGATGCAGGGTATCGGTGTGGCTATTAAAGCCGGTGCGACTAAGGCGATGTTTGATAGCACCATTGGTATCCACCCAACAGGGGCGGAAGAGTTTGTTACTATGCGAACCGTAACGCGGAATTAATCACAACCTGTTAAAGCAAGTTGAAGCTGGATGGATTAGGGCTGATTGCTGTTCAATGAATCAGTGGGATCTGCTCTTTGACATATAAAAATGCGCTTTAGTCGAAAGACTAAAGCGCATCGGCAGGCGAGAAGCAGTAATCCGGTTGTCTGAAAGTGCTGTTTCTAAACTCTTTCAGATATAACCGTTTTACTTACATATCGAATAGGCTATTCAGCTTGGTCGCAAGCATCATATTACCTTCAGCTTTTACCTTTCCGGTCATAAACGCAGTCATACCGTTTACTTCACCGGATAGCAGGCCTTTCAGGGTATCTTTGTTCATCTTCAGAGTTACAGATGGATCATCGTGCTCGCCTGTTTCGATGATGCAAGCGCCATCTTTGATTTCGATAAAGTAATCATTATCGTCAGAGATGCAGAATTGGAACACTTCATCCATGCCCTGAGCGGCATCAGCATTGAATTTGTTTTGAAGATTGTTCAGAGTGGTGGCTACATCTGTCATGGCTAAGACCTTATATCTAATTGTTGTGTTGATCATTCAAGCTTATTTCAAACATACGTTTGAATCAACCCCTTGTTGTACTTAAAATTATAGCCAGCGAAACATAAGTATTTTGATATTCTCCTCTCAGGATGGAGAAAAAAGGCGTATCCAGTGTTCTTAGATACTTTGTTTCGCAGCTTTACAGGTGATTAGTGCAAGCTGCAGTACTTTAATCTAAAAATGATACACAGTAATTTAGGCATGCTGTATGCTTACTGGCAGAAAAGAATGTGGGAGTTGTCCGTGTACGATTTTTTTAGTGAATATGGAATTTTCCTTGCAAAAACAGTGACTTTAGTTGTGCTGTTTGTTGGAAGTATTTTGACAATTATTGTGGCTGCAAGCCAGAATAAGAAGAAACCGGGTGAAGGTGAAATTGAGATTGAGCATCTGAATGAGAAGCTGGCTCATACCACGCAAGGCATTAAAGAAGCAGTATTTGAAAAATCTCTGTTTGAGCATGAAGCCAAAGTAGAGAAAAAAGCTGAAAAAGAAAAACATAAAGCCACCAAGCACAAAAAAGGTCAGCCTTATCATGACGATGGCCGTAAGCGTATGTTCGTGCTTAATTTTGATGGTGACATCCGTGCGTCTGATGTGGCTTCTTTGCGTGAAACCATCTCAGCGGTACTGACTATTGCCCGTCCTGAGCAGGATGAGGTTGTGGTTAAGCTGGAAAGTGGCGGTGGTATGGTGCATAGCTACGGTCTGGCGGCTTCCCAGTTACAGCGTATTACCAGCAAGCAGATTAACCTGACTGTCTGTGTCGATGAGGTAGCGGCCAGTGGCGGTTATATGATGGCATGCACTGCCAATAAGATTCTGGCGGCCCCTTTTGCGATAGTGGGATCTATCGGTGTAGTGGCTCAGATTCCAAACTTTCATCGTCTGTTGAAGAAGAATGATATCGACTATGAAGTACTGACTGCGGGTGAGTACAAGCGCACCATGACTGTGTTTGGTGAAAATACAGAGGAAGGGCGTAAGAAATTTGTTCATGATCTGAACGAAACCCATGACCTGTTTAAAGATTACATTCATCAGCAGCGTCCGGAATTGGATCTGTCTCAGGTTGCTAATGGCGATGTCTGGTATGGCGTACAGGCGATGGATCTGGGCTTGATTGATGCTATCAAGACCAGTGATGAGTATCTAATGGATGCTTGTGACGAGTCTGATGTTTATTTGGTCACCTACGAAGTGAAAACAGGCTTTATGGATAAGCTGGGAGAGATGGTGTCTATCGCTGCTGAGAAAACTACGGATCGCTTCTTAACCCGCGCACGTCGTGCTGAGATTGAGCGTAGTTAATCTACTCTCATTGGAACAACGCTAACAAAGGCCATTGTTTCTAATGGCCTTTGTTTTTTACTATTGGCAGAAGCTTGTGTCTGTCAGCCTTTTTAACGCCACTCTTCTGGTGCTTTCTCTTCCTGGTTACCCGCTTCCAGCCATGCACCATAGCCACCCAGCATATTAATTACCTTAGTAAAGCCCATCTGTTGCAGGGTATATGTGGCCAGAGCGCCGCGGCCGCCAGCTTGGCAGTAAACAATAATCTCACGATCCTTATCACTTAGAGCTGGGTGTTCAGGGGCACGGAACTCAATCACGCCACGGGGTAGATCAACCGCATTGGGTATATGACCCTGCATAAATTCCTGGGGTTCGCGTACATCCAGTGCTAGTGCACCCTCTTGTAAGCGTTGTGCAGCTGTAGCTACATCACATTCCTCAATAGCGCTTTTAGCTTGAGCAACAAAATCCTGGGTAGTCAGTGCCATGGAGTCATACCTCATATAGTCAGTTTAGTAGGATTATACTAATTGAGGGTTTTCTTATAAAGCGTGTTTTTGGCTAACGGCGTTTGAGATAGCGAAACAGACTGCAATTTATTACTTGAATCCAAGAAGCATTGAGTCGCAGTCTTTTCTAGAAACGTGGATTAGTGTTACAGCCTCAACCTGGCTTTCCTGTGAAACAAGGGGGGGGCTAGTGCTGCCTATGCTCCTGGACAAATTGTTGCCAAAGAGGCTGTAGGCTGGCTGAGCCTAGATTGTTCTGTAACTGCAGGAATTGGGTGAACTTTTTCTCCAGCTGAGCCAGTGGCAGGCTGAGTAACTCAATACCTGTCAGTTGAGCCAGAGGCAGGTGTTTAAACTCTTTAATCAAACAAACCAGAGGATCACTGTCTGATCGATTGGCTTTGCTTTGACTCTGGTTTTGGCCGAAGGTCGAAGCGTCTGTCACAAGTTCAGGATAATGGCTTTCCGGCAGTGGGCTCTGGCTTTGAGAGTGCTCCCGAGTTTGGTCGTGTTCTTTAATTTGGCTACTTAAACTAAGCTCCTTCCGAGCTTGCTCAACCTTGGCGCGTAAGCCACCCTCACTATTACCTTCCATCGCTTCGGCAATCAAACGGTCAGCCGTTGCTTCATCTTCCTGGTGCAGTTTAGCCAGGCTGTTCAAGGTATTAATATCCTGCACGGCACTGGTCGTTGCCAGGTTCTGGACCGCATCAGGGGCGTTTAGCAGAGATAAGCGTTTGGATAGCCAGCTGGGGGAGCGGCCAATGGCTTCTGCAACCTGCTTTTTACTACCGGCGAGCGCGACCATTTTCTGTAAGGCTTTAGCTTCTTCCAGTGGTGCGACATCTTCTCGTTGATTATTTTCGATAATCTGCAGGGCAAGTACATCAACGTCGTTGGGGCTGCGAATCAGTGCAGGGATAGCGGTTTTATCCGTAAACTGATGGGCGCGCCAACGGCGCTCACCTATCACAATTCTGTATTGATCTGCATGACCGGTGGGCTGGACTACGATAGGTTGCAGCAGACCGTTTTCCTGAATACTTTGGGCCAGATCCAGTAGACTGTCTTCATCAAAAGTCTGGCGGGGTTGGTCTGGGTCCGGGATGACCTGGTCCAGTCGCAATTCTATGACTTCTGATGAGTTGTGCTGCAATTCATTGTTTAGGGTTAACAGCAAGCTGCTACTGGTTGACTCTGTATTCTTGTCTGCAGCGTTTGTGTCGTGTGGATCCGTAATCATGTAGGCCTCCCGAAATCCTGGCGAAGATATTGTACATAGTCTTGAGTGAATGTCTTCGTATTTGCGGTATTTAAGTACAACTGCACCTTTAGTCTTGGGTCGGGATTGTATTGATATGTGTCAACAAGAAAAGATTAACTTCCTTTTAGCATGGCTACGCCCGTCAAATAAATAATACACAAATGATAATGCGGGTTAAGTATTAAGTAATACTTTGTTGCAGAGCTTGATAAGAGATAACCTTTGATTGAGGACGACCCATTTGAACGCCAGATCTCCTGTAAATACGGATAAAAGATTATTTGTCTCGGGTAATGAGGCTATTTCACTCGCTGCCAGGGATGCTAATGTAAAAGTTGCTTCAGCTTACCCAGGTACTCCTTCGACAGAAATTCTGGAATATATATCGCAATATAGTGATATTTATTCAGAGTGGTCGATTAACGAAAAAGTATCACTTGAGGTGGCTATTGGTGCTTCGCTGGCAGGCAGCCGTGCCCTGTGTGCCATGAAGCATGTAGGCCTGAATGTAGCGTCGGATGCGCTGATGACGCAAACCCTGATTGGTGCTATTGGCGGTCTGGTGATTGTGGTGGCTGATGATGTGGGTTTGTCGTCGTCTCAGAATGAGCAGGATTCCCGTTACTGGGGGCGTTTTGCCCATGTACCTGTGCTGGAGCCGAGCGATACTCAGGAAGCTTACGCATTCACCCGCCTGGCGTTTGATCTGTCTGAGCAATATCAGGTACCGGTGCTTGTGCGCGTTACCACCCGTATCTGTCATGTAAAAGGTACTCTGGAGCTGAAAGAGCCGACCACCGCTGAACCGAAACAGGGTTTTGTTAAAGATCCAACCCGCTTGGTGATGGTGCCGGGTAATGCTAAGCACCGCATTCCTATGATGCTGGAGCGGGATGGTATCTTGACCGAGGCTGCTGAACAGTCTGAGTTGAACTGGGTGGAAGAAGGCGAATGCAGCGATCTGGGCTTCGTCGTTTCAGGTGTCGCCTATCAACATGTTAAAGAAGCTTATCCCGATGCGCCTGTGCTGAAACTGGGCTTCAGCTACCCGGTGGCTGTAGAAAAAATACGAGCATCTAGTCAAACCGTTGAACGTCTGATTCTGGTGGAAGAGGTTGAGCCTCTGCTGGAGAAAGAGTTAAAAGCGGAAGGCATCGCCCTGGAGGGTAAGTCTATTCTGCCGAAACAGGGTGAACTGACACCGGGTGTACTGAAAAAAGCCATCGAGGGTGAGCAGGAGCAGAGCGGCGAGGCCAAGCCTGAGCTGATTGCAGCGGCCCAGGAGGTATTCCCGCGTCCGCCCACCATGTGTGTCGCCTGTCCGCATCTGGGGGGTTTACTACACACTGTCTAAAGTGAGAAATACCTATATCTCCGGTGATATCGGTTGTTACACCCTGGGTGCCGGTCATCCATGGAATGCGCTGGATACCTGTATCAGTATGGGGGCTTCTATGGGGGTGGCGTTGGGTCTGGATAAAGGTCGTCAGCCGGAAGATGCCAATAAAAAGGTAGTCGCTGTGATTGGTGATTCCACCTTCCTGCATATGGGCATGCAAGGTCTACTGGATCTGACCTATAACAAAGGTAATGCCACCATCCTGCTGCTGGATAACCGTGCGGTGGGTATGACCGGAGGTCAGAATGCACCTTCCAGCGGTATCAATCTACAGGGAGAGCAAACTGCTCAGGTGAACTTCCCGCAACTGGTTGAAGCCTTGGGCGTGAAAAAAGAGCGTATTCATACTCTTGATCCTTACGAGCTGCCAACCCTGTTTAAAGCGCTGCGTGATGAAACCAAGGTTGATGATGTCTCTGTGATTATCACTAATCAGCCCTGTGTACTGACCGAGCGCTATAAAGCGATGCAGCCGCTGACCGTTGAAGAGAAGGATTGTACCGGTTGTGGTAACTGTCTGGATGTGGGCTGTCCGGCCATTCTGGTGACCCGCCGTGAGACTGTGGTTAAACCGAACGGTAAAGAGAAGGAGCTGGCTTTCTGTGATATCGATACCAGTGCCTGTACCGGTTGTAATCTGTGTGTAAATACCTGTGCGCCGAATGCCATTGTGCCTGCAGGCCCTGTGGTGGGTAACGGTTACGAGGCTCCTGAGGGGCTGGCAGTGGAAAATCTGGCTGTGGAGGTGAAGTAATGGGTGCGCAAGGTATTACCAACATATTAGTGGCCGGTATCGGTGGCCAGGGCGTGATGACGGCGGCTGAGATTTTGGCCGAGTCCGCCCTATTCATGGGTATGGATGTGAAAAAAACTGAAGTAGCGGGCATGGCTCAGCGCGGAGGCGTTGTGACCTCTCATGTGCGTTTTGGTCCCCGTGTGCATTCACCGTCTATTGCAGAGGGAGAAGCCGATGTGCTGGTGGCGTTTGAGCCTGCCGAGGCTTTGCGCTGGATCAATCATCTGAAAGGCAGTGGCGTGGCTATGGTGAATACCTATCGCCAGTCGCCGCCAGTGGTAAGTTCTGGCCTGTTTCAATATCCCGAAGATCCTATTGCCGATATTCAGGATAAGCGCGAGGTACACGCCTTTGATGCCGGTAATATCGCTATCAAACTAGGTGATCGCCGTTTGATCAATACCATTATGCTAGGTGCGATCTCTGAGCAGTTGCCCTTTGATACGGATGTGCTGGAGCAGAGTGTGTTGAAGCGCTTTGCTCATAAGTCTGAGGCTCTGGTTGAGATGAATCGAGTGGCGTTTGCTGCGGGTAGAGAGGCCGCTCAGCGTAATTAAAGTACTTCTGATGAAGTGCTTTGCCTTCTCACGCAGTTTTTCGTTACTGCTATCTACTTTGTTAGAGCTTTGCCAGTCCGTTTGGGCTGGCTTTTTTGATGCTAAGAATCAATCTCATTTTTATATCAATGCTATTAACCATCCCGACTATGTTTCCTCTACAACCCTTGTTCACTCTGGGTTAGAATGCGCGGGTTTTTTCTTATCCATCTGAGGTTGTTGAATGTCCGCTGAAAATCCTAAAGTCGGTTTTGTGAGTCTGGGTTGTCCAAAAGCACTGGTTGATTCGGAACGCATTCTGACCCAGCTGCGTACCGAGGGCTATGAAATTTCATCAACCTACGATGGTGCGGATCTGGTTGTTGTAAACACCTGTGGTTTTATTGATGCGGCTAAGGCTGAATCCCTGCAGGCGATTCAGGAAGCGCTGGAAGAAAATGGCAAAGTCATCGTAACCGGCTGTATGGGGGCTGACGAAAGTGAGATTCGTGAAATTCACCCTCAGGTACTGAGCGTATCCGGGCCTCAGCAGTATGAGCAGGTTGTTGGCGCGGTGCATGAATATTTGCCGCCGAAAAAAGATCATGATCCTTTTGTTGATCTGGTACCGCCACAGGGTGTTAAGCTGACACCTCGTCACTACTCTTACCTGAAGATCTCTGAAGGCTGTAACCATCGTTGTACCTTCTGCATTATTCCATCACTACGTGGTGATCTGGACAGCCGTCCTATCGGTAGTGTGATGGATGAAGCCCAGCGTCTGGTCGATGCCGGTGTTAAAGAGCTGTTAGTCGTATCTCAGGATACCAGTGCTTACGGTGTGGATCAGAAGTATAAGCTGGGCTTCTGGCAGGGCCGTCCGATGAAGACGCGCATGAAAGAGCTGTGTCAGGCACTGGGTGAGCTGGGCGTGTGGGTGCGTCTGCACTATGTCTACCCATATCCAAGTGTTGACGATGTCATCCCGCTGATGGCTGATGGTACTATTCTGCCGTATCTGGATGTACCGCTGCAGCATGCTCACCCTGAAGTGCTGAAGAAGATGAAGCGCCCGGGTGATATCGAAAAGACGCTGGAGCGCATCAAAAAATGGCGTGAGATCTGCCCTGAGATTGTGATTCGCAGCACCTTTATTGTCGGCTTCCCAGGTGAAACCGAAGAGCATTTTGAATACCTGCTGGACTTCCTGAAAGAAGCTCGCCTGGATCGTGTGGGCTGCTTTACCTATTCTCCTGTCGAAGGTGCACCAGCTAATGAGCTGGAAGGCCAAGTACCGGAAGAGGTAAAAGAAGAGCGCCTGGCACGCTTTATGGAAGTACAGGCGGTTATCAGTGCAGAAAAGCTCCAGGAGAAAATTGGCCAGGAGATGGATGTGCTGATCGATATCGTAGGCGAGGATGGCTCGATTGGTCGTACCAAAGGTGATGCCCCTGAAATTGATGGTGAAGTACACCTGCTGGACCAGACTGATTTCAACGAAGGTGATGTGGTGCGCGTGCGTATCGTTGATGCAGATGAGCACGATCTTTGGGGTGAAGCGATCTAATCTCTGCTTAATTTAAGGTCAGGGTTTAGTTGTACTGAATACCAATCAGAGGTGATACCTTGTTTGACCTGTTTTAGCATGATTGAAGATCAAAAAAGCCGGTAGATTGAGTATGGTCTACCGGCTTTTTTATAACGGAATGTTAAACTTTGAACTCAAGTTTTTGCCTTGTTTCAGGTTTTTAATGAGAGTGATTAGTGGTCGTTATTTTTAACGCCGCTGGCCACTAAAGCGATACCGCGCTTTAAACGATATGGTCGAGTATTTTCTGCTCGATAGATAATGCGCTGCCACTGACTTAGCAGATTGCGCTCAGGCAATGTCAGTTTTTTCTTATTATTGAGTAGTTGGAATTCATTGGCAGTAAAGGCCAGAATAGGTTGTAAATCGTTGCGCTCTTCTAAAGGAGTAAGCTCATCGGTAATGCTGTCCAGTAACGATTGGCTTGGATTGTGCTGCAACGCGATATGTGCCTGCCCCGACCCCCGCTGAACAGCATAGATAAAACTGAATTCTTCAGCCCTAAACCCTTTAAAAAGTAATGTTTGGTACTTGCCTATGGCAAAGTCTTCGCAGTCGCCTTTACCGGCAGCCAGGAAGTCATCCAGTAGTAGCCAGCGGTCTACTCTTTCTTCGGTATAGCGTAAATTTTGATTAAAGAAGTGATTGGTAAGCTGCAGTTGCGAGCTGGGGCTTTCCTTGCCTAATCTGGCAATAAATCCATCCCAGCTTTGAGCGCTGCTCAGAGCTGACCAGAGCGTGAGCAGAAAAAAGCCTATATATTTCAAAGCGCTAGTCTCATTAAATAGGTATTATACATGTATCGTATAAAAGTCATAATTAATCAAGAGGATTTTTGGTATGTCTGAGTTGCAGGCAATGAATCTCACATGGCTGGACTATATATCGTTTGCTTGGTTTGTGGCCTGGTGGACGGTTTATTATCTGTACTGCAAATATGCACTAAAGAGCAAAACCTGCCTGGCCCGTGTGATGCACGGCTATCGCTACGACTGGATGTCCCGGCTATTAGAGCGTGATATGCGTGTGGCTGATGCTACTATTATGACGCATCTGGAGCGTAATGGTGCCTTCTTTGCTTCCAGTTCGTTGCTGATTCTGGCGGCTCTGTTCACTATGCTGGGGTCTGCGGAGCAGGCGATGGGTTTGCTGTCTGAGTTACCATTTGCTACGTCAGATTCGCGAACTGAGTGGGAGCTGAAAATCCTATTATTGATCGCTATCTTTGTCTATGCCTTTTTTACTTTCTCCTGGTCGATGCGTCAGTACAATTTTTGTGCAATTTTAATTGGTGCAGCCCCTGAACCCAGGGATAAAATAGTTACAGAGGAAGATAAATCAGCTTATATCGAGCATACTGCAGATCTGATTGATCTTGCAGCTAATCAGTTTAACTTTGGCTTGAGGGCGTATTATTACGGTCTGGCGGTATTGTGTTGGTTCTGGCATCCCGTGATTTTTATGGTCGTTACTGTTTTGATCACTGCAGTACTTTATCGTCGCGAGTTCCACTCTAAAACCCTTAAAGCTTTGATAGCAGCCAAGGATGTGAATCATAAGTTTAAGGGAATAATTCGTTAGTATTTGCTCTATTAGTTAAAGTTAACACTTTTCGAATATACCTCGAAAGTGAAGTCAGTTGGCTACTTCGAGAGCGGTATGATGTCGTAGCTGATTGCTAATCTATTGTTTTGGCAGTGTTTTTAATAAATATTTTGTTTAAAATAGTTGATAGTCGTTAGAAATATAACAATTGAAAGTGCTATTTTTACCTTTCTCTGGGCGTTTTTACATCACTTTTCTTGATTCAGGTCATTCAAAAATTATCCCTTCAGCGCATTATGTTTGGGTTGCCCGCAACCAAAGGAACAATAACAATGCTGGCGTATCAATTAGACACTTCAGAAGAAGTGCTTCTTCAGCCTGAAGACCTGATTATTTCCAAGACCGACACACGGGGGCATATTACGTATGCTAACCGGACTTTTATGCAGATTGCCGGTTATGAGGAGCACGAGTTATTGGGTAAGCCTCATAACCTGATTCGGCACCCTGATATGCCCAGAGGCGTGTTTCGTTTTCTATGGCAGGAGCTGAAACAGGGACATGAGTTTTTTGGCTTTGTTAAAAACTATACATCCAATGGCCAATTTTATTGGGTGTTTGCCAATATCACACCTGATCTTAACTCCAAAGGTGAAGTGAAAGGTTATTTCTCTGTGCGGCGCAGGCCAAGTCGCGAAGCCATTAGGCAGGTTTCAGAGATCTATCAAAAGATGCTGGAGATTGAACAAAGATCCTCGGGTCAGGAAGCGCCGGATCGCTCCCTGGAATTCTTGCAGCAACTGCTACAGGGGCAGGGAGTCAGCTACGAACGCTTTGTGATGAGACTACAGGCTGCTTCAAAATGACTTCAAAACCGATCAATGCTTCATTGGCACTGGTCTGGCCCTTATGGTTGGCACTGATTCTTTCTGCTTTACTGGTGGTCAGTGCTTACCTACGACAGGCTCTCTCTTATGAGCTTTCTATCAGCGCTATATTGCTTCCTTTATTGACTTTATATGCCCGCAATCAGATTTTACCGCTCAATCGGGCGCTTAATGTTGTGGTGCAGGTTTTGGTTCAGGCCAAGTCTGGTGAACTACATCATAGGGTTACTCAAACAAAAGATTTGAAGCAAGCATCTTCAGCTGCCTGGGCCGTGAATGAGTTTTTGGATTTTGTTGAGACTTACTTTAAGGAAGTGAAGCTCTGTTTTACCCGGGTTAATAATAATGATTTTTCCAGAGAGGCCAAAGGTATTGGCTTGCCTAGGGATTTTGTCGAATCATTAAACTCAATCAATACCGCTATCCATGCCATTGAGCAAAATGTCGATTTTACCCAGCAAAATGCTTTGACGGGTAGAATGCATCATTTAAATATTGCTCACCTGCGCTCTGACTTGCATAACAGTGAGCAGGACTTGAGTGCTATTCAACAGGCCATTTCCGGTGTAAATGCCATTGCGGAAGAAAACAGTGCCATTGCTAAACGCAGTAGCTTAGCGATTCACGCGATGAGTCAGCAGTTGCATGAGGCTACTCAGAATATTGCTCAATTGCAGCAGCAGGCAGGAATGCTAAATGATGCCAGCGGGTCTGTTGAAGATGCGATGAGGTTGATCTCTGATATTGCGGATCAAACCAATTTATTAGCGCTTAATGCATCAGTTGAAGCAGCTCGGGCCGGTGAAGCCGGGCGAGGTTTTGCCGTAGTGGCCGATGAAGTTAAAAATCTCTCCAATAGGACTAAGGGAACTGCGGCTGAGGTGGGGCAGGTTGTTACCTTGTTAAATAAACAGGTTAGCCAAATGCTGGCCGGTATTGAGCAAAGTGCAGATTTGAGTCAGCGGGTTTCTACGCAGTTGGATGACTTCCTGTCGCTATTCGAGGCTTTAGAGTGCAGCGCTGGTCAGACAACTAAGAAGGTGGCTGATGTACAGGTGTATTCTGATTCTGCTGCTGGGCGTATATCTCATGTAATATTTAAGCAGAGTATCTATGCTGTTTTAGAGGATGTGATTAAAGGAGAGAAGTGTGGTGCTTCCTTACCTGTTGAGTCTGATACGGCTAAATGCAGTAAATATCATGACCTTAATGAGCGTCTGAATCAGTTAGCAATGGGCTTTGTACAGCAGGAAATCGGGAGTGATGAGTTGTTAAAGGGCTTAGAAGTCGTCGAGGATAAGAGTCGCAGTTTAATGGCTGTTAATCGTTAATTCGTGCTAAAACAGCTTTCCACTCAGTTATTTGGGAGCTGGCGTGATTTATGGCTAGAGGATTTATTGTAGGGAAAACATTACTCAAGAATTAAAAACAGCGCCCTTTGCGGGCGCTTTTTGTATCCATGTCTGTTTTAGCCAGTCAGTTAGCTCCATAAATCATCGCTCGATCCCGACCTGCTCTTTTAGCTTGGTACATCGTTTTATCTGCCGCATCAAGTAGGCTTTCTGCACTACTGAATTTTTGTCCTTGTGATGGCGCAAACGTCGCGATGCCCACTGATGAGCTTAGCGTAATGCGAATATTGTCAGATACTTTAAGTGGGGTTTTCTTCAGGCCGGTACGAATACGGTCTGCGATAGTTACAGCGATATCCGTCGACATTCCCGGCATAATAACAACAAACTCTTCACCGCCATAGCGGCCTACATAGCAGTGCTTACCGGAGAACTTGATCAATGCCCGGGCAAACTGGCGTAGAGCTAAGTCACCGGCTTGGTGACCATATTGATCATTCACCTGTTTAAAGTGATCAATATCCAAAAACATCACTGTGAGTGGGGTGTTGGTTCTTAGTGAGCGGGTATATGCCTTTTCAGAAATAGTTTCTACGTAAGAACGGTTAAATACACCGGTCAGTTGATCTTTTTTCAGTTGATCCTTGAGCTGTTGCTCACTGGCTCGGACTTCAGCCATTTCTGTTTTGGCATTGGCGATCTCAGTTCTCGCATTTGCCAGTTGTTGCATTAGTTTCAGATTGCGTTCAACTAATAGGTGCTTGGCCTCTTCTATCAGCTCTGCAGGTTTAAACTGGGTCTGAATGTTGGTTTCAAAAATACTGTTAATTGAGGGGAGTTGGCTGTTAACCTGGTCCAGTATATTTTCGATCTGTTCACTATTAAACAGCTTGCATTGGTCGCCTTCATGAAGCAGTTTGCCCATCTGAGCCTGAGTATCGTCAAGTACCCAGAGCTCTGCATATTTGCTGGCAAAAACAATGCTTTTCTGTTCAGGTGCGCTATTTTTATTGCACGTTTCATGACTGTTTTTGATCAAGTCGACGTAAAAGTCAGGCATTCCCCAAAAGGATAACAGCCACGCACCTACCTCGACATGAGTAGAACGAAACTCCGCCTTCTCAAAACGGTATAGTTCTTCATGGTTGCGTGCACCATGGTAGATCACGCCATAGCGTTCAGACTCGATCTCATTCATTGCCAGCATGCCTACATCCTGGATCAAGCCTGCCAGGAAGAAGCGCTCAGGTTTGTCTAATTTCAAGTGGTGGGCAATAGCGCGTGCAACTGCAGCAGAGATCAGGCAGCGTTTCCAGAAGCTCTCATGGTCCATGCTGTTCATATTGCAGTCATGGATCGCTTTTGCAAACGAGAAACTTAGGGCTAGTGTCATTGTCATATCCAGGCCCATACGTGTGATGGCATCCTGAATCGTTAATATGGGGGTACGCGGAAAGTTTGCTGCGGAGTTGGCCAGAGCGACAATTTTGGAGGCAAGGGCTGGATCTTTTTCCAGAATATTGGCAATTGTCTTTGAGTCACTGTCATCGCGTTTGGCATGCTCAATGACTTGCATGGCAACAATTGGCAGAGACGGGAGCGTCTGGCAATTCTCAAGCTTTTCAAGTAACGCCGGATCCATTCATTACTCCCGTGGATATAAATAAAGGCAGCGATCTCAGTATTCAGTTTATTAGTATCCTATAGGATATGAGCTTGGCGGCATGAACACAACAAAAAAAGAGGATATTGGCATCCTCTTTTCTTTTTCTAATCATTACGTTACAAGGAATTACATACCCTTTAGTGCTTCTATGTGCCGATGGGCGGAATGTGCCAGAGACGTGAGGTTGTATCCACCTTCCAGCACAGAAACGATTCGGTTGTTACTATAGGTTGCGGCAACATCCATAATCAGTTTGGTGGCCCAGTAGAAATCTTCTTCTGTTAGATTAATTTCACCCATAGGGTCATCCTTGTGACCGTCAAAACCGGCTGAGATAAAAATCATTTCAGGGCGGTGCATCTGCAGTGCCGGTAACCAGCTGTCTTCCACTTTTTTCCTGAACTCCAAACCGGGGCAGCCTGCATTTAGTGGCGTATTGACTATGTTATCCCATTCAGAATCGGCAAAGCGCCAAGGAAAAAAAGGATGTTGGAAGCTGGAACAGACTAATACGTCAGGATCATTCTTAAAAATATCGACTGTGCCATTCCCATGATGGACATCAAAATCTACAATAGCCACTCGTTTGATGCCAAAATTCTGACGTGCGTGCTCAACACCAATGGCAACATTATTCAAAAAACAAAAACCCATGCTCTCTACGCGCTCAGCATGATGCCCAGGCGGGCGAACAGCACAAAAAACATTATCCGCCTGATTTTTAAGAATCTGTTCTGTACCACGAACCACCGCGCCGGCCGCCAGTGTTGCCGCGTGCATGGTTTTAGGACCGATCAGGGTATCATCATCAATCTGGACCAGGGCATCCCCTTCGTCTGGCTGGCTAAGTTCCAGCGAACGAACGTGAGCTTGCGGATGGACACGGTATACCTGTTCTTCTGTGACAGGACGTGCACTGTAGTGCATCAGTTCCTGGGCCAGGCCTGAGCGTTCCAACTTCTGGTTGATCGAGGAGATCCGATGCGGACTTTCCGGATGCCAGGGGCCCATGTCATGAAGCATACACTCAGAGTGACTAATATACGATGTGATCATTATTAAACTTCTCCCTATTAAGAAGTAGTTTAAAAGAAGGTCCATTTAAGAGATAGTGGCATATAGTCGATATTGCGGTGCAGCAACCTCATTTTTTAGCGGAGTTCAGCGTGGGTACACGTTCTTTAAAACACTTTTTTGAACCAAAATCGATAGCCGTTTTTGGCGCTTCAGAAAAAGATTTCAGCATGGGTGGGCAGGTGATTCGTAACCTGCAGGACAGTCAGTTTCCGGGCAAGCTTTTTGCGGTCAATATCAAAGGCTATGATCATGTTTTTGATGTGCCCTGTTTTAACTGTGCCGAGGCCATGGTTGAACATCTGTTACCTGATTTGGCGATTATCTGTTCGCCACCGGAAGCGATTCCCGATCTTGTGGGGCGCTTAGGCAAGCTGGGAGTTAAAGCCGCATTGGTTCTGTCTGGTGGCTTGTCCCGTGTGCCTAGTGCCAATCCGGCTCATACCCTGAAAGACGAGATGCTTGCGGCTGCCCGGGAATCCGGTATCCGCATCATGGGGCCTGAGTGTCTGGGTATTCTGGTGCCAGGACGTAAGCTGAATGCCAGTTACTCTTCACGCAATGTTAAAGCGGGCAAAGTCGCTTATATTGGCCAGTCCGGTATGTTAGGTAATGCCATGATCGATTGGGCTAATGGTCAGGGTATCGGTTTTTCCCACGTGGTCACACTGGGGGATAGCGTGGATGTGATGCTGCCGGATGTGATCGACTACATTAACCGCTTTAGCCATGCCCAGGCGATCATTCTGCACCTGGAATCGATTTCTGATGCCCGTCACTTGATGACTGCAGTGCGTGAGGCCTCCCGTAACAAGCTTGTACTGGCGATTAAGAGTGGTCGTATGATCTCATCGGATCATGCGCCTCAGTTAGTCACCCCGGGACTGCCTAATCGTGATGCGGTATATACTGCTGCACTGAATCGTGCCGGTGTGGTGCGGGTTGATAATGTCGAAGAGCTGTTTGACGCCCTGGAATCACTGTCTCGTATTAAGCCCGTACAGGGGGACCGTTTGGCGATTGTCAGTAATGGCATGGGACCGAGTATCCTGGCTGCTGATAAGTTGCTATTGTCTGGTGGTAAGTTAGCGACTCTATCGGAAGAAACCCTGGCTAAACTCGCCGAGAAAATGCCTGTTGAGGTATCGGGGCGTAATCCGATTAATATTGGTGGCTCCGCAACGCCAGACCGTTATATTGATGTGTTGGATATTCTGGCGAACAGTTCTGAAGTGGATGCGGTCGTTGTGTTACATGCACCCACTCGTATGGCACCCAGTGACGAAACCGCTCATGCTGTGATCAATAATCGGGGCAAGTTCCGTAAGAGCATCCTGACTTGTTGGATGGGGTTGGAAGATGCGGGGCCTGCTCGCCATGAATTCAATCTGGCCGGTGTGCCGACCTACATATCGCCAGAGCACGCGGTGCAGGCCTTTATGCATATGGTCAACTACCGCCGCAGTCAGGCTTTATTGCAGGAAACTCCGCCCAGCATTCCTCACGAAACCCCCTATCAAGTGCGTCGCAGTGCCCGTAAACTGGTTGAAACAGCCAAAGAGCAGGGGCGTAAAGTACTGACTCACCAAGAGTGCACTCAGATTCTGCAAGCTTATTCTATTCCTGTTGCGCCCACCTGGTACGCTAAGGATGAATATGAAGCCGCTGAAATTGCACAGGATCAGAAGCAATCGCTGGCGGTGAAAATTGTTCATGAAACCAGCTGCGAGCCTTTTGTTTATCGTAAACACCCGCATAAATTATCAGCAGGTTTACTGCAGGATATTAACTCTCCCCAGGAGATGAGCAATGCGGTGGTCAAATTACGGGAAAAAGTCGAAGAGAAGTTTCCGAACAATACGATCTACGAATACTGTATTCAGCCGATGCAGCGTGGTAAGCATTCTATGCTGTTAAATGTGGGCATCACCCGTGATCCGGTGTTTGGTCCTGTGATTCTGTTTGGTATTGGTGGTTATAAAGAAAATGTGATGTCAGATCGTCAGGTGGCCTTGCCACCGTTGAATATGACGTTGGCATTTGAGCTGATTCAACGCTCCCATGCTTATCGACTGATCAAAGAGCACAGTGATCATCCGGCAGAAGATATTGAAGCCATTGCTGAGGTGCTGGTCAAGCTCAGTCAGATTGCGGCAGATATTCCTGAGCTGCAAGGTTTAGAGATCAACCCGCTGATCATCAACCGTGATGAGATGTTAGTTGTTGATGTGAAAGTAGATCTGGGTGAGCCAAGCTATCATGCTATTATGCCTTATCCGGAAGAACTGCGTGAAACAGTGAACCTAAAGACGGGCCGTGTGGTTGAAGTGCGTCCGATCCGGGGTGAAGATGCTCCGGCGTTGGTACAGTTCCACAGTAAGCTCAGTGAGCAAAGTATCCGTTTCCGTTATTTTCATAATAAATCTGAACTGACCAAGCGTGACCTGGCGACTCTGACCATGATTAATTATGACCGTCAAATGGCGTTTATTGCGGAAGAGGTTCAGGAAAATGATCAAAGGGATATTCTGGGTGTGGTTCGCGTTTGGACTGACCCGGATAATATCCGTACTGAGTTCTCCGTTCTGATCCGTGATGATCTTCAGGGGGAAGGACTTGGTGCCTTACTGATGCGTAAGATGATCAAGTACTCTAAGAGCGTGGGCACTCTGGAGATGATCGGTAAGATCCTGGTTGAAAATCATCCCATGCGCGGTTTGATGCGTTATCTGGGGTTTGAATGTCATTACAACTCAGAGGAACAGGTTATTGATGCAGTGATGCCGCTGAATGAACCGCAAAGTGAGTGGCAGAGGCACCGTTTGGAAAGTACCAGTGGCGTTTAGGCCTGTAAGGCTGAATGCATCAGGAAGGTTTTATCCTGGATAGAGATTGAAACCCCCAAAAGCCTGGCTCAATTCTGTTTAGAAATGAGTCAGGCTTTTTTGATGGGATAAAAGGGTTATTACATTCTAATTGTGAAAGCCGAAATCAGTTATGGGCAAAGACGTTGGATATTCCAACCATTGGCCTCAATAGTGTAACGGAAGCGATCATGCAGGCGACTTGGTTGACCCTGCCAGAATTCAAATAGATCAGGAACAATACGATAGCCACCCCAGTGAGGAGGGCGAGGTATATCTTTGCCTTCGTATTGTGCTGTCAGTTCGTCGCAACGATTTGATAGCCACTCGCGATTAGGGATTGCAGTGCTTTGTTTAGACACCCAGGCACCCAGCTGACTATCACGTGGGCGACTGACATAATAATCGTCGGACTGCTGTGGCGAGATGCGTTCTACTACGCCATCAATACGTACTTGACGCTGTTTTTCCCCCCACCAGAAAACAACAGACGCGTGAGGGTTGCCCGCAAGTTGCATGCCTTTTTCACTCTGATAGTTGGTGTAAAAGATAAACCCACGGGAGTCAATGCCTTTCAGTAGAACGATTCGCGAAGCAGGTCTGTTCTCTGGTGAAATGGTCGACAAGGTCATCGCATTCGGGTCAAAAGGCTCATTTGCAACGGCTTCCTCGAACCAGTTATGAAACTGATCAAATGGGTTTTTCGCCAGTTCACTTTCATGTAAGGCTTGCTGATCAAATACCCGACGTAAAGAGGAGATATCCTGATTCATTTTAATATGTCTCTAACGATGCCTGAATCAAATTCTGCAGATAAAACAACTACCTGCACCCATTGATACTTACCATATCATTGTTGCCTGATACTGACTAACCTAATTTTCGACTCGGCTGTCAAAGCTCAAGAAAATTCTTAATCCCTGAGAAAACAATTTGTGCGGCCATGGCGCTGAGGATTAAGCCTGTCATTTTACTCAGAATATTAAGTCCGGTTTTACCAATAATACGTTCAATCTCATTGGACAGGTAAAGTAATACCCCCAGTACTAACAGTGCAGAAATCAAGGCGCTTACGCCAATCAGCATGTCCACTGTTGTTGTTAATTCAGCACCATAGACAAGAATAGCACCTATGGTCGCAGGTCCTATGATAGTTGGGATAGCCAGAGGTACAACTGAGACATCGTCTGGTGTTTCTCCAGGGACGTCGGTGGCATGGTTTCGTACACCGTCTTTAACAAGACTGATTGCCGAAAGGAAGAGCAGGCAGCCGGCACCGATGCGGAAAGAGTCCAGTGTGATTCCCAGAACCTCAAATAATGTTGTACCAAAGAAAAACAGGACTAAGCTGATTAAAATGGCTGAAAATACAGCGCGATTGATGGTTGCCCTCTTTTGTTGCTTGGATTCACCTCGTGTCAGTGCCAGAAACATCGACACTACAAAAAAGGGAGCAAACAGAAAGAAGAACTGCATCAAAGTAGAAAAAAACAGAGACATCTCGGTTTCCCATAGTGTTGCGGTTGATATTTCTTTTTATTTTAGTTTTTAATGGTTTTTTTATCTAGCTTTCATGTGTGCCGTGTATTTTTTTACTGTGTGAAAAGGTTTGTGTGTAACTGTCTGTAAACTAAAGTGAATTGTTAGAGAACCGAAATTAATAACTCACTGAAATTTCAGAGATAAGGCTACTAATCAAGCGTTCAGTGAGTTATGCTTCGAATGACAATCTTGGATTACATTGAATAAGGTAGAGTCAATGGATTTCGCCACGCTATTAGGGCTTATTACAGGTATCGCCTTTGTCGGCTTAGGTATTGCTCAAGGTGATGACCCTTCAATTTTTATTAATGTTGCCGGTTTGCTGATTGTTTTCGGCGGTACTTTATCCGTAACTTTAGTGAAATATCGTATTTCCAGCTTCTTTACAGGCATCAAAGAGGGCTTTAGTGTTGCTTTTTTGGAAAGCAATGATAATCCTCAGGAAATTATTCAGTTGTCTAATCATTTGGCAAAGATTGCACGGCGCAATGGTTTGCTGGGACTTGAAGATGAGCCGATTGATAACCCTTTCTTTGCAAAAGGAATTCAGCTGTGTGTGGATGGTCATCCGCCTGAGTTTATCCAGAAGGTCCTGATTAATGAGATGAGCATGTCTATTGACCGTAAGCAGCTGGGAGAGAAGGTGTTCCGCAATATGGCGGGTTCTGCACCAGCCTTTGGTATGATAGGCACATTGGTCGGTCTGGTTCAGATGCTGAATAACCTGGATGACCCATCCAAGCTGGGTCCTGGTATGGCTGTTGCTTTGTTAACAACACTTTATGGTTCTTTAATTGCTCAGCTATTTATGCTGCCCATGGCTGATAAACTGGCACTGAAGAGTAGTGAGATGGAGTCCAATATGGCCCTGATCACAGAATCGGTTCTGGGTATTCAGGAAGGCCTTAATCCAACCGTAATGGATGAGCTGCTTGAAACGTACTTGCCTGATTATCTGCGCGGTGGTATGTCAATGTCTGAAGAAATATAAATAACTCCAACGTTTCTGTTTCGGGCACTTAGTATTTAAGCATACACGGCATTCCTGATGACGGAGTGCTCTTGTTAAGGGTTGTGACGGTGGTAGGAATTAATACTAAAAAGCGGCGTAGAAAGGTCAATAATGAACAGGTTCCTGAGTGGATGGTAACTTTTGCGGATATGATGACGCTTCTGTTAACCTTCTTCGTCTTGATTCTATCCTTTTCTACCACGGATATTCAGCGTTATAAGAGTATTGCTCAGGCTTTACAGGATTCTTTCGGTCTGCAAGATTTAAATCCGCTAAGTATTATTCCTGCGGATAATCCACCAGAGAGTGAAAATATTATTGAGCCTCTGAAGCCCCACGTATCTACCGACGCGGAGGATTCGGAAGAAGAGAGCCAGCTGGAGAGCATTGGTAACCGCTTGGAAACCAACTTCACTGAAGAAATTGAAAAAGGTGTGATTATTGTTGAGCGCGATGAGGATCACATTATTATTCGTTTTCCTGATGAGTCAGCCTTTACCTCAGGTAGCGATTACTTAGAGCCTGCCGTAATCCCTGTTTTGCAGAAAGTTGGACAGCTAATTTCTGAGTATGAAATGTTCACTATTGTAGGTGGTCATACGGATGATCAGCCGATTAATACTGATCGTTTCCGTTCTAACTGGGATCTTTCTGCCGCCCGTGCGGTTTCTGTTGCTCATGAGTTAACTTGGTTAACAGATTTAGACGAGCAGTTTCTCTATGTTGTTGGTAATGCTGATGCCCGCCCTCTGGTGCCAAATGACTCCCCTGAGAATCGTATTAAAAACCGTCGAGTTGAGGTGCTGTTGATTGAGCGTCCGGAGAAAACCGAGCGTGATGTTTACCAGGGGATTCAGCAGTCACCGTTACTTCGTTAGTCAAAACATAAATAAAAGCGCCTTTATGGCGCTTTTTTTTGCTCCAGTAAAAATTTTGTATTTTTTGTGCTTTTTTCCATAAGGCTGAATCTGTCTTAAAGTCAGTCGCGTACTATCTATATCCAAACAAAGTATACGGGAATAACACGCTGAGATTCACTGGCTGTTGAACGGCTAAGCGTCAATTCCGGCAGAAAAGTTTTGTTTAGGAGCTTAGTGATGTAAATCTTGGTTTAATTTTAAGGGCGGCCTATGTTCTCACAGCTTCGATTGGCACAGCAGTTAGGTATCGGTTTTGGAGTACTGATTTTACTCAGTGTTATTTTAACCGCATTTTCATACAAAGGGCTTAGCAGCAGTTATCAAGGGGTACAGCAGTACCGTGGTTTCGTGGCGGATACCAATATTGCCAGTCATCTGCAAAGCAGCATGTTGATGCAAGGGGCTGATGTACAGCGTTATCTGGTACAGCAAGATCAAGTCACGTTGGAGCATTATCGGAAGCAAGCAAGCGAAGTTGCAGCTTTACTTGCCTCTGCCAAAAGTCAGTTCAAAGATGCTCAGCGCCTGAACTTGATTAATGATATTGAGACCAAAATAAAGCAATTTCAGCAAGCTTTTGATCAGGTAAAAGAACAGATTGCATTAACGGATAACATCACTCAAAACGAACTGTTTCCATCTGGCCTTGAGATGCGTAAGACAATGACGACGCTAATCGAGAATGCCTATCTAAGTGGTGTCGGAGATACCATCTTTTATGCTGCCAGTGTGCAGGAGCACCTTTTATTAGGCCGCTTATACGCTAATCGATATTTGATCACTCGTCAGGAGGAGCACTATCGGCGAGCTTTAAAAGAGCTGAATGAGATTATGCCAAACTCTTTTGAGTTGCTTAAAAATACACTCGATGGTGAAGAAGATGAGTTATTGGCCCGTTTTGATCATAATCAGTTAATTTTCCTGGCAGCTTTGGAAAAGGTTTATCAAACGGTGAGCCAGGTCTCACAGGTGACCAAGCAGGCTATCATTCCTTTGTCTGTAGAGATCACTGAAAAAACGGATCGGATCAAACAAGAAATCTTAAATGATCAGGAGAAAGTGGGTCCTGTTCTGCAGGAAGAGATTGAAGACTTAACGAATCTGATTCTGCTGGTCTCAGCAATAGTTGTTGCTGTTGGTATTGCATTTACCATTGTTATGTTGCGTATCATTAAGACTCCTATTGGCGGTGAACCTGGCGATATCGCAGAAATTACCCGTCAAATTGCCTGTGGTGATCTAACAGTGAAGCAGCAAGGTAAAGGGACAGGTATTCTGGCCTCGGTTAATTATATGGCTGCTCAGCTCAAAGAGATCATTGCTTCAATTGCGCAAACCGGAAATCGCTTACAGGAGACCGCAGAATCTGCATCTGCCGTGGCACAGCACACTCATTCTGTAGTGAATGAGCAGCAGCGTCGTATTGAGCAGATTGCAGCTGCGGCTACAGAGATGGCTGCAAGTATTCATGAAGTGGTTGCTCACTCTGAGTCTTCAGCCCAAGCTGCGACTATCGGTATGGATTACGCCGCGCAAGGTAAAGAAACCGTCCAGCGCACGTTGTCAGCAATCAATGACCTGGCAAGCAACGTCGAACAATCGGTAGAGATTGTTCAGTCTCTGGAAGCGAGCAGTGCCAATATTGGTTCGGTGACTGAGGTGATTCAGAATATCTCTGAACAAACCAATCTATTAGCTCTGAATGCTGCTATTGAGGCGGCTCGTGCCGGTGAATCGGGTCGAGGCTTCGCGGTAGTGGCTGATGAGGTGAGAAGCCTGGCTCAGCGCAGCCAGGAGTCTGCTCAGACCATTCAGGATATGATCAACCAGTTACAAACAGATATTAACCATGCCGTTGAAACCATGCTGTCGAGCCGTGATAAAGCGCTTAACACGGTAGAGCAGTCTGAAAAGACGGGCACGGCGCTGGATACTATCGTTGAGAGTATCCAGCAAATCAGTGAGATGAATGCTCAGGTGGTAACTGCAGTGAGCCAGCAATCGGTGGTCGCAGAAGAGATCAGTCAGAATATCACCACGGTAACTCAGCTTTCTGATCAAACTGTTCAAGGTGCTCAACAAACCGCTGATGCCAGTAGCGATCTATCGCTGATCTCAAAAGAACTGGCCAAAATAGTAAGTCACTTTAAGCTCTGATTCATTAAATCCTGATAGCATCCAGCGTAGAGGTTCTCGACAAGAGCATCTAGCTGGATGCACTTTCATCAGTTGTGTCTATGATGAGGCGTCAACAGAACCGGGTCTGGTTAAGCGATGATTTTCTCTGATATAAGGTAAGGATAAATCTTTGAGATTCAAAGCTCTGTTCAGTTGATTCACTGCTTCTGCTGAGTTAATGCTGACAGGTAAACTCAAGGCTCCGAGGTCGCTTATTTCGGGGCTTGCATACATTCTGTTACTGATGAATGTTGTAAGAATTACAAAAAATTCAGATAAAAGATTAAAGTATTGGCTCAGTCCTTCCGATATAAACCCCAAAGGCGCACATGTTTTTCCAGGTTTTTCCTTTGTTTATAGCGATTCGTGTGTGTTTTTACTGTTTTGAGACTTGGTTCTCACTTGTCAGAGATCAAGTAGAACTTTACGACTCCCGGTGAGTCATAAAGGCGGGTAAGAAAGGGGTAGGTCTATGGATTTCAGAATATATGCCAGAAGTAAAATGGCAGCGGACAGTTACAACTCTACGGTTGAGCGCGCCCCTGGTATGGATTTTTCGCAGATCCTAAGCCACTCCGTTGCAGGTCAAGGTCGTCAGGGTGAGTCTGATAAGTACAAAGACAGAGCTTTTGATGTGCTGCGTGAAAAGTATAAAGACCGTTCTTATGAGGCTTATCGCCCGGTTGGAATTAAAGATCTGCCGCCGGAAGATGCTCAGTTGTTTCATCAGGTGCGTATGCAGTACGGTATTCCTGTTGCCCCTGTAGAGCTGGTGTTTGATACAGAAGGCGACCTGCTACTTCCGGCAGATTATCCTTTTGCGCCTCAGATGAAAGCAGCGCTGGATGCTCACCCGGAGTTAAAGCAACGTATGCTGGAGCGCAGTGCTCAAACGATCCACTTTGATGAGGTGAAAGACGCGCTGTCATTTGAAGATATGGATAACGATGAGCTGGCCAGAGCGCGTTTTGAAGAGATGGTGTTAATGACCAAGGCGAGACAAAGTAACTGACCTCCAAAGCTGGTATAGGTTTTCAAAAGAAACGGCCCGATAAGCGAACTTATCGGGCCGTTTTGTTTTGGTTATATCGTTTGGTTGTATCTTGCGAGGTAAAAGTCTTAACCCATTACCATATTCGGCAGCCACAGCACGATCTCTGGGAATACCATACACAGAATCAGCACAGATAGATTAACCAGAATAAACGGTGTCACTGATTTGTAGATTTCGCCCATCGTCACGCCTGCTGGCGCAATGCCTTTCAGATAGAAGAGGGCAAAGCCGTAGGGTGGGGTTTGTACAGCGATGAGGATATTGATGATCATCAGTACGCCAAACCAGATCGGATCGTAGCCCAGTGACACCGCAATAGGTGTAAACAGTGGGGCGCACATGAGCACGATAATAAACTCATCAATAATAAAGCCCAGCAGCAGCATGATCAGCTGGAACATGATGATGATCATAATCGGTGGCATATCCAGACCTTCGGTAAAGCCTGCCACCATATTCTGTACCCCCATCAGCAAGTGGAAATTACTGAATACCGAGGCGCCGAAGATGATCCACATAGCGACACTGACCAGAATACCAGTCTGAAAGCCTGCTTCAGTAAACATCTTCCATTTAAAGCGTTTAAATACGATTGCTAACAGGATTGCACCGGCAACACCAATGGCACCGGACTCCGTCGGTGTGGCAATACCTGTGATAATACTGCCCAAAACGGCAACAATCAGCAGCATAGAAAACAGACCGTCGCGAATGATTTTGAATTTCTCATTGGCGGGTAGCTCTGGGGCTTGCTCCTGCTCGTGATCCATGGGGGCACGATCCGGGTTAAGCCAGCAGCTGATAATCACATAAGCGATCAGCATTACCACCGTCAGCAGGGCAGGCATCATGGCACCCAGGAACATACGGCCGACAGAGTTTTGCGTTGAAGCCGCAAACATAATCATAGGAATGCTGGGCGGAATCAAAATGCCCAAGCCACCACCGGCCATAATCACACCCAATGCCAAGCGTTTGTTATAACCTCTTTCCAGCATAGGGCGCAGGGCGATACTACCGGAGGTCATAATACCGGCACCGATAATACCCACCATAGCACCGATCATAGAGCAAACACCGATCACGCTGATCGCCAGAGAGCCCCGTAAACGACCGACAATCATCTGACTGAAGTTAAACATGGCGTCTCCAATGCCTGATTTAGTCAGCAGTTGTCCCATATAGATATAGAGGGGGATCGCCAGCAGGATAAAGCTGAAGTAAGTGGATTCCAGTGTGGTAGGAATAATATTAAACAGGCTATCACCCCAGGTGAGATAACCCACACCCATGGCAATACCCCCCAATGCCAAACCGACCTGAGCACCCAGAGCAAAAAAGATCAGAATACACAGCAGCAGAACAGCGGTAAGCATTTCAATTTCCATCATGGCTATTCTCCTGTTTTGTCAGATGTAGTGGTGTTAGATTTTGGGGCGCTAGCGTCCGAGGGTGTTGACTTAGATATATCCGTTTCTATTTGAGAACCATGTTCTTCTTCATCGTGATGGTGCTTGTCTAACACTTCCGGCAGCAGGGCATTGCCTGTGATCAGGAAAAACAGCTCTTCCAGCATATCCCGGGCAAGTTGAGCGATAAAAAGTGAACTGGCGATCATCATCATGATCCAGAAGTGGAACATAGGTGGGGCCCATTCACTCTGACGGCGATAGTCAAACTCGATGGCTTCATCGTATTTTTCCAGGCACATCATCAGTACCAGATACAGAAAGAAAATACCCAACGACCAGGAGATCAGATTGAAAATAGCGCGTCCCTTGGGGTGTACGCTCAGATAGAGAATATCCACGTTGATATGGGCACGTTTCTGCTGGGCATAGGCACCGCCTAAAGCTGCAATATAGCCGAACAGAAACAGAGATAGATCAAAAGCCCAGATGGTCGGGCTATTGAGGATATAACGGGAAAACACTTCAAACACGACGACACCCGCCAGTACCGGCATTAAAAATGCCGAACCTTTGTCGCAGAGCATGACCAGAGTATCAACGCTCCGACACAGTGATCGCAGGATAGGGGTAACCATAATCACACCTTTCAGATAAAACAGTTGATATTGATTCACCACTGAACCGTCATACTGACTGGGGAATCAATTATCAAATCAGTGAAACAGGGCTTAAAAATCACAGCAGGGTAAAACGAAAAAACCAGACAGAATGTTGCCCTGTCTGGTTTTGGTCAGCTAACCGGGTTGTTACTGATTGGCTTTCAGAATATCGATCAGCTGTTTGCTGTACTTATCTTTAGCTGCGTATTCGTCCCACAGGCTGGCACCGGCGGCTGCCCAGGCTTCTTTATCGGCTTTGCTTGGCTGAGGGCTCCACTTCAGACCTTTGCTTTCCATTTCGGTCACAGCCTCTGCTTCCCATTGGCGGGACAGGCGCAACTGATCGGCCGCATGAGTCTCAGTGGCTTCTCTTACCACTTGTTTCAGATCATCCGGCAGCTTTTTCCACGCTTTGCGGTTCACTACGATAGGCAGTACCTGAGCACCGGCCAGTGGCAGGCGGTACATATATTGAGCGACTTCAACGTGGTTACCGTCTCTGTGGTCGATCATATTACTGCCAATGGAGCCATCGATAACGCCAGTAGCCAGGCTGGTGTAGATTTCACTCCAGGACAGGGTTACAGGGGAAGCACCCAGATTACGCAGGAACTTACCGTAAGCGCCCGGAGCACGAATTTTCAGGCCTTTAAAGTCTTCAATAGAGTTGATCGGTTTTTTGGTCAGGACATAAACCGGTGGTTGGATGTAGGGTTCCAGCCAGGTCATGCCTTGTGAACCATAGGCTTGGGTCAGTACCTTATCCCAGTCTTTATCGTGGAACAGGCTCTTCAGTTCGTCAGGGTTGTCAGTGCCGCCTGGCAGACCGATCTCAACCACACCGGCAGGCAGCTCACCGGCATGCATGGGTTGGAAAGGTGCGCCCATAGTCACCAGACCGGATTTCACAGCGCTCAAAAGGCCACTGGTACCGACGCCTTCACCAGAGTACAACACCTGAACTTTAATACGACCTTCAGAGTTCTTTTCGATGTTTTTTGCCAGGCTTTCGTACACTTCACCAAAGGCGGTTCCGCGACTATAAAGATTGCTGAAGCGCCAGTTGTGCTCTGCGGCATGGCTTTCTGCTGCTACGGCAGATAGCCCCATGGCTACTGCCAATGTGCTGACAGACAGTGTCTTCTTGATACGACTTAGAGTCTGAAACATATCATCACCTATGTTTTATATTTTTCTTATGCTGTTCTTTTAGTTGTGTACTTTTTGAAACGCATTGGCCAAATGCAGGGGCATGATTTCAGAACTGTCTGGTCAGATAAATCAACGCATCTCTACCTATAGGTTTGAGTTTTTTTACATATACAGCGGTTACGTCAGCGCCGTTGACAGCTGCTCTGGAATCATTGAGCATCAGTGCTGATTCGCGGCATTTTGTTATCAATGCGAGGCATTATCTGGGAAATGCTTTAATTCAGACAATTTGCTTTTATCCCGGCAGACAGTGTTTCGAGACAGGCAGATGAAAAAACTCTCACTTGGTCAGATCAGTGATTATGAAATTAAGCAGTTGAAGGTCTTTAAGACGGTGGTGGAGTGTGGTGGTTTCAGTGCGGCTGCGGCTGAGCTTAATATCAGCCGCCCCACCGTCAGCAACCATATCGCCAGCCTGGAGAGCCGACTGGGAATGACACTCTGTAAGCGGGGGCGCAGTGGCTTTATTCTGTCTGCTGAAGGGAGTGTGGTTTATGAGCAAACCAATCTGCTGTTAGATCAAATGGATCAGTTTCGAAATACCATTAACAATTTGGGTGATAGCCCGAATGGTGTTTTGCGTATTGCTTTGAGTGATACCTTTAGCACAGATCAACGGTGCAAAATACCGGAAATATACAGTAAATTCTGCAAACTGGCGCCAAATGTGACCCTTAAGGTTGAGGTTGAGCATATGAGCGATATGGAGCGTCAGATCCTGAATGATCAGTTGGATCTGGCGTTTATTCCCTATCATAGAAAGCTGGAAGGCTTGCACTATATTCACTTATTTACCGACAATAACTATCTGCATTGCGGCCAGGGTCATCCTTTCTTTGACCTGGATGAAGACGACATCAGTATTGATATAATTAATAAGGCGAAACTCATTCACGCGGGCCTGCAACCTCATGAAGAGATCTATCAGAATCTTTCCCAGATGAATCTGTCCGGCTCCTCCTATCATTATGAGTCCCGCATCGGGCTGATCTTGTCCGGTGAATATATCTGCTTCCTGCCGGAGGAAGTGGCGAGACCCTATGTTGAAGGCGGGCAATTAAGAGTTTTCGGCCGGGATAAAAAGCATTTTGCTTTGGGGGCTGCGGTAATCTTTAAACACAACCATAAGCCTAATCGAGCTAAAGAGCTTTTTATTCGTGTGATTCAGGACTGTTTCTCCGGCGCGGTGATGCAGGCACCGTATTAGGCCTTTACTCCTCAGCCGGTGATTACGTTATATTTGAAACCTACATTTCGTAAACAAACCAAAAACACAAGATTTAACCCTGCTCGTTAAGATTTATCCTCAAATGATGAGGAGTTTGTGATGAATAATTATGGTTTGTTGACATCGTTACTGACACTGTTTGTCTGGGGCTGTAGCAGTGATGGTCAAACAGGGCAGATAGTGGATGAGCAATTTGATCCGTTATCTCAACACTCTGATGAGGTGCTACTGGCCTTGCAGAATAAGGACTGGCAGCTGGTTTCTTTCGGTTTAAGTGAAGAGCCAAAAATCGGTTTAGTTGAAAATTCATCCTATCATCTACAATTTGATCACTCCGGTGAGGCTTTTGGTTCCTTGGACTGTAACCTGTTCTCTACCCCTTATACGGCAGACAATAAACAGCTAACTTTCACAGCTATTGCGGCGACGGAGATGGCTTGTATCGGCATGGGGCAGCAAGGTTACCGGGCTCAGGAAAGCTTTATTATCAATGCCTTAATGTCAGCAGTGTCTTATGACGTGACAGAGACTACTTTGATTATCACAGCCAGTGATAGTTCTCAGTTAGTGTATGAATATGAAGAAACAGACTCTTGATGTGTGCGTATGTCATGGAGTTTTACATTTTGGCTGATTTCTATGGTCAGGTTTGTCTCAAAAGCTTGTTTACTTCGAGTGGCTTAGCGTTTGTTCTGGCGCATGGAGAAAGGGTTGTTAATCAACCTCTTTCTCATGTTCTTGTAGGATAAAGTTTAGGCTGTTTTGACCTCCAGTTTATAGCCAACGCCATAAATGGAATGGATCACATCCAGGTCGGGGAGAGCGTTTTGCAGCTTCTTACGTACATTTTTAATATGGGTATCTATGGTTCGGTCGGATACCATACGGTAATCATCGTAGATGATATCCAACAGGTCATTGCGACTGAAAACAATCCCCTGGCGCTGTAGCATATGGCTGAGCAAACGGAACTCTACAGGGGTAAGATCGAGCTCTTTTTGTCGCACACAGACCGTCATCTTATCTGCATCCACCGTAAACAGAGTACTATTGTCGCCTTTTTTTTCCTGGACAGCTGTGTCCGGGGTCGTCCTGCGTAAAATGGCTTTAACCCGAGCGACCATCTCTCGATGACTGTAGGGTTTACAGACATAATCATCTGCACCTATGTCAAGACCGCGCAGGCGATCGGCCTCTTCGACTTTGGCCGTTGCCATAATGATAGGTACATTGGAGTTTTCGCGGATCTGGCGGCATAGAGTAACGCCATCGGTGCCAGGTAGCATCAGATCCAGAATGATCATATCGGGGCTGCTACTTTCCAACCAAGGCATCACCTTATCGCCGTGGTACAGGCAGTGAGCCTCATAGCCTGCCTGTTGCAGATACTCTTTTAGTACTTGTGCAAGTTTCTCTTCATCTTCAACAACAAGAACCTGTTGAGTTGAGTCCATCATAAGCGCTTGAATCCCTGGTTAATCTGGCTCAGGTGTTTCCTGAGCGTAATTAACTGGCATTTTGCGGTAAGTAGATACTGATTTTCAAGCCGCCCAGATGACTTTGAGAAGCAGAAACCTTACCACCGTGAGCCTCAACGATATTCTTACAAATCGATAAACCCAGACCGGAACCGCCCACAGAACGGCTACGGGATTTGTCCACGCGATACAAACGATCAAAAATACGGTTAAGGGAGTCTTCCGGCACTCCGGGTGTACTATCTTCAATAATCAGCAAGACCTGATCCTCCTGTGGTTGCAATGAAAGCAGGGTTATACCGCCACTATCGGTATAACGCAGGCTGTTTTCCAACAAGTTGGTGATCAACTGGGTTAAACGTCGGGCATCGCCATAGACAATAAAGCTCAGTTTACGATTAGCATTTAGCTCCAGTGTTAAACCTTTTTCTTCCAGGCGGGGAACGAAAGGAATCATCAGATTACAGATGATTTTATAGAGATCTACCTGCTGACATGAAAGCTCTAAAGCGCCCTGATCGGCCAGTGATAATTGATGCAGATCTTCTACCAGTTGGCCCAGCCCCTGTACGTCACTGTACAAGGAATTAATACGTTCAGGTGTAGGTTGGCGAATGCCATCAAGCAGCGCTTCAATTTCGCCACTCAGTACAGCAATAGGTGTACGTAACTCATGGGATATATCTGAGATCCACTGTTTTCGTAGCCCTTCAGTGCGTTTTAAGGTAGCTGTCATTTGATTAAAGTCACGGGCCAGTTGTGCTAGTTCATCTTGCCCTTTTACATCGACCTGGTGTGAGTAATCCCCCGAAGCGACCCGCTTAGCACCATAAGCGACTTTATGAATAGGGCGAAGAAATTGGCGTGCCAGCAAAGCGGCAACGCCAAGGGCCAGTATCAGTATAGCGGCAGCGATCAGATAGGCGCTTTCCTGTTGTTGCTGCAGAAAGCTGCTGGCGAGTTGATCGGTTTCTAACTGGAAGCCTTCAAGCCCGATCCAGCCAACGGTTTCGTTGTCTACTTGTATCGGCAACCAGTGCTTGATCTTCTCTCTGGGTTTTTTAAACAGTATTGGGTTTCTGTTTTGATCGTAAATAGCCAGGCGGATATCAAAACCGGGTCCAGCCTGAGCACCATTAAAACCATTACTCTCTATCATCGGGTCCGGTCTGGGAGGTTTTCTGTGTGTTCTCTCGTCATTTTCCGGTGGGACGCCATTTCTTGGCGGGCGGGGTCTTCTAGGACTGTCGGCAAGAGGAATACCTGCTGCTCGCATAGTTTTACCCCAGACATAGTAGTTTTCTTCCATAAAGTACCAGTCACCTTCTTCCTGATACTCTTGAGAAAACAGTTCGGCTACTTTCTCTGCGCGAGAGATTTCACCCTGCTCCAAGTAATCGATAAATCCCTGCTGGAACGACCAGTTGGTCACCATTAGCGTCAGTAGCACTGTAGCTACTAAGGTGCAGAGTAGTGCTAGTAGGAATTTGGTGAAAATTCGCGATGGTGCTCGAGATAACAAAATCAGAACATCCTTTTGCTGCGGTAATATGGAGCCTGCTAGAGAAAGTAGTCTTAAACTGACCGTTCAGTATAACGATAAAAGCCAAATAAGGAGTAAATATGAATCTTAGTTTAGAGAGGCTTATTTCCATGCTCTTTGAGACGTATAGAGTCATGACAAAGTTAGTGTTTTTATACAATACAGACTTGCTTTCCTGGCAGAAACTTTCATAATAGCTTAGCTAAATCTTATATAAGTATATAAAATGCAAATTTCTGGCTGCAGCTGCGGATGACAAGTTGACTTAAAACCAGAAAGGCTAACTTCTGATGATTAAAAGGCTGATTTGATGCTACCCCACAGCATTTATACAGTCTGCAGACCCCGTATACCTGCAAAATGGACTTTTGTACTGGGAACTGTTGCCTGTTTGTTTATTCTTTCTGGCTGGCCTACGCTAGCTGAAGCCCGTTTTATCTCACCTGCCAAAACACCCCAGGATAATTTTGTTCTTGCGGAACAGATGAAGCAAGATGTTTACCTGTTGCAGGAACTGGAGCAAAGAGAGATTCTGCATCAGCAGTTGCCGCCTGTTGATCCGAAACAACCGCGCCACGTGTATCAGAAAGCGTTGGAAGTCCTGGCTAAGGTCAATCGCTACCGTCACATTAAAGGCATGGGTGAGATCGTCATTCCCCATTACCCTGCCCGACAGATCACCCCGGATGAAGTCTATGATCTAGTGCTGTCTGTACGGGATGAGATTCGGTTATTGTTACCTGAGCCGCCGCCTCAGGTGTCTGCGCCTGAACGGATTGAGCGTCATATTACACCGACTGATGTATATGCTAACTTATGGCAAGTCTCCCTGGCGTTTGATCCCTTGTTGGGTGTGCGTGGTTTTACCCCCAACGATGTTTATCAGCAAGCGGAGTATATTGTTCAGCAGATTGATTTTTTACGCCTGAGCCAAAATAAGGCGTTACATTTGAAAAAACCGGAGAAAACTCAGGGCAAACACCCTAACCATGCTCTTCAGGCCGCGTACAAACTGCAGAATAAGATTGCCCAGGCGCAGAAAAACCTCTGGATGCCTGCACCAGAAAGGGCCCCGGAAGTACCTCGAAGAGTGATTAGTCCAACAGACGTATACGATGCTCTACAGGTCGTTATTGCTGAACTGCAGCGTATCAAATATCGTCTGGGGGTCGATCGGGAATTGCCCCTGCCTCCCTTACGCAAAAACAAAACCCCGGATGATGTGATTCAGCTGCTGGCTTACGCTGAAAAGCTACTACCTGTTTTTGGCCTCCAAAGTGCTTTATTTCAGTATGACAATGTCGCTTTAGACAAAACCCCTAATGATACCTATCTTGTTGCCAGTCGAATTCTTCATGCCATGGAAGCGCTGAATAAAGCCCGGGGGGCCAGGGCTGAAGCGACAGAGCTGGTGTTGAACCAGAGCATCGCTCCCCGTCATGTCTTTCAGATCACTCGGCATAATCTGAAGACGGCTGATCTGTTACGCCGTGAACTGGGTCTGGCGGCAACAGCCATTCCTCATCCGCCACTGCGTGAAGTAAGCCCTAATGATGTCTATCAACTGATGTTACGTTTAGAGCAGGAGCTGAAATTGCACTTTAAACGTCTGAGTTTCACTTATTCAGAAGTGGATATTCCGTTGGTGGAAAATAAAACACCACAGGATGTGTATCGTAAAATGTGGCAGGTTAAGACGCAGCTGGATCTTCTGACAAGTCAGCATCTGGTAAACACTCAGGATTTGTGGTCTCAAGGTGTTGAAATCGTCCGGGCCCTACAAAGTATCTATCTGCATCTTGACCGGGAATTTGTGCTACCGGATGAGATCACTGATGCTGGTTCAGACAGTACTTATCAGCTTAATGATGCTAATCCACGTTTGAACCATGCTTATACCCGCTTGAATCGCGCCAATAAATCCCTGATTAAGGCTGATATCGGTAGTGTTATGCTGCAAAGCCGTACACTGTTGCGGCTGGTGGGGGAGATTAAGAAGCGAGGGGGATGTTTTAGCCCCATGCCGCCGGACTACTTTCTGCCTGGCAATCTTAATCAGGCCGACCTTTATGCCAATCTGAATCTTATTCATGATGAGTTGATTGCCTTGAAGCCTCATCTGGGAATTTTTCGTTCAGACTCAGGCCGTTACTCATCTGAACAGATTGCTGAGACAGGCATAAGACTGCAGTTAACACAGAGCTTGCAGGCAGGTGATCAATACAGTGAGATGCTACAGGTGTCTCTACTGTTACATGAGCTGGAAAAACGACTGAAATTTATGCTAATGCCGGAACCGCTATGAATCGACGATTGCTTTATTCACTGCCGGTAAAAATTGGTTTCTTTTCTCTGGTCATCAGTCTGATCGGAATGTTGTTGATCGGTATGATCAGCTATAACAGCTCTGCTGACCTTCTGGAACAACAGGCGCTGCAAGGTCTGGGGCAGGATCTGGAGCGGGAAGAGTCTCTGATGCTGGAGAAGATCAGAACACTGAGAGATGATATCGATCTGCTGGGTCAAAGTAATGCGATTTCAGGGGTTGTACGGGCCAAAGAGGGTGGCGGGTACGATGAACAGGAGAATATGACGTTGTCTATGTGGCGACAGCGTTTTCTGACGGTTGTTCATACTGTCATACGTCAGCGTTCGGCTTATCAATCCATTCAGCTACATTTACTGGATGAGACACAGCCGCTACTGCACATTGAGCGTAACGGTGAGATTGTGCTGGATAAAACTCAGATTTTTAATCCAGACCAGGGTGATTTTGCCTGGGCCAGAAAACAGCTGTTGGACAATAATCAAGAGCAGATCTGGGTCAGCGATCCCAAGCTGCTAAAATCTGCCGGTCAGATTGTTTATCCCCCTAAGTCAATTTTCTATGCCGGTCAGCTGATCTATGACCACTACGGTATTGCGGCCGGTGTGCTGATCATCCAAGTGGATTTCGATAAAATCACGGCTAATCTGCGCCAGGGTTCCGGGCAGGTCAGCTATTTTGCCGCCAATATGGATGGCCGGTATTTAAGCCATCCTGACCTGGAGAGAAACTGGGCTTACGAACTTAACCCTCAGTTTAATCTGAGCAAGGATTTCCAGGAGCTGGCGGGCAGTGATGTTACTATTTTTAATCCCGCTACTAACGGGAATGGACAGAACGCCTTAGAGTTGGAATCCCATGATATGGGACTGGCGCTCAGGCGCCTGCCTATGACACGCTATGGTTTAAGTCAGGATATCATTATCGGTGCTATCACTGATCTGGAATATCTGAGCCATGAGTCCGCCGGGTTGTTTAAGCGCATCACTCTAATGATGCTGGTAGGGGTATTACTCCTGGTGCTGGCCTCAATCGTATTGGCTTACCATATCACTAAACCTTTACTGCGACTAAAAGCCGCTGCAGATAAAATCACTGCCGGGGAGAGGAGTACCGACATCCCGGTACAAGGTGACGATGAGATTGCATCCCTGGGGCAATCGATCCAGGCGATGCTGGAGCATCTGAACCAATCCCAGCAGGATCTGGCGGATGCTAATAGCTCGCTCGAACAAAAGGTTGCCTCCCGCACTCAGGAGCTGGAAAAAGCGTTAGAACAGGCAAATGAAGCCACTGTTGCGAAGGCGCAATTCCTGGCCACCATGAGCCATGAGATCCGCACGCCCTTAAATGGCGTACTGGGCATGACAGAGCTGGTACTGAATACCCCGCTGAATATGTTGCAGCGCCGACATTTGGAAGCCGTCAAACGTTCCGGCGAAACTCTGCTGAACCTATTGAATGATATTCTTGATCTGTCGAAGATCGAGGCAGGCAAGTTTAATATCCATATCGCTGAGTTTAATCCCAATGAGCTGTTGGAAAACTGCGTTTTGCTTTATGCGGATAATGCCAACCGTAAGGGGTTGGAACTCATTCCTGTCACTTTGCCGCGCCTCAGCCACTACCTGAAAGGGGATGCGGATCGTATCAACCAGATTCTGATGAACCTGGTCAATAACGCCATCAAGTTCACCGATAAAGGTGAAGTGGTCGTCAGTGTTGAGATTATCGACGAGCAGGCAGATCAGTTGCTGCTGCGCTTTAAGGTGATCGATACCGGCATCGGTATCTCTGATAGTCAGCGAAAAAAACTGTTTCAGAAATTTGTTCAGCTGGACAGTTCCAGTACCCGTAAATATGCTGGCACCGGTTTAGGTCTGGCAATCTCCCGTCAGCTGGTTGAACTGATGGGAGGAGAGATCAAGCTGGACAGTGATGTGGGTCAGGGCACCCGGATCTGGTTTGATCTGCCACTGCAAAAGGGCGGCCAGTGCTTTGATATCACCGAAGAGCACCAGGCGCTACTGAATCGTACCGCGACATTAATTGTCGATGATAACAGCACTAACCGGGAGCTGCTGCATCATATTGTGATCTCCTGGGGTATGCAGAACGGCTCAGAAAGTCATGCCAAAGCGGCCTTTGAGCGGCTGTTGCAGCGGGCTCGCGAAGGCAACCCTTACCAGATGGTTTTGGTTGATCAGATGATGCCTGATATCAGCGGTCTGGAGCTGGTGCAGATGATCAAGCAGGAGCCTGATCTGGCAGAGCTGAAAATCATTATGCTCAGTTCTATGGATATGGAAGACAGCGAACAGGCGATGGATGCCGGGGTTGACTATTACCTGCGTAAACCATTCCGTCAGTCCGAACTTTACAATGCCATGATCAAGGTACTTACCGGATACAGCCAGGTCTCTCAGTATGATAAGTTTTGTTCTGTTGATGCTTGGGACGGTGCCGCTAAAAGTACGGGTTCTATTGCGAAACAAACGGGTGCATTTGATAAGAGTCAGGCATTGGCGCAACGCTTTGGTGCCAAGTTACTGTTAGTGGAAGATACGCCCGTCAATCAGCAGGTGTCTTTGGGTGTGTTAAGTCAGTTGGGTTTTGAGGCTCAACTGGCTGAAGATGGTGCCCAGGCTGTCGCGCTTTACCGTAAGAGTCACTTTGATCTGATTTTGATGGACATTCAGATGCCGGTAATGGACGGCTATCTGGCAACAGAAAAGATTCGCGAAATCGAGAAGAGGACAGGTGATCGTACACCCATTGTCGCTTTAACAGCTCATGCGATGGGAGGCGATCGAGAGTTGTGTTTGCAACGAGGTATGGATGATCATCTGGCCAAACCGCTGTCAAAAAATAAGCTGATAGACATCCTGCTGCATTGGCTACCGGAACAGGCTGTAAGTGTCCCAAGCCCTTCTGCTGTTAATCCTGTTTCTGAACCTGTTTCTGGGCCTATTGCTGAAAGAAATGTTGAAAGGAATGTTGAAAGGAATGTCGAACGGGTTGTTGAAAGCATCGTTGAAAAAGCCGTAGATAAATCCATTGATAAGGCAGCCTGGAAGCCTGAGGCGGTTTTTGCAGCGCAGGATCATGGGGCGTCGCTTGACAGTCAGCGACCTGTATTAAATGTGAAGATCTTTAAACGCCTGGGTGATGACCTGGGATCTCAGGCGTTAGAGCCTTTGATGAAAACCTTTTCCGGTAGCCTGCCTGCTCTGTTGGAGAGTATTGAGCAAGCCTATGCCAGTCAGGATACTGATGGCTTACGGCGAGCCGCGCACCGTCTCAAAGGCAGCGCCTACAGCCTGGGGGCTGAGCAGGTTGGCTATATGGCTGAGCAGCTGGAACATGGTGCAAAAGATCACCAGCTCCAGTCATTAGAGAAATTAGTAACGCAGCTACCTAAGGCCATCGCTAGTTTGGATGCCGCCTTTACGGATATTGAAATAGAGACGCTTTGCCATGGTGAATAATACTTCGGCTAACCCTCCTGGAGTCCATCATCCACTGATACTGATTGTGGATGATGATCCGGTTTTTTTGCTGATGTTAGAGCAGTTTTTAACCGGTCATCATTATCGTGTTGTGAAAGCTGCGTGTGGTTTGGATGCTATTCGCCTGTTTCAGCAGCATCAGCCGGATGCTGTGTTGCTGGATGGAGACCTGCCAGATCTGTCCGGTGTGGATATTTGTCAGACACTCAAGCAGTTACCAAAAGGTGAGCACACGCCTGTTATCATTGTGACGGCTATGAATGATGAAGGCTTTATTGATCAGGCCTTTAAAGCCGGTAGCAGTGACTATATCACCAAACCGATCCACTGGGCGGTACTGAAAAACCGTTTGAGCCATCTGCTGCAGGTAAACGAAGCAACCAAGGCGTTGAAAATAAGCGAAGCCCGTAAAAGTGCCATTTTGAATGCTACAGCAGATGGTATTATCACGATCAGTGAGTCTGGTCTTGTCGTGGATATGAATCCCGCAGCTGAAGGGATCTTTGATTTACGCTTTGACAGTGGCCTTATCAACCCGGAGGAGCAATCGAAGCTGAACCTGGAGTGCCTGTTACCGGATTTCCATACCCTATTAATAGAGTCTGATGTAGAGTTTGATACTGAGCAGAAATCAGGCGAAGCTATGATGCGTAGTGGGTACGAAAAACAGGGCGGTCATGAAAAACTGAGTGACAGCTCGACAAGTCGTTTGAAGCAGCTTAGAGCAATACGTTATAACGGTCAGCACCCGGAAGGTGAGTTGTTTCCCGTAGAAGTCTCCTGTGGGCGTATCTCTTATTCCAACCCACCGCTTTACACCCTGACCATTCGGGATATCAGCGAGCGTCTGGCCCATGAAGAAGCACTAACCCTGGCCAGTTCTGTCTTTAATAATACCTCAGAGGCGATTGTAATTACGGATACCGGTAACCGCATTCTGTCCGTTAATCCGGCATTTTGTAAAATTACAGGTTTCAGTGAGGAAGAGGTCACAGGGCACTCTCCCTCTTTATTATCCTCAGGTCGTCATCCCCGTGAGTTTTATCATCAGATGTGGCAGCAGCTGGAAACAAAAGGCTCCTGGCAAGGTGAGATCTGGAATCGGCGCAAAACCGGTGAAGTTTATCCCGAGTGGTTGTCGATTAACACCGTAAAAAACTCGGACACAGGTGAAGTGCTGCGTTATATCGGCCTGTTTAGCGATATTACCCAAAGGAAGAAATACGAAGAGGATATCTGGTATCAGGCTAACTATGATGCCTTAACAGATCTGCCGAATCGAACTCTGTTCGCCGCCAAGTTAAAGGAAGCGGTGATCAGACAGAAGCAGGAAGACCGTCCTTTTGCGCTGATGTTTATCGATCTGGATCGCTTTAAAGAGGTGAATGATACTCTGGGCCACTCCTTCGGTGATCTGCTGTTATTGGAAGCGGCACAGCGCCTGCAGCGGGTCGCCGGTAACAACAATCTGGTTGCCCGGCTGGGTGGCGATGAGTTTACCGCCTTGTTTGATCAGGTCAATAATATCAACGAGTTGGAACAGTTTGCGGAAAAAATTGTCCAGGAGTTGAGAAAACCCTTCCATGTGAACGGTGAAGAGCTGAACTATATCAGTGGTAGTGTCGGAATTACGCTGTGTCCCGCGGATGCGGCGGATATGGAAACCCTGCTTAAGCATGCGGATATGGCGATGTATCGTGCCAAGGAAGCAGGCCGCAATACTTACCGTTTCTATACGACTGAAATGAACTCCCATGCGTTAAACCGTATCCGCATGGAAGAAGAGTTGCGACTGGCCATTAAGAAGCAGGAGTTTGTGCTCTTCTATCAGCCCAAGTTAGACCTTAAATCTCAGACGGTGATGAGTGTCGAGGCGCTGATCCGTTGGCAGCATCCGACGCAGGGATTATTAGTACCCGATGAGTTTATCCCATTAGCTGAAGAGAGTGGGTTGATCAAGGATATCGGCATGATTGTGATTGAACAGGCGTGTCGCCAGTTGCGGCAGTGGTGTGACAGCGGCTCTAACATTCAGCGGATCGCAGTTAATATCGCCAGTAGAGAGTTAGAGGCGGTGGACAGTTTCTTTGGCTTCTTTGAGCAGACATTGGCGTGTTATCAGTTATCCCGCGAGCAGATTAAACTGGAAATCACGGAACATCTGCTGATGGAAAAAAACAGCTATGCGATCGATCAACTGCGCAGTCAGCGGGAATCAGGCCTGAAAGTCTCTATTGATGACTTTGGCACAGGTTACTCCTCGTTGAGTTATCTGCAGGTATTTCCTTTGGATGAGCTGAAGATTGATCACTCTTTTATCAGAAATCTTTCATTGGATGAGCGTAATCGCACTTTGGTGCAGGCAATGATCACCATGGGTCATGCTTTGGGTATGAAGGTTGTGGCTGAAGGTGTGGAAAATCAAAGTGAGCTGGATTTTCTGTTGGAAAGTGGCTGTGATGTCGCTCAGGGCTACCTGCTTAGCAGGCCTTTAAGTGCTGATCAGTTGGAGGTCTGGCTGGAAAGTTATCTGGAGCTGGCCGACTGATGCGGTTGGCCTGGCGGTGTTCGTTCAAAGCGCTGTCACGTTAAATCAATCGATTTTTTTATGGTTGACTCATCATATACAGCACTGGCCTTTGAATATTTAGTGTCTTAGCTCAGTCGTTAATCTGTTACTTTTCATATGCTTAACTGTCATATTAGCTTTGTAATGTGTAGTGCATATCGCTCTTGGCGGATTGCTAAGGCCGTTATATCGCTCTATGAAATAACACAGTGGCAGGATAACAGATTAAGGGAGTACGACAATGAATTGTCCGTTGAAAGTCACCCGGAAGATTCAGGATCTAACGGATAATGAGTCTATCGCATTAGCTTTTATTAAATTGGCTAATGTTAAGTTGGAACTACTTTGCTACAGAGAGATTTTTCTACCCGAGAGCTTTACCGGTATTGATGATGAGGACAGCGAGGATGCCCTGTTATTCGAATTCGCGGATAAAGCGCTGATCAATCATGCACTGGAAAAGCTGAGCAAGACAAAAAAAGCGATTAAGCACTACAAAGCTGAGTTGGAAGCCAGCAAGATTGAAGCAAAGGCTCAGGCTGATGTGATTGATGCAACAACAGGCTTACAGGATATTGAAAACTACCTGAATGAGATTGAGGCAGAACTCAGAATTGAGCTGGTCGCCATGGAGGCAGAGTTTAAAGCAGAGATGGAAGAGTTGGCTCATCTTAGTGAGTTTGATGCCAGTAAAAAACAGCTGGCGGAGTTGATTGGTTAACCTTTTTAGAACAGCGTTATGACGTTAGAGCAGTGTCAGAGCGGCGTTATGGCATTGTATCAAGCGGGGTGTAAGATAGGACGTTCTGACCAGAATCTAAAGCGTATAAGGCATATCTGGCTAAATTAGTGATCTCAAATCGGAACAAGGCTTGCTAGAATAGGTCATACAGATCTGTTTCCAGATAAAGTGCGTACTCAAGGGTGTTACTTTATGCCGATAAAAGGATGGATATATGAAAACGGCCTCTCTGCCAGATGATGAGAAACAACGCCTAGATGCGCTCTATGATTACGATATTCTTGATACTGAAGCAGAGAAAGTTTTTGATGACCTGACCCAGTTGGCGTCAGAGATTTGTGGTACTCCGATCGCGCTGATCAGCCTGATCGACCCCAACCGTCAATGGTTTAAGTCTGCGGTAGGTCTGGATGCGTCCGAGACTTCCCGTGATATTGCTTTTTGTTCCCATGCTATTTTGCAGCGGCAGGTATTTGAGATTCCCGACGCGACTCAGGATGATCGTTTTTTTGATAATCCGCTGGTCACAGGTGATCCTAATATCCGTTTCTATGCCGGTGCACAGTTGGTGACGCCCGACGGATATGCTTTAGGCACTCTGTGTGCCATCAGTGATCAGCCAAAGACTCTGACAGAGCAACAGCGTAATGCCCTGGAAATCCTCAGTCGGGAAGTGGTTTCGCAGCTTGAGTTGCGCAAGAAGGTTCGCCAACTGGAAGAGGCCAGCCAACATAAAACCGATTTTCTCTCCAATATGAGCCATGAGGTGCGTAACCCCATCAACGGGATTCTGGGCACATTACTACTGTTGCAGGATACGCCATTGTCCCCTGGCCAGGCGAATCTGGTGAATTTATCAATTAAAAGCTCCGAATCCTTATTGGCGATTGTAAACAATGTGTTGGATCTGTCGAAAATTGAAGCCGGAATGATAGAGCTGGAAAGTACAGAGTTTGATCTGCTCAGCCTGTTGGGAGATATTGCTGCAAGTCATGCCGTAAGAGCGGATGAAAAGAGTCTTGAGTTAATCTGCCCCGATTGTTATCTGGAACCCAGCTGGGTTACTGGTGATCCCCTGAGAATCCGCCAGATTCTAAATAATCTTGTCGGTAACGCCATTAAGTTTACTGATCAAGGGCAGATTCATGTGTCGGTATTTCCCGAAACGCAGAGTAACAATCAGGTCAGTATGCGTTTTGAGGTCAGAGACAGTGGGATTGGCTTAACCGAAGAGCAGATCGGCAAGCTCTTTAATCGCTATGCTCAGGCTGAGTGTTCTACCAGTCGTAAGCACGGTGGCACAGGCTTGGGTTTGGTAATTTCCAAACAACTGGTTGAAGCGATGGGGGGGGAAATTGGCGTTGAAAGTATGCCGGGCGAAGGTACAACCTTCTGGTTTACGCTTCCAATGCAGTACTGTTCTGTCCAGCGTTCTGCCTCTGCTTTGCCTGCTGGTGCGCTTAAGGTATTGGTGTTGCATGGCAGCTCTTGTTATCGCCCGTTATTGTCAGAAGCGCTGACGGCCTGGCGTATCGATAATGTCGTGCTCGAACGCCCGGAAGATGCCATATTGGAGCTGCATAAGGCTGCCCAGACAAAACAACCTTATGATCTTGTGCTTGTGGATGAGAGCTTAGAACTCAGTGAGCCGTTGCGCTTTACCGAGCAGGTGACACAGGATTCGTTACTGGGGGATCTTAAGTGTATTCTGTTAAGTCACCCTTTACAGTTAAAAGAGCAGACGTTCTATAACCAATACGCTGGTATTGTGCACCATCCCATTGTGTTACCGGAGTTATATCGTTGCCTGGTTATGCTTTCTGGAGTGGAAACATCCGAAGAGAAAACACAAACCAGAGGCGGTGGGCTGGCAAAGATCATTGATGCCCGTGTATTGGTTGTTGATGACAATGAAACGAACCAGATCGTTGCTAAGGGCTTGCTGGAAAAATATGTGCATCACGTTGAAGTCGCCAGTCATGGCCGGGAAGCATTAGTGAAATTGCATCATCGCAGCTTTGATCTGATTCTGATGGATTGCCAGATGCCCGTGATGGACGGTTTGGAAGCCACCCGTCAAATTCGTCAGATACAGGAAGCACCGGATAAATCCTCAGTACCTATTGTCGCCCTCAGCGCTAATGCTATGAAAGGTGAGGCGGAACGCTGTCGCGCAGCGGGTATGGATGATTATCTGACTAAGCCTCTCAGCCCAAAAGCCATTGAAGAGTGCCTGTTACGTTGGTTATCTTCAGAAGAGAAGGGCGTTGTGCAAACGACTCTGGGTACACCATCAATAGCTACTCAGGCATTCGACAGTATTGCTCTGAATTCACGCCTTATAGGTGATCATGACCTGGTTGAAATCACCCTGACGATGACCATTGATGAGCTGCCTAATCAGCTTGATCAGATTAACGCGCATCTTCAAACACGGGATATAAACCTGCTCTTGACCCAACTGCATCGGTTAAAAGGTATTGCTGCAAATGGTTCAGCCATCTTGCTGGCTGAACTGTGTGAAACCCTTGAGCAAGTTGCGAAGTCGGATAGTATTGATGCTGTCATCCATCGCCTGCCAGATCTGGAGCAAGCGATCAGTGACTTTATCCAGCAGGCAGAGGATTACCTGTTAAGAAATAAGAGCTGCTAGGTTTTATTGGGCGTTTCAGGGACTTTGCGTAAGGTATAATATGAGTGACTTACAGTCTCAGCCACCTTTAGACACACAAGACACACAAGACACACAAGACACACAAGACACACAAGACACACAAGACACACAAGACACACAGGAAGATGTTGAATCTCCCTGTGTACGTAACTGCTGCCTGGATGAAAATGATATCTGTCTGGGTTGTTTCCGCAGTTATGATGAGATTCTGCAATGGTATCAGGCTACAGTTTCCGAGAAACAGGCCATTCTGGAACGCAGTAGCGAGCGTAAGACTTTAAAGCCCCGGCTTTTTTCTGGCTGATGATATGGGATCGTTGCTGTAGACTTGGACCAATCCTTTCAGTGCAGTCTGTACTAATACCAGTCCTGATAAGTTTCTTGATATCAGAGTAGGTTGGATAAGCGAAGCGCCATCCGACATTGGCTCCGGTATCAGATGATTGTCGGAAGGCGCCTTACGGCTTTTCCAACCTACAACCACTTATCTTGTTTGGTATAACTTCTCAGGCTAAGAAATCCCTGCCAACGAATCTTATCCAACAAATATATGCCGATACCATTAACCCATTTTGCTTCTCTCAGTCACACACAAGACTATCTTCACATAAGCCTGAGTAAATCTCATCAGGTACTGAGTTCCGCCGTGTGTAACGGCGGCTTAGTCTCTGCAGATCAGGTTTTAAACCTGAAAGTACCAAAACATACCGAGGCAGCAGAGCCACCGGAACAAACGCTTGTTAACTATGCCAGTGCATTAGGCGGTAAAGGCCAGTTAGTCGGTATGATGACAGCAGCCTCAATGAAGTCGTTTCGTCAATCAGTGCGATCAGCCCAAGGTGTTGAGATTACTGTTCTGGCAACAGTTGGCCTGGCTAATGCCCGTAGGGCAGGCGATTTAGCAGAATACCGACAGATAGTCTCTGAGCCGGAAGAGGTCGGCACAATTAACCTGATTATGTTGACCAATGCCTGTTTAACTCAGGCGGCGATGGTTGAAGCCTTGATGGTGATCACTGAGGCTAAAGCTGCGGTTTTGCAGGACGCTGGAGTGATCAGCCCGGTATCCGGCGATGTTGCGACAGGCACAGGGACTGACTCCGTAGCTATTGTAAATGGCTTTGGCCCGAAAGAGGTGCATTATTGTGGTAAGCATGTACTCTTTGGCGAGCTACTGGCTCAGGCGGTAATAGAAGCGCTATCCCGATCCATCACCAGAGCGGCCTGACTGCAAGGTGTTGTAAATGAGCACAAAACATCCGGCTACACTGCTTTAAGATCAGAGATCTCGACTCAATGCTTACTGGCAGATCAGGCGATTATCTGAGTGGTAAGGTCGGTAATTATTATCCGAAACCGCAGAAAGTCATCCGTTTTTAATCAGAGGTTATTATGGCTACACGTAATCTGGGCCCTTTTACTTGTTCTCCAATCGGTTTGGGCTGTGTGAATTTGTCCCATGCTTATGGTACGCCGCCCTCCGAACAGGAGGCTGAGCGCTTGCTGTTAAGTGCTTTGGATCTGGGCTATAACCACCTGGATACCGCATCACTGTACGGCTTTGGAGCCAATGAAACTTTACTGGGTAAGGTGCTGAAAGGTCGGCGTGATGAGTTTGTCTTAGCCAGTAAGTGCGTGCTGTATAAAGATGATCAGGGGAAGCGGGTTTTAGATGGCCGACCGGAAACTATTCGCAAGACTCTGGAAGGCAGCCTGCAGCGTTTACAAACTGAGGCTATCGATCTCTATTACCTGCACCGCTTGGATCGCAATGTGCCCATTGAAGACAGTGTCGGTGAACTTTCCCGTATGGTGGAAGCGGGTAAGATCAGGAGTATAGGTATATCTGAGATGTCTGCGGATACCTTGCGTAAGGCACATAAAATACATCCTATTGCCGCCATGCAAACGGAGTACTCGCTGTGGACCCGTAACCCCGAGATAGCGGTATTGGAAGCCTGCCGTGAACTGGGTACAACCTTTGTGGCTTTTAGCCCTCTGGCAAGGGCATTTCTTACCGGTAAGCTGACCGATCCATCTGTTTTGGCGGCGAATGATCTGCGTCGCAATATGCCGCGTTTTGATGCCGATAATTATGCTAAAAACCTGGCCCTGTTGGAGCAGGTCGCCGAAGTAGCCCAGCAAGAGGGTTGTTCTCTGGCACAGTTGGCGCTGGCTTGGGTTTTAGGTCGTGATGACAATATTATCGCGATTCCTGGTACGACAAATCCTGATCATTTAAAGGAAAACTTCAGCGCTCAGGATGTGACCTTAAGTGCTGGTGCTTTTGAGCGCTTGGATCAGATTATCAATCAAGCAACAGTGGCTGGTCCCCGTTATAACGCCAACACTCAATTGGAAATCGATACAGAAGAGTTTGCTGTTTAAGCATTTGGGTTCAATTCTATCGCTCGCGGTTTCGGATAATAAGCGAACTCTCTAAGCGAGCTATCTTAGGTAAAGTAAAGCTAAGAAATAAAGGCAAGAAAGAAACGTGAGTTTTCCAGACGTAGGCTTTAACTACAAGCGTTCAGCAGAACGGGAATTGCAGGTGATTGAGTTAGAGATGCTGCAGCAGAGGCAGCATAACCCCACTCATCCACCGGACAAGCCCCATCGTATCGGCTTCTACAATCTTATTGTGGTTGAGCAAGGTCAGGGACTGCATCTGGTGGACTTCAACCGTTATGCTTTTCAGGCCGGTGACTTTATCGCAGTCCAAAGGCATCAGATTCATGCCTTTGACTTCAGCTCACCGATCAAGGGCAAAGTTCTGCTTTTTACTCAGCGTTTTGTCGATCAGGCTTTGGCCAATATGCGGCTATCCGAGTTTTCACCTACCTCGCTGGATACCGGTTTAGTGCCGGTATTTACCCCTGATCAGGCGCTGCGTGACAGCTGTTTTGCTCTATTCGGTGAAATAGAGAAAGAGTTGGCGCGGGAAGATGCCAATACATTGATTGCGATGCATCTGTTTTCTTCACTTTTTCTGCTGTTACGCAGGGCCAGGCCGCCTCAGAGTGAGGGGCGTTTAAACAAAGAGCAGCAACAGAGAATGATTCGCTTTGCGACGCTGCTTGAGCAGCAGTTCCAGAGTAATAGAGACGCGACTTGTTACGCAGAGCAGCTGCATTGCACCTATAAAACCCTGAACCAATTATGCAAGCTCGCCACTGGCAAAACGGCTAAGCAGATTATCGATGCCTTTACCGTGCTGGAAGCAAAAAGAAGGCTCTCTATTGATCGCCTGACTACACAACAGTTGGCGTATGATCTGGGCTTTGAGGATGCCAGCAATTTCGTTAAGTACTTTAAGAAACATACCGGATCTACACCGGCACGTTTTCAGAAACAGCGGGGTTTGGCTCAATATCGCGCGACTGAGCCTTGAAAAAGTTCGATATTTACCATTTTTGTTCTGATAGTGACCATGTGCTAATTCAAGCTCTGACTTACCATGATCTCAATGAAAACGAGAGGTTAAGTCATGAAAAAAATTCTATCTGCCGCACTGGCGGCTACTGTTATCTCTACAACCGCCTGTTCAAACCAATCTGTTGGTGAGGAACATACCCTATCCAATAAAGACAAAGCGGTTGCCCTGCTGAACAGCATTGAAAATGGTGATCATCATGCGGTGAGCTATGTAAATGCCAACCAATATATTCAGCACAACCTGGCGGTTGCCGATGGTTTGGCGGGTTTTGGTGAGGTTCTAAAGGCGCTGCCTGAAGGCAGTGCCAAGGTCGATGTCAAACGGGCTTTCCAGGATGGCGACTATGTGTTTACGCACACGGATTACAACTTCTTTGGTCCGAAAGTAGGCTTTGATATTTTCCGTTTTGAAAATGGCAAAATTGTTGAGCACTGGGACAATCTGGCGAAGAAAACAGGCCCAAACCCGAGCGGTCGTACCCAGCTGGATGGCCCTACAGAGGTTAAAGACCTGAACAAAACCGCTGAAAATAAAGCGTTAGTGGCTGATTTTGTCGATACCATTTTGATGCAAGGTCAGTTTGATCAACTGCCACGTTTTATCGATGCAGGTGAAGAAAACTACCTGCAACACAATAGTGCGATTGGTGACGGTTTAAGCGGTTTAGGTGCAGCACTGGAAGCAATGGCCAAGCAGGGTTTAACCATGTCTTATAGCAAGAACCATAAAGTGCTGGGCGAAGGTAACTTTGTGCTGACCATCAGTGAGGGTGAGTTTGCCGGTCAACATGTCTCTTTTTATGATCTGTTCCGGGTTGATAATGGCAAAATTGTCGAACACTGGGATGTAATCGAGGAGATTCCTGCCCAAAGTCAGTGGAAAAACAGCAACGGAAAGTTTGGTTTTAACTAAGCTTTATAAAACCAAACCAGATAAGTTGCTGTAGGTCGGAAAAGCCGCAAGGCGCCTTCCGACCATTATCCGGTATTTCGCTAAAAGCCCGGATAAAAGACGGTATAAGAAAATAAACACAAGAGTGGATTACCGTTGCTACTTATCCCTTGAATCCAAGCCCTGCCGTAGACGCTCCGCCTGTACTTAACCGTTCACCCAATCCAGAATTACCTTACCGGATTGTCCTGATCGCATGACATCAAAACCCTGTTGAAAGTCATCAATATGAAAGTGATGGGTGATCACAGGATTAATATCCAGCCCAGACTGAATCAAACTGACCATCTTGTACCAGGTTTCAAACATTTCACGACCGTAGATGCCTTTAATGGTCAGGCCTTTAAATATCACCTGATTCCAATCAATCGCCATACTGGACGGTGGAATACCCAACATGGCGATGCGGCCACTGTGATTCATGGTGTTCAGCATGGTGCTAAAGGCGCTGGGGACACCGGACATCTCCAGGCCCACATCAAAGCCTTCGCTCATACCCAGTTCATCCATCACGTCTTCCAGTTTTTCTTCCGCCACATTGACCGCCCGTGTGCCGCCCATTCGAAAGGCCAGATCCAGGCGGTATTCGTTGACGTCCGTGATCACCACATTGCGGGCGCCCACATGTTTAGCGATGGCGGCGGCCATAATGCCAATCGGGCCTGCGCCGGTGATCAGTACATCTTCGCCCACCAGATCAAACGACAGCGCCGCATGTACTGCATTACCAAAGGGGTCAAAAATCGCGGCCAGATCATCGGAGATCTCATCGGGAATCTTAAAGGCGTTAAACGCGGGAATCACCAGATACTCCGCAAAGCAGCCGGTACGATTGACGCCCACGCCGATGGTATTGCGGCACAGGTGAGTCCGGCCACCCCGGCAGTTACGGCAGTGACCACAGGTGATATGGCCCTCGCCGGAGACACGATCACCGATAGTAAAACCGGGCACTTCCTGCCCGATACCGACTACTTCACCGACATACTCATGGCCGGTGACCATAGGCACAGGGATGGTGTTTTGTGCCCACTCATCCCAGTTATAGATATGGACATCTGTACCACAGATGGCGGTTTTTCTGATCTTAATCAGCAGATCGTTATGGCCCAATGCGGGTGGAGCCACCTCGGTCATCCAGATCCCCGGTTCTGGCTTGAGTTTGGCTAAGGCCTTTATTTTCACCGTATCTGTTTTCGGGACGCCGGTATTTGTCGTATCAGCTGTATCTGTATCTGTATCTGTTTTTTGTGCTTGTGCTTGTATTTGCTGTCTGTTCATAGCATCTAAAATCCGCCTTCCCCCTCAGTAGCACGAGGGAGAAAGCTAGATAATCTCCATATCCGTACCGACTTCAATAAAGGCATCAATCGCCCGATCCAGCTGCTCACGGCTATGGGCCGCCGACATCTGGGTACGAATACGTGCCTGACCTTGAGGAACCACAGGGAATGAGAAACCGATCACGTAGATCCCTTTCTCCAGTGCCCGTTCAGCAAACTCGGCGGCGACTTTGGCATCACCCAGCATAATCGGAATAATGGCGTGATCGGCACCGGCCAGAGTAAAGCCCGCTTCAGACATTCGGCGACGGAAGTGAGCCGCGTTATCCCACAGTTGGGCGCGCAGATCATCGCTCTCTTTTAGCAGATCCAACACGCGAATAGACGCCGCGACAATGCCGGGAGCAACGGAGTTAGAGAACAAGTAGGGGCGTGAGCGCTGACGCAACCAGTCGATCACCTCTTTTTTGCCCGAGGTATAACCGCCGGACGCACCGCCAAGAGCTTTACCCAGGGTGCCGGTGATAATATCGATGCGCTCTGTTACGCCGTGATAATCCGGTGTGCCCGCGCCGTTTGGCCCCATAAAACCCACCGCATGGGAATCATCCACCATCACCAAGGCATCGTATTGATCCGCCAGATCACAGATCGCCGGTAGATTAGCCACCACGCCATCCATTGAGAACACACCGTCGGTCACGATCAGTTTATGGCGCACACCGGCAGCATCCGCAGCGATCAACTGCTGTTCCAGTTCGGCCATATCGTTATTGGCGTAGCGGTAACGCTGAGCTTTACACAGGCGCACACCGTCGATAATAGACGCATGGTTTAAGGCATCAGAGATAATCGCATCGTCGCTGTCGAGCAGTGTCTCAAACAGACCCGCATTGGCATCAAAACAGGAGGTGTAGAGAATGGTGTCTTCCTGGCCCAGAAACCGCGATAGCTTCTGTTCCAGTGCTTTATGAATATCCTGAGTACCGCAGATAAAACGCACCGACGCCATACCAAAACCGTGCTCATCCATGCCGGTTTTCGCCGCCTCAATCAACGCCGGGTGATTGGCCAGACCCAGATAGTTATTAGCGCAGAAGTTCAGCACCTCGTCGCCGCTGGATACCGTAATGGCCGCCTGTTGAGCCGAAGTGATCACCCGCTCAGGTTTATACAGCCCGGCCTCTTTCACATCTTGAAGCTGATCCCGGATCTGCTGGTAAAATTTATCGCTCATCGTTTGCTCCTTGTTTTTTTCTCATATTAATTAAAGCATAAGCCGACTATTATCCCTGTGTGTGGAAAATCATTTGTGAATCTTAGGCACAAAAAAAGGGCGCGCTATGCTGGACCAGAAACTGATTTCACTTTTGCCCGACCTGGCGGCTTTTATTCTGGTGGTCAACGAAGGCAGTTTTACCGCCGCAGCGAAAAAACTGAACATCACACCCTCAGCGCTTAGTAAAACCATCAGCCGACTGGAAGCAGCGTTATCGGTCAAACTGTTTGAACGCACCACACGTTCGTTAGTGATCACTCAGGCGGGTAAACGGGTTTATGATCAAAGCCTGATTATGGTCAACGCCGCACAACAGGCGGTGGATCTATCGGCTGCGGACCATACCGAACCGTCCGGCGCGATCACTGTTGCCGCGCCCGAGGCGTTTCTGAATTCCGTCCTGCAACCTCTGGTGATCCCCTTTCTGGAGCGCTATCCCCTGATACAGCTTAAGCTCAGAGTCGCCGACGGTGATATTGATCTGCTGCGGGATAACATCGACATCGCCTTTCGCCTGACCGACAAGCCCCATGAAAATCAGGTGCTGAAAGAGATCAGCAAAACCTATCTGGTACTGTGTGCCAGCCCGGACTATCTGCAACAGCGGGGAATGCCCCAGCATCCTTTAGAGCTGGAACAACACGACTGCCTTTATCTGGCAGAAACCAACACCGACCACCTGTGGAGTTTCCACAAAGAGCAGGAGCACCTCACGGTAGCCGTATCGGGACGCTATGCGGTCAATCACTCACAAATGCGGCTATCGGGCGTAAAAAATGGCCTGGGTATCGGTATCTTTCACGATTTTGTTATTCAGGAAGCCTTGCAGGAGGGGAGTGTGGTTAAGGTATTATCCGACTGGACGATCAAAAGTAACTATCATGGCGCTATTGCTATGCAATACGCTCAGACTAAATACAGACCCGCCCGTTTGCGGGCGTTTATCGACTTTGCCCAGGCGCAGTTGATTCATTAATACCAAACCAGATAAGTTGTTGTAGGTCGGAAAAGCCGCAAGGCGCCTTCCGACAATCATCTAACCGCTATTAATAACGACAGAACAAGCAGCAAAAACAGCGAAAGGACTCCAATGAAACACCTCTATCTTATCTTAACCCTACTGGGTATCGCCTTACCCTATGGCGCATTTTTGCCCTGGCTAGTGGATAATGGCATCAATATCGGCGCATTTATCGACGCAATTCTGTCTAACCCTATCAGCGTCTTCGCCTGGCTGGATGTTGTTGTATCCGCCTGCACCCTGATTATTTTTATTCTGGTGGATGGCAAACGCCATCAGGTACGCTATCGACACCTGGCCTTATTGGGCACCTGCACGGTAGGCGTGTCCTGTGGTTTACCGCTGTATCTGTACCTGAAAGAACGTCAGTCGCAACCTGAATCCTGAATTGAAAACGCGCTTTTTATACCAATATCGAACCGTACAGCCCATGACGATGCAACATCTGATCTTTAGCGCCAAAAAAGCACTGCAACAGCGTGAATTACTGCCCTTTGCCGTCTACTCATCAAGATATGAGCAACACCTGCTGAACGTACCCATGATCAAACCGCTACTGGTTTGCGTGTTTGATGGCTGCAAACAGCTGGGGCAGGAACGCGAAGTCAACTGCCCGGCGGGGCAATTTGTCTTTCTATCCAACAGCCCCAAGGTAGAAATGCGCAATATCCCCAGCCATAGCCAATACTTCGCCCTGCTGATCGAGTTTGAATTTTCCGACTTCGCCTGCCTGGGGCAAAGCCCAGCCCTACAACCACAAGCCAACATCAGTGCCGTACAGGGCGACATAGACCCCGTGCTGCAACAAACCCTGCAACAGTTTATCGAATGGTCCACCTTCGCCCCGCAAGCCCTATGGCCTGCACGCCGACAAGAGATACTGCAACTGCTTTACCATCAGGGCTATCACCAGATCACCGCATTTATGGCCTCATCCAGCCTGAGCCACAAACTACACGCCCTGTTTAGCGCCGAACCCACCGCAGACCGCCAAGCGGATCAACTGTGCGAACAACTGGCGATGAGTGAGTCCACACTCAGGCGCAAACTCAGAGCCGAAGGCACCAGCCTGCAAGAGATTAAAGACCGCGTCCGGCTGGGTCTGGGCCTACACTTGGTACAAACCACACTGCAACCCATCGGACTAATCGCCGAACAGTGCGGCTACCAGTCCCAATCCCGCTTTACCGACAAATTCAAACAACTCTTCGGCACCACCCCAACAGAACTCAGAAAAACCCAATTGCCCGAAACGGGCGAATAGATGACCGGTTAGGTGCTAATCCAAAACACAGCAAACCCCTAACATGGCTTCTATCAACTCAACCGATATGGAGCCGTTATGAACCCAACGATCAAAAAAATCGCCCTGGCAATCACCACTGTTCTAGCGACAAATAACGTCCTGGCAGAATCCTTTACCTTAACCAGTAAAGATATCGCCCACGGCGAATTTATGAGCAAAAACCAAGAATTCCAAGGCTTCGGCTGCACCGGAAAAAACCAATCCCCACAACTCTCCTGGAGCGGAGCCCCAGAAGGCACAAAAGCCTACGCACTGCTCGTACACGACCCAGATGCCCCCACCGGCAGCGGCTGGTGGCACTGGCAAGTGATCAATATACCAGCCAACATCACCAGCCTGAAAACCGGCGCAGGCAACAACGACCAGATGCCAAAAGGCAGCCAACAAATCAGCAACGACTACGGATTTAAAGGCTTTGGCGGCGCCCGCCCACCCAACGGCCACGGCGCACACCGCTACCAATTCACCATTCACGCACTATCCCAAAAGCTGGAATTGCCTGCTGATCCATCAGGCGCGCTAACTGGATATATGGTAAAAGCCCACTCACTGGCAGAGAGAACGATCGAGGCACTTTATAAGCGGGATTGATAAGAGTTTTATTGTGAGATAAACCAAGACAAGCGTGTTAGAGACTAATGCGCTTGTTTTGGTTTTATTGGTGATAAAAGATTTTATTGAGACCAAGTATGTCGCATTATATTTGTATGAGGGTTGATGGGTTTATAAAATACAAAGATAAGAACTGCTCAGTCATTTAATGCGGCATTACTTTATGTCGTGCCTCAATAGCTTTACTCCTGCCTATTTTTTCTTCCTTAGTCAGTTATCAACCAAAATATCATAGAAAACAATGCTTCTAGTAAGGTATAGTTCCGTTCTATGTTTAATAGGAGTGCCGGAGTTGAGGTCGGTGATCTCAACAGCTCTGCGCAGATCAGGTAGTTCAGAACTTAATAATGGTCATCATTTAAGTTCTGTTACTGTTCTCCCGCTAGGTGTTGCTTAGCTTGGTGCTCTATGTTTTTTTGATACTTTTGGTTCGCCTATACATGGTTATCCTCTTTGATTAACTTTTAGTCTTGCATGGGTGGATGAATAAATCAAATGCTAGTACTACAAGAAGGTATTACATGTGCCTGAAAGATTAGAATTAACAAAGAATGCTCAATTCTACGTACCTAAAAACTCTATTGATGATTCAATTGTAAATGACATTCTTAGTGCAGCTATTGATAATATGGATAATAATGCACAGTTTGTTATTGATTTGTTCAGGTCTGATAGGAGGGTTGAAGAGGCAGGTTTAGAATACAAATATTCAGTTAGAGTGTTTCCCTCTATTAGACCTGTATACTTTATGGATGAAGCTCTCGAAGATAGGGTGTACGCATTTATTATATTGATCGAATATCATGACTATTTGGCAATTTTTAAGAAAAGTTGTGCAAATATATCCGAGCCAATAAAAAAATATTTTACACTCGTTGATAGTGAGGATTTATCTAGTACATTTGGCGATAGCGATGTTGAGTTTCAAAAAATTGCCTTGAGAAACATGACCATATCAGATAGAGCAATGAGAGCTAGGTCTTATGAAGCTGCAGATCTAAAAGGGCTTCTTTCGACGCACTCTGCAGGGAGATCAATTCCATTCTATTTAAAGTTACGTCAAGGCGCTATTACAAAAACTATTTCTGGAACTGGGAGGTTAGTTGAGTCATCCCAGAGAAAGTCCCTTGACGAGATAGCCGTTTGGGTTAAAGAGCAGGTTGAGCTTATTGAAAGTCCTTCAAACGATAATAGCTTTCTAGGCTCATTTGCCAAAAAAGTAGAATTAAATGATGTTCTAAGGGCATGTGAACCTAATGGGGTTCTAGTGGAAAGTACTCCGCTACAGGAAAGAATTGAACGGGATGGACTAGCTTTAAAATATAAGACCGCCAGAGCTGGAAATATAGTTATTTCTTCAAGGGTAAAAAATAAGCTTTTTGCTGAACTTGAAAAAGTATATGAGCTTGATTCAGACTGTAAAGTAGTTGGAAGAGAGACCTGTACACGTCTTAGAAAGAATGAAAAAAGCTTAACATTAACATCGAAAGTTTTGACAAAGTTTCGGGTGGTTGAGAATGGTAAGGAAGTAACCCTGCAGAAATTCATAGTGAAAAATGGTTACTACAGTGTCACGTTCACGGACCCAAAATACATGTACTTTATGGGAGCTTGCTTCGAAGACTCATCAGGGGTTTCAGAGATAAATAGCATATTAGAAATAATGCACCCTAAAGCTGAAATATCTACAGTTACTTCTGAAAAAGGTCGCTTCACTAGTGCCAGTACTGAATTTGAGAAGAACTCAATGTTTGGCATGGTTGAAAGTATACACCAAAACGATGATTACATACTTTGTGACGACTTAGGTATTGAGTGGGCTGATCATATTACATTTAATCGTGCAGACTCTAACATAAACTTCATACACTCAAAGCATGGTAGTTCTAGCACCTCTGCAAGCAACCTTCATGATGTGGTTGGCCAAGGAATAAAAAATCTTGGAAATATGTACTTTAACAAAGAGCAAATGCTCGAAAGAATAAATGGTAAGTTTGTAGATACATGCTCAAATAGTGGGTGCCATACAAATATAGCAAGAGTTAGAAAAGGCGACCCATCGAATGCTGAAGCATACCTTGATGGATTATTAAAAGATTACAAGCTTCATAGGAAGTGCATTCTAAGTTGCTCTTTTTTATCAAAATCATCTGTGACTACAGAATTTTCTAAGATTCAGCGTGGTGAATCAGTCCGAGGACATATTGTTCAATTACTCTGGATAATTTCATCATTTGCTCATGCTGTGAGAGATATGAATGCAATTCCAATAATATACTGTGCCGATTAATAGCGCTAACAAGCCTCTGTAGTGGAAACTTTACTCGCTTTACTCCTAAAATACCGGGGCGCAGGTCACAAATAGGACAACTAGAAAAAAATTGAAAATCAAGGGTAAATATTAGATGCCCCTGTTTCACCTTGATGATCTCTATCTGATGCTTTTTTCGGCGACGATACACTAAAATCGTTGGTAAAATAAATGAGATAACATGACAATAAAACAATGCATCGAGTGTAGTATTTTTGGATAAATGCAAACTCACTTTTTACTGGAGAGTGCTAAGTTCTCATCAGAAAGCACATAACATATTGATTTTATTGAGAATCACTTTTTTCGAGAAAAGTATTGTTTTCTTTGGAGTCAAGGGGTTACAGAGAACTTAGCACTCTTAAGGTTTTATTATAGTAATATTAAATCGATATCATGCTGAAAATTACAAATATACAGGCAAACTGTGGAGATAGCTTCTTAATTGAAGATATGGATGATCCTAGAAAATTACTATTGGACTGTGGGTTCAAGATTACTTACCAGCATAAGATCAGGCAGCTAACCTCGAGTGTTGATTATCTAATTTTAACTCACTCAGATGAAGACCATATCAATGGTGCGATTCCTCTGATTGAAGATATGCCACATAAATTTACTGTTGGAAAAGTGTACGTCAATGTACCAAGCTCATTTGAGGTTAGAGCTGGAAGTGGAAACATTTCCATACATCAAGCAATCACACTTGAAATCTTACTTAAGAGAAAAAATATATCGTACCAATCTCTCCTAGCTGGTGATACAGTTGATATTTCTAAGAATGTTAGTTTAGAAATAATATCGCCTTTTCGGGGGGATTTAGAGTATTTTATTGGAAAGTACAAGGAGGTTAGGGAATGTTCTATTCCTAGCCCCGATCCAATATCAAAGACCAGCACTATCATTCCGTTTGAGACGTTGGCAGAAAATCCAGATGTGTATAAATCCAAGAAGTCTGACTTCACTAATGCTGCATCAATAGCATTCATTCTTAAGTACAAAGAAAAAAAGTTACTGTTTCTAGGGGATGCTCACCCTACAGTTGTTACCGACTACCTAGAAGGAAAAGGATTCTCTGAAGATAAGAAATATATTTTTGATTATATTAAGCTTTCTCATCATGGAAGTATAACAAGTATATCGAAAAAATTTATCTCAATGGTTAGTTGTTCTAACTACATATTGAGTACTAATGGTGGAAAGGCTCGAAGCATGCACCCTAGCAGAGAAACATTGGCAAAACTGGCATTGAATGTTGACAGAAATGGTAGCAATGACATTAATTTTTTTTTCAACTATCCAGTTGAAAAAATTTCTTCTAAAAACGGTATATTAATCAGACCAGAAGAAAAGATTGAATATAATGTAAATCTAATTGAACGAAGTAGCTTTTGTATAATATGAATGAATTAGATGTGCTCCCAAAAACTAGCGTACAGATCTATTTGTCTGAGAACTATCACGGGTCAGGAATATTGGTTGAAACTGGTGGCGTATTCTATGTTTTGAGTGCTGCCCATGTTATTAGTCAAGATGTTAGTGAACCTTTAATAATTGATGGGTTCTATGGTATATCAGAGATATATGGAAAGATTGAGTTTGATGCTTTTATAGGACAACATGAAGCGATTCGGCATTACGATATTGCCGTTATAGCTGTTGATCAGAAGCACAAGTTTCCTGATTTTCCTAAAATAAGTTTTTGCGAAGATATTAGCTTTCCTGAGAATTCATATTCCTTCAGAGGAACGCAAAGATCTCCAGCTTTAAAAGCTCATACTGTAACTCCTTGCCATCTAGATACCCCTATCAATGATGAACGTTCGTTTTGCCTCAAGGTTCCGCTCGAAGCGTATACCGATATGAAAGGGTGCGTAGGAGCAGAGGTACTTGGCGGATATTCAGGCAGCGGAATATTCATAAAAGAAGCCGACAATAACTATTTGGTTGGCATTGCCCAGAATATAGACAACGATGACTTCACAGGCGTAAATTGTCGATCTATCAAAGTCATTAAAGATTCATTTCTTCCGGACATTGATATCGCAGATTTTCATGGTGGAAATACCCAGTTAAAGTTGAATATTGCCGAGATTAAAAGAAGTATCACTCAAGGAATGATAGATGAAAGAAAAAAAGCTAATAACTATGGAGATGTTGAAAATCTTACTAAAAAGATGGATTCATTCATAGTGGGTTGGACACCTGAAGACCTAGATGCGTTTATAAACGATATTTTAGTATGGGATGATATCGAGCATTCCAAAATCAGAAATCATAGCTCATACCGAGATCTTATAGAAAATGCGAAAGCGATATGGGCTTCTGGAAATAAAAAATACCAAGTAAGTAGTATTCAGCAAGGTAACGAGCGCTTTCATAAAATATTAGATGAATTAACTGATTTTTTAAAAGAAGAGCTAGATGGAACTTCAATTAAATCTATTAGCCCTGTTATAGCCGCTGGGGAGGTTGCCCGGCTATTAGCAAATTGCAATTTGGATTTTAAAAAATGAGTATAGAAATACAGCTAAAGTCTCGGTTCCTTGATTGTGCACCTGATAATAGCACTCTAACCCATCTTGCTATTATGTGTGGTGCACTGAAATATTGTCTTGGAAGTGCGAAGACTATGTCTTTTATCAAGATGGCTTATATATTTGATAAAACTATAAATTTAGAAGCTAATGCATTTTCTTCAAAGATAACTCTATCTTCCTGGAATATTGATAATGATTTTAAAAAGTCACTCATAATGGCTGAGTCCAATGGGTTTATAGAATTAATAGTAGATAAATCATCTAAGGGGGTTAGAATTTCACTAACTGATAAAGGTGATATGTATCTTGGCTTGGTTGAAGGTCATAAGGCGTTTTCAAACTATTTAGAGTATTTGAAGGAAGTTAAAATTCCTGAAAATAGATTTGATAATCCAATTATTAGAAGTTGATAAAATGCGCATCGATTCAGTCTCAGCGAAAATTATTGCAAGAACAGAAGATGGGCTAAAGCCATTTGGTTTTGAGTATGGTTTTAAGCCTGGGCTCAATATTCTGACTGGTGACAACTCCAGTGGTAAGTCCACTATTCTTAGCTGTATTTATTACTGCCTCGGGATGGAGCAATTAATGGGGAGCAAGGGAATTAATGCTCTAAGCCCTGCTTTGCATCAAGTGCTTAATTTTGAAGGCCAGCCTTGTAATGTTTATGAGTCCAGCTGTTCACTTACCATCACTGCAAATAACGGTAAACAATACACGCTTACACGTCAAATAGCTCCATCCAGTGAAGTCACTGTTAATGAAATAATTATATTAGATGGTACGAAAACTACACCAAAGTTTGTTCACTCTGCAAGAGATCATGGCGATCAAGGGTTCTATAAGTGGCTCGCAGAAGTTAATGATTTGAAAATTTTTAATGTCGAATCATTTAATGGTGAGTCGACCAAACCTTTATATATGCAGAATGTATTTTCATTGGCTTTCATTGAACAGACAAAAGGTTGGTCGGATATATTCTCAATGATGCCTAGTTTTGGTATTAAAGATCCTAAACAAAAAATTGTGGAGTATTCTCTGGGGCTTAATTCTCTAGAACTAAATATAGAGCTCGATCAAATTAAGGCTGATAAGCACCAGGTTAAAGGTGAATGGAAACGGATCGATAACGACCTAAGATATCGTTCTCAAGCAACTCAGCTTTACTTGTCGATTTTTGATAAGAATAAGCCAATTCCAGATACCAGGATCGAAGGGATATATGCAGCTGAACTAAATAATGAGGGAAGTGAAGTTAGAACTAGTCAACTAGCTAAAAATATTCAAAATAAAATTGACGATTCTAACAAACGCATTGAGCTCATGGATGCTTCTAAAGACGTATCTAAAAACTTAATTGACATGAGAGAAAAGATAAGAGAATCGCTATCTACATTTGTATCTGAAAGAAATGATGCTTCGGGGCTTTATGAAGAGGAAAAATTGAAGTTAGCTAGCTTCAAAAGCTCTTTGTCCTCTGCGATAAATGACATTCAAGGGTTTCAAGATGTTAAGAAATTATCTATTGGTAGAAACTGGGATGGTTTGTCAACATCTAAGTGCCCTGTTTGTGAGAATAGTGTAGAGAATAAAAAAGATGCTGAACTATCAGAAGAGACTATTGAAAAGAGCATTGCATTTCTTAAGTCTCAAAAATCTACTTATGAAAGATACATTGAAGCTTCAGAAACTGTTCTTGAACGGTATGTATCAGCTCTAGATTATTATGATAAAAGTATTGCGTTAAAGCGGATGCAACTTGATAGTATCCATAAAGATTTGAACTCCCCTAGCTCGCAATCAATTAGAAGCGAGCTTGAAATACAAGCAGAGCTAAAATACCGGCTTAATGATATCAAACAGTTTAATTCTTACCTTGAATCTATGAAGGGTAGGATGAAAAAATTAAGCAAACAGTACTTTATTTTAGATGGGAGAGAAAAAGAGCTTAGAGGGCTGGTTTCTAGTGATGAAGAGAAAATTCTTGCATTCAAACGGTCATTTATCTCATTGTTATCCTCATTTGGTTATAAAAGTAATGGCGTGAGAAATATAACTGTCAGGGACAAGTCTCCTCATAGACTCATGCCAATTGTCTTTATAGAGGGGCAAGAGCCTCAATATATTCGATATGTTTCCTCCGCCAGTGATTTCGTAAGATCAATCTGGTCTTATTATCTTTGTCTATTGGAGATGGGATCTTTACATCCTGGCTTTTTGGTAATGGATGAACCAGGACAGCATCAGATGCGGGTAGACAGTATGAAAAAACTATTGTCACATAGTTCTAAGTTAGGGAAACAAGTGATCCTTGCGATATCGCAAGATAGAGACTACGACAAAAAAGATGTCAATATTTCAACATTAATAGAGGGTATTGATTCTAATATGATTCACATGCTTCATATTGAAGACAAAACTTATTGTATCTCTCCAACTGAAACTCCTACCAACAATGCTGAATAATAGGTCTTTCGTATGATCAATATGTCTGCCAAGAGTCAGTTATTTTATTAGGGTACAAATCCAGTGCACTTGGTTCACAAATATGTTGGTATACAGAGCAAACAAATGCATCGGACATCACCGCTATGTGGTATTGCCGATGATTTAGGCTCTGTAAACTCAGCTAAGCAAAGCCCATCTACCTTTGACCCAACAAAAACACCAGCCAGCGATTGCATTACATCGCTAACTGGTGTTTGATTACTTGCTAATCTAATCAACAGAAGGAATCTGCCTATCACAAGTATTTAAATCTTTATAAGCGCTACCTCAAGGTGCTGGTAACACCAAGAGGCAGCTAACCATCATCGATAAGCAAGGTATCAATAAATGGCTAATTCACATTTTACGCTAGGGCTTCGCTTGGCTAAAGAAAAATTTCTTTATTTTCATGATCTTACGGCCTGTAATCGCATTTGCGGTGCCAGGTTTTTTTGCGTCTTCAATTCTTCTCGGGCTTTTGGCTCAAATCCTCTTTTTCGGTCGTTTCGGCTCCGTTCGGGTGTTGTATCCGGTGGTGTCTTTGCGTCTACTCTGTCCTTCTTTGGGGCTTTCTTTTTGTCTTTGGTTTGCTCTGGCGGGCGTTTATCTGGGCGGCGGTCTGTCTCTTGGGTGAACTTTGCTGCCGGGAGGCTGGGCTATGAGTAAGATTGCGGAGATTAAGGATGGCGAGAAGCAAGGCGCTAATGATCAGTTGGATTTGGATCTGTTAAGTCAGTCGTTTGAGAGTTTGTACCATCGCTGTGCTTTTTTGTTGGTGGCGTTGGAGAATATCGCTTATAGCGAGGGCTCTTTTCATCACCAAGCGGCGGCGAGTGGTGTGGGTTATTACGCTGCTGATTTGCTTGATGAGCTGGTTCAGATTCAGGCGATGATCAGTAAAGGTCTGAAATCTGGCGTATTACAATAACTCTGTCTCCAGTAGGCAGGGTGTTGGGTGATTTAAATGCTTTGCCGGTAGGGACGTTACCTGTGCCATGTTCGTGGTGGAATGTGGCACTTTAGGCGATTTGTCGTTATCGGAATTATTTGAAAGCTACTGATCCCGATCCGATTCTGGGTGGTTTTTTACAAATGGCGGTGGTGTGCTTTGTTGTTTTGGCGCTCTGGTTTTGCTTTTTGTGTTGGCTGTTCTGTTTCGGTTTTCTGCTGTGTCTGGCTGTTTATTTTGCTGGTTTTGGCGGAAGTGGGGGGAGGTAGTCAGCGAGGGAATGTATGACGTATCCAGAAGGCTGGCTGCAGGCCAGTAATGAGAGAGCCGGGCAACTGGCGAAGAAGTTAACTCAGGCTGTGGGTGAGCAGCATGTTTTGTACGGTAAGCGCTTACATGTGGTGGCGTATCGGCATCAGGATGGTGTGGATGAGTTGCTGTGTCAGCATCCTGAGGAGGAGGATCTGTTTTCTCTGTTGCATCTGGTGTGGTCGCTGACGACATCTGAAACACACAGGGCTGCGCCGATTGTGGAGGTGCATGGCAGTTTTCAGGATTTTCTGAATTATGAGCGTGATTTTCAGGGTAGGGAAATAGCTGAAGAAGCCCGTGGTATTAGCCGTCGACTCAATAACCCGCTAATGCCATTTCCGATAAATTTCTCGATATCGGAGTAGGTTAGATAAGCGAAGCGCCATCCGACATTGGCTTGGGTGCGCGGCTATTGTCGGAAGGCGCCTACGGCTTTTCCAACCTACAACAGGGAACGCGGCAGAGGGTGCTAATTGGCGAGAACAGAGGTTTGGCTATTGGCTATTGGCTATTGGCTATTGGCGAGGGGCAGAGGCAGAGGCAGGCGAGGGTTAGCGCATCAGCTTTGTTGTTGTTTTGATGTCTCAAAGTGATGGGGTGGTCTGACTGATGCGGTAGCCCTGCTTAATGGGGCGTTGTCTGAGTAATATGAGCAGTGGGGGGGATATTCTGATGGCATAAACTTTTTAGCAGGTGTTTGAATGTGCGAGGGAGTAGATTTTCAAATCTGTTAAGAAGTACTATCGTTGGTTAGATGAATCTCTTTGATTCAGTCATCCAGTTTATACAGGTGAGTAGAATATGGCGAAGAAACCGACATTAACGGATTTAAAAAAAGAGCTAAGAAAGAAAACCCAGAACGAATTAGTTGAGGAGATTGCCCACCTCTATAAAACGTTCAGCAATGTAAAAGAGTTTTACCAGACTTCTTTTTTTAATGATGACTCAGCTGTTCTGGAAAAATATAAACAGATTGTACAGAATGAGTTCATTGCTACTGGCCGCTCGCTATTCCCTAAAATGCGGGCATCTGTGGCACGTAAAGCGATCTCTGATTATAAGAAGGTGTCGTGTTCGAATATTGGGATTGCAGACATAATGCTAACCTATGTTGAGTCTGGTGTTCATTGTACTAACGAATACGGTGATATTGATGAGCCGTTTTATAACAGTATGGAAAGTATGTATGAGAGTGCGCTGAAATATATGGTGAAAGAAGACTTGTTGCTTGAGTTTCAGGATCGGGCAGAAGATATCGTCACCAATACGTCTCATTGTGGCTGGGGTTTTCATGATGAGTTGAATCATCTTTATCATGCTTATTACAGAGAGGATGAGCAGTGATCAGCATGAGCTGAAAAAGGATTTCGCCAGTTGGCGGTGACAAAATAGCGAAAAAAAATAGAAAATAGAGGGCAACCATTTTTAGCTCATTGATTTGTAAGAACTATTTTGAAAGTTTGGGCTATTTGAGGGTTCTTCTATTTCACTGAAGTATGCAAGATGCCGCCAACAGGTGCTGTTGAGTAGTACGGTTAAACTTCTACCCGCAAGGATGCACTATGGTTGATCAAGCTCTACCGCATAATGCCCACGATAATAGTTACAAGCTTCTCTTTAGCCATCCCGAAATGGTGGCAGATCTGCTGATAGGGTATGTCAATGAACCTTGGGTTGAGCAGTTGGATCTGTCCACTCTGGAAACGACTAAAGATAGTTATGTCACTGATGACCTGAGGGATCGAGAAGATGATATTGTCTGGCGGGTGTTGTGGCAGGATAAGGGGCAGAAACAGTGGTTGTATATCTATCTGCTATTGGAGTTCCAATCCTCTGTAGATCGTTTTATGCCGCTGCGGGTGAATATTTACAGCAGCATGTTGCTGGATGATCTGCGTAAAAAGAATCAGCTGACGCCCAATGGTAAGTTGCCACCGGTTTTCCCTTTGGTGCTCTATAACGGTGAACGGAAATGGACGGCTCCGCTGGAGCTGTGTGAACTGATCGATAGTATTCCCGGTCAGATTCATCTTTATCAGCCCAATATCCGTTATGCCTTGTTGGAAGAAAGAGCCTTTGATGGTGAGCCTTTACCGGAGGTTAAGAATCTGGTTTCTGCACTCTTTGGTCTGGAAAACAGTAAAAAGCCTGAAGATATCCAGCGTATTCTCACCGCTTTGATCGAATGGCTTAAACAACCCGAACAGATGGGGCTACGACGTAACTTTACGGTCTGGATAAAGAGAGTATTGCTCCCCGCCAGGGTTCCTGGTGTACAATTTGAACAAGTTCATGATTTGCATGAGGTACATAGCATGTTAGCGGAACGGGTGATTTCCTGGACTGAAGAGTGGAAGCAAGATGGTATTTTGTTGGGTGAAGCTAAAACCCTACGCCGCCTGTTAAACCGCCGTTTTGGCCCTTTGTCAAAAGATGTTGAAGGCAAGATCAGTCAGGCAACAGAGCAGCAGCTGGAGTTGTGGGTGGATAATTTTGTGGATGCTAAAAGCTTGGATGAGGTTTTCAAATCGTAGTATGGCTAGCTGAATTGCTGGTCCCTATCTTGATCGGGCGACGAGAGATTCGGCTAATATCATTTCTTGAGTTCTGAGCGTTTTATCATTTGTGATTGTTTTGTAGTAACCAAGCCTGCCGTTTAATCCTATCGATCAGCTTTGATGTGAGTTCCTTGTTATATAACGTGTTTTCCTTCCAATCGAGAGCAACCTGTCCTGAAAAACAGGGTATTCAATATTATTGAGCTAATTTTTAAGGACTTTTCGACATTCTGAATAGTTTGAGTTATCAGGAGGATAACAATGATGAGTAAGAATACACCCCACGACGATTTTGACGAGGTACATACTGTGTTCGCTAATCGAATAGATGAGTGGGAACGCCAGATCACTGATAAAACAATGCAGGTAGGGCGTTCTGAGGGAATTGTTCAAGGTGAACAAATGCTAATTTCCCGTCTACTAACCAAGAAATTTGGTGAACTGCCTGATTGGGCTGTTGAGAAGTTACAATCTGCCTCTCCCCAAGAGCTTGAGAAATATGAAGATAATTTTTTGGATGCCGAAACGCTGGAGCAAGTCTTTGTATAGCCATTTTGAATAAATGGTCAATGCTGGGTGCTGGATTATTAGGCCGCTACAATCAGATATGGATTGGTAATGAGAAATAAAAAAGCTCTGCTGGTTATTGATGTACAAAATGCTCTCTGCCACGGTGAAGGTGCTACCTATAATGCGCTGGATGTAATAGATAACATCAACTTGGTTGCTTCCAGGGCGAGGTTGGCAGGTGTTCCTGTGATTTATGTTCAGCATGATACGGAAGCCGGGACTATGAGATACCAAAGTGAAGGTTGGTTGCTGCCAAGAGAGCTGGAAAACTCAGAATCAGATATCTATGTAAGAAAGCAGGGCTCTGATGCTTTTAAAGAAACCGATCTCAAAGAACATCTGGATCGACTGGGTGTGCAGGAACTCATCATATGCGGTATGCAAAGTGAGTTTTGTGTTGATAGTACGTTAAGGCGTGCGTTATCACTTGATTACGCGGTTACTGTAATGGCCGATGGCCATACAACTGTAGATAATGACATTATCCCCGCCGTTACGATATCCAGGCACCATAACAGCACCTGGGAAAACATTACGAGTTACCGTTTCAGGCCAAGTGTCATCAAGACAGATGAGATTGTGTTGTGAAAAGTCTAATTCAATCATCTTTGATTGAGTAAGCCAGTTTATTGGGCAACTATCTTGAAAAATACCGAGTTGGTACAAACAATAGTTCAACTAACCGTTATGAACAAGAACTTATAATTAATAAATTTTTATAATTATGTTCAGTGTTTTCTAATGTGTAATATGCTGTCGTGCTGGTTTTCTATCTGTAATGGTTGGTAAGTGGGCATACAGTACTTTTCCCTACATAAAGCCCGTATTTTCCGGCCGAAGCGGCCGGAAAATACCGAAATATTTATGTTCGGGTACTTAATAGTCTTTCCTCTTCTCTGTAAGCAAGATGTAAACTCATTTGAGGTATTTGATACTAAATCAGTGCCTTATGTTTCTGAAGCTATGATGGAACACCTGCAGATAGTGTAATGTTTGAGACAAGATTAGCCATTTTAGTGAAATGGCTGAGTTTTGTCTGATGAACTATCGGAAGTGTTTGGGTTCTGGCTTTTAAATTGATGATCGTTTTGCAGCAATTGCTCTGATTACAGGCGCTGCTCTTTATACGATGTGAGGGATTATTGTGATTACAGTGACCAAGAAGGCTGATGATGGGAGTTGGTACTAGAAAACAGAGGACAACCATTTTTTGATCATTGATTTGTAAGCACTATTTTGAAAGTTTGAGCTATTTGAGGGTTCTTCTATTTCACTGAAGTATGCAAGATGCCGCCAACAGGTGCTATGTTGAGTAGTACGGTTAAACTTCTACCCGCAAGGATGCACTATGGTTGATCAATCTCTCCCGCATAATGCCCACGATAATAGTTACAAGCTGCTTTTTAGCCATCCCGAAATGGTGGCAGATCTGTTGATAGGGTATGTCAATGAACCTTGGGTTGAGCAGTTGGATCTGTCCACTCTGGAAACGACTAAAGATAGTTATGTCACTGATGACCTGAGAGACCGCGAAGACGATATTGTCTGGCGGGTGTTGTGGCAGGATAAGGGGCAGAAACAGTGGTTGTATATCTATCTGCTATTGGAGTTCCAATCCTCTGTAGATCGTTTTATGCCACTGCGGGTGAATATTTACAGCAGCATGTTGCTGGATGATCTGCGTAAAAAGAATCAGCTGACGCCCAATGGTAAGTTGCCACCGGTTTTCCCTTTGGTGCTCTATAACGGTGAACGGAAATGGACGGCTCCGCTGGAGCTGTGTGAACTGATCGATAGTATTCCCGGTCAGATCCATCTTTATCAGCCCAATATCCGTTATGCCTTGTTGGAAGAAAGAGCTTTTGAGGGTGAGCCTTTACCAGAGGTTAAGAATCTGGTTTCTGCACTCTTTGGTCTGGAAAACAGTAAAAAGCCTGAAGATATCCAGCGTATTCTGACTGCTTTGATCGAATGGCTTAAACAGCCCGAACAGATGGGGCTACGACGTAACTTTACGGTCTGGATAAAGAGAGTATTGCTCCCCGCCAGGGTTCCTGGTGTACAATTTGAACAGGTTCATGATTTGCATGGGGTACATAGTATGTTAGCGGAACGGGTGATTTCCTGGACTGAAGAGTGGAAGAAACAGGGTCTAGCTCAGGGTCTTGAACAAGGTATATCTCAAGGTATTGAACAAGGTATTGAGCAGGGTATATCTCAAGGTATTGAGATAGGTACTGAAGCGGGCATTGCGTTAGGTGAAGCTAAAACCCTGCGCCGCCTGTTAAACCGCCGTTTTGGCCCTTTGTCAAAAGATGTTGAAGGCAAGATCAGTCAGGCAACAGAGCAGCAGCTGGAGGTGTGGGTGGATAATTTTGTGGATGCTAAAAGCTTGGATGAGGTTTTCAAATCGTAGTGTGGCTGGCTGAATTGATGTCCCTATCTTGATCGGGCGACGAGAGATTCGGCTAATATCATTTCTTGGGTTCTGAGTGTTTTATCATTTGTGATTGTTTTGCAGTAACCAAGTCTGCCGTTTAAGCGTTCGGTGTTACAATGCGCCATCTTAATTTTGTTTTCGGTGTTTGGTTATGAGTTTCGCGCCCCTTGGTTTACATTCAGATTTGTTGGCAGTATTAAAATCCCTCGATTATCAAATACCTACACCGATTCAGCAGGAATCCATTCCTGAGGTGCTGGCAGGCCATGATATCCTGGCCGGAGCGCAAACGGGCACGGGAAAAACGGCGGCCTTTGCGTTACCTCTGATACATCGCCACCTTACCCGGTCAGAGCAAAACTGCGAGAAAGTCATTCGTGTCTTAGTGCTTACACCAACACGGGAGTTGGCGCAGCAAGTACATCAAAGCTTTGTGAAATACAGTCAGGGTTTAGGCTTTAACTCTGTGGTGGCCTACGGGGGGGCAAGTATTAACCCGCAGATCGAAGCACTCAATCAGGGCTGTGATGTTCTGGTTGCGACGCCCGGGCGCTTACTTGAGCTTGCTATCAAAGAGTTAATCGATTTAAGCGGTATTGAAACTTTGGTGCTTGATGAGGCCGATCGCATGCTGGACATGGGCTTTATCAACGATATTAATCGTATCCTGAAGCGTTTGCCTGCAATACACCAAACCCTGTTTTTCTCTGCCACTTTTAATGATGACGTCTTTGCTCTGAGCAAAACGCTGCTAAAAACGCCGAAACTGATTGAAGTCGCCGAGCGTAATGCCACGGCTGCAAAAATTGAGCAACGTTTTTATGAAGTCGATTCTCAGCGAAAAGCGGGGATGCTGGCTTACCTGATAGGTTCAAATAATTGGCAGCAGGTGCTGATTTTTACCCGTACCAAGCAGGCGGTAGATGAGCTGGTCAAAGAGTTAGCCAAAGATGGTATCAAAGCGGCGGCAGTTCACGGAGATAAATCCCAGGGTGCCCGTGATCGTGGATTAGAAGAGTTTAAAAATGGGAAGGTGCGAGCTCTTGTGGCGACGGATGTTGCTGCCCGTGGCCTGGACATCAAAGAACTCCAATACGTGGTTAATTTTGAATTACCATACAATGTTGAAGACTACATCCATCGTATAGGTCGCACGGGTCGAGCGGGGCAGGCGGGTGTTGCTGTATCGTTAATCTCCCATAAAGAGAAATATCTGTTTGATGAGGTCAAAAAACTGACCGGTGAAGAGTTCCTGATGCAATGGTTCCCCGGCTTTGAACCTGATTTTATGGCCCAGGAAGAAGCTGATAGAGGTAAGCGTAAACCTTCGAAAAAATCCCTTCGTGCCAAAGCATTAGGACAGGATGCGGGCGGTAAAGCAAAAGTGAATAAGCGACGTCGGCGTTAGGTCAATGGCGTGCTTTAATGCTGTACTTTGTCGCAGGACCTGGATGATGATGCCGTCCAGGGGCTTACCAAGATTTTATACAACAGGGAGATAAATCAGGATGAGTAAAAGTTATCACGGTTCATGTTTGTGTGGAACAGTGCGCTTTTCGGTTGATGGTTTTAGTGAACAGGCGGCGAATTGCTATTGTTCCATGTGCCGGAAGTTCCATGGTGCTGCTTTTGGAACGCTGGTTGCCGTGGAAGGCTTAGTCTGGCTTTCCGGTAAAGATGCCCTGAAGGAGTATGTCGCTCCCAATGGGACGACTCGAACATTTTGTTGCCAGTGCGGTTCCAGTTTGGGCTTTCGGGTCAAGGGCGAGCCATTGGAGCAGATCGAGTTAGCAATATCTGCTTTTGATGTCGATATTCCCGTGACAATAGACGCTCAGATTTATACCGACCACAAAGCGAACTGGTGCGAGCTGCCATCCAATATTCCCGCATTTTCTGCCGGTCGGGAAGAGTGATTGGACTCTTGCTGGACCGCGATCGCCTGACACAGCGGCCATGGCGGTCTAACGGTAGTGTTGCCTCTAAAGTTGGAAGCCTCCCGACAGGGCGGGGAGCAGTCACAAGTGTTTCTCTTGGGAAGGAGTACGGTGTTAATGTGTAATAACGTGAAATTGATCAGGTGATGGTATTTTGCATAATGAGGCACTGGCTAGTGCAGTTCTGTTCCAGGAAGCAGGGCTTAACTGGAGCGGTATATAGCCAGAACTTTCATTAACTGTGGAGGCCGTATGCTGAAGTCGATTATTAACAATCCGTTTGTGAGCTTGTTGGGAGCATTAGCTCTGCTGTTTACTGCGGGTTATGAAACCTGGCTAGGTTGGGAGAGTGCTGAAAATCGTTTAGCGACACATCATGGTATTTTACTGTTTAGCTTAATTCAGTCGGCCAAGCTGGTGCCTGAAGTGATAGGCAGTTTATCAAACCTCGATGAGGCAGTGGAGACTGTTAAAGACAGTATCCGTTAGTAAGGCGTCCGTAAGAAAGCTGTGCTCGCTTAAACTTCATGTGGTCGGACCTTAAAAATATTGACAATCAATGGGTTAAAGCCAAATATTTAAGGTAAGGCAGATGTATGGAGAGGCGGGCTATGAAACTGTGCCAAAAGATTTTTTGTTTGGGGTTAACTGTTTTACTGGCAGCTTGTTCTGGTAAGCCTGATGATTTCTCCAGCGGCGAAGAGCTTTATAATTACCACTGTGCGGGTTGTCACAAAAAAAATGGTGACGGTAAATTCCTGATGCGTATTCCAGCCAACAAAATGACCCGTATGAGTAAGGCTGATGTTACCTCTTTGATTAAAAACGGACATAGCTCGAAGCCTAAGATGTCTTCCATTGAAGGCATTAGCTATTCTCAGGCTCGAAAGATTACCGATCATCTCTGGACGCTTAAGAGACAGGATTAGTATCTGCTCAGGCGTTTTAGTGATCTCATCTGCATGGGCTCAGCTCACGTTTTGGTAATGGTCGAGAATACTTGCCAGTGATCTTCTAATCTGGCTGTATCTGCCTTTGATTCTGCAGTATTTACCCTGGTTGTGGTTGTCCAAGGATATCCAGGCCTTGTTACATATTGCCGAGACGTTCGGTGATCCCGCGCAGTGATTAAACTCGATTCATCAGGTTATAGTCCATCTGGAAGCTTAACACTAAGAATTATATGGCATTGTGCATAATGCTATGAACCAGGTTAAAGGCTATCCCCACCGGAGAATCCGGTGGGGTCAGGCAGAGGTGTAAAGCAGAAACATAAAGCAAAAACAGAAGTGCTTAGTCCTGCAGTTGTGGCAAGTCTTTGTACAGTTCTAACGCTTCTGGGTTGGCCAAGGCATCAGTGTTTTTCACCGGGCGGTTGTGCACAACGTTACGCACGGCCAACTCCACGATCTTGCCACTGATAGTGCGTGGTATATCAGCAATCTCGATAATCTTAGCTGGTACGTGACGGGGAGTGGTGTTGGCACGGATCGTGTCCTTGATCTCTTTTTCGATATCCGCATTCAGGCTTTCACCCTCTTTCATACGTACAAAGAGTACAACGCGTACATCATCCTGCCAGTCCTGACCGATACACAGGCTTTCCATCACTTGGTCGACTTTTTCAACCTGACGATAGATCTCTGCAGTACCGATACGTACACCACCTGGGTTCAGTACGGCGTCTGAGCGACCGTGGATAATCAGGCCGTCGTTTTCGGTCACTTCAGCATAGTCACCATGGGCCCAGATATTGTCGAAGGTATCGAAGTAGGCGCTGTGGTATTTCTCGCCCTTGTCGTCATTCCAGAAGCCGATAGGCATGGATGGGAATGGTTTGGCGCACACCAGCTCACCTTTGTCACCACGAACCGGTTCACCGGTATCGCCATAGATATCTACTGCCATGCCTAAACCGCGACACTGCAGTTCACCAGCGTATACAGGGCGGGTTGGGCAGCCCAGTGCGAAGCAGGAAACAATATCGGTACCGCCGGAGATGGAGGACAGGCACAGATCGGCTTTGATATCGCGGTAAACGTATTCAAAGCTTTCGTGGGCCAGTGGAGAGCCGGTCGATAGTGCGGCCTTCAGTTTCTCCAGATTGTGAGTCTCGCGAGGTTTCTCACCTACTTTTTCCAGTGCAGCGATATATTTTGCAGAAGTACCAAAGATGCTGATGCCTTCCTCTTCGGCGATATTCCACAGGATGTTAGGACGAGGGTGGAATGGAGAGCCATCGTACAGCAGTACGGTACAACCGGTTGCCAGACCGCTGACCAGCCAGTTCCACATCATCCAGCCACAGGTGGTGTAGTAGAACAGTACATCGTCACGGGTGACATCGGTATGCAGGATATGCTCTTTCAGGTGCTGGATCAGGGTGCCGCCCACAGAGTGCACGATACACTTAGGCACACCTGTGGTACCGGAGGAGTACATAATATACAGCGGATGATCGAAGCTGACGCGCTCAAATTCAACTTCTGTAGCATCCTGGTCAATAAAGTCGCCCAGCAGAACACCGTTATTGATATTGCCGATCTCTGGTGTCTCTTCAACAAATGGAATGACGACGACGTGTTCGATCTCAGGCAGGTGTTGCAGGATACCTTCTACGCGCTCCAGAGAGTTCAGCGTCTTTTTACTGTAGTAGTAACCATCGGTGGTGAACAGTACTTTGGGTTTGATCTGACCAAAGCGGTCCAGCACACCATTGATACCAAAATCCGGTGAGCAGGAGGACCATACTGCACCCAGGCTGGTGGTTGCCAGCATAGCGATGACAGTTTCTGCACAGTTAGGCACAAAACCGGCCACCCGGTCGCCTTTACCGACCCCGGCTTTTTTCAGACCAGCGGCCAGCTGGGCTACCTTGGTGTACAGTTCTGCGTAGGTGATAGCGCTGCGTTGGTCTTTTTCACCGCGGAAAACCAGGGCGGTGCGATCATCGCGGTATTTCAGCAGGTTTTCGGCAAAATTCAGCTTGCTTTCCGGGAACCAGCGAGCCCCTGGCATTTTATCGCCATCGACCAGTACGGTATCACCTTTCTGATCGGCAATAATGCCGCCGTAATCCCACATCAGAGACCAAAAATCCTGATCGTTTTCAACACTCCACTGGTATAGGTCGGAGTAATCGTTCAGAGATAAACCAAAGCGCTGGTTTACTTCCTGGGTAAACTTGTGCAGCTGGCTGCTTTCAACGCGGGACTGACTTGGCTGCCATAGAGGGGCGCTCATAGTTTGCTCCTTATTCTTTGCCCTGTTTGGTGGGCAAAATTTTATTGTTGTACACACCTAAACGAAAGTCTTTCGATGCTCAACCCTCTGGCCAGAGGTCAGTGTAATGTCTCGCTGAGAAACTTTTGTTTAGATGCTTATTTAGTGCTGATTCCTGCAGTATGCTTGGCATCTGGACATTGGCGACACAGGGTTTTAGCCGTGTCTTAAGATCATTCATATTTGCACAGAAGTATTTGGATAGCCTGCGGTTAAACCGCTAAAGAGTAACTCCTTTATGACAGAAAAACTTCTGTGCGAGTGATTAGTGATGATCAAGGATCAGCTATGATAAAAGCTTAGGTTAAATTTACTGTAAGTTGACGTTAACGTAAAGGTCGGCTTGGAGGCTATTATGCGTTTTTTTGCTCATAGAGGGGCAAAGTTCGATGGACCGGAAAATACACTGTTTGCAATTGAGCAGGCCATTATGGCTGGTGCGGAGTGGGTTGAGATCGATATTGTCGCCCATCAGGGGCGTTTATTGGTGATTCATGATCTTACTCTGGAGCGTACCACGAACGGTGCAGGTTATATTGCGGACTACCCTTTGTCTTATTTACGCTCCTTGGATGCGGGTTTGGGGCAGCAGGTTCCTTACCTGGAAGAGGTTTTAATGCTGACACAGGGGCGGGTCAAGCTAAACATCGAGCTGAAAAGCCCTGGCAGTGCGGGCTTGCTGGCAGTGTTACTACAAAAAAATGAGATTAGTTTTACCCGCTCCGATCTTCTGATTTCTTCATTTGATCACAGAGAGTTGTTGCACTTTCAGCAGTGCTGTCCTGATATTGAGCTGGGACTGTTGATATGCGGTACACTTTTGGATCTTAAGGCTACGCTGGGGCCTCTCAAGGTGTCCTCTGTACACCTGTCTGATGAGTTTGTTGATCCACGTTTTGTCGCTGAGATAAAAGCTCAGGGGTTAGCCGTTTATGTGTATACCGTAAATAGTTTATCGATGCTGGATCGTTTGCAAACTTTGGGTATTGATGGTGTTTTTACGGATCGAAGTGAGCTTTGGCAGCAATACCGTGCCCGTATGCAATGATGTGTAGTTCGTCTCAAGCTCTTATATCGCATGGACTTAGAGAATAGGCTGGTTTTTGTTACAAAAGTTAACCGTTAAAGGACTTGCGCAGTCGCCTGCGTTTAAGCGATAGTAGCTGTCGATCTGATTAGAGTTTAGATTCAAGTATTAGGAAACTTCACCATGATTATGGCCTTTTTTGCACTATCACTAGCACCATGGCGCGTATTCGCACGTCATGCGATGGCGTGTGCGCAATTTAGGCGACGTTTCTGAAGCTTGTCTGCTTTTATAAGGTCGCTCATGCAGCGGCCTTTCTTTTTAGGGCGCTGCCATTTTTTATCTTCCGAGCAGGAATTTTTTAGGCAGGAAATGACGATGTCAGTGCCAATCGCTTACGGACTAGCAATTATCATCTGGTCCACCACACCTTTAGCCATTGTTATCAGCAACGAAACTTTACCACCAATGATAGCGGCGATGTTGCGTATGAGCATTGCGGCAGCTATGGGGCTGGTGATGCTGAAACTATTTAAGCTAAGGTTTAATTGGCACTGGCATGCATTTCGAGCCTATCTGGCCTCTGTCGTAGGTATCTTTGGTGCGATGGCTTCGACCTATCTTGCTGCGCAATGGGTGCCTTCAGGTCTGATCTCTGTGCTGTTTGGCCTAACTACGATTGCCACAGGCGCTCTGGGGCATTTTTTCTTGCAGGATAAATTGTCTGTCAAGCAGTGGCTGTCGGTAGTGGTGGGGCTGATCGGTCTGGCGATTGTGTTTACCGATCAGCTGGTGATCACTGGTCAGGGTGTCTACGGTGTGCTGTTCTGTTTAGCTGCGGTAATGCTGTTTAGTATCAGTAATATCCTGATGAAGCGCTTTGGTTCAGGTTTGCACCCGGTACAGCAAACGGTGGGCGGCCTATGGTGTTCGCTGCCGCTTTATGCCTTAGCATCCTTTGTCAGTGGTAGTGCGGTTGAGTGGCAGCAGGTGAGTCTCAACAGCATGTTGGGTGTGGCCTATCTGGCGATTCTTGGCTCTCTGGTCGGCTTTGTCGCTTACTTTCACCTGATCGCTAAGCTGGCTCCGGCCTATGTGGCTTTGATTACTCTGGTGACGCCAGTGATTGCCTTATTTATAGGTAGTCAACTGTATGGTGAGCCTATAACGGCTGAAATGATGATTGGTGCAGCGATTATTCTGTCCAGCTTGCTGTTCTTTATGAGTGATAATTTTATTCGGCTCTATAAAGATAAAAGGTTGGGTTTAAAAGCAGCTTGATAGCAGTGGGCAGCTTGATAGAAGGGGTTTTACGCTAACACCCTGCGCAGTGGGGTGCGAAGGCTGGGCAGAGCGGTGGCAGGATGCTGATAAATAAAGCAGATCTTGTCTCGCGAAACCCAGCGTTGGATTTTGTCGTCACTCAATCACAAGCCGAATCTCAAATTTTCCCTGTGGAATGAGGTTTTAGACCTGTTTTTCCAGCTGCATCAGATAAGTTTGCTCAAAATCTTCCAGTGGCAGCGGGCGGCTGAAGAAGAAGCCCTGGAATTCATCGACGCCCAGATCTTGTAGCATGTTCACCTGAACCTGGTTTTCAACGCCTTCCGCGTTTACCCAGATACCTAAGCCATGGCCCAGCTCCAGGACGGTTTTAATAATAGCTCTGTCCTGAGGGTCTTCGTGCATCTCCATCACAAAGCTACGATCGATTTTGAGCTTATCAACGGGCAGGCGTTTCAGGTAGCTCAGCGAAGAATATCCGGTGCCAAAGTCATCCAGAGCCACTTTGACACCGGTTTGACGTAACAGGGCCAAAGTGCTGTGTACATTATCCAGATTGGCAATCATATTTTGCTCCGTGATCTCAATGCACAGCAGCTCTGATGGAATCTGGTATTTGTGGATTACACTCTGAACAAACTGAGCAAAATCACGCTGGTTCAGGCGGTTGGCTGAGATATTGACTGATAAGGGGACCGTATTCAGGTCTGCTGCCAGCCAAGTGGCAATCTGTTTGATGGCCGCTTCTAGTACCCAGTCATCAAGCCGGGTGATCAAACCGGTTTTTTCCGCGATAGGGATAAACTCAAACGGAGGAATCAAGCCTCGTTCAGGGTGAGGCCAGCGCACTAACACTTCTGAGCCGATCAGATGTTTCTGTTTCGCATGCAGAAGCGGTTGATAGTGCAGACAAAGCTCGTCATTTTCAATCGCACGCTTTAGCTCTTGCTCTATCTGCTGCTCTTTTAGAGCTTCATGCTGCATCTCTGCAGCGAAGAAAGTAAAACGGTTTCGGCCTAAAGATTTGGAGCGATACAGGGCCAGATCAGCATATCTAAAAAGCTGTTGATGATTGTCACCTTCGAGAATGACCTCGCGCGCCTCTGGATAAACCGCAACACCCGCACTGATATTACAGGAGATATCGTTGTCATTCAGTTCAACTGGCTGGCTAAGCAGGTCCATCATCGCCTGCAGGTATTCGCTGATCTTGCCGCGCTCTGAGATATTCGGGAGAATCACTGCGAACTCGTCGCCACCCAAGCGATAGGCCTGGCCTCTGTTACCCAGCAGATCCTGTAAGCGGTGTGCTGTTTTGATGAGTAACATATCACCAGTTACATGACCTTGAGTGTCGTTAATGTCTTTGAAGTTATCCAGGTCTATCAGGATCAAACTCAGAGAACTAAGTATACCATCATCAATATCTTCAATCTGACGACTTAACTCATTATGGAAAAATACACGGTTGGGTAGGGTTGTCAGGCTGTCGTAATGGGCTAGATACTGAATACGCTCCAGAGCCCGTTTACTATCGGTGACGTCCATAACCGAGCCTTCGATATGCTCCGGCTGATCACTGGTCGCTTTTACCAGGCGGTTACTAACGGCAACCCAGCGCTTTTGGCCATCACGAGTATAGATCTCCACTTCATTCAGAGTGAAATAACCTTCTTTGCGCAGGCGCTTCATCGCCTTAAGCCATTCATGTGGACGAACGTAAACGTTTTTACCGATATGAGAAATGCTGGAAATGCACTCTTCCGGTGAGTCGTAACCCAGAATGCGAGCCAAGGCTTGGTTAACATTCAGGTAACGGCCATCTAAGGTGCTCTGATGCAATCCCGCAAGGGAGTTCTCAAAAATACTACGGAACTTCTCTTCTGCCGTCGTTAATGCACTTTCAGCATCTTTCTGCGCGGTTATATCATGTACAGTACCGACGAGGGACTGAGTGCGGCCCTCTGTGTTTTTGATCGCTTTACCGTTGAGGCGAATCCAGATCAGGCTGCCATCAAGCTTACGCATGCGCAGCTCCATGCTTTTCACCTGGCCAAACATATCCAGTTGTTCCAGGAAATGTTTTCTGTCTTCCTGGTGGGCATAGAGGTCGTTAGCCAGATTTTCTATCTGATCACACATGGTTTGAGGGTTCGCATAACCAAAGGTATCCGCCAGGGATTGGTTGGCATAAACCAGTTTGCCCTCGCGGTTGGTTTGATAAACACCGTCTACCGAATGCTCAAGAATGGCACGGTAGTTTTCGCGATCAGTCAGGTTGTAAGCCAGGAAAAGAATACAGTTATCGTGAATACCAATAACTTGCCAGCGGTAGGTATAAACTGAGGTATAAATTGTGTCATAAACAGCTCCCTGTGCCAGATCTAATGGTGCTGAAGAGAGCACACGATGGCGAAATTCGGCAGGAATCAGGTTGATACAATTATCCAGTTCCAGTTGAGCTGTCAGCTGTTTTGCGGGTTGATTGCAATACACACAGTTGCCTTCAGCTGAAAGCAGTACGGCAGGGATTGGAAGATCCGCAAAATCCAAATGTGTAAAAGACGGTGTACTCATGAAACTGGTAATACCTTGGCTCAAATCCAAAGGCTTAGCCTATGGATTTATCACAAAAAAAACAATACTTTTTGTCAAATAAGTTCGAAAGGGTTATGTTTTGTAACTGTATGTTAATAAACAAAAAAAGGAGACCGAAGTCTCCTAAATCAAGGCCAAACCCTTGGTAATCCCTACGAAGTCAAAGGATTTTTAGTTTCGCGAGGATCAAAGATGCGGTTTATGCCGACAATATTTTACGTGCTCATTGCCAGGCCGACTTTCGAGCGGTTAGGGCGTTCAATAGCATCGGTAATGTATTGACCTGTGGCTACCAGTTTCTCCAGATCAATACCGGTTTCTATGCCTAAACCCTGCAGCATATACACCACATCTTCACTGGCCACGTTACCTGCTGCACCCTTGGCGTATGGGCAGCCGCCCAGACCACCGACAGAGCTGTCTACGACGCTGATACCTTCCTCCAGTACCGCATAGATATTCGCCAGTGCCTGACCGTAGGTGTCGTGGAAGTGGGCCGCCAGCTTTTCAACCGGAACAAACTGGCTGACGGCACGCACCATCTCTTTTGCCTTTTGTGGCGTACCAACGCCCACGGTGTCACCGAGGGAGATCTCATAGCAGCCCATGTCGTACAGGGCTTTAGCTACTTCGGCCACCTTCTCTGGTGCGATTTCACCGTCGTAAGGGCAACCCAGTACACAGGAGACATAGCCGCGCACGCGAATGCCGTTGGCTTTTGCCATCGCCATCACCGGCTTAAAGCGTTCCAGGCTCTCTTCAATCGAACAGTTGATGTTCTTCTGGGAGAAAGCCTCAGAAGCAGCGCCAAATACCGCTACTTCTTTTACGCCACAGGCAATCGCACTTTCCAGGCCTTTTACGTTCGGGGTAAGGGCAGCGTAAGTTACGCTGCCTTCTTGACCGTCGGTCTTCGACTGAATCGCCTGCATAATCTCTTTGGCATCGCCCATTTGCGGCACCCACTTGGGCGAGACAAAGCTAGCCGCTTCGATATAGCTGACACCGGCCTCCTCCAGGCGTTTGATCAGTTCCAGTTTGACCTCGGTGCTGATCACGCCAGACTCATTCTGCAGGCCATCACGAGGGCCTACTTCAACCAGACGCACTTTGCTTGGCAGTGCCATATCAGGCCTCCTCAGCTTCAAAGGCCAGCAGGTCAGCACCACCTTCTACCAGATCACCGGCCTGATAGAAGATTTCAGTTACCGTACCGTCGGAAGACGCTGTGATGGTGTGTTCCATCTTCATCGCTTCCATAATCACCAGACTGGTGCCTTTAGTGACTTTCTGACCCGCTGCGACCAATACAGCGACGATACTACCGTTCATTGGTGCGGTCAGACTGCCACCTTCCTCTTCAAACTCATGGTTATCCAGGTCTGGGTGTAACCACTGACACTCAAACGCACCTTGATCGGTAAAGACGGTGATATGACCTGCCAGCTCAGCGACAAAAGCGTTGCGGTTATGGCCGTTAAAGCTGGCTTTCAGTACGTCGTCTTCCAGCTTGCCATCGGCAATCACAATATGACCATCAATAGAAAGACGGTATCCTTGGTTCAACCAATTAACCTGTACGGATTTCTCTTCGTCGTCCACCTTGAAGCGCACCGCCAGAGCAGGCTCTTCATTCAGACGCCAGCCGTTAAACTGGTGCCAAGGGGAGGTAGTGTCATGGCTGTGTACCGCTTCAGTCTGACGCTGTTGACCCTGTTTCAGCAGGGTGTACAGAGCGGCCAGAGCCAGCGGATTCGCACTATGGCTGCCACCCCTATTGTTTCCAAGAGCGGCAGAGAACAGATCTTCTTCGTGTTTCTCGATAAAGCCGGTATCCAGCTCAGCAGCACGGAAGGCGGTGTTATCGATCAGACGCTTCAGGAAATGGGTATTGGTCTTCATACCAGCGATACGATATTCGGCCAGTGCCTGACTCATACGCTGCATGGCGCGGTCACGGTTCTCGTCCCATACGATCAGCTTAGCGATCATAGGATCGTAGTAGATGCTGACCTCATCGCCTTCACGTACACCGGTGTCCACACGCACGTAGCGGTTTTCTTCTGGAGTACGCAGATATTCCAGCTTACCGGTGGCAGGCAGGAAGTCGTTATCCGGATCTTCCGCGTAGATGCGCACCTCTACCGCGTGACCGTTGATCTGAACATCGTCCTGGCTCAGTGGCAGAGTCTGACCGGAAGCCGCTTTCAGCTGCCATTCCACCAGATCCTGACCAGTGATCAGCTCGGTCACCGGGTGTTCTACCTGCAGACGGGTGTTCATCTCCATAAAATAGAAAGAACCGTCTTCATCCAGCAGGAATTCAACCGTACCCGCACCTTCGTAGCCGATCGCTTCAGCGGCACGTACTGCCGCTTCACCCATGGCTTTGCGCAGCTCGTCGCTCATGCCAGGGGCTGGTGCTTCTTCAACCACTTTCTGGTGACGACGCTGTACGGAACAATCACGTTCTGCCAGATAAACACTGTTGCCGTGTTTGTCACAGAACACCTGAATCTCAACGTGACGCGGCTTGGTCAGATATTTCTCAACCAGCATGGTGTCATCCGCAAAGCCGTTCATCGCTTCGCGCTTAGCGGCATCCAGAGCACTGTCGAACTCATCGGCGGCCCAGACCACACGCATACCTTTACCGCCACCGCCAGCGGTGGCTTTCAGCAGTACCGGGTAACCCATCTCATCAGAGTGACGCTTCAGCAGAGCAGGGTCCTGGTCTTCGCCGTGGTAGCCCGGTACCAGAGGTACGTTGGCTTCTTCCATAATGCGTTTTGCCGCACTCTTGGAACCCATGGCTTCAATAGCAGATGCTGGTGGGCCAATAAACACGATACCGGCATCCTGACACTTCTGTACAAACGGCGCGTTCTCAGACAGGAAACCGTAACCTGGGTGAATCGCCTGAGCACCGGTTTGCTTAGCCACTTCCAGGATGGTGTCCATCTTCAGGTAGCTGTCTTTACTCGGCGCTGGACCGACACATACCGCTTCATCCGCCATCGCCACATGCATCGCATTGGCATCGGCTTCAGAGTAAATAGCCACACAACGAATACCCAGACGGTGCGCAGTACGGATTACTCGACATGCGATTTCGCCACGGTTGGCGATCAGAATCTTATTAAACATGGTGTTCCTCCGCTTACTGCTGCCAGCCTGGGGCGCGTTTATCGAAAAATGCGCCCAGTCCTTCCTGACCCTCTTCAGAAACTCGAATCTCTGCGATCAGGCGCTGGGTGTATTCAATTACTTCATTATCAATCGGGCTTTTTGCGACGCGAGCGATCAGCTCTTTGGTGCGACGTACACTCTGCGGGCTGTTGGCCAGCAGTTTCTGCACCATATCGTCGGCTGTGCTTTCCAGATCATCCTGGTCAACGACTATGTGAGCCAGACCCAGACGTACCGCTTCGTCGCCGTCAAACACTTCTGCGGTCAGGAAATAACGACGCGCTGCACGCTCACCCATAGCAGCCACCACAAACGGGCTGATTACCGCAGGAGAGAGGCCAATTTTTACTTCACTCAGGCAGAAACGGGCACGATCTGTCGCGATACAGATATCACAACACGCCGCCAGACCTACGGCACCGCCGTAAGCGGCACCCTGAACCAGCGCAATCGTCGGCTTGCTCAGGTTATTCAGCGTGTGCATCAGACGGGCCAGTTCACCGGCGTCGTTGAAGTTATCTTCAAAGCTGTACTGAGCCATGCGCTTCATCCAGCCCAGATCAGCACCGGCGGAGAAGTGTTTGCCGTTGGAGCGCAGTACCACAACACGAACCTGTTCGTTTGCGTTGATCTCATCCAGTACGGCCAGAATTTCGCCAATCAGCTTGTCATCAAAAGCGTTATGCACTTCCGGACGATTCAGGACGATACTTGCTACACCCTGTGCGGAGATCTCACATAACACTTGCTCGGTTGCACTCTTTGCAGAGGTCGCACCTACTGAGGAATTAGTTGCAGTTGTCATTGTTATCACTCTCCGGATTACATGCGGAACACGCCGAAACGTGTCTCTTGTGCAGGTGCATTCAGAGCGGCAGAGATCGCCAGGCCCAATACATCACGGGTTTGTGCCGGATCAATCACACCATCATCCCACAGACGAGCGCTGGCGTAGTAAGGGTGACCCTGGTGCTCATACTGCTCAACGATAGGCTTCTTGAACTCAGCTTCATCTTCCTGAGCCCACTCCTGGCCTTTGCGTTCCATATTGTCACGCTTCACCTGAGCCAGTACGCCTGCCGCTTGCTCACCACCCATCACGGAGATACGGGAATTAGGCCACATCCACATCAGATTCGGATCATAAGCACGACCACACATGCCGTAGTTGCCAGCACCGAAGCTACCGCCGATCAGCATGGTGAATTTAGGCACCTTGGCACAGGCTACTGCGGTTACCATCTTGGCACCGTTTTTCGCGATACCTTCGGACTCGTACTTACCACCCACCATAAAGCCGGTAATGTTCTGCAGGAATACCAGAGGAATACCGCGCTGAGAACACAGCTCGATAAAGTGGGCACCTTTTAGCGCCGCTTCAGAGAAGAGTACGCCGTTGTTGGCGATAATGCCGACAGGGTAGCCGTGGATACGGGCAAAACCCGTCACCAGAGTCGTGCCGTACAGCTGTTTAAATTCGTCGAATTCAGATCCATCTACCACACGGGCGATCACTTCGCGTACGTCGTATGGCTTGCGCAGATCTTCAGAAACGATGCCGTAGATCTCTTCCGGGTCGTACAGTGGCGGACGGCTTTCTTTGACATCCAGTTCCACTTTCTTATTCGGGTTCAGACGGGATACACACTGACGGGCCAGCTGCAGGGCATGCTGGTCGTTCATGGCGTAGTGATCCGCTACACCGGAAGTTTTACAGTGTACGTCGGCACCACCCAGATCTTCCGCAGAGATCACCTCACCGGTGGCTGCTTTTACCAGCGGAGGACCGGCCAGGAAAATCGTACCCTGCTGACGCACAATGATGGACTCATCGGCCATGGCCGGTACATAAGCACCGCCCGCCGTACAGGAACCCATAACCACAGCGATCTGAGGAATGCCCTTAGCGGACATATTGGCCTGGTTGTAGAAGATACGACCAAAGTGGTCACGATCCGGGAATACATCATCCTGATTGGGCAGGTTGGCACCGCCGGAATCTACCAGATAAACACAAGGCAGATGATTCTTTTCTGCAATCTCTTGTGCACGCAGGTGCTTCTTAACGGTCAGCGGGTAGTAGGTGCCGCCTTTAGTGGTCGCATCGTTGGCGATGATCATACATTCCTGACCACTGACCCGACCGATACCCGTGATAATGCCCGCAGAGGGTACATGATCCTGGTACACATTCAGAGCCGCTAACTGAGACAGCTCCATAAACGGGGCGCCTTCGTCCAGCAGAGTATTAATACGTTCACGAGGCAGGAGTTTTCCGCGATCAAGGTGCTTCTTCTGTGCGGCTTCGCCACCACCTTGTTTGATTTCTGCTAGTTTCTCACGCAGATCCTGAACCAGACGCTTCATGTTTGAGCGATTGGTCTGAAACTCTTCGGAGCGGGTATTAATTTTACTTTTGATAACCGCCATCTTGTGCTCCTTGGGTAAGTAAGCCAGCTCATGCTTGTGAGTGGGCTTATATAAGTTGACGAGACAGACCAAAAAAAGGTCGTGCAGGGGGAAATTCTCAGTCTGCCTCGTCAGACCTGGGTCGGCTTAACCCTATGCCAGGGTTAGCCGGAATTTGACGTAGGTGGGGACCTTTGACAAAAAGGTGAGGGCACCTAACAAAAGGGAGTCAGTTGCAGACTCCCTTGGAATTTCTTACTTAGACTCAGCGAAGATCTCGCGGCCAATCAGCATACGACGAACTTCGGAAGTGCCTGCGCCAATCTCATACAGTTTGGCATCACGCAGCAGACGACCCGTTGGGAATTCGTTGATGTAACCGTTACCACCCAGCAGCTGGATAGAATCCAGAGCAACTTGAGTCGCTTTCTCTGCACAGTACAGAATCACACCGGCAGCATCTTTACGGCTGGTCTCACCACGGTCACATGCTTTAGCTGCGGCGTACAGGTAAGATTTACAAGCGTTCATCGTGGTGTACATATCCGCCACTTTACCCTGAACCAGCTGGAACTCACCGATAGACTGACCAAACTGCTGACGGTCGTGCATATAAGGAATCACGATATCCATCGCCGCCTGCATAATGCCAGTAGGGCCACCGGTCAGAACGGTACGCTCGTAGTCCAGGCCGCTCATCAGAACGCGCACACCTTTACCGACTTCGCCCAGTACGTTCTCTTCTGGTACCTCACAATCGGTAAATACCAGCTCACAGGTGTTAGAACCGCGCATGCCCAGCTTGTCCAGCTTCTGGTGACGGCTGAAACCTGGGAAGTCACGCTCAACGATAAAGGCCGTAATTCCTTTAGAGCCCGCAGAAGTATCGGTCTTAGCGTAGATCACGTAGGTGTTAGCATCTGGACCATTGGTGATCCACATTTTGTTACCGTTCAGAATGTAACGATCACCTTTTTTGTCAGCACGCAGCTTCATGCTAACAACATCAGAACCCGCGCCTGGCTCGGACATCGCCAGTGCACCAATATGCTCACCGGAAACCAGCTTAGGCAGGTACTTCTCTTTCTGCGCCTGGTTACCGTTCAATTTGATCTGGTTAACACACAGGTTGGAGTGTGCGCCATAAGACAGGCCTACAGAAGCAGAAGCGCGGGAGATCTCTTCCATCGCGATTACGTGGGCCAGATAACCCATGTCGGAACCGCCAAACTCTTCAGGAACCGTGATGCCTAACAGGCCCATATCACCAAATTTGCGCCACAGCTCATTAGGAAACTCATTGTCTGCATCAATCTGCTCAGCACGCGGAGCGATCTCTTCGGCAGCAAAACGATTCACCTGCTCACGCAGCATGTCGTAGGTTTCGCCGAGGTCAAAATTGAACTCTTTGTAAATGGACTTCATGGTAGGCCTCACAATTGCTCATTATTGTTTGCTTCACTGCTTTGCATTAAGTGAGCAGCGTATCAAGTTGTAGCTAAATTTAATTCAAGTTGACGTTAACGTAAAGGGAAATTTAAACTTTTTTCGTGCGACTAAAGTTGAGTAAGTGGAGGTGGTTAGGTTCTAGATACATAGCGATTGGGAGAGTGCTGCAGGGTTGATGTTTTTTTATATATCTCTTTGTATATCAGTTGGTTATATCGTATTTCCAGGGGAATTGTAGACTGGAAGTGCATATAGTAGGTGGCTTTTGATTTTCAATAGACTCTAGTGCAGAGGCCAAAATGGAAATAAAGCTGCCGAATGAACCTCACTGTTTCCTCACTGACCTGTGTAGACTATTTTATAAATCTTCTGTGCTTTTGGGTTTGGTCTGCAGGCTAATCAACGGTAGATTCGTCTGTTGAATCGCATGATAAATCACTGAACCTAATGCTTGCTGTTAACGTAAAAATAGCCGCATGTGTAAATTTTTGAACATACTTTTTTATGCGTTTCAGCGACATACTGGGTTTATATGAATAGAATCAATCCTGCCAAGCTATACAAGAGTAAATGGACTGCGGTTAAACCAATGAACCGAGAGAAACACTTCCTGGTAACGGATGTTGAGTTTGAGGAGGACGGCACAGTACTTTTTTGCCTGCTGGAGGCCGTTATTTCGAAAACAGAGTATCCAATTGATTGGACTGAATTAAAAAACGACCAAAAGTGGCTGCAGGGTTGGAAATAGCACAGCGCTTTCAATTTCAAGCTGGTGGATATCATTTTGAAACTACAACGTCTGTTGCTGATTATTTTATTGGCAACTCTCAGCTCGTCTTTATTCACCTGGCAAGTGGGACGCTACGCTTATGACTGGTCGATGATTCAGTTGAAAGGTGATGGTGAGGATCGTTTGCTGGGGTTGATCAGTCAGTTTCGGGCAGCATTGGACGAATACAAATATTTACCGTTTCTGATTTCGCAGAATAGGGAAGTGAAGGAGCTGTTACTGTCACCCTCGCCGGATAAAATTGCCGAGGTGAGTCGTTATCTTGAACAAGCCAATTTAGTTGCCGGTTCCACAGCACTGTTTATTCTGGATCGCAACGGGCAAGCAAAAGCGTTCAGTTATTGGCGACAGCAACGGGATTTTTATCTGATTTCACATGCTCAAGCGCCTTACTTTGTAGAAGCAAAAAACGGTCTGCATAGGATTTATCTGTCCAAACCTGATGCCCTGGCCGACGGCGCTTTTTATCTATCGGCCTCTGTCTATGATAACCGTCATTTTGCCGGAGTTGCGACAGTACGTATCAATCTCGATGTGTTACAACCTGACCTGCCTCAGAATGAAAGTTATATGATCAGCCAGCACGGGCGGGTGTTATTGGCCAGTGATAGCCACTGGGTGCAGCAAGAGGTGGATACGATCTTACAGCCTTTTAGGCAGCAGCTTTTAAGCGATGATGTGGTGGCTGATATCCGTAAGCAACAGGATGGTCAAAAGGTATTAGTACAGTCTATAAAGCTGGATGACCTGCAATGGCAGATGTCTGTTATTACAAATATCAAGAGCGCACATAATCTGGAGCAGACGGCCAGGCTGTATAGCCTGGGAGGCTGCATTGCCTTTGCGCTTTTTCTTCTGTGGTTACGTGAACGGCACTTAAAAAATCTCTCCCGTCTGGAAACCCGTGCAGCGCTGGAGCAGGCTAATAATCAGCTTGAGCAAAAAGTGCAAGAGCGTACCCAGGCGCTAAAAATGGCACAGGACGAATTGGCTCAGGCAGAAAAGATGGCAGCATTGGGTCGAATGTCTTCTGCTGTAGTACATGAGTTGAATCAGCCGTTAACGGCAATGCGCACTTATGTCTCTATTTGCCGCCACCTGCTGGCTCAACAGAGGACGGCTCAGAATTCGGAAAGTAGGCTAGAGCAAAGTGTTGACAAGGGGGGGGAGCAAAGCGACAGGCTGACCGCTGAACAGGGGTGTAATGATCATCTATTGGATGAGAATCTGGTGCTTATCACTCAACTCACTGAACGTATGGCCGTCTTGACCCGACAACTTAAAACGTTTGCTTATAAGAAACCAGAGAAGCTGTCTCCGGTTGATCCGGTTCAGGTACTGAATCATATATTACCTTCCTTTCAGGAACGCTTGGCGCAGGGAAGCATTCAGTTAGAGTGTGTATTTCCAGACCAGGCGGTGTCTATTGCGGGAGATAATGCCCGGCTCGAGCAGATTTTTAGCAATCTGATTACCAATGCCTGTGATGCCATGGCGAGCGAACGCTCTGACCAGCAACATCGATTAATATTGTCTATATCGGCCCCGGTTGAAACTGATCAGCGTGTTACTCTGCAGGTGATAGATACAGGGCCAGGGATCACAGTACAGGATAGTCAGCAGCTGTTTGAGCCCTTTTATACCAGTAAAGCGATTGGTGATGGTTTAGGCTTGGGGTTGTCTATTGTGCGATCCATCGTCAAAGACCTCCAGGGGGAAATCCGAGTGGATAACTCGATGGAAGGAGGGGCCTGTTTTACCGTGCGACTGCCCATTTATACTCAAAGCACTGCCATTACGCACAAATGTGTCATCAATAATACTGATACAACTTTACACGATAAGTAAGCATACCGTGATTTTTCCTACATAAAACCTGTACTTTCCGGCCGCTTCGGCTGGAAAGTACAGGAGTATTTATATTCGGGTACTTAGCCTCGATAAAACGGAGACAAAAAGATGAAGGGGACCGTCCTACTGGTTGATGACGAGGCGATGATCCGCCAGTCCACTGAGCAGTGGCTTAAGATGGCTCAATTTGAGGTTATCAGCCGCGACAGTGCTGAGCAGGCGATGACCGTTCTGAATGAAGACTTCCCCGGTATTCTGGTAACAGATGTTAAAATGCCCGGCATGGATGGCCTGCAACTGATGACTCAGGCCCGGACGATGATTCCTGAGTTACCGGTTATTCTGGTCACCGGCCATGGTGATGTGGATATGGCGATCCACGCAATGCGCAGCGGTGCTTATGATTTTATTGAGAAGCCTTTTGTACCGGAGCGTCTGGTTGAAACCATCGATAGGGCCTGTGAAAAGCGTCGCTTAATGCTGGAGAACCTGCGGCTGCAACAAAATATTGCCTCTCAGTCGGGTATTGATAATCGGATTATTGGCATATCACCTTCTATACAACGATTAAAGCGAGATCTGCTAAAAGCTGCAGTTCAGGATACCAATGTCATCATATATGGCGAGACCGGTTGCGGTAAGGAATTAGTTGCTCAGTGTCTTCATGAATTCAGTAGCCGCGGCGTACATAATTTTGTCCCAATCAACTGCAGTGCCATCCCTGAGGCCTTGATTGAAAGTGAGTTGTTTGGCCATGAAGCCGGGGCTTTTACCGGTGCGGCAAAAAAACGTATTGGTAAATTTGAGCATGCCAACAATGGCACCTTGTTCTTGGATGAGATTGAAAGTATGCCTGCTCATCTTCAGGTGAAAATCCTGAGAGCTTTACAGGATGGTGTGATTGAACGTCTGGGCTGCAATAACCAGATTCAGGTTAATCTGAGAATTATCGCCGCTTCTAAAGCAGACCTAAGAACAGAGGAGAGCTTTCGTCAGGATCTGTTTTATCGTCTGAATGTTACCTCGCTATATCTACCTCCATTAAGGGAAAGGCAGGAAGATATCCCTCTGCTGTTTGAACATTATGCTCGCAAGGCAGTGACTAAGGATTCAGGTGCGCTGCGTCGAATCACGGATCACGATATCGATAATATGCAGCAATACAGCTGGCCGGGGAATGTCCGTGAGCTGAAAAATGCCGCAATACGGTACGCCCTGGATGGTGAGTTATCAGTAGCAGATACCTTGTTTCCAAAAGACGCAGGCTTTGATGCTGAGCAGCCGGTTGCCAGTTCATTATCCCTGGCTGCTCAGGTCGCTAATTTTGAGCGTGACGTTATCTGTCGCACACTGAAACAACATCAGGGCAATATTAAAGCAGTGATGGACCAATTGGATCTACCGCGCAGGACTCTGAACCAGAAGATGGTGAAATACGATATCAATCGTAATGAGTTTCTTTAGGCTGAGTTTTGAGAGGATTACAGCTTCAGCACTGGATTATCCAATAAGCAAAAAATTGCCTATTGGGTGTAGCCCGTTAGATATAAAGGGAATTAAGCCTGACTGTTATCTCTGGAAGGCGCTTAATCAAGGATAATTGGGATAAACAAAATCGTTTCGTACTGTTGATAAGCAATTTTTTGCCTATCATTTTGTATCCGATAAGCAAATTATTGCTTATCGGTTGATGATCTGTATTGGGTTTTGATTATATTTTCCTTTAAATACAGTATGTTATGAGTTTTTGTGCAAGTTGGCCCTTTAGTTGCTATACCTATAGTCACCAAAAACAAAAATTCCATCTAAGGGCGTAACGATGAAAATGACTAAACGTACTTTCCTGAAAAATATGGGCCTGAAAAGCTTGGGCCTGGCCGTGCTAATGAGCAGTACGCTGGGCGTCACTGGTCTAGCGCAGGCAGAGGAGAAACGCTCCTATATTCTGGCAACCGCATCAACGGGTGGCACCTATTATCCCGTGGGTGTTGCCCTGGCGACACTGACGAAGGTTAAGCTGGAGCCTAAATACAAAATGTCTCTGTCAGCCATTAACTCAGCAGGTTCTGGTGAGAACGTAAAATTGCTGCGTGACAACGAAGCGCAATTTGCCATTCTGCAAGGGTTATATGGTGCCTGGGCGTGGAATGGCGATGGCGCACTGAAGGCTTCAGGTCCACAAAAACACCTGCGTTCAGTTTCTATGCTTTGGCAAAACGTCGAACAGTTTGCTGTTAAATCTGAGTTTGCGAAAACAGGTACTATTGCTGACCTGAGTGGCCTGGAAGGTAAAAAGTTTTCTATCGGTAAGAAGAACTCGGGTACCGAGGGTTCTGGCCGTCAGATTCTGAGCGGTCTGGGCATTAACCCTGATAGCTTTGATCTGGCTTATATGGGGTATGGTCCTAGTGCTGATGCTCTGCAGAATGGCACCGTTAACGGTATGAATATCCCATCAGGTGTACCGACCAGTGCAATGACCCGTGCTTATGCGGCTCTGGGCAGCGATATGACGCTACTGAACTTTACCGATGAGCAGATTAAAAAGGCCAACGGTAACTACCAACTTTGGACGCGTTTTGTAATTCCGGCCAATACTTACCCAGGTCAAAGTAAAGCGGTTAATACCATGGCGCAGCCTAACTTTCTGGCCGTTCGTGATGATCTGCCAGAGGAAGATGTGTATCTGCTGACTAAAACCATGTACGAAAACCTGCCCTTCCTGAATGGTATTCACAAAGCGACTAAGGCGATGGCATTGGAAAAAGCGATTGCGGGTTTACCAGTACCTCTACACACAGGTGCCGCTCGTTTCTATAAAGAGATGGGGATTGAGATTCCGGCTCACCTGATTGCTGAGTAAGCTTTAGCGCTCTTTTTTGAGGGGCTGTGATGGCCCCTCATTTCGTTTAGCAACAGCATTTTTGACGATGTTATTTATGTCGTTAAGACACCATCGTTTTTGTGTATGACACTTTTGATGACCGGGATACTGTTATGAGTACTGCCTCGACTAATACCGATCAGGAATTGGCTGACAAGCTACAGAGTCTGGAATTAACACAGCGCTCGGAAGAGTCGACTGTGGGGCGTTTTATCTATTGGACGGGTGTAATATTCGCCCTGGCACATATCTATTTTAATACCTTGGGCACCCTGTCTGAACTTTGGGTGTCAGCGATTCACTTTGGCGGCTTTGCTCTGCTGTGTGCCTTGATGGTGCCTATGACCCGAAGCAAAACTGCAGCGGGTAAAAAGCTTGCTCTGGTGCTGGATATCTTGCTGGGGCTGGCGGCACTGCTCTGTACATTATATTTGATCGGCTTTGAGGATGAACTCTATTCCGGGGGCGTAAAATTTGCTCAGTGGGATTGGGTCTTCTCGATCTGTGCCATCTTTATTGCTCTGGAGATGGCCCGGCGTACTACCGGTTGGTTTATCCCTGCAATGATTGTCACCGCACTGACCTATGTGTTTTGGTGGGGGCAGTATATTGACGGTGTGTTTGGCTTTCCAGGCTTGAGCCTGGAAACCGTGCTTTATCGTAGCTATTTCTCTTCCGAGGGTATGTTTGGTCAGATCGCACGTATCTCCTGGACCTATGTCTTTATGTTTATCCTGTTTGGTGCCTTTCTGGTGAAGTCCGGTGCCGGGGATTTTATTATCGAACTGTCGCGCTGTGCAGCGGGGCGTTTTGTTGGTGGTCCGGGCTTTGTCGCGGTATTGGGTTCAGGTTTGATGGGCTCGGTTTCAGGTTCATCGGTAGCTAATACCGTTTCGACCGGTGTGATCACCATCCCTTTGATGCGTAAAGCAGGTTTCCCGGCCAAGTTCGCAGCGGGTGTTGAAGCTGCGGCGTCTACCGGTGGGCAGCTGATGCCACCGGTAATGGGGGCTGGTGCCTTTATTATGGCGTCTTATACCCAGATTCCTTATGTCGATATTATCTCAATCGCCGCTTTGCCAGCGTTACTTTACTTTATGTCGGTAGGCTTTTTTGTCCGTATCGAAGCGATGCGTAGCCACGCAGGTTCAGTGGAACTGGAAAGCCGTCCATTAGGCGAAGTATTTAAAGATGGTTGGCACTATCTATTGCCTCTGGTGGTGTTGGTTGCGTTACTGATCTACGGCTTTACGCCGACCTATGCCGCGGGTATCTCGATCATTTCCGTTGTGGTGGCGTCCTGGTTATCCAAACATCCCATGGGATTAAAAGATATTCTGGATGCGTTGGCTCAAGGCTCGAAAAATATGGCAACCACAGCGATGTTGCTGATTGCTGTGGGGCTGGTGGTTAATGTGGTTGCGATGACCGGCATCGGTAACACCTTCTCCCTGATGGTGACTGAGTGGGCCAGTGGTAGTCTGTTGATCACCCTAATCCTGGTTGCTCTGGCCTCTCTGATTCTGGGTATGGGCCTGCCGGTAACCGCATCCTATATTGTATTAGCGACGCTTTCGGCTCCGGCACTATATGGCCTGATTGCGGAGATGCGGCTGGTGACTATGATGGCGGCGGGTAACTTGCCTGAAGCAGCGCAAACTATCTTTCTTTTGGTTGACGCTGAGAAAGCGGCGTTATTATCGGCACCTATGAGTGAGTTGGATGCTCAACAGCTGTTGGCACTGGTGCCTGGGGATTTTAAAGGCCAGTTGTTAGAAATGGCGTTGGACCCGGATACATTGGCGATGATCCTGCTGTCGGCCCATATGATTATCTTCTGGTTATCTCAGGACAGTAATGTCACGCCTCCGGTATGTTTGACCGCATTTGCTGCCGCAGCAATTGCCAAAACGCCCCCGATGGCCACCGGTTTTATGGCGTGGAAAGTGGCAAAAGGTCTGTATATTGTGCCACTGTTATTTGCCTATACCGGCTTTATCGGTGGCAGCTGGTCAGAAGTACTTTCGATTTTCTTCTTCTCTCTGTTTGGTATCTATGCCTTAGCTGGTTTTATGGAAGGTTATCTGGAGAGCCAATTGAATCTGGCGCTGCGGGTATTAAGCGGTTTGGCAGGCGTGGCTATGATCTGGCCCCATAATGAGCTGCTGATCAGCGTAGCAGGCTTGATTGTTTTTCTGGCTATTTTTACTTACAGCCGTAAAGCACTGAAAGCCAGCGAAGCTTAAGTGGATTATCTATTTGAGAGCAATCATGACCGAACAATATGATTATTTGATTATCGGCGGTGGTATAGTGGGGCTTTCCACCGCCTGGCAGTTGCAGCAGCAATGTCCAGATAAACGCATTGTACTGCTGGAAAAAGAGTCTGCATTTGCCCAACATCAAACCGGCCATAACAGCGGTGTGATCCATGCGGGTGTTTATTACGCCCCCGGTAGCCTGAAAGCGGAGTTTTGTCGGGAAGGTGTTGAGAAAACCATCCAGTTCTGTCAGGACAACGGCATCAAATATGACCAGTGTGGCAAGCTACTGGTAGCCACTAACCCACTGGAACATGAACGTATGCTGGCGCTCTATGAGCGCTGTCATCAGAACCAACTGGATGTAGAGCTGCTGGATGCGGCCCAGCTAAAAGAAAGAGAGCCTAATATTCAGGGTCTGGGTGCTATTCTGGTCAAAACAACGGGTATCGTCGATTATCGCCAGGTATGCAATAAGATGGCTGAGCGCTTTCGTGAAACGGGTGGTCAGACACTGTTAAACACCCAAGTGACTGCGATGGAAGAAGATAGCGACGAAATTCGGGTACAGACCAATCAGGGCACTTTTCACTGTCGTTATCTGATCTGTTGTTCCGGCCTGATGGCGGATCGTATGACCCGTATGCTGGGTATCGAAACCGATTTCCAGATCGTGCCGTTTCGGGGGGAATACTATCGCTTACCGGAAGATAAAAGTGATGTGGTCAAACACCTGATCTATCCTATTCCTGATCCTGATCTGCCGTTCCTGGGGGTGCATCTGACCCGTATGATCGATGGCTCAGTCACCGTAGGGCCCAATGCGGTTCAGGGTTGGAAGCGGGAAGGCTATGGCAAGATTAATATTAGCCCAACCGATATCTGGGATATGGTGCGTTTTCCGGGCTTTTGGCGTGTACTGAAAAAACACCTGTTTACCGGTCTGGTGGAAACCAAGAATTCCCTTTGGAAACCGGGTTATCTCAAGCTGGTGCAGAAATATTGCCCTTCAGTAAAACTGCAGGATTTAGAGCCTTATCCTGCAGGTATCCGAGCACAAGCCGTGCTGAAGGATGGCACCTTGGTTCATGATTTCCTGTTTGCTGAAAGCCCGCGTTCACTGCATGTGTGTAATGCACCGTCACCGGCTGCAACTTCCGCCATTCCTATTGGACGCCATATTGTTGAACGGGTGATAAAGGCTCAATCTGAGACATAATATAGCTCAGTACACCTTGCCTTCCTGGAAGCCCTTGTCAGATAACCTGTCTTATCTTGCTGATCACTGAGAATCAGCATACTATCGGGTAGTGACATCAGTAGACATTATGACTTACTGCATATAAATCAATTGGATAGATTGGGATGTCTGGTTTTCTCGTTGAGAAGGTATCATCATGAACAGGTCCTTATCCATTGTTGTTGTGGCACTGCTTTCATTTTTGATGGTGGCTTGTGGCTCTTCCACCAAGCGATCAACAACAGAAATCCCTGCTGTTAGCCATGGCAAGGAAATCAGTTTTTCTGATGCCCAGGCAGTTAAAGCCGCCCTATACCGAGAATATCAGTACTGGAAAGGTACTCGATATACTCTTGGCGGCACGAGCAAAAAGGGAGTTGACTGTTCTGGATTGATATATGTTGTTTACAAAAAACAGTTTGGTATTGAGCTACCACGCACCACTCTATATCAATCAAAGACAGGGGTGTGGATTAAGCAAAACTCTCTGCGCCCCGGAGATCTGGTCTTTTTCAGAACAGGCTCAAAGGTCAGACATGTGGGAATTTATGTTGAAGGTAATCAGTTCCTGCATGCATCGACGTCAAAAGGTGTCATCTTATCAAGGCTGGATAATCCCTACTGGAAAGAAAAATATTGGCACTCCAGACGAATGACTCGTTAATTTGATACTACTGATACTGACGAGGTCATCATACAGTCTTGTAAGTGCGCAAATACAGAGGTTTTTTCTTCTTTGGCCAACGGTCGGAGAGGATAAGGGTGTAAATGTCAAAAACTCTTTATGCAGGTACTGTTTCTCTTTGCTTAAAGGGTACCTGTATAGCTGTGAGTCTTTATTGTATGGATCAGCATTGCCCTTGACCGGACTCCTGATTTTTTATAGATACTGGTCAGTTGGTTCTCAATTGTTTTCTCTGAACTTCCCAGTTGTTCCGCAACCGCTCTGTTGGTGTAGGCCTTGCTCAGAAAAAAGCAGACCTGTTTCTCTTTTGATGTCAATACTGAAAAGCTATCGGGTAGTGGCATTGCTTCCAGACAGGTAAAGCCATGTAACAGGTACGTTCTGCATAATACATCGTCTGTTTCTATAAAGCCCGGTGCCGAGGCACAGATGCACTCCAGCCATTGTCCTCCCATTTGATCCAGTAGCGTTTCAAAGGATTCAGAGGCTTCTATTATGGCGCCTGATGAGCCACATATTGCATATAGACTACCTGGTTGCGAACAGCTTATACGTGCGGCATTCAGTTGTTGCAGGGCAGATGCTTGTATTATGTGTGGTAAAAACAATGTCAGCAGATCTGTTGTCTGTTCACCGTATTCTGTTGTTTCATTGAGAACGGAAACAACCAGCGTATGAATTAAGCCCGTTTTATTGCATTGAGATGATATATAGAGGGGCTGGCTTTTTGTCGGAAAAATATCCAGGCTCAGGGGGGTTGGCTTTTTGGTCAAAGGTAGCTTTTTGAGTATGGTAATTTGCTCTTCAGTTAGAGAGCACGCTGTATGAAAGTCAGAGTTTGAGTAGGTAATACAATCAGGCTGGTGTTCTGAATCTTGCACAAGCCAATAAAAACTTTCTATTGCAACTATAGAAGCTAATTGTTTTATAACGGCTTTTTTGAAAGCCAGTTCATCCGATATTTTTATCCCTTCATACATTCCGGCAATTTGTTGTCCAGGCTGCAGTGGCTTTTTTGGTGGAGTCAATTGTAGCAACGCCATGTATTGTCCTTAATAGTCTGGCTGAGAAATCAGGTGTTGTCGGGATGAACAGTGGGTGAGCTTCAGAATTGATTTAACATGATTTTTCACCGTCGCTTCAGTGATCTGCAGCAGAGATGCAATCTCCTTATTCGATCTACCCTGGCGGATCAGTTCCAGAACTTGCTTCTGACGCTGGCTTAACAAGCGTTTATGGTCATTATGTACTTGAATGTATAGCAGGCCATGAGCGCTTTGAGCGGTAAAAGGAATCCCCTTAACTTCAAAAATACCATCGAGCAAGGTTTCCGGGATAGACAGTTTACCTTGATGAATCAGCTGATGCTGCTGGCTTAAATCCCAGAACCCCGTCTCGGCCTCAATAATATTGCCATAATGATCCAATACGGCTCTGGCATTTTTGGCCATATCGTCAGTAGGGAGTGAGGTCGATTGAAAACCATTAAGGATATTGACCTTAAGTGCGCCGATCAGGCTAGGTACTAAGTACTCTTTTATCTGCTTTTCTTCCGTTGTAAACGGCTTATCTGCGTCATGCCGTGCCAGTGTGACGATATGCATCAACTGGTTTTCAGGTGCGACGGATATGGTCATTAAAGAGTGATGCAGTGAGTATTTTTCACAATACAGACGATACATGTCCGAATTCAGCCACTCATCTTTGGGAACAATATCAAGAATATCCTTTGTCTGTCCTAAACACCCCAGCATGATGCCAAATACCTGCTGTACTTGTTGCGATACTGACGACAGGTGATGGTAATCCTCCATAAAGCCTTCTGGCAGATTAAGAGTAAAGGCATCCTGTTCATAAAAAGGAATCTGTTGTTCTGCACGGGTTAGCCATACGCCACTATCCGCTTTTAAACAGCGGGCAAAAACTTTAAATGCAGACTCCTTGAATGAGCTATGTGGTGTCGTTAAGGCCAGTTGATAAAGTTGGCTGATAACATCATCGAGCGAGTGATAAAGATTGATCTGACTATCCATTGAATCAGAGGCGATATCTCTGTGCAGCTTGAGATTAGCCCTTTTCCCCTATAGTGATATTGATTCTCTGCATGTATGAAACGGCCGGCAGGCTGAAACATAGCGCAGAGAGTAGAAGATTTTTCCATTTATGCTCTATACGCAGTGTACCGCAGAGCCAAAAAAGCTGCTACTAACCCCCGATTGTTCAGGTTTAATTGACTCCATAAAATTCACGTTCACATAGGCGTCACCGGTTCGCCGATTGTAAAAACTCCCTCGGTTTTTACGCATCAGCAGGCTACATTTATGGAGAAATGATGAAACCTTATAAATTGCTATTCACCAGTCTGATTACAGTTTTATTGCCTTTTTCGGCTTCTGCGCAGGAAATATCGCTATCCAATCCCGATGCAGAATATGCCAATAGAAGCTGTGTCTTAAAACAGTATATTGAGCATAAAACCGCACTGCCTGCAGATTGCCGCTGTGGTAATAACAGAGCGAATACCGGAGGTTTGAATGTCTGTCAGCGACCAACAGAAGTAGCAAGAAATATGGGAATCAATATCGCAGAAGGGCCCTCTTTTGCGAATTACTACAATTCTGAGCTAACCGGTGGTTTTATTGATTACGACAGAAATGAGCTGATTGCTTCGGTGCAATGGGATGCGGGGGCAGAGTCTAAGGGACTGGTTGTAGCCTATAACTTATCTGATTGGTCCCGGCGCTTTATCAGTGGTGATGCAGAAGATGAATATGGCCATCGGGTCATTGCTAAAGGCCCCCGCTTTTTTGAGCTGAAAGATATTCAGCCGGGTATTGATGGCTTTTGGTACGGTTTTGGTTATGAGCAGGGTAAATCGGGTGGCGGGGCCAGAATTTTCCGTGTGGACCCTGAGACTGGCGACCGAAGTGTAGTCTGGCAAGGGCGGACGGCAGAATATGGCCAATGTCCATCTGGCCGGAAAAGTATCAAAATAGAATCACAGAAATATGTGCAATATACCCAGCAAGCATTTGCCATTGATCAGGCAGATGGTTCATTCCTGCTTTCGTTCAGTAACAATAAAATGGGGGGCACAGGTATTGCCCGTATTTCCCCGGATGGCTCAAAGTGTGACTTTGTGACGCTGAGTGGCAGAAGAGATGATGGCCTGGAGGTGGGCAGAGGGTTTGATATGCGTGGACCTATGTTAGGCCTGTATCTGCATAATGGGAAAATTTACACTCACTCCAGTGGAGAGAAAACCTTCTTTGAGATTGACCCCGCTACAGGCAACAGAAAGGCGCTGACTCGAAAAGCTCCTAAACCACCTGCCTGGCGTCGTGTAGTCTGGGACGATAAAAGGGAAGTGTTCTGGGTCTCTGGTAAAATGAACTCTGTTACGGTGACAGCTTATGATCCAAAGCTGAATAAATACCTGCTGGCGCATAAAAGCTGCGGTAAACGATCAGACTGGGAATGGTTTCCGCTATGCATGGGCGGCCCTCTGAAGATTAACTCATTGAACTACGGCCCTATGTGGCTGAATAAAAATACGGGTAATCTGATTTTTGGACAGGATTTGATTGGTATCGTGGAGTTTGAACCGGAAACAGGTAACTCAATCAATCGCAGTTTCTGATGCGAAGGGAGCTGGTTTCCCCCGGCTCCGTATCGTTGTTATCAAAGCTTAGGATAAAGTGCTGTTGGCAATAGGTCTCTGGCATAATTTCTCAGGTGCCTTATCCCATCCAGGAAAGGGCCGTTGGCCCTTCCTTATCAGTTTGCTATCGCAACTAATTTCTAAGAGTCTGGCTAACACCATCCTTTTTTCGCATGTCCCGGAGGGCAATGTTTCGATTTAGGTGCAGGCTCACTGCTTTGCTCTTGTGTCTTCTTAATATCGACATCGATATCATCGACCTGTCCCTGTACCCGGGTAAGCTGACAGCCTGATAAAAACAAAGAAGACAAAGCTAGAGTTAATAGTAAAGGTTTCATAAATATCCTGCTTTTCAGAAGATCCATACATAATTTTGCATGGATTTAATTTTAACAGAGTCGCCGATATTTGATGGTAATCTGATCATAATTGAACCTGAAAAAACAATATTTTACATGTTATAACTTCATGTAAACTTGCACATGCCAGCATAAGGAAATCACCCCCTTCGGTGAGTGGCCGGAGAGGGCAAGAAGAGCGCAAGAAGAGGATAAGTGTCGAAGAGCTTTCTTATTGGCACCTAGCAGCCTGTCGGACTTAAGCTGTCAATAGGCTTAAAAATCAGAAAAAATTGCGATTTATGCAGGGATATTCCTATTTTTTGAGAATATCCCTGTTCAATACCTTATTTTAGGCGCAACTTGGCTATTCGTTTTAGATTCCAGGCCATACACACCAAGCTCCATTCTCCTGTCACTCCCTTCAGTCCTCGTAGCGAGAACTGACGGAAGCCCAAGACCGATTTGATAATACCGAAGACCGGCTCAACCGTTTGTTTACGTAAGGCATAGATCGCTCGTCCTGCCTTGGTCCTTAACTTATGTGCCATCTTCTCTGCTGGAGATGCCCTTGT
>NZ_AULT01000015.1 GCF_000422425.1 Oceanospirillum beijerinckii DSM 7166
TATCAGAGCTTTGTAATCTGTCGATACATTCTTGAAAACTTTGGTTTTAAACTTGCTTTTGTCGACATCACGCAGCCAGCAGCAGTCAAGTTTAGCTTTACTAATATCAATACCTATATAATGCATCTCTCATTTACCTTGTATATGCAGCATCACTGAAAACAGGTGCTTGGATACCATTCAATGTATGAGAACAATGAGAGTCTGGGCGTTTATCTACATTACAGCGTCAAACACTAAGGTCGGAACCAACATCACCGGACTCTACAGGTCATCAAGGTAGCTAACCCTGATTTCCGGAGAGATACAAGGTCGGAAAAGCCGCAAGGCGCTTTCCGACAATTTTCCGGTATATGCAGGGGCCTTGTCGAATGGCGCTTCGCTTATCCAACCCACAAAAAGCCTCATTCCAAAGAGAGTATTGAGCACACAACCCATTGAATAACAAAAGGAAAAATTTATGAGAGATTTTTCCTTTAAATAAAATTTGACCGAGTGGTAAAACTATTTTAAATTTTACCTTGTGGTAAATATTTGAAAGCCCGTTTTGGGCGATGCCAATACCAAAAAACAGGAGCTTTTCAGCGATGAAAAATATAAAAACAAATGAGCAGCGACTTTGGGATAGCTTGATGGAGATGGGCGAGATCGGTGGTACTGAAAAGGGCGGTTGCTGTCGTCTGGCGCTGACCGATCTGGACAAGCAAGCCCGTGATCTGTTTACCCAATGGTGTGAAGAAGCAGGCTGTACCGTACGTGTCGATAAGATCGGTAATGTCTTTGCCCGTCGTCCTGGCCGAAACAATGATCTGCCACCTGTAGTGATGGGCAGTCATATCGATACGCAGCCGACAGGCGGTAAGTTTGACGGTGTTTATGGCGTATTGGCGGGACTGGAAGTGATCCGCACTTTAAATGACCACAATATTGAAACCGATCACCCTGTAGAAGCCTCCATCTGGACCAATGAAGAGGGTTCCCGTTTTGCCCCTGCCATGGTGGCATCCGGTGTCTTTGCCGGTGTCTTTGATCTGGAATATGGCCTGAGCCGTGCAGATCTGGATGGCAAAACCATGGGCGAAGAGCTGGACCGTATCGGTTATGCCGGTGAACACGAAGTGGGTTCTCCGGTTAAGGCGTTTTTTGAAGCCCATATCGAGCAGGGACCTATCCTGGAAGAGGAAGAGACCACCATTGGCGTGGTCACCGATGCCCAGGGACAGCGCTGGTATGAAATTACCCTGACCGGTCAGGAAGCTCACGCAGGCCCAACCCCTATGCTGCGTCGTAAAGATGCCTTGGTGGGTGCCGCACAGATTATTGATGAAGTGAACCAGATCGGTTTAACCAATCAGCCTAATGCCTGCTCCACCGTTGGTTTGATGCAGGTGTTCCCGAACTCCCGTAACGTAATCCCGGGCGAAGTCTTTTTCACCGTTGATTTCCGTCACCCTAACGATGATGTGCTGTCCAAGATGGATGAGCAGCTGCGGGAAGTGAGCGCTAAGATTGCCGATGAGCTGGGTCTGGAGATGAAGTTTGAGCAGATCTGGTACTCACCACCGGTGCCGTTTGATAAGGGTTGTGTGGAATCTGTACGTCAGGCTGCCATTGATGCCGGTTACAGCCACCGTGATATCGTCAGTGGTGCCGGTCATGATGCCTGTTATATCTCCCGTGTCGCCCCTACCGGTATGGTGTTTGTGCCGTGTGAAAACGGTATCAGCCATAACGAAGCGGAAAACGCCAAGCCTGAAGAGCTGCACGCAGGCTGTAATGTCTTGTTCCAGGCGGTATTAAATCAGGCCTGTAACTGATTCGTCCCACTGAAATGATTGAGCTGCAAACCGAGAGGCTCCAATGTCGAGCCTGATTAGAAGTCTAACTACAAGCCAAATTGTCTAAACAAAAGGTTTCTCTGTAAGACGTTACCGGATTCTCCAGCCTCGGGTTGGAGAATCTCGGAATCCTTTTGTTTAAGTCGATACTCACGATAACAGAGCAGCGAAACAAAAAATTCCAGAGCAAGCAGAACCCTATTCTCAGCTGTCTTGTGAGGAAAATATCGCAATAGATTTGTTTCGCTATGAATAAGCCATAAAAAACTAAGTCCAGCTCCTGGCAAGTATTCAGCATAAGACAAAGTCTGTGCGTGTAAGAACACGTGCATAGGCCTTCTATTGTCTGAAGAAAGGGGCAGCTTAGGGAGTATAAAAATGAAAATTGGTATTGCGCGAGAGTGTTCATTAAATGAGGCCAGGGTCGCTTTGATCCCTGAGAATATCGTTCGTCTAAGCGAAAAAGGCGTCACCTTTTACGTTGAAACCGGTGCCGGTTTAGCCGCGGGCTACAACGACCAGGATTACCTGAATGCGGGCGCTGAAATTAAATCGTCTGCTGAGGAGATCCATCAACAAGCGGATATTCTGCTACAGGTTAATTTTTCCGCTGAGGTGCTGGCACAGATCTTTGATCAACTGCGCGCAGGTCAGCTCTTGATCGGCATGATGGACCCTCTGGGTGAACCGGAGAAGTTTGCTGCTCTATCTGAGCAGGGCATCACCAGCGTCGCTATGGAACTAATCCCCCGTATCAGTCGGGCACAAAGCATGGATGTATTGTCCTCTATGGCGACTTTGTCCGGTTATAAAGCCATGGTGGTTGCCGCAAGTCTTTCCAAGCGTATCTTCCCGATGATGATGACTGCGGCGGGTAATCTAAGCCCTGCCCGCGTGTTTATCATGGGGGCAGGGGTTGCGGGTCTGCAAGCCGCCGCTACCGCCAAACGTATGGGCGCAGTGGTTGAAGCCTATGATGTACGCCCCGCCGCCCGAGAGCAGATTATCTCTGTCGGTGCAAAACCCATAGAACTGGATCTGGATGCCGAATCTACCGAAGACCAAGGCGGCTATGCCAAAGCCCAGGGTGATGACTTCCTAAACCGGCAGCGTGAACTGATGACCGAGGTGCTGGCGCAACAGGATATTGTTATTACCACCGCTGCTATTCCAGGTGCTAAATCTCCGGTTTTGATTACTGCCGAAATGGTCCGGCATATGAAACCCGGTGCCATTATTGTCGATTTGGCCTCCGAGCGCGGCGGTAACTGCGAACTGACTCAACACGGCGAAGTGGTGGTCGAGCATGAAGTCACCATTATTGGCCCGGACAATATCGTGTCCACTGTAGCCCAGCATGCCAGCCAGATGTTTGGCAATAATATCGAGAGCTTCCTTAATCATATCCTGAATGATCAGGGCGAATACATATTGGATTTTGACGATGAGATCATTCGGGAAGCCGTGGTCAGTTATGGTGGTGATATTCAACACCCTCGGGTGAGAGAAAGGCTTGGGCTGTCGCCATTACCGGCTTCATCTTTAACTTCGGCCCCAGCTGTCGGGTCAACGATGGCATCATCGCCTTCAGAAGAGTCATCCCTAGCAACTGAGTCTGTAATAGAGGAGGTGGCGTAATGGAAGCCTTTGTTATTTTGCTATCGCTCTTTGCCTTAGCGGTTTTTCTCGGTGTGGAACTGATCACCAAGGTGCCGCCTACGCTACATACCCCGCTGATGTCGGGCAGTAATGCCATCTCAGGCATCACCATTGTGGGTGCTATCCTGGCCGCAGGTACAGGTGAAGAAGCCGGTTTTGCCGTTCAGGCCCTGGGTTTTATCGCCATCGTTTTTGCCACCATCAATGTGGTCGGTGGCTTTATGGTGACCAATCGCATGTTGAATATGTTTAAGCGGAGGGGCTAGCCATGAACGACACGATGATTAATCTGTTTTATCTGGTAGCGGCGCTGCTTTTTGTCTGGGGTATTAAGGGCCTAACCCGTCCACGTACTGCCGTTCGTGGTAACCGTTTGGCTGCACTAGGCATGTTAGTGGCGATTATCGTCACCCTGCTGGATCAGCAGGTGGTGAGCTATGGCTTAGTGGTTGCTGGTCTGGCGATTGGTACTGTGATAGGTGTGTTGATGGCGGTGAAGGTACAGATGACCGCTATGCCGCAGATGGTGGCTATTTTAAATGGCCTGGGTGGTGGAGCTTCACTGGGTGTCGCAGCCGCCAGTTATTTTTCCATGATTTATATAGGTAGCGGATCTGCTGGCGCTTTATCAACTGAAGCGGGGCTATCGGATGGCACGCTGATATTAGCCAATGCTTCCATTATGTTAGCCGTGCTGATCGGTACGGTGACCTTTTCCGGCAGTGCGGTGGCCTTTGGCAAGCTGCAGGAACTTCTTCCGGGGCAGCCGATTGGCTTTGCCGGTATGAAGTTGATCAATCTGGCTTTGCTAGTGACTTCGCTGATTATGGCTGGGTTATTGGTCACCGATCAGGCAGGTGTTGAGGCCTTTGCCATTCTGGTGGTGTTGTCGCTGGTACTGGGTGTCACTCTGGTGATGCCCATCGGTGGCGCGGATATGCCGGTGGTGATTGCGCTGTTGAACTCTTACTCAGGTATCGCAGCAGCCGCTGCCGGTTTTATTCTGAGCAACAATGTACTGATCGTCTCCGGTGCTTTAGTGGGGGCCTCCGGCATTATTCTGACGCAGATTATGTGTGTCGCCATGAACCGTTCTTTGCTTAATGTGCTGTTTGGCAAGATGGCGGAAGTGGGTGAAAACACGGTGGATGCCAATGAGATCTACGAGGGCAAGGTAAGATCCTCCTCGCCAGATGAAGTCAGCCTGATGCTGGAAGATGCGAAGCGTGTGGTGATTGTCCCAGGCTTTGGACTGGCTATGGCTCAGGCGCAACATGCGGTACGGGAGCTGGCTGATACCTTGGCAAGCCGGGGTGTTACCGTCGAATTTGCCATCCATCCTGTTGCCGGTCGTATGCCGGGCCATATGAATGTGCTGCTGGCAGAAGCTGAAGTGGAGTACGACGCTATGAAAACCATGGAGCAATCGAATCCCAACTTCAGTAAAGCGGATGTGGCGATTGTGATTGGCGCGAACGATGTTACCAATCCGATGGCCCGGGAAGATAAGGGCAGTCCTATCTATGGCATGCCGATTCTGAATGTGGATCACGCCAAAAATGTGGTCGTGGTCAAACGCAGCCTCAGCCCCGGTTTTGCCGGATTGCCCAATCCACTGTTTGCGATGGACAACACCGTGATGCTGTTTGGTGATGGCAAGCAAGCCATTATGGATCTGACCGCAGCCTTACACGAAGCGGCTTGAGGTCCTTCTGCTTAATTTCATTTTTAGCCTGGTCGGTTGCTGTCGTTAACCGTCCAGGCTTTCCCTATTTCTTAGCTTTGGTGCAAACCAACACTGAACAACATCGTAGAGGTTATAACGATGAGTATTCGGGCAAAGTTAATCTTATTTCCCAGCCTGGCGTTAATGGCGCTGATCTTTCTGTCGATCTTTATCAATTTTAATGAAATGTATCAGCTGACGGTGGGACGGGTAGAAAAGCAGGAGCTGCCTGCTGTGCTGGGGGAGGTCGAAGGGAAGATCGATCACTATATCAATAAGGCGATTATTCACTCCCAGGGGTTAGCGGAAAATAGCTATATTCAGCATTGGCTAATGGATGAAGAGCAGGGGAATAGTGCACAGGGAGGTGGTCAGTACAGCGATGGCTACAACAGCTTAATTCGCTATCTTGATAGCCTGAAAACCAACAGTGAGTCATCCGCTGTGTTTCTGGTGTCAGACCAGAGTCGCAAGTTTTATAACGGCCAGGGCGTGCTGAAAACCATCAGCCCCGATAGTGATGACGATAGCTGGTACTTTAACTTTATCAAGAGTGCACAACGTTACGAACTCAATATTGATAATGATGAGACGACAGGTAATCTGACAGGTTTTATTAACTTTCGTATCGAGGGTCAGGGTCGCCTACTGGGTGTGGGTGGGATCGGAAAATCCCTCAATGAGCTATCCACGGTGATTAGTCACTACCGTATTGGTAAAAATGGCATTGTCTACCTGATCAATCGCGATGGCTTGGTCCAGGTACATGGAAATAAGCAGTATATTGGTTTGCCGGTAACCGAACTGATCAGCGGTCTGGATGCAAAGGGGTTGGCGCAGTTAACTCAAGGAAGCCAAACCACTCTGACAATATCGGATCAGAATAAAGGGAACCTTGTTTTAGCATCCACGCCTTTAGCATCCGGCGGTTGGATATTAGTCTCAGAAATACCGGAGTCTGATCTGTATCAGGATATTAATGCCTCTATCCTTCGGGCGGTGTTGATCAGTGTTTCTCTGGCTTTGGTATTTATTGTGATCATGGCCTATACCGTTCAGAAACTGTTTAAGCCCATTGATGAGATCTCTAATGCTCTGATCTCAATTGCTGAGGGTGATCGGGATCTGACCCAACGCATCAACTACAATGCCAACGATGAAGCGGGTGTATTGGCGAAAGGCTTTAACGACTTCGCAGGTAAAATCAGTGAAGTCATCACCTCGGCGAATGCCATTGGACTTAACTTGCACGACCGGGTGGATGCCACCTCAAACCAGATCGCTCAAACCGTACACTGGGCCAATGATCAGGAGAAAAATACCCATCAGGTCGCGACAGCGATCTGTCAGATGGAATCCTCCGCCAGCGAAGTGGCATTGAATGCCGAGCTGGCGGTTAAAGCAACCGAGAATGCCCTGGCTGGCGCCTCTCAAGGCCAGCATGTGGTTGATGAGGCGACGGATACCATCCGCGAGATGTCCAATAATATTCAGCTCACCGCCGATACCATTGCCCAGCTGAATCAGGATGTGGAGCAGATCGCGACGGTGACTGATGTGATTCAGGGTATCTCCGAACAGACCAATTTACTCGCCCTGAATGCGGCTATCGAAGCCGCCAGAGCCGGGGAAGCGGGCCGAGGCTTTGCCGTCGTGGCCGATGAAGTCAGAATGCTATCCCAGAAAACCCGGCAATCAACGGAAGAGATCTCGGGCATGATTGATCGTCTGCAGATCGCTTCGACAAAAGCGGTTGATATGATCGAAGCGGGTTTAGCCTCTACTCAAACCGGCACAGAAAAGGTGATGATTGCCGGAGACCTGTTCCGCTCGATTATCGATCTGGTATCTGAGATGAGCGAGAAAAGTGCCCAGATTGCAACAGCGACGGCTGAACAGAAAGCAATGGCATCGGAGATTACTGAGAACGTGGTGTCTATCTCGGAACTGTCCCGGCAGACCTCATCGGCGACCAGCTCCAGTGAGCAGGCCTTTGTTCAGATGCAGGTCAATATCAAAGCACTGTCTGATATTTTGCAGCAGTTTAAGATGTAATGGTCTAAAACAATGAAAAGGACTATTACCCGAGACCAGGATGAAATGGGTTAATAGTCCGACGGGCTGCTAGGGAGAATACCTTTGTAATATACCCCTCAGTTATATGGTTTTATGGCCCTATATCCCTAATGACTAAGGGATTTTTAGTCCTTCGAGCCAGATCTTGAAAATTAGTACTAAAGTACTGTTTTTTGCCCTCCAAAGTGTCATGTCAGCATCGCTTCTGATGAACCAAGATGTGTCTACCAAGCTTGTTAAGCACAAGTTAATTCAAATGAATGCCCTAAAACGGTTTTTCTTGCCAGAGACCGTTTAATTAGACAAAAACAAACAGAGGCTATATACGATGATCTATGCACAACCTGGAACTGAAGGCGCCGTTGTAAACTTTAAAGAGCGTTACGGTAACTTTATTGGCGGTAAATGGGTTGAGCCTGTACAGGGTCAATATTTCGAAAACACCTCACCTGTAAACGGTCAGGTGATTTGTGAAATTCCACGTTCTACAGCAGAAGATATTGAGCTGGCACTGGATGCAGCACACGCAGCCAAGGACGCATGGGGCAAAACCTCTGTAACTGAACGTTCGAACCTGCTGCTGAAGATTGCTGACCGTCTGGAAGCTAATCTGGAGAAAATCGCAGTCGCTGAAACTTATGATAACGGTAAGGCAGTGCGTGAAACTCTGGCCGCTGACGTGCCTCTGGCGGTTGATCATTTCCGTTACTTCGCGGGTTGTATCCGTGCGCAGGAAGGTTCTATCGGTGAAGTTGACCACAACACTGTGGCATACCACTTCCACGAGCCTCTGGGTGTTGTAGGTCAGATTATTCCTTGGAACTTCCCTCTGCTGATGGCAGCCTGGAAGATTGCTCCTGCACTGGCTGCGGGTAACTGTATCGTACTGAAGCCAGCTGAGCAGACGCCTGCTTCTATTCTGGTGCTGCTGGAAACCATCGAAGATCTGCTGCCTGCAGGTGTTCTGAACGTTGTTAACGGTTACGGTGCAGAAGCGGGTCAGGCTCTGGCAACTTCTACCCGTATCGCTAAGATCGCGTTCACCGGTTCTACTCCTGTGGGTTCTCACATTCTGAAATGTGCTGCTGAGAATATCATTCCTTCTACTGTTGAGCTGGGTGGTAAGTCTCCAAACATCTACTTCAACGATGTTATGGATCAGGAAGACGAGTTCATCAGCAAGTGTGTTGAAGGTACTGTACTGGCATTCTTCAACCAGGGTGAAGTATGTACTTGTCCTTCCCGTCTGCTGATTCAGGAAGACATCTACGAAGCTTTCATCGGTAAAGTGATTGAGCGTATCGGTCAGATCAAACGTGGTAACCCACTGGATACTGAAGTAATGGTCGGTGCTCAGGCTTCTCAAGAGCAGTTCGATAAGATTCTGGGTTACCTGGATATCGGTCGTAACGAAGGCGCTGAAGTACTGATTGGTGGTGATAAAGAGGCACTGAGTGATGAGCTGGGCGGTTACTACATCCAGCCGACGCTGCTGAAAGGCACCAACGACATGCGTGTATTCCAGGAAGAGATCTTCGGTCCTGTAGTATCAGTAACCACGTTTAAAGATGAAGCTGAAGCACTGGCAATTGCTAACGATTCTGAGTTTGGTCTGGGTGCGGGTGTATGGACCCGTGACATGAACCTGTCTTACCGCATGGGTCGTGGTATCCAAGCGGGTCGTGTATGGACCAACTGCTACCACCAGTACCCAGCACACGCTGCATTCGGTGGTTACAAGAAGTCTGGCGTAGGTCGTGAGACTCACAAGATGATGCTGGATCACTATCAGCAGACTAAGAACATGCTGGTAAGCTACGACATCAACCCTCTGGGCTTCTTCTAAGAATTGCCCTCAATATCGGAAGGCATTTTGTCGCCGCCTTCCGATATCTAGCCAACTGTTTGCTAGAACGCGTTGTCAACTCTCAACGGCCTGTCTGACAGGCCGTTCTTATTCCTGCTAAGTCATCTTCTTGGGAAGCTTTGCACCGTTTCGGCGGTGCTTTTTTGTTTAAGAACATTGTTTTTTTTGGAATCAATGCTTAAATAACTGGAGCTGCTTTTGCAATTGCTCCGCCATTTGATCCAGATGTTGGCTCACCTGCTTGGAATCTGAAGCATGAGTGGCAACATTATGTGCCAGCTCCAAAATATGCTGCACGCCCTGATCAACCTCTGATGCTGCTTGTTGTTGCTCTTGGCTAATGATCGCGATGGAGTGATTCACTTCGGTCAACGCGGTAAGCTCGCGAATAATGCCCTGAATGGAATTTTCCGCTTGTTTGGACAGTTGTACGCCCGCATCAACCTGGGAGCGGTTATGCTCCAGTGATTCGATCGCCTGTTGGGATTGCTGCTGCAGTACCGTCACCATCTGCTGGATCTCATCGGTGGATTGGCTGGTGCGTTGGGCCAGAGTACGGACCTCGTCGGCAACCACTGCAAAACCGCGTCCCTGTTCGCCTGCACGGGCGGCTTCAATGGCGGCATTCAGCGCCAGTAGGTTGGTTTGTTCGGCAATATCCTGAATCACTTCCAATACTGAACTGATCGAAGCGCTGTGCTTGACTAACGTTTGTACGCTATCTTCCACCTGTTCAAACTGATCGGCCAGTTCACCCACGGTTTTGGCGGTAGCCAGTACATCCTGTTGGCCCTTCTGAGCGCTGTGGGTCAAAGTTTCTACCCGCTGCAGGCCTTGATCTGTGGTGCGTAGAATATCCTCAGCACTGGCACCCAACTCCGTCGCAGTAGAGGCGATCATCTCACTTAGCTGTTTCTGCTCTTCACTTTGCTGATGGGTGCGTTGACTGACACCACGCCCCTGATTAGCACTGGTTTTCAGTTCGCTGGCCAGTTGATCCACATCGTTCAGGGTAGTTCTGAATTTTGCGACCAGGCGTTGTGTGGCCTCTGCCATAGTACGGATCTCATCCTGGCCTTCCAGGGTTAGATCCTGAGTCAGGTCACTCTGTTTTTCGATGGTCAGCAGTTGCTCCTGCAGGCTTTTCAGTGGCCGCGTGATGGAGCTGATAATCGCCACGGCAACCAGTATAGATAGAGGTACGCTCACAACAAGAATCATTAGAGTCACCTGAGAGATATGGTTGATACTTTGGCTGCTTTGCTGACTGAGGTTAGCAACCTGTCCGCTGGCCGCAAAGGTCTCGTCTACAGCGGTTTGCACTTGAAGATTCGCCTGCTTTAAGCGGCCTTGAAAGAGTTCAGTCAGCTCCATCAGCTGGCTGTTCATATCCTGCACTACAATATGAGCATCGCTGATCTCTGCACCCGCCAGATTATTTCGGCCCTGCTGATAGTACTGAATCGCGCTATCCATAATTTCACGATAGCTGGATAGATTCTTCAGCATCGGTCTGATCAGGGCTCCGGCTTCTGAGTCCAGTGCTAATGCGGCCAGTTGTTCTTCCAGTTGATCGGCTGAGGCGGCAGCCTGGTTCAAGGAGGCATAATACTGGGTCACGCTGCCATCAAAATACCAGAACAGCATATCGGAGTAGCTGCGTTGTATCGCTTGGGCTTGCTGCAGTTTGACCTGGGTATGGGCCTGAGCATCGATCAATTCCGCTTCCTGCTGAATCCAGCGATTCTGCTCGTTGACCTGCTCCAGCTGCAGGTGGCTGTTTTGCCCGATAAGTTTTAGTTCATGCAGAGTGAACAGCAGTATGGACACTTTCACCAGTACCAGAAAACACGCCAGAGACATAATCCGGGTGGTGACCTTGATGCGACGCAGCCAGCTAATCATGGGTAGCCTCTTTTATTACTTTTATTATGTTTCTCCCACGTTAGACTTTTGGTTAATAAAGCAAAAGATAACGGGCAAAAAGGCTATTTTGTTTATTTTGTTTATTTTGTTTATTTTGTTCACGCTGAAGCACCGGCTTTTAGTCCAGCTGGAGTGAAGCCATTCTATCTGGTATCGGTATAGGGTATTGCTCAGGAATCTCTGCCGGTTATCTGCGACACTTTGCCCTACTGTGACAAATCGCCTCTGAGGCGCTTTGCCGCGCGACACTTTGCCTAATTTTTTCCTCTATTTCAGCACGTTAGCATCACGGGCCTGCAATGGAGGAATAATAATGAAAAAACTAATTGCCTTAGGCTTGATCACTTGTACTGGCGCACTGACCGGCTGCCTGGGTAGTAGTGATAACGACAAGGACACTTCTGAAAATACGCAGCGGGATATCACCATCAATTTTGCTGCTGAGGTTAATGGCCAGCCGTTTGCCTGTGATACCACATTTGGTGGTCTGGGGACCGCAAGCTCGTCCGCCAGCTTTACCGATTACCGTATCTACCTACACGGCGTTAAGCTGATTGATGCTGAGGGGAATCGTCATGATGTTGCGCTGATCAATGATGGTGTTTGGCAGACCGATGAAGTGGCGCTACTGGACTTTGAAACCGGTGATGGTAGCTGTACCGGTACTGCTGAAACCAATATGCAAATTAAGGGGCGTGTTGCATCAGGTAACTACGTTGGTCTGGAGTTTGGTGTCGGTGTACCGGGGCAGCTGAACCACCAGGATTCTGCGGTAGCGGCCTCTCCTCTGAATATTTCAGGTTTGTTCTGGCGTTGGCAGAGCGGTTATAAGCATGCCCGTATCGATGTGGCTCTGGAAACACCTTACACCTATATCGACGGCGAAGGTGTCGAACAGGTATCCAATCAGTGGTTCTTCCATCTGGGTGGCACGGATTGTTCCGGTGATCCAACGACCGGTGAAGAGGTAACCTGTGGTAATCCAAATCGTCCAACGATTACTCTGGCTGATTTTGATATTGAAGCCAATAAGGTCACCGTAGACTACGGTCGTTTGATGTCTGACTCTGATCTATCCACCAGCACGCCGTTACCTTTTGGCTGTATGTCTGGCGTAACGGACCCGGATTGCGCCGGTCCTTTTGCCAATATCGGTTTGACCGACAGTGCGCAAACCTTTTTTGGTAAAGGTACGCTGTAATGATACCGGTTGGAGTGAAGACTAAGACCGTTCTAACTCCTCTGCAGAAGCCAGCTCGACTGGTTTCTGTATCGGGGTCTTTAAGCCTGACCTTGGGTTTGTCTCTTATTTCATCTTTGATGTTGACAGGCTGTGGCGATTCCGGCGGCCAGCATACGCAATACAGTGCCAGTCAAAGCGACTTTGATTTTCGTATCCCTGCCAGTGTGCCTGCGCCGTTCGTGCCGGAAGATAACCCCATGAGCATTGCAAAGGTAGAGCTGGGTCGACATCTGTTTTTTGATACCCGATTGTCCGGTAATCAGACGCAATCCTGTGCCAGTTGTCATGAGCAGGAGTTGGGCTTTGCCGATGGTACCGCACTGCCAACAGGCTCGACAGGCGAAGTTTTGGCCAGAAACTCCCAGGGATTACTGAATGTAGCCTATAACTCGACTTTTACTTGGGCCAATCATTCTCTGACCAGTCTGGCAGATCAGCATATGGTGCCCTTGTTTGCTGAATTCCCTGTTGAGCTGGGCGTTAATGATCACAACAAGGAAGAAATTTTGCTGCGTATCAGCACCGATACGGCCTATCAGCAGATGTTCACCGAAGCGTTTCCTGATGAATTTGCTGGAAGTGCTGAGACGAACGCTACAGATGTCATCAACTTTAGCAATATCAATAAAGCGATGGCATCTTTTATCCGCAGTATGGTGTCGTTTAACTCCGACTTTGATCGTTATGAGCAAGGCGATGAAACGGCGCTAACTGAATCTCAAAAGCGTGGCATGGCGATGTTCTTCAGTGAAAAGACCGAGTGTTTCCATTGTCATGGCGGATTTAACTTCTCCCAGTCCACACTCCATAGCCAAACCGTATTTTTTGAAGCGCCTTTCTTTAATAACGGCCTCTATAACATAGATGGCAACGGCAGCTATCCCTCAGGTAATCAAGGGCTGTATGAGCTGACAGGTAAGGAAGAAGACAAGGGCAAATTCCGTCCGGTCTCTCTGCGTAATATCGAAGTGACGGCCCCTTATATGCACGATGGTTCTGTCGATACCCTGGAAGAGGTGATAGAGATGTATGCCGCAGGTGGCCGTGCCCCGACGACTGTGAACGGTGTGCCGACAGGTGATGGTCGTTTAAACCCCAATAAGAGTGGTTTTGTCGGTGGTTTTAGTCTGACAGAACAGGAAAAGCAGGATCTTTTGAACTTCCTGAAATCTCTGACCGATAAGAGTTTTAATCAAGATGCACGTTTCTCAAATCCTCATCAATGATAGTGTGGCGGAACCCTTAATGCGTCATTTTTTGACTTATATTTCCCGGAAGAGTGAGCTGTTTAGCAGTAATTCTGAGGGACAAAAACAGAGTATTAATAAAGCTGTGTTGATGGGTTGTATTCTGACAGGCTTAGCAGTGCCTACACAGGCGATTGCCCATGGATCAAAATTGAATGTGCCGGATTTTGGTTTGGGTATTGAGCTGGAATTGGAACAACATCTGATTCAGGGCTTGCCTGATGACCGCAACTATCAGGTGATGACTCCGCCGTATCAACCGGCAGAAGCACTGGAAAATGGCTTTAATAGCGCTGAGTTTAAACTGGCCCTGACCAGCGCATTGGACAACGGTTGGCTGATCCATGGTGCGATCAGTAATCACAGCCACGATGGGTCATCAGAGTTTCAGTTAGATCAGGCATTTATCCAAAGTGAGCGTTCAAAAGAACGGCCCTGGCAGCTGAGAATTGGTCGTTTTTACTCGGATATCGGTTTTTATAATGCCGAGGGCCATAACAACCTGCTTTATCCAAACGCTCCCTTGGTTTATCAAGGTCTGATGGGGGAAGAGTTATCGGATGAAGGTGTCCAGCTGAGCTACCGCTTTAGTCATGGCTCCACGGTAGGCGTGGAAGTTTTCTCCGGTGAAAACAATATTGCCGGTCAGCGGCATAATAGCCGTTTGAGCCAGACGCAAACACTGTACCTGGATCAGGGTTTTGATCTCAGTGAGCTGGGTCACCTGGATCTAAAGCTGGCCTATCTGCACAGCGATCAAAACTATCAAAGCAGTGAAAGTGATCACTCACACGGTAACAGTGATGTCAGCTATCAGTTAAAAGGTCAGTTGAACCAGATTGTTTTATCGGGGCGTTGGCAGTATCAGGACTTGCAGCTGGTAAGCGAGCTGATCAAACGTCAACAGGATAGCAAAATCGTCACCTCGGATCAGTTTCTGGATCTGGATGATAACAGCTACGGCTTCTACGGTCTGATCAGCTACGCCATCACTCCGAAGTGGCAGATCTCCAGCCGTTATGATCGCCTGACCCAAAAGGTGGATTCTTATGGTCATTCGGAGTTGTTTACGACCTTAGGGATCGATCCACAAGCCACACCGGAAAACATCAGTTTTGTTGTTAATTATTCCCCAAATAAGCAGCAGCTATGGTCCGTCAACCTGAGTCAATTTAAACGGCAATGGCAGGATGAAGACACCGGTTGGTACGGAGGTATCAGTTATCGATTAAATTTCGGTGCCGAGATGATGTAGACTGTAGGCTTTCTTAGCGTTGTGGTTCAAACAACTGCAAATGAATGCGTAAAAGCAAACGAGAAGCCCTATGTCGTTAGATACTGCACCGGATCATATCAAACTGGCCGTCGACCTGATTGAGTTACTGGAAACCAATGAGGTCGATCCATACACCGCTGAGCAGGCATTGTTCATTGTATTAAAGGATTACCAGAATAAAATCGCGGTGCTGGAGAAAACTCAGTCGGAAGAGTCCGGTACAGAAGCATCTGAAAAGCCCGACGCGGAATAGTTCCGGAAGGGCTTTTCACTGTATTTCGAAATGATGTATCAGTGATATCATTGATGTTTGCAAAGGAAGGTCGGTGTTTTTTTATATCGGCGTTTGCCAAGATAGTTGGCGTTCAACACTATTGAAGCTCTTCCAGTACCCGATGCATTGATGGCCGGATCTTATGACCCAACGCTCGTACTTCGTCGCAAGGTTCAACCAGGTCTGGTATCTGATAAGTGATCATACCAGCAGCAAATGCCGAGTGAACCCCGTTGTTTGAGTCTTCAAAAGCCAGGCATAGTGTAGGATCAACGTCGAGTCGACTGGCTGCCAGTAAGTAGATCTCAGGATCTGGTTTACCGTGCTTCACCTCGCAACCCGTGGTCAGGCAATCAAAGTATTGGTCCAGCCCAGCTAAAGCGAGTTTTTTCTTCGCGACATCATTAACGGTAGAGGTTGCCACCGCAATTGGAATGTTTTTGCTTTTCAGCCATTTCAGTAATTCTATTACGCCTGGTTTAACCGGAATGGCCTGATGTTTCACCACAGCGTTATAGTTTTTGCGCCATTCATCATGTAAATGTTCATAATCGGCCTCGTAAGCCAGCCGGAAGATCTGTTCAATACCTGCTGGATTGCGACCGATAATGGAGAGATAAATATCTTCATAGAAAGGGAGTTCCAGAGTGGCACAGGCTTCCTTAAAGATACGCATACAAACGCGTTCGGTATCCAGAAGCAAACCATCCATATCAAAAATAGCAGCGTGATAATTCATAACATGGTTCAGATCAAGTATTGAAAGCGGCGCATTATGGCATAGCTTGCTGTGAGTCTGTAACCATTGGATCGTTTGATAATTAAGCACTCCAGCATAAATATTGCTATCCTCGCAGGCCTGTGGCTGGAGAGGATCAGGGGATAAACGTCGAAAAACGTCTGTGCTGAAGCGACCTACGACTTGAAATGATCCTGAGAACGTAATGGGCCGCTATATCATGCCAGTGTATTCAAGGTAGAAAGGTCATGTTTCCATATGAATACAGAAGGTTAGTACTTGTCAGTCTTTTTGTCTGATATGTAATATCGCAATTGCTTTAATGGTCTTTTTCTAAAATAATGGCTGTCCTAAATAGGTCCATGGATCAATTTTGTACCCTACACACTTAAATAAAGGTCTTTCGTTTCACTTCCTCTAAGCAGAGGAGATCCTTTCAGAGAAGCTTTTGTTTAGGTGCTTGAGTATTAGACTATTTCGTTGCTTGAGGACCCCATGCTGAAATCGCTTTATCTGCGCAATTGGCCGATTCTGCCAAAAATCCTGCTGACCTCCTTTATTGGGGTATGCATCATTCTCACCGTCACTTTTGCGGTGTTTATCCCTCATATTGAATCTCGCATTATGGCGGGTAAAAAAGATGCCACACGTCAGGCCGTTGAAGTAGCCTTTGGTGTGCTTACTCACTATCAGTCACTCGCGGAGAGTCGAGAACTGTCCACCGAAGACGCTCAGGAGCGTGCTAAGCAAGCGATCAATGGCTTGCGCTACAGCAGCCGGGAGTATTTTTGGATTAACGACACCCATCCCCGGATGGTGATGCACCCTACGGCGCCAAAGTTGAATGGCACAGATCTCAGTGATTTTGCGGACCCTAATGGCACTCTGCTGTTTAAAGAGTTTGTGAATGTCACCAATGCCTATGGTGCAGGTTTTGTCGACTATATGTGGCCTAAGCCCGGTGAGAAAGATCCGGTCGCTAAGCTGTCTTATGTCAAAAGCTTCAAGCCCTGGGGTTGGATTGTAGGCAGCGGCATCTATCTGGATGATGTGCAGGCTGAAATACTTACCCTACGTAATTTGGCCATTGCCGGGGGGATATTTTTTGCCCTGCTGACGATGGCGCTGGCCTGGTGGATTGGGAACTCTCTAACTAAACGCCTGGAAAAAGTGATTAATGGACTGAAAGATGTGGCTCAGGGCAAGGGGGATGTGGATCTGCGTAAGCGCATTGCAATTACCTCAATTGATGAGATTGGTGCTCTGTCCACAGAGTTTAATGCCTTAATGGAGTCGATCAGTGACCTTACGACCTTCCGCAAAGTGATCGAAGAAGATGATGTCATGGAAGATGTTTATTCCCGCCTCTATGATGTTTTTACTGAAGACCTCAAACTTCAATCGCCGGTTATTTTTGAAGTAGATGATATCCATAAACGCATGAAGCCGGTTTATCCTCTGACCCTGAATGAAAACGACCAGGTTTGTAATCAGGAGATTCTGGACAACTGTAATCTATGTAAAGCCAAACGCACCGGTCATGGTATTAGCTCATTTGATTTCCCGAAAATCTGTAAGCAGTTTATTGATCATGGTGGCAGCAACCATGTCTGTATTCCTATGACAATCGGTGGTGCGACTATCGGTGTGGTACAGTTTAACTTTTCGGGTGAGGAAGACAGTGAAACCAGGCGGCATATTGCAGATCAGATCGATAAAGCTTCACAGTATATTAAAGAAGCGCTGCCGGTTATTGAGTCTAAGCGCCTGACTGCTACCCTGAGAGAGTCTGCACTGTGCGACCCTCTGACAGGTCTGCATAACCGGCGTTTTTTGCAGGAATCGGCGACGAATATCTGCTCTGCAGCTATGCGTCGTAACAAGACCATTGGTCTGTTGATGTGTGATCTGGATTATTTTAAACAGGTCAATGATACTCATGGTCATGATGCTGGTGACTTGATTCTGGTCGAAACCTCAAAAATACTGAAGAAGAGTGTGCGGGATTCAGATTTGATCTTCCGTTTTGGTGGCGAGGAGTTCTTTATCATGCTGGTTGATGTGGAGCCAGGTGAAGCCCTTACCGTTGCTGAGAAAATGTGTCGAACCTTTGAAGATCACCAATTCACCCTGGATACCGGTGAGCGTATTACCAAAACGATCAGTATTGGTGTCAGTGAATTTCCTGGTGACGATGAATCCCTGTGGCGTGGCCTGAAATACGCTGATGTAGCCTTGTATCAAGCGAAGGATACCGGCCGCAACCAGGCTGTTCGCTTTACCAAGGATATGTGGAAGGATGATCAGTATTAACATCAATGAGTGAATATCATCGCTAATAGCATAGGGCAAGTCGAGGACGAGGCAGTATTGCAGGTCCGATGATATTGTCAGTTTTTGAATAAAAGCTCTGGAAATGTAACCGTTTTCAGGGCTTTTTTGTTTTATGCGTAGATTGGCCAGAGCCCTTGCTATAGCTGGCTATACAGGTGATCGATAGCTGCATCTAAAACCAAGCAGTCCTATCCTTGTAATAATTGAGACATAAAAAACACATTTAACGGTAAACAAAAAATCATATTTCTGACCTATGGTGTCGCTTGTCTCAACACTCTTAAGCTTTCAAATAAATAAGCTCTCAAACAGAAGTGGCTCAACAAGAAGACACTGCATTCTTTGGCGACTGGTCGAGGAATTTAGAAACACTTTTGCCTAAACGTGTATTAGCTAAATAATCCATAAAGGAATCCCTAGAGATGAGTAAATTCACCAGCAGTGATGTCGTTCACAACAAGAGTGAAAATGCACCATTCAGTTCAGTCCTGGAAGCTAACCTGTCCCGTCGTTCTGTTGTTCGTGGTGGTATCATGAGTGCCGTTGCCATGCTGTCTGGCGTTGGTCTGACCGGCTGTTTAGGTGGCAGTAATAACGATTCCGGTACGGCTGACAGTGATGTTGTTGAAAGCATTGCTCTGGCGTTTGAGTCCATTGCCGGTTCAAAGACTGATGCCTGTGTAGTAGCTGCCGGTTACACTGCGTCCGTACTGGCACCTTGGGGTACTCCACTGAATAACACGGCTGCTGACTGGAAGGATGATGGTACTAACACACCGACTGACCAGCTAAACAGCATGGGCATGCACCATGACGGTATGCGCTTCTTCCCCATTAACGGTAGCTCTGACGATGGACTACTGGTAGTAAATCACGAATATATTGACCAGAGTGCACTGCATCCGAATGGCGCGACCACTGATGACGCGGGTAACCGCCCTGTTGATGAAGTACGTAAAGAGATCTACGCCCACGGCGTGGCGGTAGTCCGTATCCAGCGTACGAATGGTAACTGGCAGGTGGTTGATAGTGACCCGCTGAACCGTCGTTTTACTTCTGACAGCGTGATGGATATCTCGGGTCCTATGGCAGGCACCAGCCACCTGATTACGCCATTCTCTCTGGATGGCACTCAGACCCGTGGTACCAACAACAATTGTGGTAACGGTTACACCCCTTGGGGCACTTACCTGACCTGTGAAGAGAACTGGCCAAATATTTTTGTTCACGACGGCACTATGACTGAAGAGCAGGAGCGTATCGGCTTCCGCTCCAGCAGCCGTTACGGTTGGGAAACCGCCGCAGGTGATGCGTCTGAAGTGGATGGTGAGTTTGCACGTTTCAACATCACGCCTACAGGTGTTGACGCGACACAAGATTACCGTAACGAAGGCAGCACCTTCGGTTATATCGTAGAGATCGACCCATTTGATACCTCTCGCCGGGCGGTGAAGCGTACTGCTCTGGGTCGCTTCCGTCACGAAGGCTGCTGGCCAGGTAAACTGGAAGAAGGCCAGCCGGTTGTTTTCTATTCCGGTGATGACTCTCGCTTCGAATATATCTACAAGTTTGTCTCCCGTGAGCTGTGGAATCCAGCGGATGCTAACCCAACGGATCGTTTGGCAACCGGCGCTAAATACATGGACGATGGCACCCTGTATGTCGCACGTTTTGATGCTGACGGCACCGGTGTATGGCTGCCTCTGACAGTCAATACCGTAGCCTTGGACGGGCAGACGCTGGGTGAGAAGTTTGGTGATCTATCCGGTATTATCCTGAATACCCGTGGTGCTGCAGATGCCGTAGGTGCAACCCCGATGGATCGTCCTGAGTGGTGTGCCCTGAACCCGGTTGACGACAAGGTGTACTTCACTTTGACCAACAACACTAAGCGTGAAGAAGCCAATGCCGCTAACCCGCGTGTTGATAATCCATACGGTCATATCATCCGCTGGGATGAAAAAGCGGATATGACAGGCTTCGATTGGGAGATCTTTGTCTACGGTTCTAATGACTCGGCAGACGCCAATATCAACCGTTCAGGCCTGACCGCAATGAATGAATTTGCCAGCCCTGATGGCCTGGGTTTTGACAGCCGCGGCATCATGTGGATTCAGACCGATAACGGTTCTGATGTAGCCGACGACACCAACGACCAGATTCTGGCAGTTGTACCATCGACCGTTGTTGATACCGAAGGCAAGCAGACGGTAATCACTGCCGACAACCAAGAGATGCTGAAACGTTTCTTTGTTGGTCCGAATGGTTGTGAAGTAACCGGTATCACCTTTAGCCCAGATAACACAGCGATGTTTGTTAACATTCAGCATCCAGGCAACTGGCCGGTATCAGCAGATGCAACAGAAGTTACGCCAGAAGGCACTACACTGCGCCCACGTGCCTCTACGGTTGTTATCCAGAAAGCAGACGGTGGTCCAATCGCTGTTTAAGCGACTGAAGCTCAGCGTTTAGTCTGAATGTTGAGATAGTGAGACACCAAAACCGGAGCCAATAGGTTCCGGTTTTTCTGTCTGCAGAAAATGCAGAAATGAAGGCTGTCTACTTTAAATGCTTTCCACTTTTAATGCTTTTTATTATAGGGTTAACGTTATTACAGGGTTAACGGCTTTATGATGAGTGATCTGACAGTAAAGCTGAGCGTTCAGGCTGGCAGCACTCAAAATCCAGTAACAGCGCTTGTTTTATCCTGGTCCAACTTTGCTCAACCTCTTTCACCTCTTCCAGAATCCAGGTCTGTAACTGTTGTAGCTTGGGGCGTTTAAAGTGATGTTCGGGGGCTACCAGATAATAGGCGTAATCTGATAGCCAGTAATAAGGTAGAGGACACACCAGTTGTCCCGATTCGATCAGTTGATAGGCTAGACTGAAGCGTACCAGGGACAGGCCCTGACCGGATAAAATTGCGTCTACCAGCATGGTAGCATCGGTAATCAAAAGGACAGAGTGAATCCCCTTAGTCAAACCCGCTTTCTTTGTAAATGCTTGCCAGACCTCCTCTTGATCCAAAGCATTATCTGCCAAGATAGGCATATCCCCCAAGTTGGGTTGGCCGAGATCATACTGCTCTAATAGTTTGGGTGAACAAACCGGTAACAGATAGTCATCAAGCAAAAACTCCGCCTGCAGATCAGGATATTGACCCAAACCAAAACGAACCGCGACATCAACATCACCACTGTCAAAGGTTTCCAGGGTTATTTTTGGATTAATGCTGATACTGAGATCTGGGTGCTGGCGCTGAAAAGCTCCCAGCCTGGGGACCAGCCAGCGCCCCGCAAAAGAGGGCAAACAACTGATTACCAAGTGCTGTGGGTTGGGGTCATCCATTAAACGGGTCACGCCCTTATCCAGCAAATCAAAGGCCTGTAAGGCATAAGGCAATAACAGTTGCCCGGATGGGGTCAGTCTGACTTCCCGATTAAGACGAATAAACAGCTTTTGTCCCAGATGTTCCTCTAACAGCCTTATCTGTTGACTGACCGCAGCCTGCGTAACAAACAGTTGTTCGGCTGCCAGCTTAAAACTTTCCAACTGAGCCGCTACCGCAAATACCCGTAGTGCTTTGAGTGGTGGTAAACGGCTGGAGCTGGCACTTAAGGGATTAAAACTCTGGCTCATGGCTGTCCTCTATATCTATATCGGTCCTATATCGATTTGCCTTTGCTATTTGCCTATTTGTCATTTGGTTTCAAATACATGGTGTGATGAACTTCAGTAGACTTAGTTAAGATTGCCTTTTCAATTAATAAAATCTTAAGTGAAAGGAAAAAATACTCGTTTGTTAGTATACGCGCTTTTCTCCATTATTAGACCCACAAACAGGCAAATTAACGGGTAAGAGCAATGAACATACAAACTTGTGGAGTGATGAGTACGCAGTGTCAAGCTCAGTCAGGCTTAGATAATAAGCAAGAAAAATTAATGCGAGCTAACTGTCTGGATCAACAAACAGCGGGTAAACTACAGCAGGTAATCGCGGTACTAAAGCGCTGGAAAGAAAATCATCATACCCGTCAGCAATTACGTCATATGGATGAACACCTGCTGAAGGATATTGGCATCTCCCGAGCGGATATGATTGAAGAAGCCAGTAAGCGTTTCTGGCAGGATTAATCGCAGCATGCTTGAAACTCTGAAGCATGCCTGGCGGCTTGTCCCAACAGGATACTTCTACTAACTAAGCACCCGAACATAAATATTCCGATATTTTTCGGCCGAAGCGGCCGGAAAATACAGGCTTTATGCTGGGAAAAGTACTGTATGCCTACTTATCCTGCAAACTACCGCTACTCAATTTACCTGGCGCAGCTAACTGCACTTAGACGTAAAAATAAGGAAATAATCATGGTGACCTGCTACCTGAAATATGTAATCGATCCCTACAAATTGGCGGAATTTGAACATTATGCGAAGTTATGGATTCCTCTGGTTAATAAATTTGGTGGTCAACACCATGGCTATTTTCTACCTTCGGAAGGGGTAAACAATATTGCGCTGGCACTGTTTACCTTTCCATCACTGGCCGCTTATGAACAATATCGCCAGGACTCAATGTTAGATGAGGCGTGCATTGCCGCGTTTAAATATGCTGAAGAAACCCGTTGTATCCTCAGTTATGAGCGTAGTTTCTTCCGTCCTGAATTTGGAGACAGTTAACACCCTGGTTAGAGGGGCTAGTGTTAGATCTGCGCCTAAAAGAGAAAACAAATGTTACCCAGTTTCGGATAATAAATGTCATTCGGATTGGGTAAGTAACGTAAGGTATGAACAGGTATGATGCAGGCCCGACCAAGATGGTTGGGCCTGAAGAGAAAGATTAGGGCTCCGGTGCGTAATCTCCATTAACGCGACATTCTTCTTTCATAAAGTCCAGCAGGCTATCCAATACATCGTATTGGGGGACACAATATAAAGTGCGGCCTTCGCGACGTTGTTGGACCAGGCCAACGGATACTAAACGGGTGATATGGTGGGATAGCGTTGAGCCGGGCACGCCTAAAGCGGCCTGAATCTCACCGACAGGCACTCCCTGTTTACCGCCTTTTACCAGATGACGAAAAACCTGTAAGCGGGTGGTATGCCCTAACTCTGCTAAACGTTTGGCTACTACTTCAACTTCCATTATTGCCTCTCAACAACAGATCCTTTTGAAAATACTGCCAGTCTAATTGAATCCCTTGGACAGAGCAAAACTGACCGCTCTTATTCATTTCCACTTCAATGGAATTAGTGGCTCTGCAACAAAGGCGATATCATTACCGACGGTATTTGACGGCTTGAGTGCCATAAGAGAGGCCAGATACTGTATTTTAAGCAGGGCCTGTTTCCGTTACTAATAACTGACTGATTTGCTCCCTGAGCCAACGTCGTAATGGATCTTCATGGCTGCGTTGGTGCCAAACCTGCTGCATATGCACTGTTTCCAGCTCCAGAGGGCAGGGGTGGTGCTCCAGATCAGGATTGATACGTATGGCCTGCTCTGCCACAGAACGCAGGCAGGTCAGTAGAGTTTGGGTCCCGGGAATCACCAACGCTGGCGAGTGAAAGCTGGTCAAACCGGCAATCACTTTTCGGGTTTGATTCATGGCAGCCAGTTTCTGATCGATACTGCTACTCAGGTCGCCTGAAAAAGTGATCATCAAGTGATCGCAAGCCAGATAGTTTTCCAGTGTCAGGCTGCCCTTGGTAAAAGGGTTGTCCTTACAAGCCAGCACGACAAACTCATCCTGATACAGGGTTTGCTGATAGAAACCATCGGGAATCTCACCAAAATAGCCTGCAATCGCCAGATCACACTGCCCCCGCTCCATCTCTGCTTTAGGCAATGGTCCCTGTAAATTACGAGTCACCAACTGTACTTTGGGAGCTTGCTCACGAATGATGGGAATCAGTTTAGGCAGTAATAGAGACTCAATATAGTCGGTGGAGAAGATCTGAAAACGATCTGAGCGATTGAGAAAATTATCTCCTTCACACTGATCATAAAAGCCTCGAATACCTGCCAGTAGATTGCTGACGATAGGAGCCAGTTCATGAGCCCTTGGCGTGGGCGTTAACCCTCGTGAGACACGGACAAACAGCTCATCACCCAGCTCATCTCTCAGTTTGTTAAGCCTATGGCTGATTGCAGGCTGACTCAGAGCCATACGCTCGGCGGCCGCAGATACACTCTGCTCCTGATACAACACATGAAATAGCAGCAGCAGATTAAGGTCTTTATTTCTGATATTCAAAATAGGAGTCCATGTTCTGAGAGTTGAGGTATATTTCCTACTCAAGCTAATCATTTTTAGCGGATGGTAAGCACCCGAACATAAATATTCCGATATTTTCCGGCCGAAGCGGCCGGAAAATACGGGCTTTATGCAGGGAAAAGTACTGTATGCCTACTTATTGAGGGTATTTGTATTAGTGCTCGCTTGTGATGTAAAAATACTGCTGAGTGCCTGCGCCATAAGTCAGTGCCTTTAATTAGACTTACTTATGGCTTTAGCATTGACTGTGCCGGTGAGCTGTTGCTGAGCCAGTGCTTTCGGGGGCTAAAACAAGCAATGGTTGGCGGAGAAAAAATATTAGGAGAAAAAGTTAGTCGTTACGGTAAATGGTTTCGATCAAATGGAAACCGAATTTGGTTTTTACCGGGCCGTGTACTGTCAGAATAGGCTTAGTAAACACAACGTTATCAAACTGACGCACCATAGCTCCACGACGAAATTCACCAAGGTCACCCCCTTTTTTACCCGATGGACACTGGGAATGTTGACGGGCCAGTTTGGCAAAGTCAGCACCTACGGCCAGTTTTTTCTTCAGGCGTTCCGCTTCTTCACGGGTTTTAACCAGAATATGTCGTGCGCAGGCAGTGGCCATGGTGTGGGTCCTCTTTCATGTGACAAAGGCAGTAAATATAGAGAATTTATTTGGCTATAGCGTTTACCGCATTTAAATCGAGGCGGCATTATACACAGCATAGGTATAAAAGGGAGTGGCAAGGTGATCCTGTGGTCGAGATGCAGAGAAAAAACTGTGCCGCCGGAGCAGGCGGCACAGTGACAAATCTTGCCGTTATCTGACCAAATCAGGGGATGGTTGGTTCAGAATGCATGCTGTTTATATGGGAGGGCTTCAGTGAGTGTACTGACGAAATCAGGCGCTGATCAGTTCGTTCAGTGCGGCATGAGCTTCATTCACTGCTTCTTCACCTTTGGCAACCCCCGCCGCTTCTACCTGACGGATATCCTGCAGACCGATAAAATTCAGTGCCACTTTCAGGTAGGTGTTCTGGTGGTTCAGGAAAGCAATCGGTGTGTGCTCTCGATAGTCACCACCACTGGCGCTCAGGACATAAACCGGGCGATCCTTCAGCAGACCTTGTGGGCCATTTTCGGTATAGGCGAATGTTTCTCCCACACGGGCTACCTGATCAATCCAGGTTTTCAGGCCTGAGGTGATGCTGAAGTTGTGCATCGGTGAGCCAATAACGATTGCATCCGCTGCTCTCAGTTCAGCAATCAGTTCATCGGAAACCTTAACCGCTGCATTTTGAGCTTCTGAGCGTTGGTCTGCTGGTGTGTAAAAGGCACCAATGGTTTCTTCAGTCAGGTGTGGTGGCGGGTTGATGCCTACATCACGGTAGATTACTTCACCCTCTGGATTGTCGCTCTGCCATTTCTCTGTAAAAGCATTGGTCAGGTTGCGGGTGATGGATTGCTCACGTTTTGGACTGGAGTTGATTACTAATAGTTTAGCCATTGTTCTTTCCTCAAAACTCATTGCGTTGTGCGATTAATGGCTAGTTTATAGAGATAAAAAAGAAAGAAAATTGCATTTAATCGTGCTATTTTTTCTAAAAAATAGAATGGTTTGAGAGAGTAGGCTGATATGGCAGGGCATAAAACAACGTTGGAGCAGTGGCGTATTCTTCAGGCTGTAGTGGATCATGGGGGTTATGCTCAAGCGGCAGAGGCGCTGTTTCGCAGTCAATCATCGCTCAACCATGCGGTAAAAAAGATGGAGAGCCAGCTAGGTGTGCAGCTGCTGGAAGTGAAAGGGCGCAAAGCGTTTTTAACGGAAGCGGGTGAGGCGTTATTGCGTCGTTCCCGGGTACTGACTGAGACCGCCAGTGAGTTAGAAAAGCTGGCTGAGAATATCGATATGGGCTGGGAGCCACAACTGACCCTGGCAGTCGAGGCTATTTATCCCAGAGATTTGTTATTTAAAGCGCTGGCGAGCTTTTATCCCGAGAGCCGGGGAACCCGTATTCGTATTATCGATAGTGTGTTAACCGGTACTGATGAACATATTCTGGCACAGAGTGCTGATCTGGCCGTTGCGGGCACTGTGCCTAAGGGGCATACCGGTGAAACGCTGGGGCAGATTGAGTTTGTGATGGTGGTGCATAAAAGCCATGAGCTGGCTCTGGATTCGCGTTTAAGTTTGCAACCCTTAAGAGAAGAGCAGATCGAAGGGAAAAGCTCGGATGAGATCTATCTCGGTGCCGTGGCAGATCGACAACAGAGTCAACCGAGTCATAAAGTGACGGTGCAGGAGTTGATGAACCAACTTCAGATCGTCATTAAAGATAGCGGTCAAAAGCCCGACAACAACCGGGGGTGGTTAAGAGCTGAACAGCGTTGGACCGTAGATAGTTTTGAGCGTGCCAAACAGATCCTGAAGCGAGGACTGGGTTTCTGTTGGTTGCCTCGCCATGAGATAGTAGATGAGATTGCCAGTGGCGAATTTGTAGTGATTGATATCAGCTATTCGTCGGAGCGTTATGTTGGTGTTAATCTGGTGGTGCCCAATCCCGATTTATTAGGCCCGGGAGGGCGACGTTTGTATGAAATTTTGCTCCAGGAGGGGCAAATAGCACAGGCGTGAGGTGATATGTGTGGTGGTTGGGTGGTAGATCATTGCCGCGAGATAATAGCAGAGCTGGTTTTTATACTTGCCTGTTATTTATGGTGATTTGCCGTATATCTCGATATTAGCCTCAGCTATAATGCTTAAAGCACTGAAACGAAAAGTTCGCTATAAACGATGCTTTCATCCTCCAGAAGGAGGGGCTGAGTCCATCATGTGTCACTGAGAGCGTTTTTTGTTTGGGGATGTAAAATGGATAGATTAAGGAGTATACAATGGTACTGCAGCGAATAGGATCTGTGGTTCGTCGGACTCTTCAAACCGCAATGGTTTTGCAGGTGCTGGCCAGTACGCAGGTTTTTGCCTCTGATCATCAGGCGCTTTTGAAAGCTACTGTTAAGCTGGATTTTGAGTATATTCCTGCTCTTCATTATACTTCTCAAGGCAACTTTGTGGCATCGGAACAAGCGATGCATGAACTGAAACGCCAGTGGCAGCAGTTTAGCTCAGTTTATAGCTCATCTGAGGTCGATCCACAGTGGCAGCACTTTGTTGCCGCAGCAGGTCGTATGATTGAAGCCGCAGATCAGCATGTTTTAGGTGGGGATCTGATTCAAGCTCATAAAGAGCTGGAAGGCGTGCGTGTGACGCTGCAGGGGTTGCGTGAGCGGAACGGCATTACTGATTACTTCCTGGATCAGCTGCACGGTTATCACGTGCATATGGACGCTATTGTACAGGCAGGCAAAGGAAAAACAGAGGCGCAGATGACGCTTAAAGATGTGCGAACTATCCAGAAACATTGGGCCCAGGTTTGGCCTCGTTGGGAGAAAATTCGTCATCAAGTCAGTCGTGCTCAGTTCGACCAGGCATTTTACAACTTCAGTGATGATCGACTGGTTGAGTTGAAACAAGCGATCTCTGAAGAGCAGGTAGCCTTGTATCAGTTGAAGCTCGCTCTGTTGAATGGTGATCGTGGCCGTATTGCTCGTGCGGCAGAAGGTTTATCGTCAGGCTTTATGCGTACTTATCGGGCCTTTGGTGATATTCCTTACGATTAGGCTTATAGATAAGGCTCACAGGTCTAACGCTGAGCTCTCACAGAGCTTTATTCTATTGCTGATTAGCTTATCTAATCGACTTTAAAAAAAGAGGCATTTATTGCCTCTTTTTTTATGCCTATACCGAATGCGAATGCTTATGCATTAGTGAATGCTGGCAACGGGTAGACAGCGGGCCTGACGAGACAAAAACTGATCAATCGCAAGTACTGCAGGGGTTTTATGACGGGGTAGCGTTTGCAGGTGTCTTAAAGTTTTTAGTACGACTTCATTTCGGTTCACGTCTAACCTGGGGCACTGCTCGGATACCAGATCGTAAATACCCAGAATATAACTACTGCACTGACCTGACTGAAAAGCGCCCATCAAAGATTGGCTGCCTTCCAATAAGGGTTGACACTGGTGCAGTAGTTTTTCTGTAGAAAAAACTTCTGCAAGAGCTGAGGTGGGCTGTAACGCAACGACCATACTGAATATCAGGCCAGCGATTTTCTTTTTCCCAGTGGCGACGGGCTTTAACCAAGGCATAACGGTTCCTCATCCTTTAACCAGCATTGCTTGGCTCATCAAGAGCAAGGTTGTCAGGGGCGATAAATTTGGTTTGCTGCATGTGCGAATAACATAAGCATACATTAGGCAGGGTTTTTGACAGTAGCAAAGCATTCCTATGTCACTTTGTGGAACAATTTGCGGCATTGAGATGACGAATGGCTTACCTGAGATCAGCTGATGAATTCTTGAGCAATTTAACCTGATCGGCCGGAAAGCCCTGTATTTACTTATCTGATAACCTCTATTCAGGAATTATACACAGAATTGTTCACTGAAAATGTGGATAATATTTCTTTACTTTAGTTGTTTGATTTTCATGGTTTTTTTGTCTTTTTGCTAGGAATTGTTGTGAATTTGTCAGGATCCTGAAGGTTCGTTTAACACAGATATCCCCAGGCTGATAATGATAGGCCGTTGCTGTTAACAGCAGGGAGATAATGGGTGTGTAAAATATGACAAATGCGCTGACTCCGCCCCTTTTCGTCGCAGCCTAAAAGGTGGTTATTCCCAAGAAAAGTTGGCGACATACATTGGTGAATGCTGGAAAGTGTTACCTAAAGTGAACTTTTTATGATTCGAAAAATATTTTTCAATACAAATTTTTGTATCTTTTTTATGTATAAAGCCATTTATTAACAGGATTCGATGGTAAAATTGCCCCTTTTTATTAGAGCACTGCTAAATCACTGCGCCAGTGCAGCCACTATGCTTGTAAGAGTGGCTCAGAGCTATTGAGTAAGAGATGGGGTCATTTATGTACAATTTCAGTTTCCAAAATCCTACCAAGCTGATCTTTGGCGAAGGTCAAATGGCTAAGCTGGCTTCAGAGATTCCTAAAGATAAAAAGGTACTGCTGATCTACGGCGGCGGCAGTATTAAAAAAAATGGTGTATATGAGCAGGTAGCGAGTGCCCTGTCTGAGCATCAATGGGGTGAGTTTGGCGGTATTGAGGCTAATCCTGGATTTCATACTGCGATGAAGGCCGTTGAGAAGATCAAAGCAGAAGGTTTCGATTTTTTATTAGCCGTAGGCGGTGGTTCGGTCTGTGATGCGACTAAGTTTATCGCTGCTTCTGCCTGTTTTAATGATGATCCATGGAAGATCCTGACGGAAGGTGCGCGTATTCGTGATGCACTGCCAATCGGTGTTGTGTTGACGCTGCCTGCTACGGGCTCGGAAAGTAATCCGAATGGCGTGATCGATAACTACGAAACTCAGGAGAAACTGGCGTTTTATGGCCGCAAGCTATTTCCTCAGTTTGCTATTCTGGACCCTACTACGACCTATTCCTTGCCTGCTAAGCAGGTCGCCAACGGTATTGTGGATGCTTATGTGCATACCATGGAACAGTATCTGACCTTCCCGGTGGGCGCCGATCTGCAGGATCGCTTTGCTGAAGGTATTTTGCGTACACTGGCGAATAACGGCCCTAAAGCGCTATCTGAGCCTGAGAATTATACAGTACGAGCCAATGTTATGTGGTCTGCTACGATGGCGCTGAATGGCTTGATCGGCCTGGCAGTGCCTCATGACTGGGCGACTCATTTTATCGGTCATGAGTTGACCGCCCTGCATAATATGGATCACGGTCAGACCTTGGCGGTGATTTTGCCGTCAATGATGGCAGAGAAGCGTGAACAGAAGCATGAAAAGCTGCTGCAGTATGGCAAAGAAGTCTGGGGGATCGATTCAGGTTCTGAAGAGGAGCGTATTGATGCCGCTATTGAACAGACCCGTGCGTTCTTTGAGTCCCTTGGGGTTAAAACCCGTCTGAGCGACTATGGTGTTGAGGAGCAGCATATTCCTGCATTAGTTGAAGCACTTGAAAAACACAAGATGGTCGCGCTGGGTGAGCATCGTGATGTAACTCCTGAAGTCAGTGCTCAGGTATTGCGCCGTTGCTTGTAAGATTGGTGCAGTTTTGAGTGATTTAATCGAATAAAAAAATCCCCGTAAGTTTTTGCTTATGGGGATTTTCGTTATCTGTACTGTATAGGGTTGTGTCGCTTGCCGTTTAGAAAAAGGCGTATTTGATGCCCAGACCCAGCAACATACTGGATAAAATAGGCTGAAGTACCTTATTCGGCAGGCGGGAGCTTAGCTTGGTGCCCAGATGGATTGCAGGCAGAGAGCCAATCAGCAGTGCCCCCAGCAGTTGATAGTCCACATTACCCAGATACATATGTCCGGCACCGGCAATCAATGTTAATGGCACTGCATGAGCCAGATCTGTGCCGATAATACGGATTGCACTTAATGCTGGGAACAAGGTCAATAGGATAGCTGCGCCAAAAGCACCGGCGCCGACAGAGGATACAGTTACGCAGAATCCCAATAATGTGCCCATAATCAGTGTTAGACGGTATTTATGTTTCTCCAGATACAGGCGTACGGGGCCATCCTGGGTGTCATGCAGCTTGCGGATGCGGCCTTTCATCAAAAGCACACCGGCCGTCAGTATCAGCATGACGCCCAAGCTATGGGTCAGCAGGCTGGCATAGCTTTCCGGTGATGGGAAATAGTTTGCCAGTAGCCAGACGGTAACAATGGACACCGGTAAACTACCCAAGGCCAGAGTGCCTGTGATTTTCCAGTCAACAGTCTTCTGTTTCTGGTGAGCTATTACGCCGCTGGCTTTCGTAATGGCGGCATAGAGCAGGTCTGTACCAATTGCGATATGTGCCGGAAAACCAAATAGCAGCAATAAAGGAGTCATCAGTGAGCCGCCACCGACGCCCGTTAGGCCGACCGCTAAGCCTACAGCGGCTCCCGAAAGTATATAAAGTAAAAAATCCATATAAGCCCGATAGTTGAAGCTAAATACACGAGGTGTTCGTGGATAATCGAGCTAATCTATCTTGTCTTCTATATTCTTAAAAGTAATGTTTATTTATATTTTTATGGCATAATAGAATTAAGGAATGACTGAAAAAGTTTTTTGGCCTAAACCAGAGGGCAGAAAGGACTTCTTCAGAGGTTCCTGAAACCGTTAATTACGAGAGGAAAGGCGGAATGAAGCTACAACAGCTGCGTTATATCTGGGAAGTTGCTCATCATGATTTGAATGTGTCGGCCACCGCTCAGAGTTTATACACCTCGCAGCCGGGTATCAGTAAGCAGATCCGTTTGCTGGAAGACGAGCTGGGAATTGAGATCTTTGCCCGCAGTGGCAAGCATCTGACACGCATTACCCCGGCAGGACAGGAAGTCATTGATCTGGCGGGTCAAATTCTGCGCACGGTAGAGAACATTAAGCAGGTGGCTCAGGAGTTCAGCGACGATCGTATTGGTAGTTTGACGCTGGCGACAACTCATACGCAGGCCCGTTATGCTTTGCCAGGGGTGATTAAAGACTTTATCAGTAAATACCCTGATGTTTCTCTGCATGTGAAGCAGGGTACGCCGATGCAGATCTCAGAGATGGTTTCAGAAGGTGCGGCAGACTTCGCGATTGCTACTGAGGCGATGGAGCTGTTTAGCGATCTGATTATGCTGCCGTGTTATCGCTGGAACCGTTGTGTGCTGGTACCTAAAGATCATCCTCTGACAAAAGTGCGTGCTCCTTTAACGCTGGAGCATGTGGCTGAGCATCCGATCGTAACCTATGTGTTTGGTTTTACCGGGCGTTCCAAGCTGGATGAAGCTTTTAGTGAGAAAGGTTTGAAGCCTAAAGTGGTGTTTACTGCCGCAGACTCCGATGTGATTAAAACCTATGTCCGCATGGGAATGGGCGTCGGTATTGTGGCGCGTATGGCCTACGATGAGGAAGTGGATAAAGATATGGTTGCGCTGGATGCCAGCCACCTGTTTCAGTCCAGTACTACCAAGATTGGTATTCGCCGTGGCACCTTTATGCGCGGTTATATGTATGAGTTTGTCACCCGATTTGCACCGCATCTGGATCGGGATCTGATTGATGAAGCGCTGGCATCGGGTTCAAAAACAGATCTGGATGCATTGTTTGCCCATATCGAGCTGCCGGTTTATTAATTTGAGGCCTGGGTGGGTGTGAGTTGGAATGTGGGTGAGGCGGTAGTCATCACAGTGACACTGTTTAGATCGAAAGACAGAAAAGGGACGTTAAGCCTGGCTTAACGTCCCTTTTCGTTTACAGTCTTTAAGACGACTATTTGTTCAGGTTGCCCGCGTGCAGACCACACTCTTTATGGGTGGACTCTTCCCACCACCAGCGGCCTTCACGCTCGTGTTGGTTTGGCAGTACGGCACGGGTGCAGGGTTCACAACCGATACTGGTAAAGCCTTTCTCGTGCAGTTCGTTATAAGGCACATCGAACATACGAATATATTCCCAGACCTGCTCAGAGCTCCAGTTCGCCAGCGGGTTAAACTTCACCAGTGGGCTCTCTTCGCTACCAAATGCGGTATCGTTTTCGGCAACCGGTACATTGTTACGGGTGCCAGGGCTCTGATCTTTACGCTGACCTGTGATCCAGGCATCCAGAGTTGACAGTTTACGACGCAGTGGCGCGACCTTACGTACACCGCAGCACTCCTGGTGACCGTCTTCAAAGAAGCTGAACAGCCCCTTTTCGCGTACGAAGTTCTGCAGGGCTTCATGCTCTGGCGTCATAATGTCGATAGTGATGCCATAGTGTTGGCGTACTTTGTCGATAAAACGGTAGGTCTCAGGATGCAGGCGACCGGTATCCAGCGAGAAAACCTTCAGCTTGCTCTTATCATCGATCACTTTACAGGCCAGCTCGATCAGTACCACATCTTCAGCACCACTGAAAGAGATGGCGATATTGTCAAACTGCTGCAGGGCTTGCTCGATAATTTTCTTGGGGGATTCGGTGTCAAATTCCAGTGCAAACTGGTTGGCGTTAAATTGGCTCATCTTGGTTCCCATTATTCGGGTTATAACTCATCAATACGGTCAGCAAAGGTGAATTTGCGGTTAGCTGTTATATATGTGATTTTGGCTATAAGGTATCAGCTACTTATAAGAAAAATAAATAAAAAGTGATTCTATGATTATTCCTGTTGTCTAGGGAAGTGGTTGAGCCGTTTGTTTAAGTCTCTGTTTTAGCGTGTCTTTGCGGTTTTGTACGCCTTGCTTTGGTTTAGGCCTATTCCTTTGACTTGTGCTCTGACTTGTTAAGATAACTGTGGTAATCTTGCCATCAATTTAAGCTCTTGCCTTTTAATTCTACTAAAGGCTACAGGCCTGGTAGTGCACTTTGGATGGGGTGCGAGTGCAGAGCTGTTTACCCTAACTAAATAAGTAGAAGGACTATTTCGTGGAACTGGCATGTCTTGACCTTGAAGGTGTTTTAATTCCTGAAATCTGGATTGCATTTGCAGAAAAGACCGGGATTGAAGAACTGAAAGCAACCACGCGTGATATTCCCGATTACGATGTGCTGATGAAGCAGCGTCTGCGTATTCTGGATGAAAATGGCCTGAAACTGCCAGATATTCAGGCAGTTATTGCTGAGCTGGAGCCTCTGGAAGGTGCAAAAGAGTTTGTTGAGTGGTTGCGTGAACGTTTCCAGCTGGTGATCCTGTCGGATACTTTCTATGAATTCGCTGCTCCTCTGATGAAACAACTGGGTTACCCAACGCTGCTGTGTCACAAGCTGGAAGTAGACGAAGAGGGTCGTATTACCGACTACACTCTGCGTCAGCGTGATCCTAAGCGTCAGTCCGTACGTGCATTCCAGCTGCTGAACTACCGTGTAATCGCAGCGGGTGACTCCTACAGTGACACTACGATGCTGGCTCAGGCAGAAGAGGGTATTCTGTTCCACGCCCCTGATAATGTGATCGCAGAGTTTCCTCAGTTCCCAGCGGTTCACAGCTACGAAGATCTGAAAGACGAGTTCCTGCGTGCCAGTAACCGTAATCTGACTAAGTAATCGACTGGCCTGTGCATCATTCAATGCAGGTTTGGTTGGTACTGAGTTAAGCTCTGAAAAAGCCATCGTTTTTCGCAGCCACTTTGAGGCTTTTCTTCAAAAGTGCGAAATAATGATGGCTTTTTTGTTTGTGCAATAATATGACGCTTTTCAGGTGATTAACGTAACTCTATTCCAGTTGCGGCTGTTACCTAGTTCCGAAGTCGTAGCCTATTTGCTCCTATAGTGCTGTTTTTAAAGCTCTTGCTCTATCCGCATACTTAGATCAGGTATTTTTTAGTTTGTTTTCAGCCGCATTCAATTAGGCGAGTGATCCTGGCAGAAAGTAAACAGATGATTGCAGGTCATATTATGAATGCGGTACTTCGTTTAAACCTTCTTGTCTCGGCTGTTTTCGTATTAGCTCTTGTGGTGACTTTGCAGGAGATGCTGGAACAGGCTACTAAAGATATTACCCGAGAGGTTTCTGCGGGTATCAGTTTCACTCATCAGCTACTCAGTGTTGCGATTGCCGACGAATCCCTGCTGAACAGCATTCTGAATGGTGAAACCCGCCATGTGCATCTGGAAGTTGTGGATACGGTTTATCAGGAGGATCAATCCAGGTCGGGCAACCAGTCAAACAATGACGCTGCATCTGCAGATGAGGAAGATCAAGAGGTGCCGGGCTGGTTCGTCGGGCTGATTCCAGGATTGGATGATCTGCAGGAGAAACAGTATTACCGTTTTCTTCCCGATGGTCGTGCGTTAAAGCTTCAGGCTGACCCCAGTGATGAATTAGAAGAGGTGTGGGAGTCTGTCCAGCATGTACTGATGTTATTTGTGCTAAGTACCTTGTTGTCAAATCTGGCGATCTATATCGGTGTTAAACAAGGCATTAAACCTGTTGCGGATTTTCTGGCAGGGTTAAACCAGATTGAGAAAGGACAATTTACCGCCCGCCTGGATCACTATGCTATTCACGAATTAAACGAACTTTCCCAACACTTTAATGCGATGGCCCATGCTTTGGAGGAAGCAGAAGGTGACAACAAGCGCTTGACCCATGAGTTGATGCGCATCCAGGAAACAGAGCGGGCTCATCTGGCCAGGGAGTTACACGATGATCTGGGGCAGTATCTGACCGGCATTCGAGCTCAGGCCTATCTGGTTAAACAAAGCGCTCATATACCTGAGCTAGTGGAAACAGTGACTGGCCAGATCGTAGATCACTGTAACGCCATGCAGGTGAGTTTCCGTCAACTGATTCGGGAGCTGCATCCGGTGATTCTCGAACAGCTGGGGCTGTTAGATGCCATTCGCACCCAAGTGGAAAACTGGCGTCAGGCCCATGATATTCAGGTGCAACTGAATCTACCTGATGTTTTGCCTGAGTTCTGCGATGAAACCAACACCCATATCTACCGTATTGTGCAGGAATCCCTGAACAATATTGTTCAACATGCCGAGGCCGATCAGGTGGATATTGATCTGGTGCTCAACCAGGAAAAACTGATGCTGAAGGTTGCTGATAATGGCAAGGGCAGAAGTGATCATAGTTTATCAGGCCTGGGGCTGCGTTCCATGCAGGAACGTGCAGCTTGTATGCAAGGGGTGCTGGTTTTTAATCAGATTGAGGAGCAAGGCAGCATGGTATTACTTCAATTACCGATCTTTGAAAATCAGATTGAGGACAAGGATAAGGCCACAATAGCTGGCAGGGTTAAAAGTAAGACAGATAGGGAGATAAATAAGATGAGTGAAAGTATCGTCGCAGAGAAAGTGGTATGAAAATTTTAATAACAGATGACCACGCTGTAGTTCGACAGGGTTACGCCAGTCTACTGTCAGCGATGTTGGCACCCTGTGAGGTGCTGGAAGCGGAAAACGGCGATAAGGCCTGTGCTCTGTGTCAGTCTGACCGGCCTGATGTCGTGATCATGGATGTGAATATGAAGGGGATCAGTGGTATTGAAGCGACACGGCGTATTTTGCAGCGTAATCCTGATATCAAGATTCTGTTTTTCAGTATGTACGATGAAATACCTGTGGTTACTCAGGCTCTTGAAGCCGGTGCTAAGGGTTATATCACGAAGAATTGTACCCCTGAGATTTTGATTGAAGCAGTAAATAAAGTGTCTAACGGTCAGTTATATGTAGAACATGAATTGGCTATGCGCCTGGCGGTCACACGGCCAGAGCAGAAAGATAAGCGTTTGAAAGAGATGACTCAGCGGGAGTTTGAGATCTTTGTCATGCTGGCTCAGGGTAATAATGTCAAAGAGATCTCCGAGCAGCTGTGTATCAGCAGTAAAACCGTCTCCAACTATACCGCTATTTTGAAGAGCAAGTTGAATATTGATTCTATTGCGGAACTCGTGCATCTGGCGATTGAAACGGGTCTGATTAAGGTCGGCCCCAGAATCAGTTAAGGAGAGCTTAAGCTGTAGGATAAAAATAGAGCAACCGTTGGTTTTGCTGTGTATTGGCTGCTTTATGATATCTTAGAGATTGATAACCCCGACTTGCACACAACAGGCCAAATCGCTAGATTACTGTCTCTTTGTCATTTGTGTTCGGTGTTTGTATGAGCGCTTATCAGTTAAAGGTTCAGAGTATTGAAGACGCCTAAGGTAAAAGATATTGCCCAGCAGAACGTGATCAAGATCGACGATCATGAATCTATCGCCAGCGCCATCGCGCTGATGTATCAGGAGAGCCACCGCAATATCATCGTTGTGTCTGATAATATTCACCATCGCTTTGGCCTGCTAACAGCCAATGATCTGATCCGCCTGCGCATGGCCCATGTGGATTTTTCACAACCGATCTCTTCCATCAAATATGACAAGATCTTTTCGATCAGCGAAGACTCAGAGCTGGAACATGTGCTGGAAGAAGTCAGCCACGAGGTGGAATGTCTGTGTGTCACCGATACGCAGGATCAGCTGTCTGGCGTCGTCTTCTACAGCGATATTATCTCCAGTATCGACCCGCGCATGCTGTTGGAAAAACGAGCCATTGGCGAAATCATCCTTAATCAGCACTTGAAAAAAGCTCAGGTGACGGACTCGACACTGAATGTGATAGGTCTGATGGATCATCAGCTAAATGACTGTGTCCTGATTTATCAGGGGGATCAGCCCACAGGTATTATCACCACCAAAGATGTAATCCGCCTGTTTGGCGAACATGAAAACCTGAGCCAGCCCATTTCCGACTTTATGAGTCATCCGATAGAAACCATCTCCTACGACAGTTCCATCAAGGCATCATTGGACTTTATTAAAGCGAAAAACTTTAAGCGTCTGATTGTTAAAGACCGTGACGGCTATATCGTTGGTCAGATTACCCAGGGTGAGCTGATCACTCGGGTTTATTCCCGTTGGTCTGATATGGTGCGCAGTAACGATGCCCAGTTGAAAGAGATGAACAAAGCGCTTCAGGTGCGGGCCTCCAAGTATGAAGAACTGTCGGTGATCGATCACCTGACCGGTATTTATAACCGCGCCAAGTTTGAGTTGGAACTCAGTAAAGAGATTGATCGGGTGAAGCGCTATCACTCCGAATCTTTTTCTGTGATCTTTTTCGATGTCGATCACTTTAAGAGCGTTAACGACAATTTTGGTCACGCTGTGGGCGATATTGTCTTGCAGCAGATCTGTCAAACGGTCAGTAAACACCTGCGCTTCAGTGATATTCTCGCGCGTTGGGGTGGGGAAGAGTTTGTCGCCATTCTACCCTCAACAACGTTGGATAATGCCTGTGAGGTGGCCGAAAAACTCAGGTATACGGTTAACGAGCTGGCATTTGACGGCGTTGGTCAGGTTTCCTGCAGTTTTGGCGTCGGTCACTTTGAACCCGCTGATACTTTCCACTCGGTTATCCTACGGGTGGATAAAGCCATGTATCAGGCAAAAGCCAACGGTCGTAACCGGGTTGAACGGGCACAGTCCTAGCCACAGTTCACAACCACCGGAATATTGATCAGTTGTACTCAATATCGATATGCTCGACGATTCGGAAGTGGGCCACAGAACCAGATTGTTCTTGGTCTAAGACGGGGTTAAAGGCATGCCGCTAACCCCTTAATCTGCCAAATAGCAAAGAAGCCCGTTTTTGAATGATTCAGCAGAGCCTTTTGGCTTAACGTCTGGTTATGCTGATCTTTGAGCTGAACGTGGTGTACAACATCGTTTCGGGTGGCAGAGGCTTCATCATCAAAGGCTTTTTTAAAGCCTAAATCTGTAAACAGGTTGATGTATTTTTCTTTCACGGCTCTGCCTTAGTATCGTGCTGCGGATGCTGACGACTATCCCTTGTATCAATGTGAGGTGGCAAGGTTAGGAGAAAGCGCTGGTGCGGCTTTTGCGCTCCGATTGCGATTGTGTTGGGTAGCGTTATAAATAAAGGCTGTCTCGAATTCATTTATCTTTTTTCTGAAGTCAAATACAGAAATAGCTTAATCCTATATCATTTCTTTAATACATGGTTATTGCTGGTTATAAACATTTGTATAGCGGCATATAGTGTCGATATTGCTTAGTTGTGTCTTTTTCTAAATAATGAATGCTCTGGTTTTTTTGGGAGTTATATATGGAAATTGTCAACGCAGAACAGCTACATGAAATAATGCCGAATGCCAAGCAGGAAAATATTCTTTTATATCAGCATGGTATTAATAAAGTATTTGCTGATTTTGAAATTAATACACCCCTTCGAGTTGTACATTTTCTGGCACAGATTGCCCATGAAAGTGGTTCTTTGCGCTATGTATCAGAAAACCTGAACTATAGTGCAAAAGCACTCCGAGCTGTTTTTGGGAAATATTTTCCAATAGATTCAGATGCTGAAGAGTTTGCTCGTCAACCAGAAAAAATTGCTAACCGAGTTTATGCGAATCGTATGGGTAATGGTGATGAAGCATCGGGTGATGGCTGGAGATATCACGGCCGAGGATTGATCCAGCTGACCGGAAAAGACAATTATCGACATTTTGCACAATCTGTTGGTAAGAATACGATCGCGCGCCCAGATCTATTGCAAACTGACCCTGACCTGGCAGTGGCCGCCGCAGGATGGTACTGGGATTCTCGTAATCTGAATGCCTACGCAGATCATGATGACATTAGAGAAATTACTCGCCGTATTAATGGGGGTTATCATGGACTGGAAGATCGTCAACAATATCTGACCAGGGCTAAGAGTGTTCTAGGTGTTTGATCCCTTAGTAACTACTCTTTTCCAAAAAAGAAAGACAGATATTTATTTCTAAACCATTGATGTAAGCACTCACACAGCAGTTTCTCTTTAGCAGACGGCTTTATTTTTCAGTCTGGTCGAAAAATATGAAATCTTTTTGTGTGAGTGTGTATTAAGTGACCCCGGTTGTGTTTTCTGGATTAAAGTAATGTAAAGGACAGCCATCAAATCTTGTTCTGAATAATGGCTGTCCTGATTTTTCTTACTGACTTTTCATATTGTATGAAGATGTTAAGAGCTAACAGCCTGAGATTGTTGTTCCTGAGCGATCTCAACGACAGCATGGCTCAATTGAACCAGAGTACCAAGGTTTGGCGACACCTCAGGTTTGAGTGAACGATAAGCGCTGGCGCGGCTTTTGATGCCCGCCCGCTCAACGACCTGTTTATGGCCAAATTGCTCGACATAGGCCCGAATCGCCGCTCGCAAAATATCGGGCCGACCTTCCTGAATGGAATCCCCAGCTGCTTGTTTAATCACGTCTTCCATCTGCTGTAGATCACTCTGTTCAGGCGCGTGGGTAAAATCACCCTCAGTGATATCCCGAACGGTAGCCGAAGTGAGTTGAACGCCTCCCCAATCAAGATGGCCTTCAGTCGTTAAAGCAAAGCGTTTAAAGTCCGTAACCACCTGAAATGCAGGAGCCTGGAATATTTCTGCCAGATCCACCGTACCTGCAAAGCCATCGCTAAACACCAGCTCTAATTTATGGTCAATTAACCAGTCTGCATCAGTAATTTTCAACATCACGTCACCTATAACTTACCGGGGTTACCGCCCTGAACAGTTATGTTAAGAGTGTAGGATAACCGTTAAATAATCCTTGAGAATCAAGGGGTAAATACTGGGCGTCCCCGATTGTGACCATAAACATCACGTTACCTATAACTTACCGGGGTTGCCGCCCTGAACAGTTATGTTAAGAGTGTAGGATAACCGTTAAATAATCCTTGAGAATCAAGGGGTAAATACTGGGTGTCCCCGATTGTGACCATAAATATAACGAGCCATATTCAGTCGCAACTAAAATAAAGGCGACGCTATTAGTAATAATTATGAATAATATAGATAATAACAAACTTGACCATTATCAAATCAAGCATTAAATTGATTCTGCCTAAGTGGCATGGATTATGGAACTTTTATTATCAATAAATATACATAGCTGTAGAAATTCTAACTGGATATGATGATTTTTACATTTCTAAGCTAGAGTTAGGACCGGGTGAAACTGGGAATACTATTTATGCTAGTAATGGTAATGACACTGTCGCAGGTAATGGCTTCTCCGACATTATTTACGGTGAAAACGGCAGTGATACTCTTTATGGTATGGGGAATGATGATATTCTTCTTGGAGGCTCTGGTAATGATCAACTTTATGGTGGAACAGGTAACGACCTATTACTAGGAGGAGCCAATAACGACCTACTTTATGGTGAATCAGGCAATGATGATCTTTGGGGAGGAACTGGTAACGATACTTATATTGGTTCAATATCTGAAATAGGTATCGACTTTATTAATGATGATAAATCAGCTACAGGACAAACGGGTTACGGCGGTGGTAATGATGTAGTTAAGTTTATTGACACTGACATCTATTCACTTTTTATAAATCAAGTCAATGGCGATGACCTGTATGTTGGTAACACCTCTTATACAAAAGGTGTTGTGATAGAAGATTTTTTCCAAGGTGGAAACAACACTATTGAAATATTAGCTGACAATTATGGCAATCAGTTTGATCTAACTTTATTTCTAGCATAGGTCATCACAAAATGTGATAACCTATAGAGCAAGTATGGCGAATGCAGCATCTGATTGCACCACTATTGTAATTGATCAGGTGCTTCGCTTATTAGCTCAAGCTTTTCCGTCATCATTTGTATCGGACATTTAAAATTAAACCGTTTCCTTGGCCTGATATTAAGCGAATAGGCAATTTTATCCAGTTCTTCCTGCGTCACCTCTGAGAGATCCATTCCTTTCGGTAAATATTGCCTGATCAGACCGTTTATATTCTCATTGGCCCCTCTTTGCCACGGACTATGAGGGTCAGCAAAATAAATGGCTACGCCTGTCTTTTGGGTAATCTCAGCATGTTTAGCCATCTCTCTGCCCTGATCGTATGTCATACTTTTCTTCATTCGATCTGGCATACGATTCAATGCGGCACTAAAGCCTGATACTGCTGATGTGGCTGTCGCATCTGTCATTCTGGCCAAAATGACATAACCTGCTGTCATCTCGACCAGCGTACCTACCGCTGATGCGTTATTTTTACCTTTGATCAGGTCGCCTTCCCAATGACCAGGAACGGTCCTGTCATCCACTTCTGGTGGACGCAGATGAATACTGACCATATCAGGTATCTGCCCTCTACGATCAACGCTCCCGCGTCTGGGCTTGCGCGTTGAGCGACCGTGGCGTAAACAGTGAATCAGCTCTTTTTTCAGCTCACCCACGGGCAAAGCATAAATGGCGTTATAGATAGTCTCTCGACAAACATACTGCTCAGGGAATAGCTTCATTTGCTCTTTCAGATAACCGGAAATTTGCTCAGGAGAAAAGTACCGACGAAGCATATCAATGATCAATTGAAAAAGCTCACTGTCAGCAGAAAGCTTCTTCTTCGGTCTGCAAGGCTGTCGTCGTTGATTTCTCAGCTTTTGAGCCTTGCAAGCCTGATAAACACCGTCTGGACTATTACGATTGATCTCTCTGATAACAGCAGTATGAGATCGCTTCAGCTGACGACCAATAGCTCGTCGACTAAGCCCTTCAGATAATCCAATCTGGATAAAAGAACGTTCTTCAAAAGAGAATTCACTGTAATTCATGGGTGCATCTTACCTTAATGGCAAGTGGTGCACTCAGAATCTGCGGCCAAGCATTTATAAAAAACATGAATACTTGCTTTACATAAAGCCTTTCTCTTTCAGCTCAGAATGCATCCTATCAAAGTACTCCGTATGCCTTTTTGACGGCATGACATTTTCAGAAAATAGTTCAGATTTTTTCATGGATTCATATTGATCACTAATGTACTGCTTAAAACTAGTACCATTGAACATTTCGAAAACTTCCGCATTAGTTGGACCTTGTCCCTTTTCAAATATTTCAATATTAGACCCTGGATTTCTTGATTGAAAATTACTAATTCTTTCAGACATTCCATTACCATATACTTGGCCAGAGGCATTTCTAGTTGTTGTGCTACCGTCGTAATTAACCTTCGCAACAACCTGACCTTTAACTCTTACAATAACACCTGTCTCTTTTTTAAGGCCATGCTCTTCCATGTAATTTTTCCATCCATCTGGAGTAGACCAAACAGGCTTACTATTGTCTTGGAAAGACATAAACTCTTCAGGATTATTCTTAACCATTGAAGGGTTAATCTGAAACTGTTTAATTTCTTTACCATCATCGTTCTTCCTTGTTTTAACGATAATAGGTGATTCAGGTCTATTAGATATATTTACCAAGTCCATATTCTATCTCCTTTTAATATATATCTATAACAGCAAAAACTGTGCCGTTAAAAGCGGAAAAAAATTGCCGGTAACCGCAAAATCAATAGTGACTGTACTTGTCGCCATATATTTTAAAGATATTTACAGGTGATGATATGGGTGTATGCCAGTTTTCATGAGACTAATCGATATAAATCAAGCAACATGAATGAGTTAATATAAACTTATTATTTTAAAGACCGCAGTTTCGGATAATAAGTGCAATTCCTTGAGAGGTGGTCAAGCGGTATAGTTTGGCCATTTTCTCGCCAAAGGAAATTGCACAATGAGCTATACACACTTGACCGAAAACGAACGATACCAGATCTATTCATTAAAGAAAGTGGGTCTGAATCAAAAAGAGATTGCAAAGGCAAAATCGCGGCAAAATCGGACACCCAAATTTATCTCCTTGATCTATAAATAGAAATTATCTTCCCATACTAAAACCTTGAGCCAGATCATTAACCATTCCTAATTTCATCAACTACGCTGATTACAACAGCAAATGGATGTATCCCCGTTCATGGAGGAATAGATATGACTCGTGCTCGTCAGGAACAGATCAGCCCCGCCGATACGCCTTATTACCATGTTATTTCCCGTTGTGTGCGTCGGGCGTTTTTATGTGGTGAGGATCAGTTTTCGGGTCAGTCTTTTGAGCATCGTCGTCAGTGGGTGCTTGAGCGTTTATCCCTTTTAGATCAGATGTTTGCCATTGATATCTGTGCTTATGCCATTATGTCGAATCACTATCATCTGGTGCTGTATATCAATCAGGCACAAGCACAGAGTTGGTCTGATGATGAGGTGATTAAGCGCTGGCAGACGTTATTTGTTGGCCCTATGCTGATTCAGCGTTACCAGCAAGGTAAGAAACAATCTCAGGCCGAGCTGAATAAGGTCGCGGAGATTATTGCCGAGTGGCGGGAGCGGCTGATGGATATCAGTTGGTTTATGCGCTGTCTGAATGAACATATCGCCAGGAAGGCCAATCAGGAAGATAACTGCAAGGGCCGTTTCTGGGAGGGGCGTTTTAAGAGCCAGGCTTTGCTGGATGAACAGGGTTTGCTGACCTGTATGGCTTATGTGGATCTCAATCCGGTGCGTGCGGTGATGGCAGATAGCCCCGAGAACTCTGATTTTACCTCTATTCAGCAGCGCATTCGGGAGTTTGCGGAAGTTCATCCAACCAAGAATCAAGATAGCCAATGCGAGCAAGCCCAAACACCACCGCAAGAGTCTACATCAGAACTAAAACTACCGAAGTTGAAGCCGCTTTCTGCCCGTTATGATGATGGCGATAAGGCAATTATGTTTGACTATGCGGATTATATGGAGCTGGTCGATTGGGCCGGGCGCTGTTGTCGGGAGGATAAACGCGGTTATATTTCGGGGACTCTGCCGCCTATTCTATCGCGTTTGGGTATCAGCCCTGGTCACTGGCTTAAGGCGATGCAATCTGAGGGATTATCACAAAGTCGCGCCATGGGTTGTCTTGATCAACCGAAGCAATATGCTAAGAGCGTGAAGTGCGCTTGGTTACAGGGTAGCCGTCAGATTGGGGCGCTATTTCACTCATCAGGTTATGAGGTCTAAGGGTATAGAAAGACACAAAACCGGGCAGCAAAATTTCTCTCCTTCAAATACCCTTAAACTACATCTCGACATTCAATCCTTAAGTCTTTAGAGTGCGCGTCCTGTGTGCATTTCAGGCTTTGACCTACCCCTACACTTTATATTCAGGACTATCCCTTGATTTCCACCGCTAATATCACCATGCAGTTTGGCGCTGAGCCTTTATTTGAAAATATTTCCGCCAAATTTGGTAACGGTAACCGCTACGGCCTGATTGGTGCCAATGGCTGCGGTAAGTCGACTTTTATGAAGATTCTGAGTGGAGCTTTAGTGCCTACTTCAGGTAATGTCTCTATTACACCGGGGCAAAAGGTTGGTACGCTGAGTCAGGATCAGTTTGCTTTTGAACAGTATACAGTTGTTGATACTGTGATTATGGGTGATGCTGAGCTATGGAAGGTCAAGCAGGAACGCGACCGCATTTATAGCCTGCCTGAGATGTCAGAAGAAGAAGGCATGCGTGTCGCCCATCTGGAAACCGAGTTTGCCGAGATGGACGGTTACAGCGCCGAAAGTCGTGCTGGTGATATTTTGTTAGAAGCCGGTATTGCGGAGGAGTATCACTTTGGCTTGATGAGCCAGGTGGCACCAGGCTGGAAACTCCGGGTTCTTCTGGCGCAGGCGCTGTATGCCAACCCTGATATTCTGCTGCTGGATGAACCAACCAACAACCTGGATATTCACACGATTCAGTGGTTGGAAACGGTACTGAATCAGCGTAAGTGCACCATGATTATTATCTCTCACGACCGCCACTTTCTGAATGCGGTCTGTACCCATATGGCCGATATTGATTACGGTGAACTACGTATCTACCCCGGCAACTATGATTATTTCCTGGAAGCCTCCGCACTGATTCGTGAACAGCAACAAACTGAAAACGATAAAAAGAGTGCTGAGCTGGATGAGTTGCAGGCGTTTGTTAATCGTTTCTCTGCCAATGCGTCAAAAGCCAAACTGGCCAGCTCCCGCGCTAAGAAGATGGATAAGATCAAGCTGGATGAGATTAAAGCCTCCAGCCGTATGACGCCTTCAATCAGCTTTAAACAGTGCAAAAAAATGCACCGTCAGGCGTTGATATTAGAAGACCTTGCTCATGGTTTTAACAACGAGCCTTTATTCAGCAACGGGAATATCATTTTAGAAGCAGGGGCTAAGCTAGCGGTTATCGGAGAAAATGGTGCCGGTAAAACCACCTTTCTTCGCTGTCTGATGAACGAGCTGCAAGCCAACAAAGGTGTCGTGAAATGGTCTGAAAATGCCATTGTCGGTTATTGCCCTCAGGACAGCAGTGCTGACTTTGACAGTGATTTGACCTTGTTTGAATGGATGTCTCAGTGGCGCACGGCGAAACACGACGATCTTGCCGTTCGCGCTATGCTGGGGCGTTTGCTGTTTACGGCTGATGATGCCAATAAAAAAGCACGCGTCTGTTCCGGTGGTGAAAAGAACCGACTGCTGTTTGGCAAGTTAATGATGATGGATACCAATGTGCTGATCATGGACGAACCGACCAACCATATGGACATGGAAGCCATTGAAGCGCTCAACCAGGCACTGATTAAATATGAAGGCACGCTGATCTTTGTCAGTCATGACCGTGAGTTTGTCTCCTCTCTGGCCACTCGTGTAGTTGAGATCAAAGACCAGAAGGTGATCGACTTCCAAGGTACTTATGATGGATACCTTGCCAATCTGGAAGCCAATAAGAAATCCGGTAAGCAAGCAGCTTAACCTGGTGAGATCTCCCCTATCACTGTGTTTGCGGGTATACAATACGCTTGGGCCATCAGGCCCAAGCTCTAAATGCAGAAGATAAACAGGGAAAGCGATTAAATGCCCCATTTTTTATCAATTGAAACCGCTTTATCAAACCCATTTTATCTTTATAAATCAAAAAGATAAATTTGGGTGTCTAGCTTTAAGCCAGCTATAACTGCTAAAAACTAACCTTCCACACCGTAGCCGCGATATCCGCTAAACGCTTCTGTCGGCTATCAATACGTTTTTCGTCCCAGTCATCATTATGCTGCCCAACTGAACGGGTGAGCTGGAATTGGCTGTTTTCAAAAGCAGCTTTCTTGATGGAATAACCTTGATTGCCTAAACCTCGATTGGCCCCGGCTTCCATTAGGGTCATATTACCGATGCGGTAGATACAGCGTTCCTGCTGGCTTTCTTCAATATGACCCCACTCTTCAGAAGGATGTTCCGGTAGGATATGTTCGATGGTGTAAGTGTTGCTATCAAAGTCAAAGTCCCGCTCTGATAGCTGTTTCTCCAGAGCAAACAGGATGTAGCGCACTACTTTTTTGTTGCGACTATTGGTTGTGCGCAGCTCTTTACTGGTAAAGGCGGCTTTAAAGTCTTTGTCGGAGGGGTAAATCTCTTTTAGCTCATTCAGCACTTCTTGAACAGTGTTTAACTGCTGCTGTGATAGACTCCAAGCGATCTGGTTGTAGATACGTTCCTGTTCATGAGTTTGCTTATTGCAGATCACGTTATAACGCAGAGATACCACGACAATAGCCCTTAGAATACGGGTAAAACCTTCGCGCTGTTCGTTATAAAAGCAGTTGTAAGCCGACATCAACATCGCCAAGGGCTGGCGCACATTGAACATCAGTAGCTGTTGCAGTGCTTCCCGCTCACTTTGAGACCATAGTACTTCCATTGGATCACGTAATGCCGCATAGGTCTCTGCGGAATGATCCAGGCTACGAATCAGTTCAAACGCCTGCTCTCGGGTCGTCACCTGCTTACGGATGGTTTTAAACAGATCAGACTTTCTGACCAGTTTATTTCGGCTATTCCAAAAAACACGCAGGAATTCAGGGAAGCTTTCACTCCCCAACAGACCAACAATACGCTCCCAGCGGTCTTCCAAGCTTTTAAGTTCATGTTCATGAGTACTGACACTACTGATCAATGAAAACAGATAGTTTTTCAGTAGATCAGTTGCCGATAAACGCACACCACGGGCATTGAGCGTTTCAAAAACCTTAAAGGCGTTCAGCTCATCAGTTACCGTAATCGCGGTGAAAAAGAGTTTATCAACCAACTGATCTAACATAGCAACAAACTGCTGACCACTGTCTTTCTGACGGCCAAAACGAGCACTAAAGCGCTCTTTGAACCAGTTAAAGGCTTTACGCAGCAGATGCTCAGAAGCATTTAGCCCCCGTTGAGGTATTCTCTCTTGGGGAATCAGATAGGTCTGGTAAAAGCTGTTATTGTGCCGGTTTAACTCAAGTTTGGATATAGGCACCAAAGATACAGGATCGAGATAACCGATGTAGTTATTCTGCAATTGCTCTTTACGAGTGCGGTTTTTATCCGCATCAAGCCCGGCATCAACCAACTCCTGCAGATAGGCAAGGCCAGAGAGAATCATCACGCTGATGGTGGTGATGCGTTGTTGACCATCAATAATGTCAAAACGCTTATTATCGGAAGATTGCAGTACCAGATAACCCATATAGTGAGCAGGCTCGCCATCTTCTTCAAACAGACCCTGAATATCTTGCCAAAGATCATCCCACTCATCGTCAGTCCAAGAGTAATCACGCTGAAAGGGTGGGACACGGTATGTTAGGCCATTACTCAGCAGCTGCCGTAGGGTGTTATTACTGGTATTAAAGTTCATCGTCATTATTCGGCCTGTGGCAATTGATAGTCTCAGATCCTGCTGATGCCCTGAACTTTTGACCTTAAAGCTGACGATAAGGTCTTCAAAGTAATCTTGATTAAACAGACATTCAGTAGCCGGATTATAAACCAAATGTTTTAGGATAAATCGAAAACGGTTTACAGGATTATGTGTTATTGCGGGAGTGGTGAGTATTTTGGTCTATTAAAAAAGAAGAAAGGGCGATACTTCACCCTTTCTGGTTAGCCTTTGTAGCTGACTACTTACATGCCGTAAGCAGTACTTTGATCGCTAGCCTCTGGCTTCTTTTAAGCTATCAGCAATCAGGAATGCCAGTTCCAGAGATTGGTCAGCATTCAGACGTGGATCACAGAAGGTGTGGTAACGATCCCCCAGATCCTGCTCAGTAATCTCGAATCTGCCACCAATACATTCAGTCACGTTACGCCCCGTCATTTCAAGGTGTACGCCACCGGCTACAGAACCTTCTGCTTTGTGAATAGCAAAGAAGTGCTTCATCTCTTGCAGTACGGCGTTTACGTCACGGGTCTTAAAGCCTGTGCAGGCCTTAATGGTATTACCGTGCATAGGGTCGCTACTCCAGACGACTGAGCGACCTTCCTGCTGAACTTTACGCACCAACGCTGGCATATATTCTTCAATTTTATCCGCGCCCATACGCACGATCACATTCATACGGCCCGCATCATTGTTCGGGTTGATGCGATCCAGCAAACGGATCAGATCATCTGGGTCTGTGGTTGGACCTGCTTTTACGCCAATCGGGTTATTCACACCACGACAGTATTCTACATGGGCACCATCCAACTGACGGGTACGATCACCGATCCATAACATATGAGCAGAACATCCGTACCAATCACCAGTCAAACTATCCTGGCGGGTCAGGGCTTGTTCATATGGCAACAATAAGGCTTCATGGGCGGTATAGAAACGCGTTTCATGGGTACTCGGGGAACTATCAGGTTTAATGCCGCATGCTTTCATAAAGGCCAACGTTTCATCGATACGATCGGCCAGATCATGGTAACGCTCCAGCGCTGGGCTTTTCTCAACGAAGTCACGGTTCCACTGGTGCACCTGATGCAGATCTGCCATGCCGCCACGAGAGAAAGCCCGCAGCAGATTCAGGGTGGAAGCAGCCTGGTTGTAGGCTTTAACCATACGCTCAGGATCGGGGATACGCGCTTCTGCAGTGAAGGCATTATCATTGATAATATCGCCACGGTAAGAAGGCAGTGTAACACCATCAACCGTTTCATTATCGGAAGAGCGCGGCTTAGCAAACTGACCCGCCATACGACCAACTTTGACCACAGGGCTTTGACCTGCGAAGGTCAACACGACAGCCATCTGCAGTAACACCATAAAGGTGTCACGAATATGGTTGGCGGAAAACTCATTAAAACTTTCCGCACAATCACCACCCTGCAGCAAAAATGCACGGCCTGCCGCCACTTCAGCCAGTTCGGCTTGTAATTGACGGGCTTCACCGGCAAAAACCAGCGGCGGCAGGGCCGCTAGCTGATCTTCAACGCTGGCCAGTGCCCGCTGATCCGGATAGGTCGGCATTTGCAGGGCTGTTTTATCTCTCCAGGATGCCGGGGTCCAGATAGTATCACTCATAACTTATCCATTTCTCTGTGCATATATTCCTTCTACCTGCCTGAAACAATACCTATTGAGAACCGACTTAATGGTAGAAGGTAAGATTTTGATTATTTTGACGAATTAATCTGACATTACTATGTCCGACACAGAAGTAAAACCCCTATGGAACACATTTCAGTCAGAATGCTGCTTAGCGACAATTTATTCCAGCATTACCCCTGTCAGATAAGATTTTTCTCACCCGAGACACTCTTTTCAGCCACTGAGATGGCATATCACCCGCTATTTTTACGCTCAAGCCCTGCGCAAAAGTCATATCACCTTCACCAAACGCCCTTGCTCCAATCGCTCTAAACAGCATCTGCTCCAAACAACGATAGTCAACGTAGGAAATCTAAGCACGGCTAAAATTTTAAGCCGCTCGAAATCCTCTAAACCAACTACACTTTAGTTGAAGAACAAAAAATAACTTCCAAAGGCCTGAGAGGTAATGACTATGTTACTGAGCCATATTCCCGGAATGTTTACCCACCCTGATACCGAATGGGAACGTATCAAAGACGAACACGCAAGTCCCACCCATATCTACGTTGCTTACATCGGTTTGCTCGCTTTAATAGGACCGATATGCGCCTTTATAGCCACCACTCAGTTTGGCTGGCGCATTGGCGACGGCGAATTGACTAAACTTACGGTTGTTAGTGCGTTACAACTGAATGTCCTGACCTATATTGCCATTATTGTGGGGGTATTTGGTTTGGGCTGGATGATTGATTGGATGTCCAAAACCTACGGTAGTGGTCACGATGAGCACGCTGCCAATGGTATTGCCCTAGCGGCTTACTCTTGTACTCCACTGATGCTGGCAGGTTTTGTATCCCTTTACCCTGTACCATGGGTGAATATGCTGGTTTATCTTGCAGCAGCAGCCTATGCAGGTTATCTGATGTACCACGGATTGCCTCATGTATTAGGCATTGAAGAGGACAGAGCCTTCTTCTTTAGCGGTGCTATTCTAACCATCGCTCTGGTGTATCTGGTAACTACTCGTGTGGGTACCGTAATTCTGTGGAATATGGGGTTTGGTCCTCAGTTTGTCTATGGGTAGTACGACCAGATAGATAAGAGTCCCATAAGCCTCTGATATTAATTTCTCTTCTGCTTAAGCAACAAAACCCCTGATGTCACCATCAGGGGTTTTGTTTTTGCCTTCTGTTTTTTGATCTAGCATTGGATCAATCTAGCTTATCCACTCTTTAGATCAAAGCGTCAGACCGACTGTACAAAGTACTCTATTGTGGTTTAAAAACTCGATTAGAGCTTAGCCACCCAAGTAAGCCTTGCGAACATCTTCATTCACCAGCAGATTGTCACCGGAATCTTCCAGTACGATCTTGCCGTGTTCCAGTACATAACCACGATCTGCCAGACGCAATGCCTGATTCGCATTCTGCTCTACCAAGAAGATGGTAGTACCTTCTTCACGCAGAGTATGAATGATGTCAAAGATCTGGTTAATGATGATGGGTGCCAAACCCAGTGATGGCTCGTCCAGAATCAGTAGCTCGGGATTGCTCATCAGTGCACGACCAATCGCCAGCATCTGCTGCTCACCACCAGACATGGTGCCGGCACGCTGAGCGTAACGTTCCTTCAACCGAGGGAACAACTCCAGCACATGCTCCATACGTTCATCGTAATTGGTCTTGTTGAAGAAACCGCCCATGGACAGATTTTCTTCTACCGTCACAGCAGAGAAAACACGACGACCTTCCGGCACTACAGCCAGCCCGGAACGCATGATCTTAGCGGTTTCTTTCTGGGTGATATCCTCACCTTTCCAGGTGATAGTACCCGAGCTGGCACGAGGATCGCCGCACACTGTCATCAGCAGTGTTGATTTACCTGCACCGTTAGCACCAATCAGAGTAACAATTTCCCCCTTTTCTACGTTCAGTGAAACACCTTTCAGCGCCTCAATCGGTCCGTAGTGGGTATGAACTTTTTCCAGTGTCAGCATTACTCTTCTCCCAGATAAGCCTTGATCACTTCAGGGTTTGCCTGAATCTCTGCCGGTGTACCAGAAGCTAAAGGCTCACCCTGGTTCACTACATAGATCTGATCAGAAATCCCCATTACCAGCCCCATATCGTGCTCAATCAACAGAATAGAGATACCCTGCTCATCTTTCAGATGCACAATCAGCTCATCCAGATCTTTGGTTTCGTTAGGGTTGAGACCCGCAGCCGGCTCATCCAGCATCAGCAGCTTAGGCTCGGTCACCATACAGCGTGCAATTTCCAGACGACGCTGCTGACCATAAGCCAGGTTACCGGCTTCACGGTTAGCAAAGTCCAGCAGACCGACTTTTTCCAGCCAGTAGGCTGCACGGTCCATCAGTTCCTGCTCTTTCTTTTTAAAGTCAGAGGTCATGAAGAAACCTTTCAGCAGGTTGTGCTCGGCATGCATATGCTGAGCCACCAGCAGGTTCTCAATGACCGTCATCTCTTTAAACAAACGCACGTTCTGGAAGGTACGTACCATACCTTCCTGAGCGATTTTAAAACCGGGTTTACCACGCATCTCCTTACCCTGGAACATCACAGAACCAGCTGTAGGGATGTAGAAACCACTGACACAGTTAAATACGGTGGTTTTACCAGCACCATTCGGGCCGATAACCGATACGATCTGCTTTTCACCCACTTCCAGGTTGACGCCATTTACCGCCAGCAGACCACCAAAGCGCATCGTAAGATCTTTTACGGTTAACAGATTAGTCACGTTTCAGCTCCAGGTGAGGACGTTTCATTGGCAGCAGCCCCTGAGGACGCCAGATCATCATCAGTACCATCATCAGACCAAACAGCAACATACGGTACTCATCAAACTCACGGGCCATTTCCGGCAGAATGGTCATCGCACACGCTGCCAGTACCACACCCAACTGAGAACCCATACCACCCAGTACTACAATCGCCAGAATGATGGCTGATTCAATAAAGGTGAAGGATTCCGGACTAATAAAGCCCTGACGTGCCGCGAAGAAAGAACCGGCAAAACCAGCGAAAGATGCACCAATGGTGAACGCACCCAGCTTAATATTGGTTGGGTTCAGACCCAAAGAACGACAGGCGATATCATCTTCACGCAGTGCTTCCCACGCACGACCAATGGGCATACGCACCAAACGACGGATCACGTAGATGGTCAGCAGTACCAGTAGCAACGCCATCAGGTACAGGAAGATCACTTTGTATTCACTGCTATAGCTAATACCAAAGAAATCGTGGAAGGTAGTCGCACCCTCTTCTGACGGACGGCGGTTAAACTCCAAACCAAACAGGGTTGGCTTAGGGATACGGGCAATACCGTTAGGACCACCGGTCAGCTCTGTCCAGTTGTTCAGCAGGATACGGATAATCTCACCGAAACCCAGCGTCACGATCGCCAGATAGTCGCCCCGAAGTCGCAGTACCGGGAAGCCCAGCAGGTAACCAAACAGAGCCGCTAAACCACCTGCAATTGGCAATGCCATCCAGAAAGACATATCAAAGTACAGGTTCAGCAGCGCATAGCTATACGCACCTACAGCGTAGAAACCCACATAACCCAGATCTAACAGACCTGCCAGACCCACTACCACGTTCAGACCGAGACCCAGCATCACGTAGATCAGTGTCAGGGTAGCGATATCCACCGCACCACGGGAAGAAAGGAATGGGAACAGCAGCAACGCACCCACGGCCCAGAAAGCCAGAACACGCTGTTGTTTTTCGGTACGCATAAAGGATGGCAGCTCATGAGCCTGACCATCACCTTTCATTTTAGCAGTGACCTTACTCACTTCCGCACGGAAGTATTGCAGCAGGAAAACCAGTCCCGCACCGATCAGCAAACCAATAATTTTATGGGACTCAGACACTTCCAGTGTCGGTACAACACCTTCTACGGAAAAAGAGATACCCAGTACCATAAAACCCAGTATCAGGGTTACACCTGCTGCCAGAGCAGCTGAAGAGAAACGAGATTGCATCAGATTTTCTCCACTTCAGGTTTGCCCAGAATACCCTGCGGCATAAACAGCAGAATCAGAATCAGCAGAGAGAAAGCAACAACGTCTTTATATTCCGCCGTGAAGTAACCTGCTGTCAGACTCTCAGAAACACCCAACAGCAAACCACCCAGCATGGCACCAGGGATACTACCGATACCGCCCAGTACTGCAGCAGTAAAGGCTTTAAGACCCGCGATAAAGCCCACATATGGGTTTACTACGCCGTAGTACATACCTAACAGAGTACCGGCTACCGCAGCCAGAGAAGCACCAATAATAAAGGTGGTTGCAATAACATTGTTCGAATTAATGCCCAACAGGTTGGTCATGCCGATGTCCTGTGCCGATGCACGACAGGCACGCCCCATACGGGAGCGGGAGATAAACAGGGTTAAACCTGCCATACAGATGACCGTCGTAACGATAATAATCACCTGCATATAAGAAATCAGAATATGACTGCCATCAGGATCACCCAGCAGGAAACCACCCTGAATCATGCTTGGCATCGCAATATCACGGGAACCTTGAGCAAGACGGATGTAGTTCTGCAGGAAGATAGACATACCAATCGCAGAGATCAGCGCAATCAGACGCTTACTGCTACGAAGGGGTTTATAGGCGACTTTTTCAATGGTAAAGCCATAGGCACTGGCGATCATAATACCGACCAACATCGCCAAGCCAACCATGATAAAGACATTGTCAAAGCCCAGCATGGTTAAACCGGCTAAGACAATAAACGAAATATAGGTACCTATCATATACACTTCGCCGTGCGCGAAGTTAATCATACCGATGATGCCATAAACCATCGTGTAGCCAATAGCAATCAACGCATAGGTACTGCCAATGGTTAAACCATTAGCAATCTGCTGGATAAAATAATAAATAGAATCGGACATTATTTGACACCTTGCGAGCAACGTCTGACCCGCGACCTGCTTATGGCAGGCCGCGAGGAACGTTCACAGTGTACTTTGTAAGTGAACTGCTTAGTTCAATTGTTATTTTTTTAAAGCTTACTTAGCTTCGGACTTAGCGCCGTCCTGGTGCCAGTTGTAAACAACGAAGTTGAATGAGGTCAGGTCGCCCTTCTCATCGAACTTAACGTTGCCGATTGGCGTGGAGAATGCGGTTTTGTGCATGTAAGCAGCAACTTCTTCAGAGTCCGTGCTGCCAGTCGCTTTCATACTATCAGCCATGACCTGCACCGCAGAGTAAGCAGGCATTACGAAAGGACCCGTAGGATCTTGGTTCTTGTTTTTGAACGCCTGAACCAGAGATGCGTTTTTAGGATCTTTTTCGAAGCTTGGTGGCAGAGTAACCAGCAGACCTTCAGAAGCAGCACCCGCGATAGAAGAAATGTCTTTGTTACCTACGCCTTCAGGACCCATAAATTGAGCTTGCAGGCCCAGCTCTTTGGACTGACGCAGAATCAGACCTAGCTCTGGGTGGTAACCACCGTAGTATACGAAATCAACGTTGTTTTTCTTCAGTTTGGCAACCAGTGCAGAGAAATCTTTATCACCTGCAGTGATACCTTCAAACATCACAACATCGTAACCGGCTTTTTCTACCGTGCTCTTAACAGCCGTTGCGATACCTTCACCGTACTGCTGCTTATCGTGGATTACAGCGATGCGGTTAGGCTTAACGTTTTCTGCAATGAAACGACCTGCTACAGGGCCCTGCAGACTGTCCAGACCGATAGTGCGGAAGATCATCTGATAACCCTGCAGAGTAATGTCTGGGTTAGTTGATGCTGCCGTTACCATTACAATACCTTCATCTTCATAGATGTCAGACGCTGGCTGAGTGGAGCTGGAGCACAGGTGACCGACTACAAACTTGATACCGTCGTTAACAATTTTGTTAGCAACCGCTACCGCCTGCTTAGGATCACAAGCATCGTCATATTTAACACCTACCAATTTTTCGCCGTTTACACCGCCGGCTTTATTGATTTGTTCGATGGCCATCTCGGCACCGATGAACTGCATGTCACCATACTGAGCCACAGGACCTGATACAGGACCTGCTAAAGCAATTTTAATGTCGGCTTGTGCAACCGTTGCGCCCATAAGAGCTGCAGAAACACCCAGACCCAGTAACGTTTTTTTCACCATGCTCTTCATTATGCATTCCTGTTTATTATTGTTCATGACTCGTTTTTTCGACTGATAAAACAGGGTTTTTACATCAGTCTTTGCTCCGATACATCAAAATATGCCAAGCATCTTTCTATATATCAGACCTTCGAATAAGGATTATTTACTCAAGGCATTACTTTTGTCTAGGTTTGTATCGGTACAAATTACAGGCTCAAGTTATTTCGATAGAAAAATAAAACCAAGAAAACCACATAAATATAGTTGAAAAAAATATAACAACCCATAAAAACAGACTTTTCACCCTAAAAAAAATACGATATAGGTTTTTACGACCAAGCGTAACAATTTATTTACATATAATTTTTTTTAGCATTTTTTTTGAATTCAGGCACTTAGCAACGAAGTCGTAATTGTAATTTTTGGTGCAAAGCCGGTGATTCTGGTCTAAATCTATAAAGGTAAGCTAATTCAATCGAGGTGTCTTATGGGCAGCCAACTACCCTCATTTGATGTGCTAATGGAACTGGCTCAAAATGACCCCGAAAAACTGGAAGAAATTCGCCAAAAACTGTCGGAAGAAATTTTTGCCGAAGCGACTCCTACTTTACGCCCCAAACTGGAAGGGCTTAATTTCCGTATAAGCATGGAAAGACAGCGCTCAAAAAACGCGATGCAGTGTTGCCTACGTATCAGTGCTTTAATGCACGATTCTTTTGAGAAAATGCGTCATGAGCTGGATATTTTAGTCAGCCCATACCCAAGTAACCTTCACTTAGCCGACGAAGCAAAGATACCTCCCATGAAAGAAAACGTAATTCAGTTTCCTGTTAATAGATGCTGAGCCTCCAGGGTCTTAACTCAATGCACAGTTTTGACCCTGCTGTTTATTACTGCCTCGGCTCAACTTCTTGCCACCCTGGCAGATATAAAATCAACATCTCGTTACTCTATACAAAAAACGTCCAGCTTAGATCCTTTATTTTCCGGCAAGGTTGGCTGGAAAATATCTGAACGTGTATGTCCGGTCATTTACAAGAATCCTCTTTATTGATTATTTCTAATAGCCAACCACTTTTAACTATCTCCTTTTTTGTCAACACATCTAAAAAGGCAAGTCCTTCCCTAAAGCTGGCATAAAGTCTGCTTATAACAATATGGTTGCGCCATACAAGTGCGCTCATGCACTTAAAAACAGCATAAAAAATCTATTAAATTTCAATAAGTTAAGAATAGATTATTGAAATAACGCGCTTTAAAGAAGCAACGCCTTGCTTTTAATAGCGCCTTATTTGTGCAATAGCATCCAATTTCGCACCAATTTAGTGCAAAAAAGATAACTGGGGGATCTTGTGGAAAATATTAACAGTGCAGTCGAAACACTGATGCAGGGAGCTAATACGCTCTTTATTCTTATTGGTGCCATTTTGGTGCTGGCCATGCATGCAGGCTTTGCCTTTCTGGAAGTAGGTACGGTACGTAAGAAAAACCAGGTTAACGCTCTGGTAAAAATCATGACTGATTTTGGCTTCTCAACTCTGGCCTACTTCTTTATCGGTTACTGGATCGCTTATGACATCACCTTCTTCAGCAGCGCATCAACGCTGGCAGAAGCTAACGGTTATGCCTTAGTGAAGTTTTTCTTCTTACTGACTTTTGCTGCAGCGATTCCTGCTATTGTATCTGGCGGTGTCGCTGAGCGTGCTCGTTTCTACCCGATGCTGGTGGCTTCTGCGCTGATTGTTGGCCTAGTATACCCTGTTTTTGAAGGCATGAGCTGGAATGGCAACTATGGCTTCCAGGATTGGATTGAGGGTACCTTTGGCGCACCTTTCCATGACTTTGCGGGCTCTGTTGTAGTACATGGTGTAGGTGGCTGGATCGCACTGGCTGCGGTATTGATTCTCGGCGCCCGTATGGGCCGCTACCGCAGCGGCAAAGTTGTCGCTTTTGCACCATCGAATATCCCCTTCCTGGCTCTGGGCTCCTGGATCCTGACCGTTGGTTGGTTCGGTTTTAATGTTATGTCCGCACAAACCATTGATGGCATCAGTGGTCTAGTAGCCGTTAACTCTCTGATGGCTATGGTTGGCGGTATTATCACCTCTATGCTGATGGGCAAAAACGACCCTGGCTTTATCCATAATGGTCCGCTGGCTGGGCTGGTTGCGGTTTGCGCAGGCTCTGACATCATGCACCCAATCGGCGCACTGATTACCGGTGGTATTGCCGGTGCACTGTTTGTATACATGTTTACTCTGGCGCAAAACAAGTGGCCTCGTCTGGATGATGTACTGGGTGTATGGCCTCTGCACGGTCTGTGTGGTGCCTGGGGTGGTATTGCTGCCGGTATCTTCGGCCTGGAGGCTCTGGGAGGTCTGGGTGGCGTAACTTTAGCTGCACAGGTAGCTGGTACTGTTGTCGGTATCGTGATCGCGACGGCAGGTGGTTTTATCGTTTATGGCTTAGTAAACAAAGTCGCTGGCATCCGACTTGAAGAGGAAGAGGAATTTAACGGTGCCGATCTGAGTATCCACAAGATTGGTGCAACCAGCGACGATTAATCAATACAAAGAATCTCTATGATCCAACGGCCTTTTTATCGCTAATCATAGAGATCTACGAGCATAAAGATACCGCTTAACCCGGCGGTATCCCTTTCGCTCTCAATGGGTTACTTTTTAGCCCACCCTGACTGGTGGGCTTTTTTCTCTCTTCCTCTTAGCAATCGACGGGAGTCCTCAGGACTCCCAACCTTCAAGCTTGTCTTGAGCATATTGCTGAAAGTCTTGTAACGCCTGCTCAAGTTTATTAATCTCTTTCTCCGTCACTTTACGCGCAGCCGTGATCTTATCTTCTATCATCTCCGCATCGCTCAATACCTGTATCACCCCCAGAGTATTAGACGCGCGCTTCAACATATTGACTTCTTTTTGCATCCTCTCAATATCGTCATCAACCCACGCCTGCTTAATTTTATCAATACGCTGTTGAGCATTTTTCAGATAAGCATTGACGATATTTCTCAAGCCATCGACACCCATTTGTGTGTACAATTTTTCAGCACTGCTTTCGGACCAGATTAAAGGCTCAAAGTCGATTATCGCATCAGGCTCAACGGATCGATCCGTACGCAGATCTTTCTGATCAACCTGATGAGGCACGCTATTATGCACTTGAACAGAAATTTTATTCTGCTCCGTTTCAGTAATCTCTAATGCGTTAAAACGTTCAGCAAACAGTTGTTCAATTACCTCAGCGATTTTTTCTGTACTCACGGGTTTCGCTATATATTCATTCATCCCCGCTAACAATGCTTTCTCCCGATCACCCTGCATCGCATTAGCCGTCATAGCCACAATCGGTATCTCTGCTTTTGCTCCCTCCAGATCGCGAATGGCACGGGTCGCTTGATAACCATCACACTCTGGCATCTGCACGTCCATAAACACCAGGTCATAGTTTTTATTAGTGACGGCTTCAATCGCCTCGTTACCGTTATTGGCAAACTCGATACCATGACCCAACTTTTCCAGACAACCTCTGGCAACCATCTGGTTCACCAAGTTATCTTCAGCTATCAGAATATCCAACTTAATCGCACTCGCGTTATCTTCAACGTTGGCACTCGACTCTTGCCTAATAGCTGTTTGACCAGAGCTTGGTTGCTCCAGCTCAGGCAAGGAGAGCGTTAAACATTTTGCTATCTGCTCTTTAAGTACTTTTTGGCGAATCGGCTTAGTCACATAGGAACAGATATGAGGCTTGATAGAGTCATCCAGCATATCCGCCGACGAAGCCAATAAAATAGGTACTTTGTCTGCTTCAGTTCTTTGGGAATAACTCTCCACAAAGGAGTAACCATCCCGCCCAGGTAAATTAAGGTCCAGAACAATCAGATCAAAGCTTTGCTGCTCCAAAACCTTAAACGCTGCATTCACGGTGGCTACGGAATGACAATGCACACCCCAGCTTTGCAGGTTTATCTCGAAGATTTCACGATTCACACGATTATCTTCAATCAGTAGAATCTTCTTACCACCCAGAGCATCAATATTGTTAAGATCCGGCAGGTGGGGCATATCAATGCGCATCAACGGCAGAGTAAACCAGAAGATACTCCCCTTACCCGTAGTACTGCTGACACCAATCTTTCCATCCAGCGTTTCAACAATCAGTTTACAGATCGCCAAACCCAGCCCTGTGCCGCCATATTGTCGGGTTGTTGAGGCATCTACCTGAGAAAAGCGCTTAAACAGGCGGTCAATATGCTGCCCATCAATACCGATCCCCGTATCTTCAACCTCAAAACGAATACCCTCCTCCACACCATAGACTCTTAAAGCTATGGATCCTGTCGGAGTGAATTTAATAGCATTATTGACCAGGTTCAGTAAGACTTGCCGAATCCTGCCAGAATCGGAGCTGTAAATACCATTGAGATCCGGAGAGATAATAGAGCCAAACTCCAGTTGTTTCTCCAGCGCTTTACCCGACATCAGATTGACCACGCTTTCACAAAGCTCAATCAGGTCAAAAGCCACCTCTTCCAGCTCCAGCTTGCCCTCTTCAATCTTGGTATAATCCAAAATATCGTTGATCAAACGCAGCAGGGACTCGCCGGAATCTTTAATAATACTGACAAAATGATGCTGCTCTTCCGATAGCTTCGTATCCTGTAACAGACTGGTCATACCGATCACACCATTCATTGGTGTTCTGATCTCATGGCTCATAGTCGCTAGGAATTCTGACTTTGCCTTATTGGCTTGCTCTGCTTCTTCACGGGCATATTCGGCTTCTTCTTTGGCATGATTCAATGCTTGAGTGCGCTCGCTGACTAGGTCTTCCAGCTGATCTTTTATTTGGGTCAGCGCCCTCTCTGCCTCGACTTGACTGGTAATGTTACGAGCATAAAGATTGACATAATCATGCTCAGGGAAAGGCACCAGTGTTACCGAATAGATACCGCTATTACCCGTCAACTCTGTCGTAATCGCATGATTGTCTCTAATAACCTGTTGTACCGCTTTCACCAGATCATCTGTCAGCTGCTGCTGGCCGGAATCAGCAAAAAACAGCTCGGTCTCCTGAGCGGTTGGGTTACTATAAAGCACATGATTGGAGAAGGTGCAGCGCAAGATCGGATTCGGGCTTTCAAAAGGAAATCGTGCCAATACCTCAATCTCTGTCACTGCACTTGCAACTTTGTCCTTAAGCTGGTTATAGGAACGGGCCAGATCACCGAGTTCATCTTGCCTTTGCAATATTTTGGCATCAATAGGATTAAGGTTTGCACCATCAAATTCATCGGATAGGGTGTGAGTCAAACTCAGCAGAGGCTGAATGAGTAATTTACCTAAAATCATCATCGTCACCAAGGTGACAAACGCTGAGATAATGATGATTAAACCAAGAATTCTCAGCACATAAGCACTTAATTTATCATCAACCTGAGAGGCGTCTGCATCCAGGCGAAGCCAACGGCCATCCGAAAGGGAATAGAGCACCTGAAAACGACCAGATGATCTCGAATAACGCTCTACCAGTGTCTGCAGAGGTTTCTCTGTCAGCACCTCAACGGAATCAATTTCCGGTACCTGAGAGATTGCTTGAATACGCTGCTCAATAGAACGATCCTCCAAGCGCATCAGAGTCTCAGCAATTAGGTGAGTTCGTTCCGAGATCTCCAGCAACAGATCATGCTGCCGTTTGTTATAAGAAGGGATTAGGATGATAGCTTCAATAACAAGTATCCCCAAAAGGACACCGAGTAGCACCTTTACAGTTAGTGGAGATTTCACCATCTCCAGATAACCACCTAGTTGCGTAATAATACGATATCTCAGAGCCTTCATACCGGCATCCATTCTGGCTGAATAATCATGACGTTTGTTAATAACGAGAAGTGATTGCTACGCCATAATTACTCAGCAAAATTAAAACAAAGTTGACGTTTCAGTAGAATCAGAGCGGCACAGTAATATAAAACTCTAGTGGTCTAAAAACAGCGCCGGGTCTACACGGGCTTTATTCAGTGTTACAGTCCAGTGCAGATGAGGACCTGTTACCCGGCCGGTCGCTCCCACATCACCAATCTGTTGACCTGCGGTCACTTGATCGCCCACTTTCAGATTTTCAGTACGGGACAAGTGACAATACAGCATCGTTAAACCTTGACCGTGATCGATAATGACAGTCTTACCATTAAAATAGTAGTCACCGATTGCCGCGATCTTCCCGTTTAATGCTGACAGTACAGGGGTTCCCGTCGGCGCTGCGATATCCATACCACTGTGAGGCCGACGCGGCTGACCATTAAATACCCGGCGCAAGCCAAACGAGCTACTAATACGCCCCTCTGTCGGTTGTATCAGGCTTGACTGTTCGTAAACGACAGGCTTAAAGGTATCCATCGCTCCACGAATAACAGGTGTTTCTTTACGAATACGCTCAAGCTGCTTAGGGTCAGGATTAACGTGTTTTTTCTTTACCGTTAAACGCTGCTCTTGATATGCCTTATGCTTCACCTGTATAGGAAAAGGCTTATCTCCTTCCTTGGTACGCCAATAGGCTTGATACTGCCCCTCTTTTAGCGATAGTGGTAGCCCAACCAAGGCGAACCATTCACCATTTTTTTTAGCTGTATAGACCCGATTTTCCTGGAAAAAAACATGGGGCGGGGCATCCCCTTTTTGTGGCAGCGATATCACAGCAACACCACCTGGAACCCGGCTATCTTTAGGTATGAACTCAGCCAGAGCACTGGCAGAAATAAATATCGACAGCATTAACAGGCTTGTTTTAGCAGCTCGAATCAACAGACTTCTCCTGGTATGTTCTCGAGTGTTATCAAATCGTTGTAGAACACCAGTGTGCAGCACTGGCATTAAGAGTCAAGTTGCAACTCGGCTTTTCGCTATTAAACATTAAATTTCGGATCAGTCCTGACGACACAGATCAATCCAACGCTGCACACCGGCACTGCGATACTTCTGCTTATGCAGAACAAAATAAAAGTGCCTTTGCGTATTACGCTGAGGTATTTTCAACGGTACCAGGCTCCCGCGCTTAAAGGCATCCTCCAGAGCCACTTGAGATAAACAACCCACTCCTAAACCTGCTTCAACCGCCCGCTTAATCGCTTCTGTATGCTGTAGCTCCAACAAAACATTCAGCTGAGGTAAAATCCCACTCATAATACGATCAAAGGTCTGGCGCGTACCTGAGCCGGCTTCCCGTAAGATCCAGGTTTGCTCCAGTAACTCCTCATCACTGAGCGGCCGCTCATTACGCTGTGCCAGCGGATGCCCCGGACTGCAAAACACCACCAGCTCATCTTGCCGCCAAGGGATCACATCCAGCTCCGGCTGTTGTAACTCACCTTCAACTAAACCCAGGTCCAACTCAAAGTTGAGCACTTTTTTAGCAATAGCAGCGGTATTTTCCACATCCAGCATCACCTTAGCCTCAGGATGCTGAGCCATATAGGACGCCATAATCTTTACCGCCAGATAATTCCCTATTGTCAGGGTTGCCCCTACTTTCAGATTGCCTGGCTGCTGATGTTGCCGAAGCACCGTCTCAAGTTCATTTGCCTGAGACAACAGAGCCTCAGCCTGAGGCCTTACCAAACGCCCCAGCTCATTCAACTGTAAGCGCTTACCGACCCGATCAAAAAGCTGAATATCAAACTGCTGCTCCAGCTCCTTCAACGCACTACTGGCCGCAGATTGAGACATCGACAGACTGTTTGCCGCCCTAGTAATGTTTTCAAAGTGCGCTGCAGCCAGAAAAACCTCAAGCTGTCTTAAACTGTATTTCATTGCTTAATCAACAGGTTAACTATACTTCACTCTAGTATAACGATTTTTTAGATAACAAAAATCAAAATTACCCATTTCCCCGATACTGAATATTCACTCTACAATTGCCCTAATCTTATTTAATCACTCTGGTTCAAACTTATACACCAGAGCCTTTGCCCTAGGAGGCCATATGTCTGCACTGCTAAAAGAAGAGGTATTGAGCGTACACCACTGGACCGACAACCTGTTCAGTTTTACAACCAGCAGGGCATCTTCCCTACGTTTTAAAAATGGTCACTTCATTATGATCGGCCTGGAAGTTGAAGGACGCCCGCTGATGCGCGCGTACAGCATTGCCAGTGCAAATTACGAGGATCACCTGGAGTTCTTCAGCATTAAAGTACCCGATGGCCCACTGACATCCCGCCTGCAAAATATTCAGCCGGGAGATGAAATTATGCTGAGCAGTAAACCGACAGGAACACTAGTGAATGATCACTTGCTACCCGGTAAAAATTTGTACTTGATCAGCACTGGCACCGGCCTGGCACCTTTTCTCAGCATTATTCGTGATCCTGAGATTTACGAACAATACGACAAGGTAATTCTGACCCATGGCTGTCGTTATGTTTCAGAGCTGGCTTATCAAGAGCTGATTATGGATGATCTTCCTAAGAATGAATATTTTGGCGATCTGATCCGTGAAAAATTGATCTACTACCCAACAGTCACCCGGGAAGCGTTTAAAAATACCGGGCGACTGACTGACCTAATGCGCAGTGGCAAACTGTTTGGAGATCTCGGCATGCCTGCCTTTGATGTAGAAAATGATCGCTTTATGATCTGCGGAGGCCCAAGCATGCTGAAAGAGACCTGTGAAATTCTGAATGAGCAAGGCTTCAGCGAAGGTAAGAACAGCGGTGCTGGTCACTATGTCATTGAACGGGCTTTTGTAGAAAGCTGATACGTAGCAGCTGAAAACGACAAGTATAAAGAACCTAACAAGGCTACCACTGAGTAAACCCATAAATAAAAACGGGAGCTTTACCGTAAAGTAAGCTCCCGTTTTTATTAACGATTCGATGGTCGGGATGAAAGGATTTGAACCTTCGCCCCCCTGCACCCCATGCAGGTGCGCTACCAAGCTGCGCCACATCCCGAAACGTACGCGTATTATACCTAAGCAGAAAATAGGTTCAACTACTTTCTACTTCAGTATCAACAGGTTAGAGGCAAATAAAGTCGAGACCTCATTTGCCCCGTTATTCTGCTGCTAAAGCAAACTACGGACGATAGATCGAATCTTCAACACCGTCGTAATTTTCAACTCGGGACTTGAGCTTCTGGCCCGGCCTGAAAGTCACCACACGGCGGGCTGAGATCGGAATCTCTTCGCCTGTTTTTGGATTACGCCCTGGACGTTCACGCTTGTCACGCAGGTCGAAATTACCAAAACCAGACAGTTTTACCTGCTCGTTATCTTTCAGACACTCACGAATCTCTTCGAAAAACAGTTCTACCATGTCTTTCGCTTCACGCTTGGTCAGACCCAATTCCAGGTACAGCTTTTCTGCCATTTCTGCTTTAGTTAACGCGGACATTTTATCAGCTCCTCAGGCTTGCTCCGAACTGCTCTTGTGCAGAGGATACAATCTGATCAACTAAATCGTTGATTTCCTCATCATTTAGAGTGCGCGAAGCGTCCTGCCACGTCAAGCCCAAAGCAACACTTTTTCTTTGTTCTTCAACGCCTTTGCCTTGATAAACGTCGAATAAACGCAGCTCTTTCAGGTTTTCACCGGCTTTTTCTTTGATCGCTGCCATCAGATGCGCCACAGGCGTCGCCTCGTCAACCACAAAGGCCAGATCACGCCGAACCTCAGGGTATTTGGACAGAGACTCAAAACGTGCTACAACACCGTCCTGCAGCTCAGACAGCTTCAGTTCGAAGGTGTAGACGCTGCCTTTCAGGCCCAGCTCTTTCTGTACCAGAGGGTGCAGAGCGCCGATATAACCGATCACGTTATCGTTACGGATAATCTGTGCGGTCTGACCTGGGTGCAGAGCAGGATGCTCAGCAGGCTCAAAACGACACTGATCCAGAATACCGCTGTCCGCCAGCAGAGTTTCCAGATCACCTTTCAGATCGAAGAAATCCATCGCATCGGATTGACCGGTCCACCCCTCAGGATCACGACTACCAGTGGCAATAACCGCCAGCATAGGGTCCTGAGCCATCTCTTCGCCCTGCTGAATAAAACACTGACCGGTTTCAAACAGACGTACACGGCTCTGTTGACGGTTCACGTTATACTGCAGTGCTTTTGTCAGACCTGCGATCAGCGTGGTACGCATCACGGACAGATCTGCAGAGATCGGGTTAGCCAAAGCAATCGGCGCATTAACCGGATCAAACAGCTTGGACAGACCAGGCTCAATAAAGCTAAAAGTGATCGCTTCCTGATAACCACGGGCCGCCAGGGACTGACGAATCAAACGGATCGGTTTGATCGCTTCCGGATTAGCTTCGATACCCAGCGCCATGGTTGGGCTCTTAACCGGCAGATTGTCGTAGCCGTAGACGCGGGCCACTTCTTCAATCAGATCTTCTTCGATACTGATATCAAAGCGGTGACTCGGCACCTTAGCACGCCATGCGCCGTTTGCTTCGGTACTCAGTTCCAGGCCCAGACGGGTCAAAATGTCTTCCACCTTCTCCGCTGGCATCTCCATAGCCAGGATCTGGTTCAGACGCTCTGGACGCAGAATCACGTCATCACGGGTCGGCAACTTGCCTTCAGCAACCGCTTCTACAACCGGACCGGCTTCACCACCGACGATTTCCAGCAGCAGATTGGTCGCACGCTCCATCGCTTTCGCTTGCAGCGTAAAGTCTACGCCACGCTCATAGCGGTGAGACGAATCGGTATGCAGGCCGTAGGAACGGGCACGACCAGCAATAGCGATCGGCTCAAAGAAAGCGCACTCCAGGAAGATATCACTGGACTCTTCCGCCACCTTAGTCTGCTCACCACCCATGATACCAGCCATAGCCACGGCCTTTTCATGATCAGCAATTACCAGAGTGTCTTTGTTCAGCTCAACTTCGGAACCATCCAACAGCTCCAGCTTTTCGCCTTGCTCAGCCAGACGTACACGGATACCGCCAGACAGCTTCGCCAGATCGAAAGCGTGCATTGGCTGACCCAGCTCCAGCAGAACGTAGTTGGTTACGTCGACGACCGGATCAATAGCACGTACGCCGCTACGGCGCAGCTTCTCAACCATCCACAGAGGCGTTGTCGCGGTCGGGTTAATCCCCTTGATCACACGGCCTAAGTAGCGAGGACAAGCGTCGTCGTTGATCAGCTCGATACCAAAAGTCTCATCGATGCCCACCGGTGCAGTCGCAACTTCCGGTACGGTGACTGCCGTTTGAGTCAGCACACCCACTTCACGAGCCAGACCTGCAATCCCCAAGCAATCACTGCGGTTAGGCGTCAGATCAACTTCCAGAATGGTATCATTCAGGTTCAGGTATTCGCGCAGATCAGCACCCACAGGCGCATCTTCTGCCAACTCCATGATACCGCCATGGTCATCGGAAATACCCAGCTCATCTTCAGCACACAGCATGCCAAAAGACTCTACCTGACGCAGCTTGGCTTTTTTGATCTTAAAATCACCCGGCAGTACGGCACCCACTTTCGCAAAAGCGGTTTTCAGACCCGCACGTGCGTTACTGGCACCACAGACTACCTGGAAGGTTTCATTACCGTCACTGACAGAACAAACCTGCAGCTTATCGGCATTTGGGTGTTGTTCAGCGGTCAGAATTTCACCAACCACCACACCAGAGAAATCATCTGCTGCTTTTTCTACACCGTCCACTTCCAGACCGGACAGAGAAAGCAGGCTTTCCAGCTCTTCAGTTGTGATGGATGGATTCACCCATTCACGGAGCCACTGTTCACTGAATTTCATTTTTCTTTCCTGAATCTTGCAAAATACGTTGGTACGGCTCAGGTCTTATTATTTCTGCTGCACATTTTTCATCGGAAGCACTGCTGCTCAACAATTCAATCTCATGCAACAAAACAATATCTGATTAACGTAACTGGTTTAGGAAACGCAGGTCGTTATCAAAGAACAGACGCAGATCATTTACGCCGTAGCGCAGCATCGCCAGACGCTCAACACCCATACCAAATGCAAAGCCGGTGTACTCTTCCGGATTGATACCCGAATATTCAAACACCTTCGGGTGCACCATGCCGCAACCCAGTACCTCCAGCCACTTACCGTCACCACGATCAATATCCACTTCGATGGACGGCTCAGTAAATGGGAAATAGGACGGACGGAAGCGTACTTTTACGTCATCTTCAAAGAAGGCACGCAGGAACTGCTCCAGAATACCTTTCAGGTCAGCAAAACTGATGTTTTTATCTACCAACAGACCTTCCACCTGGTGGAACATAGGGGAGTGAGTCTGATCGGAATCACAACGGTATACGCGACCCGGACAAACGATACGGATTGGAGGCTGCTGAGTTTCCATCGTACGCACCTGCACAGGCGAGGTGTGGGTACGCAGTACAGTATTTGCATTGAAGTAGAACGTATCGTGCATGGCACGCGCCGGATGATGGGCCGGGATATTCAATGCTTCAAAGTTGTGATAATCGTCTTCAATCTCAGGACCTTCAGCAACACTGAAGCCGATTGAAGCAAAAAAATCTTCGATACGCTGAATGGTTTTAGTCACCGGGTGCAAGCCACCTACGGTCTGACCGCGACCAGGCAGAGTCACATCGATCTTTTCTGCCGCTAATTTCGCTCGCAACTGGGCTTCTTCCAGTGCTGCGCGACGCGTATTCAATTCTTGCAACAAGGCATCTTTTGCCTTGTTGATCTTGTCTCCCGCTACAGGGCGTTCTTCGGGAGACAGTTTACCCAAGCCTTTCAGTAACTGGGTCACTTCACCTTTTTTACCAAGGTATTGTACTCGAATCTGATCCAGTGCCTGAGCGTCACTGGCTTCAGCAATAGCAGCTTGCGCCTGCTCTACTAAACTTGCAAGATTTTCCATCGTCAGTGGGCTCCAAATAAAAATAGGGGAAGACGTTAGCGCCTTCCCCTATTTAAGACTCATGCTGCTGCACGGTCATCATCATTACCCTAAATGCCATTTAAGACATTCGGGAACGAGATCTTAAGCTAGCGCTGCTTTCGCTTTCTCAACGATGGCAGCAAATACCGCTTTCTCGTATACAGCCAGATCAGCCAGAACTTTACGGTCGATCTCGATGTTGGCTTTCTTCAGGCCCGCGATGAAGCGGCTGTAAGACAGACCATTGATACGAGCTGCAGCGTTGATACGTGCAATCCACAGAGCGCGGAATTGACGCTTACGCTGACGACGGTCACGGTAAGCGTACTGACCCGCTTTGATAACCGCTTGTTTAGCTACACGGAATACACGGCTACGAGCGCCGTAGTAACCTTTAGCTTGCTTAAGAACTTTCTTATGACGACGACGCGCCACCACACCACGTTTTACGCGAGGCATAACTTACTCCTGACTTAAAGATTCAAAAAATTACAGATTAGGCAGCATGCGTTGTACTAACGCCTGATCCGCAGCAGTCAGCTGCCTCATAGGACGCAGCTGACGCTTACGCTTAGTCGATTTTTTGGTCAGGATGTGGCTACGGAAAGACTGCTTGTGCTTGATTCCGTTACCAGTCTTGCGAAAACGCTTTGCAGCGCCGCTGTTTGATTTGATTTTAGGCATTGTAAACAATACTCCGCATTCAATTTTTCTTCATCTGAAACTATAAAACAAAGTGAACCACCCTCTTTAACCAAGATATTACTCAGTCAAGACAGTGGTTCAACCTTGAAGAATCAGGATTATTTTTTCTTCTTCGGTGACAACACCGTGACCATCTGACGACCTTCCATTTTCGGACGGGCCTCAACGATAGCCATTTCCCCCAGGTCTGCCTCGATGCGCTGCATCAATTTCATACCCAGTTCTTGGTGCGCCACCTCACGACCGCGGAAACGCAGCGTAATCTTGGCTTTATCACCATCTTCCAGGAAACGTATCAGGTTGCGCAGTTTTACCTGATAATCCCCATCTTCCGTGCCAGGACGGAACTTAACTTCCTTGACTTTAGTCTGGGTTTGGTTCTTTTTCTGAGCTGCCTTTTGTTTTTTCAGCTCATACTGATACCGACCATAGTCCATAATCTTACAGACAATCGGATCAGACTTAGCGATTTGAACCAGGTCCAGACCGGCTTCTTGTGCTGCGGCCAATGCCTGTGACAGGGGTACAACACCTACCTGTTCACCATCTGCATCGATTAAACGCAGTTCCTTAGCACGAATGTTCTCATTAATCGGCGCAACTTCTACGTTGCGACCTCTAGGGTTATTCCGCTTAATAGCTAAATCTCCACTATTTTTTAGTCGCGGTTAAAGCTTAACAGCGCTTCAACCTGCTCAATACTCATGCTGCCCAGATCTTCACCGGATCGGGAACGCACGGCAACCGTTCCTGCCTCAACTTCCTTATCACCGATAACTGCAAGGTAAGGCACTTTATGAATCGTGTGTTCACGAATTTTAAAGCCGATCTTCTCGTTTCTCAAGTCCGAAGATGCACGGAAACCCTTATTTCTCAGAGTTTTTTCAATTTTCTGGCAATATTCTGCCTGCTTGTCGGTAATATTCATGATTACCAGCTGCTTTGGTGCCAACCAAGTTGGCAGCGCACCAGCATAGTGCTCAATCAGAATACCGATAAAGCGCTCGAAAGAACCCAGTGCTGCACGGTGCAACATTACAGGAGTCTTGCGCTCACCTTCGTGATCGACATATTCCGCCCCCAGTCGACCGGGCATTGAGAAGTCAACCTGAATAGTACCACACTGCCATACACGATCCAGACAATCACGCAAAGAGAACTCAATCTTAGGACCGTAGAAGGCCCCCTCTCCCGGCAACAGTTCAAATTCCAGGCCTTTAGCATTCAATGCATCAGACAGCGCGGCTTCTGCTTTATCCCAAACCTCATCAGAACCTACACGCTGCTCCGGACGGGTAGACAGCTTGTATTCGATACTGGTAAAGCCAAAGTCCGCATACACTTCATGCAGCAGATCGATAAACTCAGATACCTCGGATTGAATCTGATCCTCTGTACAGAAGATATGGCCATCATCCTGAGTAAAACCACGTACACGCATCAGGCCGTGCAGAGAACCGGAGTACTCATTACGGTGACAGGAGCCAAACTCAGCCATACGCAAAGGCAGCTCACGGTAAGACTTCAACCCTTGGTTAAACACTTGAATGTGGCACGGACAGTTCATTGGCTTAACAGCATAATCACGATGCTCAGAGTGAGTCGTGAACATCTGCTCATGGAACTTATCCCAGTGACCGGATTTCTCCCACAGCGTACGCTCAACGACTTGAGGAGTTTTAACCTCTTTATAGTCATGAAGATCCAGCTTACGACGCATGTAGTTTTCAATAGTTTGGTACAAAGACCAACCTTCCGGATGCCAGAATACCATTCCTGGCGCTTCTTCCTGCATATGAAACAGGTTCAGCTGCTTACCCAGCTTACGGTGATCACGCTTTTCAGCTTCTTCTAGGCGATGCAGATAAGCTTTTAACTCTTTTTTGTCCGCCCAGGCCGTACCATAGATGCGTTGCAGCATCTCATTCTTGGAATCACCACGCCAGTAGGCACCGGCAACCTTCATCAGTTTAAAGGCTTTTATATGACCAGTTGATGGAACATGAGGCCCCCGGCACAGGTCGATAAAGTCGCCCTGCTGGTAGAAAGACAGCGGCTCTTCACCCGGAATATCCTGAATGATCTCAACCTTGTACTTCTCGCCTTTCTCTTCAAACAGCGCTACAGCTTCATCACGAGACAGTACGGAACGCTCTACCTTGTAGTCATTCTTCGCCAGCTCTTTCATGCGCGCTTCAATTTTCTCCAGATCTTCCGGAGTAAACGGACGCTCAAACGCAAAGTCATAGTAGAAACCATTATCCACAACAGGACCGATGGTTACCTGAGCACTTGGGAACAGGTCTTGTACAGCCATAGCCATCAGGTGCGCACACGAGTGACGAATCGTATCCAAACCCTCTTCATCACGAGCCGTGATGATCGCAAGCTCCACATCCTTATCGATCTGGTAAGAGGTATCTACCAGAACACCATCGACTTTACCTGCCAGTGCAGCCTTTGCCAGACCCGCACCGATATCAGCAGCTACATCATGCACTGTAACCGCTTGATTAAATGAACGCTGACTACCGTCAGGAAGAGTAATTACCGGCATAACTTATCCTATCTCTCTATGGCGGACCCCTACGAAAGGCCTGCCAGAGTTTAATTACATTTCAAAAAAATCTACAAAATACCAAGGCGCGAGATCATACCATTTAGACCTCTTGGAAGCTATCATCCCATCTGAATCGTTTTTTAATTCATATGGTTTCGCTAGAATAGCTAAACTGACAATAAAGACTAGACGCTATACAGTGACAGCTTGACGAGCAAACAAGAAGTAAGGCGTAAAAATCTCAGTTATGGAAAAAACCAGGACATGACGTCAACTAAAGGACCTTGGAACATCAATAAAATGGCGACACGATATGCATGTTAAGAGCCCCGATTCATCGTTAGACCTACTCACAACACTTAACGAGATCGGGATTGCTCTGTCTTCTGAGCATGATATGGATAGCCTGCTGGAACGCATCCTGGTCAATGCAAAAGAACTGACTGGAGCCGATGGCGGCACTCTCTATCTATATAATGATAACGATAGGACTTTAGAATTTAAGATTGTCCGCACGTTATCACTTGGCATTCACTTAGGAGGAAAAACCGGCCAACCCATCGGCGGCAACTTCAATCCTCTTAATCTTTACCTGGAAGATGGTACACCCAACACCCAGATGATTGCCGCTTATGCAGCCATCAGCGGACAAACCATCAATATCCAGGATGCTTACGAAGTAACAGATTTCGATTTCTCAGGCACCCGTCAATTTGATGCCGCAACAGGCTATCGTTCTAAATCTTTTTTAACCGTTCCCATGAAAAACCATGAGAACGATATCATCGCCGTCCTGCAACTACTGAATAAAGTAGACAAAGATACCAGTGAAGTAATTGCCTTCTCGGAAGAAGATCAGCACCTGGCCGAATCTCTTGCCTCTCAGGCTGCCGTAGCACTGACCAATAAACGCCTGGTTGATGAACTGCAAAATCTATTTGATGCCTTTATCAAACTCATCGCAACAGCAATCGATGAAAAGTCACCGCACACAGGCAATCACTGCCGCCGCGTGCCTGAAGCAACAATGATGATCGCAGAAGCAGCCCACCTAAGCGAGATGGACTACTTCAATGAGTTTTCCATGACTGATGCTGACCGCTATGAATTAAAGGTTGCATCCTGGCTACATGACTGCGGCAAAATAACCACTCCCGTACATGTTGTTGAAAAAGCAACCAAACTGGAAACTATTCATGACCGAATCGAATTGGTAGCCGCCCGATTTGAAATACTGCGTCGAGATATGGAGATCACCATGTTGAAGCAGCGTATCGCCGCTTTTGAAAAAGGTGAAACAGATCACACATCCATCATCGACCATTATGAGAGACTAGCCAATTCGCTAATGGAAGACTTAGCCTATGTCAGAAAATGCAACACGGGCGGTGAGTTTATGGCTGATGAACAGGTCGCAAGAGTTGAATCTTTAGCCGAGCTCACCTGGACAGATGGTACAGGACAAAAACGACCTATTATCACTGATGATGAACTGAAAAACCTGACGATTCGCCGAGGCACTATTACTCTTGAAGAAAGAGATATCATCAACAATCACATGACATTAACTATTCGCATGCTGGAAAGACTGCCCTTCCCAAAACATCTGCGCAATGTCCCTGAATATGCCGGAGGACACCATGAGCGCATGGACGGCCGAGGCTATCCGAGGGGACTGACCAGAGACGAAATGTCTATACCTGCACGTATTATGGCCGTAGCAGATGTTTTTGAAGCCCTCACCTCATCGGATAGGCCTTACAAAAAACCTATGTCCTTAACACAGACACTGACGATCATGGGACGCATGGTTGAAGACAATCATCTGGACCCGGACATATTTAAATTATTTGTCGAATCCAGAGTTTACCAACAGTATGCTGATAAATTCCTGAGCCCAGAGCAGATTGACACGGTTGATCATAACACTCTGCCAGGAATGCAACATCAAACAGGCACAGAGCAATAAGGATAACAATCATGTGGATTTCGATTCTTGGCTGCAGCGGTGGTATTGGCCCCGGAAATCGTACCACCTCCATTTTGGTGGATGATGATATCCTACTTGATGCCGGTAGCGGTGTTGGAGATCTTCAGCTACAACAAATGGGGAAAATACGCCATATATTTATCTCTCACTCACACCTTGACCATGTCGCGTTCCTACCTTTTTTAGTGGATAGTATTTTCAGCCAGATCAAAGAACCGATTCAGGTTTATGGCCTGAAAGAAACGATACAAGCCCTGAAAGACCATATTTTCAACTGGATCATCTGGCCTGATTTCTCTGAGCTTCCCAGCAAAGAAAAGCCTGTAATGCAGTTTAATGAGGTCAAGCCTTATGAAATTAAAACCATCGGTGACCGTAGCGTAGAAGTTGTGCCCGTGGATCACATTGTGCCGGGCATCGGCTTTATTGTGACGAACAAACACAATAAAAGTTTTGCCTTTAGCGGCGACACATCGACCAATGACACGCTATGGGATGCGCTAAATAAAAAAGACAGCTTAGAAGCCTTGATGATAGAGGCAGGCTACCCCAATAGCATGCACAACCTGGGCAAGTTAGCAAAACACTATACACCACAAAGCCTGGGAGAGGATCTGAAAAAACTAAAACACAAACCTCACTTACTGATCTCCCATATAAAGCCTGGTCTGGAAATTCAGATTTCAGAAGACTTGCATAAGGACCTGAAAGACTACCAGCTCACTTGCATTAAAAGCGGTGACAGTATCTTTATCGACTAGACAGAATAACAGCCCTATAACAACAAAACAGGTATTCGCCTAGTTGATTGCAATAGGGCCAAATACAAGAAAAAACTTGCAGATATAATCAGTTAACAGAGCAAGCCATAATCAGATTTCACTATCCTTATAGTAATCATGCAGATGACGCAGAAAAACCATAATCACAGCCGCTACCGGCAACGCTATTAACACTCCGGTAAATCCAAATAACTGACCACCCGCCATAATCGCAAAAATAACGGTTACTGGGTGCAGACCGATCTTGTCTCCCACCAACATAGGAGTGAAAACAAAACTCTCCAACAGCTGACCGGCAATAAACACACCGGCGATCAAGACCAGAGGAAGCCAATCACCAAACTGAAACCACCCCGCCAACAAACCTGCACCAATACCTATAATCGGCCCTAAATAAGGCACAATACTCGCCAGACCTGCAACAACCCCTACCAGCAATGCCAGCTTAAGCCCAACCAACCACAACCCCGTTGAATAAACCAAACTCAAAGCTAACATCACCATCAACTGGCCTTTAATAAAGGCGGCCAATACCTCATCACACTCTATAGCAAGCTCTTCAACTTTGGGCTGATAGCGACGAGGAAATAGATGCAGAATCTTTATCTTCAGATGATCCCAATCCAGCAGCAAATAGAAAGTTACCACGGGTATAAGCCCCAGATTGATAACTAAACTCACCAATGCCATACCTGACTGCCCCAGCTCACGAATCAAAACACCAGCAACAGAACCAACCTGTTTTAGATGTCCAGACAGCGCTTTTTGCAGATTATCCAACTGCAACGCCTCAACATCCATATTGGTGTACGAGGCAAAAAAAGGCACGACCTGCAAACGAAACCAATCGATAAATATCGGCAGAAACTCACGAATATGCTCTAACTGCGTTCCCAACAAAGGGATCAGGAACAACAGAAAACCGACCACAGCAACGGTTAAACAGAAGAATACAATAATAACGGAAACACGACGGGAAAACCCTTTAGCCTCGAGCCAATCAGCGATAGGATCCCCAATATAGGCAAACAGCATGCCCGCCAGAAATGGCATCAAAATAGGCTGTAGCAGATAGATCAGAACACTGCTGACCAGTAGCACCGCAAGGATAATCTTTTGCTGCGTGGGTGACATAAATCTCGTCCCTAACTTCGATACTATCGCTGACTTTGCCAGAAGAAGTTGACTTCACTGTTCACCATAGAGGATTCATCCAATCTCAGGAAAGAGTCCAACTTCAGCACAGACAAAAACTGGTCAGAGTTGCCCTTCAGAACCACCTTATAACCAATAGCCGCATCATCCAAACGCGTGACTTCAACACGCTCTACAACCTGCAAACTATTCAGGTAGCGATTCAAGCGAGCATACCCCTCAACGGATTCGACTCCTTTAACTGCAAAACGATACTCACCGGCTTTACCGAGCTTGTTAACCACTGCATATTTATTTGCCAGTTCCTCAGCCAGCACATCGACAGAATCTCTGAACAAACCGTCTAAGCGAGCATTATTGAGGGCTATCGTTTTGCGCTCTTTACCAATCCGAAGCAACCAACGCGCCTGCCACTTACCTTTACCATCTTTATAAAAGCGACCGGTATAAGTCGCATCTGCAGAATAGCGCACGGAAGCAGCGGAGATACGATCACCAAACTGCCCCCAAATATCGCTCACCGTGATCAATTGCTCATCTTTCAGATCCATCAACGGCAGTGTAACGGGCACACCACGACGCTCAGCCGAAGACTCCAGCAGCTCAGTTAATAGAGGATTATCATCACTGTTCACAATAAAACGTCGGTTACCACCCTCTATGGCCAACCAGATCAAAACCGATGGTCTATTTGTCCCCCAAACAGCCTGCTGAGCCTGGTTTAACACCTGCATCACACTGGCACTATCAAACTGCATAGTCAGGCGATAACGTTTTGGCAAGCCGTCAGCCCCTTCACCTTCCTGGCTTGCATTGCTTACCCCAGCTGTACCAGAAACCGTCTCACTCTCGGCACTGAGTTCAACCTCAGCCAAAGGGTTGTCCTGATATGAAAACTGAACAAGATACTGTTCAGCCTGAACCAGCATAGCCTGAATAGGCTCCGACTGAAGAGTTTCTTCGTGACCAGAAACCTTAACCAGCACCTCTGCCAGACCAAGAGTCACTTCGGTAGCTCTTGCCTCTGGTGATTGATCCACCACCAGACGCTCACTCTCAAAGAGACCACTCACTTGAGCAGCCATCACCTGCATTGCCAGCAGCATACTGACAGCAACCCCCATCAACCCTCGAAAAAAGACAGCAAACATCGACACCCCTTGTATCTGCCGTAAAAATAAAAAATTATTCTACCCTAATACGCTTAGGATCACAGGCAGAATCAGTGGAGCAAGCATAAATTAGCCTTAGAAAAGCCTATCAGCATGTAATCACTCATCAGCAAAAACAATATATCCCCCTCTTATACCGCTTTGATGGAACGGAGCCATTTATAACTGTGCCTCGGTAGGGTACAATCCGCCGCTGATTAATAGTAATCCTTTAGTTCACAGGATCCTTCATGAGCACCGATAAAAAATCGATCAGTTATAAAGATGCAGGCGTTGATATTGATGCAGGTAACGCACTGGTAGACCGTATCAAGGGCACCGCTAAGCGTACCCGTCGTCCAGAAGTTCTGGGTGGCCTGGGTGGCTTTGGTGCATTATGCGAGTTACCTACCCGCTACCGCGAGCCTGTTCTGGTTTCCGGCACCGACGGTGTAGGTACCAAACTGCGTCTGGCGATGGATCTGAATAAACATGACACCATCGGCATTGATCTGGTCGCCATGTGTGTTAACGATCTGGTGGTTTGTGGTGCCGAGCCACTGTTCTTCCTGGACTACTACGCGACAGGCAAACTGAACGTTGATATCGCAGCAGACGTTGTTGCAGGTATCGGTGAAGGCTGCCTGCAAGCAGGTGCCGCTCTGGTCGGCGGTGAAACAGCCGAAATGCCGGGCATGTATGAAGGTGAAGACTACGATCTGGCTGGTTTCTGCGTGGGTGTAGCTGAAAAGAGCGAAGTAATTGATGGCAGCACGGTTCAACCGGGCCAGGCACTGATTGGCCTGGCATCCAGCGGACCACACTCTAACGGCTACTCTCTGATCCGTAAGATCATTGAAGTGACCGGTGCCGATCTGAATGAAGAAGTCGATGGTCAACCTCTGGCCGATGCCCTGCTGGCTCCGACCCGCATCTATGTCAAACCCGTACTGAAGCTGATTGAAACCCTGCCAGTGCATGCAATTTCTCACATCACCGGTGGTGGCCTACAGGAAAACCTCCCACGCGTGCTGCCTGAAAATGCTAAAGCGGTTGTGAATCTGAATAGCTGGAATCGTCCGGAAGTATTCAACTGGATCCAGCGTGGCGGCAACGTAGAAGAGTACGAAATGTACCGCACCCTGAACTGTGGTGTTGGCATGATTATCGTTGTTGATCAGGACAAGGCGGAGCAAGCCATTGAACTGCTGAATGCAGAAGGTGAAATCACCTGGCAGATCGGCCGTATTGATACTGCTGTTGAAGGTGAAGAGCGAGTGCAACTTGAGGGCCTGAAGTAATCATGAGCGGCTCTATTGTTGTTCTGATTTCTGGCAGCGGCAGCAATCTGCAAGCCATTATTGATGCAGTGAAGGCCGGGGATATCCCCGGCCAGATCTCCGCTGTCATCAGTAATAAAGCAGAAGCAAAAGGTTTGCAACGTGCCAGTGACGCAGGCATCCCAACTGAGATACTGGATCATAAAGAGTTTGCCAGTCGCGACAGTTTTGATCTCAGCCTGATTCGGAAAATCGATTCATATGAACCAGACCTGGTTGTACTGGCAGGCTTTATGCGTATCCTGACGCCTGCATTTGTACAGCGATATGCGGGACGCCTGATCAATATTCATCCTTCTCTGCTGCCGAAATATCAGGGTTTGCATACGCATAAACGTGCTATTGAAGCCTCCGATCTCCGCCACGGCGCCAGCGTACACTTTGTGACAGAAGAGCTGGATGGCGGGCCTGTATTTATCCAGGCCAGCGTACCGGTAGAAACAGATGATACCCCTGATACCCTGGCTGCCCGGGTGCTCGTACAGGAACATAAAATTTACCCAATTGCAGTAAAGTGGTTCATGGAAGGTCGTATCCAACTGAAAGACAACACTCCTTATTTGGATGGTGTGTCATTATTGGATAATATACCTCTGCTAGAATCCTAATATCTAAATTCCCCAAACAAAAGCCAGCCTAAACAGGTTCAGCCACCACCGGATTAAGCTGTTATTTTTCGGCGGATCAACAAGGCAAGTCTCAGCTTTTGTTTGGGCATTATCCATCGGAGTATGGTCTATGCTGAAACCTTTGATCACCCTGCTTATTCTGATCAGTACAATGCCTTCTGCATATGCCGAACTATCCCTTAAACCCTTTGTTGGCTACTATCACACCAGCTATGATCTGGGCCTGACAACCTTAGATGTTGAAGGCAAGCGTAGCCTTCAACAACAAAGTGATGGCTCCTGGGTGTTGGATTTCCGTGCTAAAAACTGGTTTGCCCGTCTTAGCCAGACCAGCACCTTTCTTATTGATGACGAGCAACAACTGAAACCTCAGCACTATCGTCGATATCAAAAAGTGTTTGGCAAAGTCAAAGACCGGTCTATTTACTTTCATTGGGACCAGCTGAAAGTCACTAACGACATTGATGGCAAGCCCTGGAAGATGGACATTCCTGCTGATGCCTTAGATTTGATCAGCTATCAATTAAAGCTACGTTATGATCTGATAACTCACCCTCAGCAAAAAGAGTTTCACTACAGAGTAGCCGATGGCGGCAAAGTTAAAGACCTTATCTTTCGGGTTATCGGCCCGGAAGTACTGAAAACCCCAATGGGGAAACTTAATACCACAAAGCTGGAGAGCATCCGCCATAAACAGCGCGATGTACAACATCTGATATGGGTTGCGACAGACTGGGATAACTTGCTGTTACGCGTTGAACCAGTACGCAGAAAAGACAAAGAGAAGCCTATTTTTCTGGACCGAGCCACCCTTGATGGCAAAGAAGTAAAGGGCTTTTAATGGCATGGTTTGCGCTTAATGGCATAGCCCGCGCTGTGCCAGCTCACTTTTGCGCCACACTAATTTAATTAGAAGTATTTAAAAAACATCTACTAAACTCATACAGGCACACTGCGAAAGGTAACCTGTTATGACTAAACAACAAGAGACTGCATCTCCTTTTTTGCCGTTAACCGTACGACTCAACACCACGGCCTTGACAGCAGCGTCAATAGTGCCTCTGTTATTAATTAGCTCTCACACTAATGCTCAGCCCGAAAAAATACTGATTGGCACCGATGCCTGGCCACCTTTCCGCTTCGTCACACAAAATAATATTTCAGGTATTGATGACGATCTCTGGCAGAAGCTTTCTCAAGCCATGAATTTTAAAATTGAATATATTCGCTGTCCTTGGAAACGCTGCCTGGATATGATGCGCTCAGGTCAGATTGATGCAATGAGTGGATTAGCCTGGCGGGAAGCAAGAGCCGTTTATATTGAGTACACCAATCCCGCTTACTATCGCTGCTCTCCACGCTTTTACTTACGCCGAGGTGAAGAGCACATTCTGAAAAATCAGCAAGACCTCTCCAGGCTGAATATAGGTATGGTCAGAGGCTCCGCCTACTATCCAGATTTCGATAGCAATGATACCCTGCAAAAGACACAGATGACGCAAGAGCATGTGCTACTGCAACTATTGGCCGCACAACGAATCGACACCTATATCGGCACTGACTGTCAGGCCGATTATGAGCTGACTCATAGCCAATGGAAACAATCCTTTATAAAAGCACCCTTTACCCCAGATAGCCATACACCACTTTATATCGGGCTCTCCAAGAACCCTGCATGGCGCTCTGAACTGGAGCGACTTAACAGCAATATCGAGAAAGTATTACAGCAGGGTTTTCAAAACGAGATCGAACAGAAATACTATCGCTGAATCACTCAACCTGTTGTGGCAATTTTGACAGCACAACACCGTAAAAAGAACACCGCAAAAGGACACCTCATGCGCATCGATATTTCAGCACTTAGCGCCAACAATGTATATCACCTGATGACTCAGAGCATCATCCCCCGCCCTGTAGCCTGGGTGCTGACTGCAAACAAAGGACCAGGTTACAACCTGGCCCCCTTCTCCTATTTCAACGCCCTAAGCAGCGAACCACCTTTAGTGATGCTATCCATGGGCAAAAAGCCTGATGGGTCATTAAAAGATACCCGCAGCAATATCCTGAACACAAAGCAACTGGTGATTCATATTCCAAATACCGCGCAAGCCGCTGAAGTCACCGAAAGTGCCCGCACACTGGAGTATGGTGACTCTGAACTGGAACATATTGATCACCCTCTCGTACAGGAAGAGGGCTGGCCACTACCCCGCTTGCAGGATGCACCTATTGCGATGCTGGCGGAACTTTATGAATTGCACGAACTAGGGCCCAACAAGCAAGCTGTCATCTACTGTGAAATTAAAGAGTTCTTCATTCAAGATGAATGTGTCATAAAAGAAGAAAACAACCGTATTAACATTGATGCCACAGCTGTCGATGCTTTAGCACGCTTAGGTGGGGGCGAATATGCCAGCTTAGGTGAGGTTTTTAAAATCGAACGGCCCAAGTAATTACCGACGACAACCCCTGCTATTAAAGAGAGTTGAGTACGAATAAGCGTGAACATCATATAGATACTAATGCTCTGGAGGTCTTATGCTGGCAACATCGATTCAACCAAGACTAAATTCAAACAAAAAGCCAAAGCAGCACCTCAGCCAGAGCTCAGCCCAACTGTTTAAGCCACTACCCGGCTTAAGCAGTATTAAAACAAACATAATAGTTTTACTTGTGTTAGCAAGTGTTACACTCTCTTTCTCTTCCTTAACCGTGCTTGCTCAACCAGTAAATCAGCAAAAACCCCCTATCCAGCCAAAGAGCAACACCTCTGAACAAACGATCTATCTCTCAACACTCGAGTGGCCACCCTATAGCAGTCAGCAACTACCCGACGGTGGTGCAGCAGTATTTATCGCCAAAGCCGCCTTCTCCGCCATGGGGTATCAGCTTAAAGTTGACTTTTACCCCTGGGCGCGAACTATTGATGCTACTCGATCCAACAATAGCCGCTACAGCGGTTATTTTCCTGAATATTACTCCAGCCAAACGGCACAGAAGTTTATCTATAGCGACGCGATGTTTAACAGCCCTCTGGGCTTAATCGAGCATAAAGACCATCCTATCCGCTGGCAGGAAGTCACAGATCTCAACCCGTATGTAATAGGCACAGTGCGAAATTATATTAATACTGAGGAGTTTGATCAAAGAGTAGCAGCAGGTCAGCAACTGATCGAAGCTGTAACAGATGACAAGACTAATATCAAAAAGGTTGCAGCCTATCGAATCCCAGCAGCCATTATGGACCTATATGTATTTTCCTATCTGGTTAATAACGACCCAAAATTAAGATCAGCAAAATACCTATTACAAGCCAATAAGCAGCTACTGGAAAGCAAAGCGCTATATATCTGTTTCAAAGACACACCAAAGGGACAACACTTCGCCAACATATACAACCAGGGTTTAGAAAAAGTCGATGTTGAGAGGCTGTTAGCAGATTATATGAGCCGACTGATTCCAGGTGATACTGAAAACCTCAAATACAGCATAAGTCAGTAGGCTTCTGTTTTAGAACAAAAGCCTAGCAACCTGTCGGGTTTTCTTGAAAAACACCTATCTTGTCTGTTTTTTGTACATTTTTCGGCTCGCCACGTAAAAACAGAGGCACTTAGATGCAAATTTCTAAGTCAATTTCACGTAGAAACACGTTAAAACTTTAAGCCCGACAGGTTGATCATCTCTCGACTCCGAGACCAGAAGTATCAATCATCGCTAAATGAGATATTGGGCGTCACTTGTACCGCGCCACCTAGCTGCTGCATCATATTATCGCCAATCTGACTGAAGAAACCGGCAATATCACCGTCCGGGTCTGCGATCACAGATGGCGTACCACTATCAGCCTGCTCACGCACTTTTAGCGCCAACGGCAGCTGCCCCAGCAATACGGTATCGTACTCCTTAGCGATGCGATCACCGCCACCCTCACCAAATACCGGCTCAGAGTGGCCACAGTTACTGCAGGTGTGCAGACTCATATTTTCGACCACACCCAGCACAGGAATTTTCACTTTACGGAACATCTCAACGCCTTTTTTAGCGTCCAGCAGAGCAATATCCTGCGGCGTTGTCACGATCACCGCACCAGCCACCTGAACCTTTTGCGCCAGTGTCAGTTGAATATCACCCGTACCCGGTGGCATATCGATAAACAGATAATCCAGCTCGGGCCAGTCGGTCTGAGTCAGAATCTGCTGGAAAGCACCACTGACCATAGGACCACGCCATACCATTGGCGTTTTTTCTGTTACCAGATAGGCCATCGACATGGTGTACAAGCCATGGGCTTCAATCGGTAGGAAAGTGGTTTCATCTTTCATCTGTGGGCGTACGCCATCAGCAACACCCAGCATTAACGCCTGACTAGGGCCATAGATATCCGCATCCAGTACACCGACTTTAAAGCCCTTCTGCGCCATCGCCAGCGCCAGGTTAGCCGTTACCGTGGATTTACCCACACCACCTTTACCTGAAGCCACTGCTATGACATTTTTTACCGATTCAAGCATCTTTTATCTCTCTTTCATCTAAGCAGAAATTTTCTTATAGCTTAACACAGAATAACCCAGCACATTACTCAGGAAATAATCTCATATTAAAAATACCGATAAAAGCATAATCACGGGTGAAAAAAATTCTCTCTCTCGCTATAGTTAGCGGATTCATTTTGCGATTAGCATGATCTGCATGAAAAAACCTGAAAGGCCATGCAGCTCAGTGTTATCCTTTAACCTCGATCAGTAAAGAGACACCATGTCATCAGCACGTAAAATCCTTGTGACCAGCGCACTGCCATATGCCAATGGCTCTATCCACCTTGGCCACCTGCTGGAATATATTCAGACCGATATCTGGGTTCGTTTTCAGAAACAACGTGGACATATGTGCTCCTACGTTTGCGCCGACGATGCTCACGGCACTGCGATCATGCTGCGCGCCGAGCTGGAAGGCATTACCTCTCAGCAGCTGATTGACAACGTCAACGCTGAACACCGTGCGGACTTTGCCAAGTTTCTGGTGAACTTTGATAACTACTACTCCACGCATTCTGAGGAAAACCGCGAGTTTTCTGAGCTGATCTACAAACGTCTGCGTGAAAAAGGCCATATCGCCACCCGCAGTATCACTCAGATGTACGATCCCGATAAAGGTATGTTCCTGGCCGATCGTTTTATCAAGGGCACCTGCCCTAAGTGTAAAGCGGAAGATCAGTACGGTGATAACTGTGAAGCCTGCGGCGCAACCTATAGCCCGGCAGAGCTGATCGATCCTAAGTCTGCGATTTCTGGTGCGACGCCGGTTGAAAAAGACTCCGAACACTATTTCTTTAAACTGCCTGACTTCCAGGAGATGCTGGAGCAGTGGACCCAAAGCGGCACCCTGCATGAGCAGATCGCCAACAAACTGAAAGAGTGGTTGGAAGTGGGTCTGCAGGAGTGGGATATCAGCCGTGATGCCCCTTACTTCGGTTTTGAGATTCCAGACGCACCGGGCAAATACTTCTACGTCTGGCTGGATGCTCCGATCGGTTATATGGCGAGTTTCAAAAACCTGTGTGACCGTCGTGACGATCTGGAGTTTGATGACTACTGGAAAGAAGGCTCCGATGCCGAGCTGTACCACTTTATCGGTAAAGACATAATCAACTTCCACGCGCTGTTCTGGCCTGCCATGCTGGAAGGTTCTAACTTCCGTAAGCCAACAGCAGTTAATGCTCACGGCTTCCTGACCGTTAATGGTCAGAAGATGTCCAAGTCTCGTGGCACCTTTATTAAGGCCCAGACTTATGCAGAATTCCTGAATCCTGAATACCTGCGTTACTACTTCGCCGCCAAGCTGACCAGCCGTCCGGAAGATCTGGACCTGAACCTGGAAGACTTTACCGCCCGTGTAAACTCTGACCTAATCGGTAAAGTCGTCAACATCGCCAGCCGTTGTGCCGGTTTTGTGAAAAAATCCGGTGGCAAGCTGTCCGACAACTGCGCTGAGCAGGCAATGCTGGACGAAGCCGTTGCTCTGGGCGATCAGATTGCTGAGCACTTCGAAAACCGTGAATTCGGCCGTGCGATTCGCCTGATTATGGAAATCGCTGACAAAGCCAACCAATATATCGCCGATAAAGCCCCGTGGGCCCTGGCGAAAGAGGAAGGCAAAGAGCAGGAAGTGCTGGATATCTGCTCTGTAGGTATCAACCTGTTCCGTCAGCTGGTGACCTACCTGGCACCGGTTCTGCCAGATCTGTCCGCTAAAGCCGCTGAGTTCCTGAATCTGGACAACCTGGATTGGGACTCACGTAAAGAACTGCTGTTGAACCATGAGATTCAGAAGTTCAAACCCCTGATGACCCGTATCGAAAGCGATAAAATCGAAGCGATGATCGAAGCGTCTAAAGAGGTTTTAGCTGAAGAAGAGAAGCTGAAGCAAGGCCCTGCGACAACTGGCCCTCTGGCCGACGATCCGATCAGCCCGGAAATCGAGTTTGACGATTTTGCCAAACTGGATCTGCGTGTGGCGACCATTACTGAAGCCAATCACGTTAAAGGTGCCGACAAACTGATCCAACTGACACTGGATCTGGGCGGCGAAACCCGCAACGTCTTTGCAGGTATTAAGTCGGCATACAAGCCAGAAGATCTGGTCGGTCGTCAAACCGTAATGGTGGCCAACCTGAAACCTCGCAAGATGCGTTTTGGCATGTCCGAAGGCATGGTGATGGCTGCAGGCCCTGGTGGCGAAGAGATCTTCCTGCTGACACCAGACGAAGGCGCAGTTAACGGTATGCGCGTTAAGTAAGATTAACGTTTGGGATTTAGCGGTTTGACCAAGCACTGCGATAGAGTTCGCAGATCACCGGGAAAAAGCGTTAAAACACCGTAAAAAACGGGGGCTTAGGCCCCCGTTTTTTATTCTGTGTTATAAAATCATTATCACTTACTTATAACCAAACCATATAAAAACACTTTCTTTTTTTCTTGTATGGAATAATTGAAAAAAAGATAATATCCGCCATAGTGGATAGATAGCTCAGCGCTCCGTCACAGCAGCCTGCTTTTACAAGACGGCTTATCTGGGCTGACCTGCATCAGAGCAATATGCATTTCTACTGATACAATTGCGAACACTGGTAAGCAGATCAAGCATCAAAAGATCTGCGCCAATGGCTACAACTCCGGGAGAGGCAGCCCTTATGCGACAAATTGCCGCAGGACGCTACCGGACTTAAGAGTAAAATGCAGCGTGCGACTTCGAGATCAACCAAGTTTATCCGCTGATACTTAATATATTTAGACCCAAGATTATCGATAATCAGATGACTGAATACATACTGCTGTTAATCAGCACCATCCTGGTAAATAACTTTGTACTGGTGCAGTTCCTCGGCTTATGCCCTTTTATGGGTGTATCCAACAAGCTGGAATCCGCTATGGGTATGTCCCTGGCGACCACTTTCGTACTGACACTGTCATCGTCCAGTAGTTATCTGGTTTATCACTTTATTCTGGAACCTCTGGGTATTGAGTACCTGAAGACCATCGCCTTTATCATGATGATCGCAGTGGTGGTGCAATTTACCGAAATGGTGGTACGCAAAACCAGCCCTCTGCTGTACCGGGTGCTGGGTATCTTCCTGCCGCTGATTACCACCAACTGTGCAGTTTTGGGCGTCGCGCTCTTAAGCCTGAACCGCAATAGCGGTTTTGTTGAAGCCACTATTTATGGTTTTGGGACCTCAATTGGTTTCTCGCTGGTGCTTGTGCTGTTTGCCGCCATGCGTGAACGTATCGCCGTAGCGGATGTACCGGCACCGTTTCAGGGCTCATCTATCGCCATGATTACTGCGGGCCTGATGTCTCTGGCTTTCCTGGGCTTTAGCGGCCTGGTACAGCTCTAAAATATGAGCTAACGACCAGAGCAAGCGAAGCACGCTTTTCGATCAGTTACTGAATCGATACAAAACTTGGTCGCCATGCCTAGCCACTGCTATCCGGCACTGGCACCACAGATCGCAGCAGAGTTAAAGAGCAAGATAATGACGGAATTTTTCACTAATCACCCTGTACTGGCCGCCGTAATCGGCTTGCTGGTTCTGGCCAGCGCTTTTGGCGCTATGCTCGGATATGCCTCCATCCGCTTTAAGGTGGAAGGCAACCCTATTGTGGATCAGATCGACAACCTGTTGCCACAGACGCAGTGTGGTCAGTGTGGTCATCCAGGCTGTCGCCCTTATGCCGAAGCCATTGCCAACGGCGACGATATCAACAAGTGCCCTCCCGGTGGTGAAAGCACCATGGAAGCCCTGGCCGAGCTGATGGGTCGGGACCCTATGCCACTGGATGCTGATTTAGAAGATATCGGCGTGAAAAAAGTCGCCTATATTCGAGAAGATGAGTGTATCGGTTGCACCAAGTGTATTCAGGCCTGTCCTGTAGATGCCATTGTCGGTGCGACCAAACTGATGCACACCGTTATCGCTAAAGAGTGCACAGGCTGTGACCTGTGTGTCGAACCCTGCCCTGTTGACTGTATTGATATGCTACCGGTTGAAACCACCATTAAAAACTGGAGCTGGCCGGTGCCAGAAGGCCCCAATGCCCGCTTTAGCACCCAGGTCTTTGCTACTGATGGAGGTCAGGCCTGATGCGTAAAACCTGGGATTTCCACGGTGGTATTCACCCGGAAGAAAATAAACATCAATCCACACAATTCCCGATCGTGGATGCGCCTCTGCCGAACAAGGTAATTTTACCCCTGCAGCAGCATATTGGCGCTCCCGCTGAACCTGTGGTGTTAGTGGGTGAAAAAGTTAAAACCGGCCAGCTGATAGCCAAAGCAGACGGCTTTATCAGTGCGAATATCCATGCCTCCATTTCCGGTACGGTCGTGGCAATTGAAGATCACGCCATTCCTCACGCCTCAGGTATGACCGATGAGTGTATTATCATCGAGTCCGATGGTCAGGATGAATGGGTAGAACTTGAGCCATTAGCTGACTGGGAAAGCGCCAGTGTTGATCAGCTGCTAAACAAGATCGCATCAGCCGGTATTGTCGGTATGGGGGGCGCAGGCTTCCCTACCGCAGTCAAGGCGCGCACCCGGGAACGTCATTCCATTGATACCCTGGTGATCAACGCGGCTGAGTGCGAGCCTTATATCACCTCTGATGATATGGCGATGCGCACCTACCCTGAACAGGTGATCACAGGCGCTAAGATTCTTTGCCAGCTGGTTGACCCAAGTAGCTGTTTGATCGGTATTGAAGACAATAAACCTGAAGCGATCAAAGCGCTGCAGGATGCCGCTAAGGGCACCCATATCGAAGTGGTGGTTATTCCAACCAAATACCCTTCCGGTGGTGAAAAACAGCTGATCCAGATTCTGACTGGGCGTGAAGTCCCATCTGGCGGTTTACCCGCTGATATCGGAGTAGTCTGTCAGAATGTCGGCACCACCATTGCCATCTATAAGGCGATAACCCAAGGGGAGCCGCTGATCAGTCGTGTAACAACATTAACGGGCAACGCCTTTAATCGCCGCCAGAACTTTACTGTTCGCTTAGGTACACCAATCAATGAACTACTGGAGCTGGGTGACTTCGACCAAAAAGCTGCCAGTCGTTTACTGATGGGCGGCCCTATGATGGGCTTCTCACTGCAGGGCGATGAACTGCCTGTAGTGAAAACCACCAACTGTTTGTTAGCACCGACTCACGATGAGTTTCCTGATCCTGAACTGGAAAATCCATGTATCCGCTGTGGCATGTGTGAACAGGCTTGTCCGGCAGAATTGCTGCCGCAACAGCTGCATTGGTTTGCCAAAGCCCAGGAGTTTGAAAAGGCTCAACTGTTTAATCTCTTCGACTGTATCGAGTGCGGTGCTTGTGCCTTTGTCTGCCCAAGCCATATTCCTCTGGTACAGTACTACCGTTACGCTAAAGCGGAAATTCGTCGCGAAGATGAGGAAGCGAAAAAAGCGGAACGGGCTAAGATTCGCTTTGAACAACGTCAGGCCCGCCTGGAACGTGAAGAAGCCGAAAAAGCGGCCAAACGTAAAGCACGCATGGCCGCTTCAGCCAAACCAAAAACAGCACCAGCGGCTACTGCTGCCTCTGCAACCAGTTCTGCGCCTGCACTTGATGAAGCTGAGCAGAAGAAGCTTAAGATTCAGCGTGCCGCTGCTGCCGTTGCTTTGAAGAAAGCCGATAAAGCACTGGCCGAAGGCAAAGAAGCCAATGCAGATAATCTGGCCGAGCCGGAGCAAGCTCAGCAACAGGCTCAGCAGAAACTGAATGATATCGATAGTAAACTGGGTACAGCTAAACCTTCTGCCTCGTCTGCAGCAGCACCGGCAAACAGCCAGGTGTCTGAAGAGCGTGAAAAGGCTCTGAAACAGGCCAAGATTGCTGCTGCAGCCAGCAAAGCCGCCATAAAGAAAGCTGAAAAAGCATTAGCTACGGCTCAGGAAGCCGGTGATGAGGCTGAGATCAAAGCCAAAGAAGCTGATCTGGCTACCGCTAAAGCTAATGCAGACAAAGCCGCCGATAAGCTCAAAGCACTGCAAAGCGCACCCGCACCATCGGCTACCGCAACAGCACCTACTACTGACAATTCAGCCGCTCTTGCAGAACAGCAAAAAGCGGAACATGAAAAAGCCCTGAAGCAAGCCAAGATCGCTGCTGCAGCCAGCAAAGCGGCCATTAAGAAAGCAGAAAAAGCCTTAGTTACGGCTCAGGAAGCAGGTGATGAAGCAGATATCAAGGCGAAAGAGGAAGCGGTTGCTACGGCTAAAGCCAATGCTGAAAAAGCGGCTGATAAGCTAAAAGCACTGCAAGATACTCCACCGTCAGCTGCTCCTTCAGCAGCTGCTGGTAACGCTGCAGCTCTTGCACAACAGACAGAACAGCAAAAGGCCGAACAGGAAAAAGCGCTGAAGCAAGCGAAGATCGCAGCTGCGGCTAGCAAGGCTGCTATTAAAAAGGCAGAGAAAGCGCTAACTGCCGCTCAGGAATCTGGCGATGCCAGCGAGATTCAAAACTGCGAGCAAGCCCTGACGACAGCCAAAGGGAAAGCAGAAGCAGCCGCTAATAAATTGGCAGACCTGCAACAGCAAGCCAACGCGACAGAGGCAAAACCTGCTGCTGATACAAATGCTAAAACATCGTCTTCAGCACCGTCTGAAGAAGATACTGCCGCAAAAGGGAAAGCACTCAAGCAGGCCAAGATTATTCTGGCAGCAACACGCACCGCACTGAAAAAAGCCGAAAAAGCTTTGGCTGAAGCGGAACAAAGCGGTGATGCGGATGCAATTAGCGAGCAGCAGCAAACCCTTGCCCGTTGTCAGAAGAAGTTTGCCGATGCAGAGCAGAAAATGGCCGAATTGACCGGAGATGAACAAGGCAACAACACGGTCAGCAAGGGTAACGAAGCCGATACGGCTTCCGTTTAGTCAATAAGGTATTAAGAGTTATGGCGTTTATTCGAGTTTCATCGCCTCACTTGCATCGCCCGTTAAGCACCCATCAGGTGATGCGTTATGTGATTTTAGCCACCCTACCGGGTTTGGCTGCACTGACATGGATCTTTGGTTGGGGCTCCCTGATCAATGTAATTCTGGCCAGTGCGTTTGGTCTGGTCTTTGAAGCCCTGGTGCTGATGGCCCGTAAGCGCAATCCGGTACCGGCATTAAAAGACAACAGCGCCCTGCTAACCTGCGTGTTATTGGGTCTGGCATTGCCGCCATTAGCCCCTTTCTGGTTAGTGCTCACAGGCAGCTTTGTCGCCATTGTGATTGCCAAACAGCTGTATGGTGGCCTGGGGAATAATCCGTTTAACCCGGCGATGGTCGCTTATGCGCTACTGCTGATCTCGTTTCCAGTAGAGATGACTCAGTGGGTTATGCCTGCAGAGATGCTCAACGGTAATACCGTGTCTCTGTCTGCCAGTCTGCAAGCGGTATTTACTGGTCATCAACAGGTGGCGGATGCCTTTACCATGGCCACGCCTCTGGATGGTTTTAAGCACAAGGGCGAACTGATGGCAGACGAATATTGGCGCCTGGATGCCTTTGCTGCGGAAAAAGTCTGGGGCGGTTGGGCCTTTGCCTCCGTGGGTTTTATGGTGGGCGGTCTTTTCCTGCTATGGAAAAAGATCTTCACCTGGCATATTCCTGTCGCCATGCTGGGTAGCCTGACACTGCTATCGGCGATGTTCTACGGCAGTGATCCAAGCAACTACGCCAGCCCTATGGTGCACCTGTTTTCTGGTGCCACCATGCTGGGTGCTTTCTTTATCGCCACTGACCCAGTGACAGCAGCCACCAGTAACAAAGGTAAGCTGTGGTTTGGTGCCGGTATTGGTGTGCTGATCTATGTGATTCGTACCTGGGGCAACTACCCGGATGCGGTTGCTTTCTCCGTGCTGCTAATGAACTTTGCCGCACCTTTTATCGACTATTACACCCAGCCGCGCAGCTTTGGTCATAAGAAAGCCCGCAAAGGCATTAAACACGATGCCTGATCGTAAATGGTTAAGGAATTAAAGATGCACAATTCAAATAACCCCGCGAATAACAGCGCCGACGATCAGCCAGAAGAGCCAAGCCTGTCACTGGCAGAGTCGATTAAACGCAGCAGTATCGGTCTTGGCCTGTTTGCCATTGTGACTGCGGGTGTTATCGCAGTCACTCAGGTCAGCACCAAAGATGCGATCAGTGACAATATTCGTCATGCTCAGAGTCAAAGCCTGTTTGAGCTGGTACCTGCCAGCGAAATGGATAATGATCTGATCAAGGATACCTATACGTTAGAGCCCAGCGAGGTTTTGGGCAATAAAGAGCCGGTGAATATCCATATCGCCCGTAAAGACAATCAGATTATCGCGCTGTTTTTCCCGGTCTCCACCCCACATGGCTACAGCGGTAATATTGATCTGCTGGTGGGAGTAAAACGCAATGGTGAACTGGCGGGCGTACGGGTACTTAATCACAAGGAAACACCGGGGTTGGGCGATAAAGTTGAAACCAAGAAATCTTCCTGGATTCATAGCCTGAGTGGTTTATCCCTGGAAAACCCAGGAGCCGATAAGCTGAGAGTGAAAAAAGACGGTGGTGTGATTGACCAGTTTACCGGAGCGACTATCACCCCAAGAGCCGTTGTAAACCTCAGTCGCAACGTGCTGGAATACTTTAGTCAGCACAAAGATACTCTGCTGGAAATCCCGGCACCTGAAAGCACTCAATAAGATAGCCGGAATAGAGATAGAGAAAAGACAATGAAAAGTTATCAGGAAATCTCACTGGACGGCCTGTGGCACAACAACCCTGCACTGGTACAGCTGCTGGGGCTATGTCCGCTACTGGCTGTCACCGGCAGCGTCGTCAATGCGCTGGGGCTGGGTATCGCCTCTATTCTGGTACTGGTCGGCTCTAACCTATCGGTCTCTCTGATCCGTAACTATGTACCAGAGCAGGTGCGTCTACCAGCGTTTGTGATGATTATCGCCAGCTTCGTAACCTGTACCGAGTTGCTGATGCAAGCCTTCACTTACGAGCTGTATCAGATTTTGGGGATTTTTATCCCACTGATCGTTACCAACTGTGTGATCCTGGGTCGTGCCGATGCTTTTGCAAGTAAGAACCCCGTTCTGCCTTCCGTCGTGGATGGCTTGATGATGGGACTGGGCTTTACCGTAGTACTGGTGTTATTGGGTGCGATGCGTGAGCTGATTGGTCAAGGCACTCTATTTGAAAATATGCAGCTGCTGTTTGGCCCTATGGCCGAGAACTGGAAAATCGTCGTCTTCGATGACTACAGTTTCCTGTTTGCTATCCTGCCGCCAGGTGCTTTTGTTGGTATGGGATTACTGATCGCAGTGAAGAATATTGTTGATAAGCAGCTGAAAGATCGCGCAGAGAAACACAAAGATGATCAACCTAAAGAGAAAGTGGATCGTCGGGTGCGCGTAACGGGTTAAACAGAGCGCATAAGCGTTAAAAAAACAAAAAGGCCATTCAGATGAATGGCCTTTTTGTTATACGCTCAACACAAACCATCGCTGTTTTTTACAACAGGGATACTGGCGCTGAGATCAGATGATTTATCCAGCTTTTCTTCAAAAGCGAAACTTATTTCGCTTTATAGTCTGAGTGACAACCTTTACAGGATTTACCCAGCGGGCCCATCGCCTGACGCAGATCACCCAGTCCTTGTCCTGCTACAGCAGCCATATTTTTAGATGCATCAGCCCAAGCCTGGTGCTTCTCACCCACCTTAGAATCTGCAGCCCAGATTGCAGGCTTAGCCTTGGTCTTATCGCCCAACGACTCATTATCAGAGCCCTTTGGCCACAGAGCCATATTGTTCATACTGGCTAAGTTCAGCATATTGTTAGCAGCCGCATCTGCCAGTGCTGAGTCATACTCCCGCTTACCTTTAGCCATATCGGCCAATACACCCATGTTATACTTCACAACCTGCATGTGTGCCTTACGGGTTTCAACTTCATCCTTGAAATTTTCGGCATGTGCCACAGGAGCAACCATTGCAGAGGCCAGAGCAGTAAAAGAAACTATTTTTAGCAGTGTTTTCATTATTTACATCCTGTTAAATCACGGTGTTAAATCAATATCGGGCTATGGTAACAGTAGTTGCAGTATTCAAAAACAGATACATTAAAAAAAACTTATATTGATCGTATACATAAAAATATACCATTAGGCTTTGTCACTAATAAAGATCAGAAGCTCCCAAATTAAACGCGTTGACTATCGCAACCCACTACAGCAGTTCAAATGCCAGTAAGTACTCACATAAAAGATTCTTTTAGTAAGTAGTTTCATTTTTCAGCTGTTATCCAAAAAATATCGGAAACACTTTTGTGTAAGCGTGCTTTTGTGTAAGTGAACATCAGACTGGCTTACCTTTTGCTGTACTATTTACGGCTATAGACTTTAAGGCACGGCCTTGGCTGACAACTTAACGAAAGAGATATTATTATGCGTATATCCAGCCCCTCTCAGATGTTTAAATCCAATAAATACAAATCGGTAAATGCCACTGGCACCGGAATGGAAACACCTAAGGCAGCACCACGTACATCGGGCAATACAGCGGAAACTGTTACCATTAGCAGGAAAGGTTATGAAAAAGCTCAGGAGGAGAAAATGGAAACGGAGAAGTAAAAGGGGCAAAATGGATGCTGCCCTTGTCCCTCTACCAGGACAGCCCATGCAGAGGGATAATCCAAACATATACTGTATTCAGACAGGTAACTCGTCTGCCAGCCACTTTTTCATCTTAGGAAATACGGTATCGGCCACTTCACCGCTCTCTGGCATTTGCCCTAAACCAGAATGATCACATAATCCTAACCATTGCAGGATCGGTGAGCCTATATAATGCTCTTGAGAAAACTGATCAATCAGATTCTGAGACGCCCCTTTATAGCCCTTCGGATGGAATACAATCTCCGGTGACAACTCCAAATGCTTCAGAGCAGCCCAAGACCAGGCAATTGCAGCCATCTCTTCTGCGGGGTTCACTCCGACATAAGCTCCCGTTTCTGCTCTGCGAGATTTTGGAATCACCGCTAAGTGGCCGGCCTCATGCAGTAAATCACCAGGGTATTTTAGCTTATCCCGGTCAACAACCAACTTGCCCTCACGAATCAAAATACCCGGTAAAAAAGTTTTCTCAGGCAGAGTCTCAAATTCTATTTCAAGCCCTATTTCCTGAATAAAGTCGATCATTTTTTCAGTATATACTCGCTCTGTCATGGAAAACTCCTTTTTGTGACAGCACACTATTCTTTATTGCCAAATACCTACAACCAATATTCTAAGCGTATCATTGTATTCAATAAGCACTGAACACAATAATAGAGAAAACCAGCTATGCCACGATTTGTCAAAATATGTCGCAAACCGATAGATCTCAGCCCCTACAAGAAATACTCTCACTTTGCCCAGCGGAGCCATCTTGAGCACATGGACTCTATATTAAAAAATATCGGTGTAACAGCTCAAAGTACAGATATAGCCCTGTCAAGTTAAGACTCAATATTAATTGACAGAGTCTAAGACATCTTTTTTATCATATAGCACTACCCTATCACGCCCCTGCTGTTTGGCTGCATATAGTGCACTGTCTGCGAGACTGAGTAAGCGCTCTGCACTATCACTGTGTTTACGCTCACATACGCCGACACTACAAGTAATCGGCACTCTTTTATCCAGCCAAACATCTTTATGTGATCCAACATCTAACTGCACATACTCAGGAAACCCCCTGCATAAGCGTTGAGCATAATCCAACGCGTCCTGCTGCCCTGTATTCGGCAGCAACATACAGAACTCTTCACCACCATACCGGGCTGCGACGTCATAGCTGCGGCTGTGTCTTTTTAGGTAAGCACCGACCAACCTAAGCACCTGATCCCCTGAAGTATGGCCATAGGTATCATTGATTCGCTTGAAGTGATCAAGATCCAGAATAATCATCGACAATGGTAAATTTTCTCGGGAAGCCCGACTAAACTCTTCCTCAAAACGTTGCATTAGAAAACGCCGGTTATACAGCCCGGTTAAGGTATCTGTATTAGCCAAATGAGACAGTTCCTCATTTAATAGCTCAACTTCAGCGGTACGCCGTTTAACCTCTTGCGTTAAACGGCGATTGGTATAACGGATAGCATAGAACAGGATAAACTCAATAATGATAAAGCCGATAAAAGCGACACTAATATTCAGCCAGGTATCCTGTTTCAGATCTTCCAGCAATGAGTCTGCCTCGTGCCAGATTAATACCTGACCGACAGGCTCGGAGCGGTCTTCTTTCTGACCGATGTAATCCTGAATGCCAAAGTACGTGAGTGCAAAGGCCCCTTCTGGTGTCGTAACCAACTCTGTTTTGGCTTGATTAATAAGGCTATCGTCACTCAAGTGCTGTCTGGTGGATAAGATTAAGCGTAAGCTATCGCTTGAGCTGGCCTCAACAAAACACCCGCAATCGGCTTTAATGGCTTCGTCAGGTCTACTCCAGGTGGCCCTCTCAACACGATCTTCTTTCAGCAGAATCGCAATATCCGCCTGAATCGCATCACTGAGCAGTTGAATGGTTGCCTGATAAGAGGTTCCCGCCTCCAAAGCCCCCAGATGCTGAGTACCACTATTATCAAAGACAGGGACAATTCCTCTTAACCCGGCATAGACACGACCCAGCTCCAGGCCCGTTCTAGGTATATGGTCCTGATTCACATCCACTACCATAAAACGCAACTGATCCATATTGTCGCCAAACTTTTCTGGCTTATGTACACGCAGAAAACTGGTCGAGCCCGGACCAAAATGGAAATGCAGCTGACGAACGTAATAATCTTCGGTCATTTTGTGCCAACTGGGAGAAACTATACGGTAGAGTTGCGTACGATAGTGATCGGTCATAATACCGTCTGTAGCACCTGACTCCTGTTTTGCTGCCTCAACAGCCTGTGAGAAAGTGTCTCTTACCCTTGGGTCATTAGCCACAAATGTGGCTAGTTGAGACATATTAGCTAAGGTCATCTCATTCGCGACATCAAACGCCGTTTGCAGGCGTTTACCTTCCTGCTCCAGGGTTGTCTGCAGATCTTGCTTATCCTGCCAGTAGTTCAGGGCAACAAAAAGCGCATCGGCCAGTAATAAAAAAACAGAAACAAGCAGAAAAACGGGTAATCGAGTGAGCCGTGGCATTGCCATCCTCCGCTATTAAGCAGCTAAGACTATTAATGCCCCCGCGCTCAACAGGGCAAAGCCGAAATAAATGATCAAACATCAGATTGATAACGGAAGTGTACCATAGCAGCTCATGAGGCTTTACTCTAAAAAGTATTGCTCCAGCTGGCACCGCCACTGTTATAAATCATGCAGCTATAAGTCATACAGCTAAGGCTTCAGTCCTTGAAATAGTGCTAACATGGCCGCAGTACAGAGAAACATTATCACTGCAACTTAAGAAGTTAACCATGAATACAACTATCGAGACGATTCTATCCCATCGTTCCATCCGCAAGTTTAAAGATCAGAGCATTGACTCTGAAACCCTGAATACTCTGCTGAACTGCGCCCGTGCAGCCTCATCGTCCAGTAACCTGCAATGCGTCAGTGTGCTCCGCGTTTCTTCGGAAGAAAACCGTGCTCTGCTGGCAGAGTATGCCGGTAACCAGGCCTATGTCGCGGGTGCTTCTGAGTTTCTGGTGTTCTGCGCTGACTTTAACCGTCACCAGCAGATCGTACCCGATGCCAAACTGGGCTTTATTGAGCAAACTCTGATTGGCGCAGTGGATTGTGCGTTAATGGCGCAAAACTGCCTCGTTGCGGCTGAATCTTTGGGCCTGGGTGGTGTTTATATCGGTGGCTTAAGAAATAACCCGGATAAAGTATCAGCCCTGCTCAATCTGCCTGAGCATGTTTTCCCTATGTTTGGCCTGTGTCTGGGTTATCCGGATCAGGACCCAGGCCTGAAACCGCGTCTGCCACTGGAGCTGATCGTGCACGAAGACAGCTATCAAGAGATGGATAAAGACGTACTGGCTCAATATGACGATACAATGCGCAACTATTATCGTGAGAGAACTCAGGGTAAAAATGAGCAGTCCTGGTCTGAGCAGATTAGCAATACTGTTAGCAAAGAAGCCCGCCCTTTTATGATGGATCGCCTGAACCAACAAGGTTTTGCCAAAAAATAATCCCCCAAGCCGGAAGCCGCCTGCTCGGTGGCTTCTGTCTTTTTTCTCCTACACACCAACCACCAGCATTATCACTGGCAAGAATTTTACCGCCTGTATCTTGCTCCTATTCTTAATAATGCTCTATGTCCACAGATAGATGAGTAATTAATCACACTCGCTATTTATATTGCAATTACAATATAAATAGATCTATGCTACGGCATCTTCTAATAATAAAATTGCTTAAGTAAGGATTTTGTATGGCTGAACACGCTTCTGTACCACTGACTGATTTTATTGAATATCCTGCCGAAGAGATGCAACAGCGCTCTGATGACTTTTATCAGGCCATTAAACGTCGTCACAGTGTGCGTAGCTTTTCTGGTCGCTCCGTTGATAGAGCCGTGATTGAAAACTGCTTACGAGCAGCAGGTACAGCCCCCAGTGGCGCTAATCATCAGCCTTGGCACTTTGTTGCCATTAGTGATCCTGCAGTGAAAAAAGAGGTGCGGGAAAAAGCAGAGCTGGAAGAGCAGCAGTTTTACGCCGGTCGTGCCGGTGAAGAATGGTTAAACGCACTAAAGCCATTAGGTACCGATGATCAAAAACCGTTTCTGGAAACCGCTCCCTGGCTAATCGCTATCTTTGCTCAAACTGTCGGCGGTGTGGAAAGCGGCGATAGCGGCAAAAATTACTATGTGCGGGAATCTGTGGGTATCGCGACAGGGTTTCTGATTGATGCCCTACATCACTCCGGCCTGGCGACTTTGACCCACACACCAAAACCGATGAAGTTCTTAAATGAGATCTGTAACCGGGACAGCACAGAACGCCCCTATATTCTGTTGGTGGTGGGTTACCCGGCTGACGATGCGACGATTCCGGTGCACGCGACCAAGAAAAAAGCATTAAAAGAGATCGCAACATTTATATAGGGCCTGTTAAAGCTAAAGTCTGTTAACGCTTACTGCCAGAAGAAAAAAGGGACACCTCCACTGTTATCTTATTTCTTCCGGCAGTCTCTTTGCTTTTACCCTGAGCCGATAGCCAGGCGTTATTATCATGAGTACATTGGAAATCATTGATGCCCAATAGCAGAATCACCAGATCCAGCGGTGAGTACATCTCAATCACCTGCCCAAGCCCCTCCGATCCATCACGGCCGGGCTTAAAGGGATCATTCCAAATGGTACGACGTCCATTCAGACAGTTTTCGATAATACGCACTGAAACCCCTTGCTCCAGCAACGTATTTTCAAAAACACCCGGCCAGCGTTTATCAAATGTCAGGCGTTTACGGGTGTTGGGAATAATGCCCCAGGTCAGGCTATCGGCGTATACCAGAACCTGTTTCATCAGGACGTCCTTTTATCTTCCACTACTCTTTAACCATTGCAGTAGCTCTGTTTTAGCATATTCCGAGTTGTATTCATCCGTTTCTCCACCGCTACGCCAATCTATTCACATGCTTAACCTTTGCGTTCCAGTGTGCGCTTTTTTAACACTCACTTTTCTGGTGCTGATAGTGGATCACATCATGGAATACCGCAGGCTGTTCGTTGAGGTTACGATAACCATGAGGTTTATCCGCAGCAAAACGAATGGCATCCCCCTGTTTCAGCTCGCGCCATTGGCCATTCACCAGCAACTCCAGACAACCGCTTAACACCACAACATGCTCTGTTACCCCAGATTCATGGGGTTCAGCAATACGTTCATAACCGGGTAGCAGAGTCAGCTCATACATTTCAAAACCCACACTATCCTCATAAGGGAAGAGTGATGCCACCAGCATGGAATCCTGAGCGGGTCGTCTTCGTAACTGCTCGGCAGAACGTATCCGTATATCGGCTTCCTGATAACCTGCTTCCTGTTCCTGCGCGGGCTCTATCAGGGTCGACAGCGAGATATGAAAGCCTCCGGCTATCTTCCATAAGGTTGCCACCGTCGGGCTGGATTCCCCCCGTTCAATTTGCCCCAGCATCGCCTTACTGACACCGGTTTGTTTCGAAGTCTGATCCAAACTCCAGCCTTTTTCAGCCCTGATTCTCTTTAGGGTTTGACCAATATTGCGATTAATGTCCTGCATAAATAAACCGGGCTTATAGCATTTTGAGAAAAGAGATAGATAAAAAAACAGTTGTGCGTTATAGCGCACGAAGTTAGCATTGTCTACATCGTACGCTATAACGCACAGAAAACGCTCGAAGGAGCAAAAAATTTTACCGATCTTGTGCGCTATAACGCACAAAGAAGATATAGAAGGAGATAAGAATGAAATATATACCCGCCTTGTCACATACCGTGACAGGCTTTGTGGTCGTTCTGGTAGGGTACGCCAGCTCGGCGGCAATTATTTTTCAGGCCGCAGAAAGTGCAGGAGCCACGGCAACAGAACTGACTTCATGGCTATGGGCATTAGGTGTCGGTATGGGACTAAGCAGTATCGGGCTCTCCCTCTATTATCGACAACCGGTATTAACCGCTTGGTCTACGCCAGGTGCCGCTTTGCTGGTTACCAGTCTGTCAGGGCTTAGCATGTCGGAAGCCATTGGTGCTTTTCTGGCCTGCTCTCTTCTTATTACCGTCTGTGGCATCAGCGGCTGGTTTGATCGCTTAATTTCTCTGCTGCCTCCTGCCCTGGCGGCGGCTATGCTGGCTGGAGTACTGTTTCCTTTTGGCCTACAGGCCTTCGGGGCTTTACAGTATCAACTGGAGTTAGCCGGTTTGATGCTGTTGTGTTATCTGTTACTGAAAAACAGCCTGCCCCGTTATGCTATCCCAATCACGCTGTTAGCCGGTTTAGGACTTGCTTCATTACAGGGACAGTTTGATAGCAGCGGGATAGAGTGGCAGCTGGCCATGCCCGTATTTATGATGCCCAGCTTTTCACTGAATACGCTGATCGGTGTCGCCATTCCACTGTTTGTAGTGACGATGGCCTCACAAAATATGCCAGGACTGGCAGTGCTAAGAGCCCACGGCTATCAGGCTCCTGCATCACCACTGATCAGCTGGACGGGTATTACAGGCTTGCTCCTGGCTCCTTTTGGCGGCTTTGCCTTTAACCTGTCAGCTATTACCGCCGCAATTTGTATGAGCGAAGAAGCAGACCCAGACCGGAATAAACGTTATCTAGCATCCATCTGGGCGGGCATTTTCTATATGCTTGCGGGTTTATTTGCGGCAACAGTCGCCAGTCTGCTATTGGTGCTGCCTAAGACGTTGATTATGGTGATCGCAGGACTGGCACTATTAACCACCATAGGTAATAGCCTGGTTAGTGCGCTGGCAGAAGAAAGCGCACACGAAAGTGCATTAATTACCTTTGCGATTACTGCTTCAGGGTTATCTCTATGGGGTATTGGTAGTGCATTTTGGGGCTTAGTGGTCGGCTTAGGGGTGTATTATCTTCGCCACTATGAGCAAAGAACGACGCTGTTTACAGCAAAGTAATCTCACATGATTTTCACCTTACAAGTATTTATGCTTTGCTCAGAGCCTAAGTAAGCCAAGCAGAAACAAGAAAGCGACAAAAAGGCTCTGACCACCACAATCAGAGCCTAAAATGCGATTATTCGGGGCTGGTAAGCACTGTATCGCCCAACGTCCAGCTAGAAGCCAGCAGATATAGTGATCAGTCTCCGCCAGCTAAGAGGCCAGTAAAGAAAGGTATAACCTTGGCTCTTTAACAAGCACTCTGCACTCAATGTTTAGAATGAAACAGCCAGTACAGCATTTACAGTATTAGAATCTTCGCCAGCGTAATCTTCTTCATTAACCAGCTCAAAAATCACTTCAGCATTCTCGCCCAGTTCACGGGCCAAGCTCGCAACCAGCAGTTGCTCAGGCAGACCCAGCTGTTCAGCGTCCGATGTCATGCTGTAACCCAATGCCAGCAGACCAAAGTCAGTGCCGATATCAATACCCATATGGGCTGCTGACGGCTTGTCACCACCCAGGTCATCAAACTCTTCTGCCTGAATAAACTCAGCAGACAGATCGATATTACCCAAGCTGTAAGCAGCATTCAGACGGAAAGCGCTGCCATCTTCAGTTTGACCAAAAGCGTCAGTATTCCCGATATTACTCAGGAAACCGGCTCCCAGACTTAAACCATTGGCTTCGTAAGCGATATTGGCACCAAAGTTTTCAACATTGTCATCATTTTCCTGATCGCCTTTAAAGGCATACACTTCAGCGCTAAAACTATCGGCACCAAAAGACACCATAGCCAGATCATCGGTGTTATCTGTGAAGTCATCGGTCAGAGGACCGGTCCAGGTCGAACCCCTGATCACGCCAAATGGGATACCAGTACGACCCACTGTCAGACTGATATCCCCCTCTTCTTCGCCTACGACAATGATGGCTTCATCAACAAAGAAGTCATCTTCACCTTCAGGATCATCTTCGTATTTCAATGTGGTTGATACGCGGATGAAGTCATTAACTGGCGCTTCTACGGTCAGCTCAACGGTATCTACGTCAATATCTGAACTGCCATCTTCAGCATCGTTATAAGTCGCCAGTACCTCAGCAACACCGCTGATATTAATCTGTGAAAGCTTGTCATCCGCAAAAGAGTGAGGCGTTGCAAGCAGGAAACCAGTAGAGATAACAGAAGCTAACAGTGTTTTTTTCATTTTTCTTTACTTTTTGAATGGGTTAGAACCTTGTTATAAATAACAATTATTATCACTTGCAATAACATTACTTGATTTGATGGCCATACGTATCATCATTCTCCAATCCCTTGATCCAAACTATGGCTTTGTTACCAAGCTCTATAGGAGACCATGAAAACGCTATGAAACGAGCCCGTATCAGAGATACGTTTGCTATGCTTAAGTAAACCCTTTCGATACAGGGATAGTAGCAATGCGGGATCAGCCACATTTTTTACCCCGATTACAACTGCAATCACTACTGGATCTGCTCATAGCGGAGGACTATCAATGTATGGGCCCTCAGATTCAGTCCAATGCCATTGTGTTTAAGCCTTTTAGTCAGGTAACGGCTCTCACCCAAGGCATTACAGATTACCAGGATGCCGGGCACTACCGCTTACAGCCCTACGATAGCCCACGAAATTTCCATTGGAATTGCAGTGCTCAACTGCTAAAACCCTATTTCTTTCAAGCCGAACAGGTATTGTGGCAGGTAGAGAAACAGCAGGATGGTCAGCTGGTGTTCTGCCAGACCCAAAGCCATCAACCCAAACGGGCCTTCTTTGGCGTAAGAGCCTGCGATATCGCAGCATTAAAACTGCAGGATCAACACTTTTTGCACTCTGAGTTTGTTGATGATCACTACGCCGAGAATAGAAGAAATAATCTCTTTATTGCGGTTACGTGCAGCAAAGCAGGTGCCAACTGTTTTTGTCATAGAACCAGTGATGGCCCAGCCATTACCGACGGTTATGATCTTTTACTGGATGAACTGAATGAAGGTTTTTTGCTTCAAACCGGAAGCGATGAAGGTGAGCGACTGTGTCAGCAATTGCTTCAAACACAGGTTTTGGAGATCGCCAGTTCAGAGCAACAGCAACAGGCGGATCAAAGCCTGAGTCAGGTACGGCAGACATTGTTCGATAACGATGATCAGCGACTACAATCACATCAGTCTGATCAATCCCAGCCTCCCCAATTCAAAGCTCAGCAACAATCTCAGCAACAATCTCAACAACAGCACCAACAACCAAAACACCTCCCTTTTGATCCTGAGCTGATCAGACAGGTCCTGATGCAAAACCTGGATCATCCACATTGGCAAGAACTCGCTGAAACCTGTCTATCCTGCGGAAATTGTACCTCTGTTTGCCCGACCTGCTTCTGTAGCAGTCAGCGGGATATTCCCGAACTGGATGGCAGCCAAGCGCAACATGTACGCCAGTGGGATTCCTGTTTTAGTCAGGGGCACGGCTATATCCATGGTTATCAGGTGCGGGGGAAAACTCAGCTGAGATATCAGCAGTGGTTAACCCATAAGCTGGTGAACTGGTATGAGCAATATGGCCGTAGCGGCTGCGTGGGTTGCGGGCGCTGTGTGACCTGGTGCCCTGTTGGTATTGATTTCACTCAAGCCGCGATGCAGATCTGTCAGGACAACGGCCAGATTAGCGGGGACAGAGTTAGAGGGGACAGAGTTAGAGGGGATAGAGTTAGCAAAGATAGAGAAGGAGGACACAATGATAACTAGTCCAACCAGTGACGTTCAGGGTACATTGACTGAGCAAAAGACCGTGCAGGTTAAAGCTGACGCTATGATGACTAAGCTCCAGCAACAGCCTTTTAATGCCAGAATCGTCGAGCGTATTCAGGAAAGCCCGGATATTTTTACCCTGCGTCTGACCTTCTCTGATCCTGAGCTACAGCAGGCTTACAGCTTTGCGCCGGGGCAATTTAATATGCTCTATCTCTACGGTGTCGGCGAAGTGCCTATCTCGATTGTGTCTGATCCTGAACATCCCGGCTCTTTTGACCATACCCTTCGCGCTGTGGGTCGCATCACTCAAGCGATGGCTCAGCTAAAAACCGGTGATTATATCGGCGTACGGGGCCCTTTTGGTCGCGGCTGGCCATTAGAGAATGCTCAAGACAGAGATCTGGTGTTGATTACCGGCGGCTTAGGCTGCGCGCCGCTGGTTTCAGTGATCCATTACGCTCTGAATCGTCGTCAACTCTATAAACGTCTGGTGATTATGCAGGGGGTAAAACACTCCAACGACCTGATCTGGCGACAGCAATATCAGCAATGGGCAGAGAGAGAAGATATCCAGATTCTATTAGCCGCCGATGAAACCGGCGCGCACTGGCCCTGGGCCAAGGGTTATGTCACCAATCTGATTGCTCAGGCCCAGTTTGATAGTGATAACTGTATCGCCCTACTGTGTGGCCCGGAAGTCATGATGCAAACCGCAGCAAAACAACTGCTACAACGCCAGGTTCCCGAGCAACAGATCTGGCTCAGTATGGAACGTAATATGAAGTGTGCGGTAGGCCATTGCGGTCACTGCCAGTACGGTGCACATTTTGTCTGTAAACAAGGTCCGGTGTTTAACTACCCTGAGATTAAACAGCTGCTGAGTCAGGCAGGCTTTTAGCTCCAATAAATGATTGTAGCTCCAATAAATGGTTATAGCTCTAAAACATGGCCTTTAACCCTGGCATACGGCTTTAGTGACAACGAGGATCTTTTATGGCTCAACGGATTCCTGCACAGATCTTATCCCAACACTCAGACGCTGATGTAACTGTAACGTCAAACGCAGCTACGGATGCCTATGCTGACACCACTAATAATGGTAAGGCCAACGTTGATACCAATACCCGACTAAAAGTCGCGGTACATAAGTTTGCCTCCTGTGATGGCTGTCAGCTGGCATTTTTAAACGCCGGAGCGGACCTGCTGACCGTTAATCGCTTGTTTGATATTCGCCACTTTGCCGAAGCCGGTCTGCTTGACAACCGTCCTCTGATTGAGAGAGATATCGATGTCGCCATTATCGAAGGCAGTGTTTGTACTGCAGAAGATATCCAGCGCCTACAGCAGATTCGAGACAGCAGCCAACGGCTGATCACCATCGGAGCCTGTGCCACCAGCGGTGGTATTCAGGCACTGCGCAATATGGCCGATGCTCAGCAGTGGCTGGCAGAGATCTACGCCCGGCCTGAAAGCCTGAGTTCGCTGGATACCGCCACACCGATCAGTCAACACGTTAAGGTGGATCTGGAGCTTTGGGGTTGCCCGGTGAACACAGAGCAGCTGCTACACGCCCTGAGGAATCTGCTATGGCATAGCCTGCCGGAAAATAATAAAGATAAGGTATGTATGGAGTGTAAACGGGCAGGCAATATCTGCGTCATGGTGACCGAAAATAAACCCTGCCTGGGGCCCGTTACTCAAGGCAGTTGCGGCGCTATCTGCCCGCATCATGGTCGGGATTGCTACGGCTGTTATGGTCCAGCGGAGAATACCAATACCGATAGTCTGAGCCAACGCTTTTCAGGTTTCGGGTTATTACCAGAAGAGATCGCCCGTAAGTTTTTACTGATTAACAGCCAAAGCAAGCCTTTCCTAGAGGAAGGTAAAAAGTGGCATAACCAGCTAACGAGTCAACCGCAAACCAGCGATAAAGGACTACGCCTATGAGTCAGAGCCGAAGAATTCAGATTGATGTGCCGACTCTGGCCCGGGTGGAAGGTGAAGGGGCATTAAAGTTCAGCGCCGAAAATGGCCGGATTACACAGCTGCAACTGCGTATCTATGAACCACCGCGAATGTTTGAAAAACTGCTGGAAGGTCGCCATTACAGCGAGGTGCCGGATATTGTCGCCCGTATCTGCGGTATCTGCCCGGTGGCTTATCAGATCAGTGCAGTACAGGCGTTAGAAGATATCTTTCAGGTAGAGATCTCAGACTGGGCAAAAAATCTGCGCCAGATAATGTATTGCGGCGAATGGATACAGAGCCATGCCCTGCATATTCACCTATTAGCGATTCCCGATTTTTTTGGTTATGACAGTGCTATCGCCATGGCTGAAGACTATCCACTGGAAGTGACCCGAGGTTTAAAGCTACAGAGCTTGGGGAATAAGCTGATCACTTTGTGTGGTGGCCGCTCTGTACACCCTGTGGGCTTAAAGGTGGGCGGTTTTCATCACGCACCGGAGCTGGAAGCCGCTCAAACGCTTAAGGCTGAGTTGGAAGAAGCACTGCCTGATATTGAAGCCTTGATCCATTGGCTGGACCAAATTTCCCTGCCCGATGATCACCAAGCGTTTACCTGCGTGGCCTTAGCTCCAGATCAGGCTTTAACCCCAGCTCAGGCTTTATCTCCGGTTCAGGCTACAGCTTCAACAACGACTCAAGGGAATAACCAGATCAACGCAGACTATCCCATTATGGGGCGTCAGCTGACGGCTACTACGAATACCGGAAACGGGGAAAAGAAAGAGAAAGAGGAAGGGGAAAGAAAAGAGAGCAGGACCGACAAAGAATCAAATACCTCACTTAACCTCGATATCGAACACTTTCAGGATCACTTTAAGGAGCACCAGCAGGATTGCTCCACCGCCCTGCACTGCTTATTAGATGGCCAACCCTATCTGGTTGGGCCACTGGCCCGTATTAATCTGAACTATGCGCTGTTATTGCCACAAGTTCAGCAGCAGATGACTCAGCTACAAACCCAGTTCCCGAGTCAGAATATGTTCCATAGCGTGATTGCCCGTGCTTTAGAGCTCTATCAGGCAATACTGCAAGCTATCGAGTGCCTGGAAAATTATCAGCCAACCAATACACCCTATGAAAAGATCACTGTTAAAGCGGGCACCGGTTTTGGCTGTAGCGAAGCACCACGGGGCATTCTCTGGCATAGCTATCAGGTGGATGAACAGGGGCTGATTAAAAAAGCGACTATCGTACCGCCTACCAGCCAAAATCAGGCGCGCATCGAACAGGATCTTGAGCAGAGTCTCTATCAATACGGTCTGGAACACAGTGATGATGAGCTGAGGCTTAGAGCTGAAAGTGTGATCAGAAACTATGATCCCTGTATCTCCTGCGCAACTCACTTTTTAAAGCTGGATATTTCCCGGTAAGCAAAGTTTGAAGCACTCAATATCTTTCACGTTAAGTATTTTGATAGACAAAATGAGCAGGTTGGATAAGCGAAGCACCATCCGACAAAACGCTGCGTATCCAACAAATCGTCGGAAGGCGCCTTGCGGCTTTTCCAACCTACAAACATTTATCGCAATTGGTATAAAGCGTGAGAACCAAGGGTAAAGGAATTAATAGATATGCTGACGATTATCGGGATCGGCTCCCCAATGCCAGGAGATCAGCTGGGTTGGCAGGTCATTGATCAGTTACAGCAACTCAGGCAACACCGTGATATCGAACTCGATACCTATGGCTCGCTCCAGCCAGCCAATCAAATCCAGTCGATCGATCAAATCCAACTAATCAAGCTGGATCGTCCCGGCAGTGGCTTATTGGATTATCTGGACGTAGAAAACAGGGCTATTCTGATTGATGCCATTATGAGTGAACAGCATGATTTTGGTGAAGTGATCCGCTTGGATGCTCATCAGTTAGTAGCCCCTTCAGATAGTGCAGTGACCAGAAAGCAACCCAGCTTACTTTCAAGCCATGGCTTTGGCCTACGGGAAGCATTATTGTTAGCCAGTCAATTGAAACGTTTGCCCCCTGAATGCCAGATCATAGGTTTAAATCTGTATCCTTCTCTGCAATCAAGTGGAAATCACATCGCGTATAATAGTCTGCACAAAACGCCTGCTGAGAGAGAGGCGTTCCTATCGATTGATATCAGACCATTGATCGCGCTGGTAACAACCGAGATCAATTCCGCCGAAGCCCTTCGCAACGTCTAATTCACAGCGGCTAATTAACAATGGCTAATTAACTACGTCTTCTGCCTCTAACAGCTGCCTTTTACTTTCTGCTTTGGCCGTATTCAGAATCTGTTCAATCAGCTCCGGGCTATCGACTGCACGGGCCAGAGCCACACCACCTACCATAAGAATGGACGCTATCGTTGCCGTTTCCATATCTTTACCCGTACTTTGCGCCAGACGTTTAATAAATCCCTTTAATACCTGCTGATAGCCCTGACGACTCTCCTCATCCCGTAATGCGATATCCGATACCAGAAACGCCAGCGGGCAGGCATCTGCTACTGAATTCACATGCTCTTCAGACAGATAGAGATCCAGAATACGATCCAGATCAGGCTCCCGATCCAGCCTGTCACGGGTCATGCGTCTGGCACCATAAACAACCGCTTCGGAGTACAGCTCTTTTTTGGAGTTAAAATGCTTATAGAACGCGCCCCGCGTCAGGCCCGCACGTTCCATAACCTGATTGATCGAGACTTTGTTAAAACCATTATGGGTAAACAGATGTGCCGCACTTTGCAGAATTTTGTCACGGGTTTGCTGTTTATGTTCCGGGGACCAGGGCATAATTTTAACACTCCTAAGTTAGCTCTCAGATAAACCATCTCAAAAGATGTTCTTGATCATATTGTCACCTAGCTTAAAGTAAAGCGCACCCCTAAAGTACTAACGTAGATCCGGGCAGAAAATAAGCTCACTCTATTCCGTCATTTACCGGGCTATTTATCCAGCCGTGCACTTTATCCGGCTGGGCACTTTATCCAGCCGGGCATTTATACAGCCGGGGACAGTATCCAGCAGGGCACAGCCCATAAAAGGAAAACGATATGATCAGTATTCTTGGTATTCAGCAAAGTAACTTTGTTCGCAGCGTTGAACTGGTATGCGCGCAAAAACAACAGGCTTATCAGGTAGGTTGGCAGTTGGGCGATAAAGCGATTCCGTTTCGCTCGGATGAACATCTGGCCGTACACCCTTTTGCCAAAATGCCGGTGATTCAGGACGGTGAACTGATTGTGCAGGAAACACTGGCGATTTGCCGCTATCTGGACGCTAAATATCCCGTTCCAGCATTGCAACCCGAAGGCATCGAGCAACAAGCCGAGCATGATGCCTGGTGCTCTATGATTGTCACTCAGATCGACCAGGCCATTATGCGCAAATATCTGGTTGAGCTTGCCTTCCCAACAGGGCCGGATGGTAAACCCAATAAAGAGAAGCTGATGAAAAATAAACCTCAGCCACTACGTGCAGTTGAAGTGGTTGAACAGCGACTGGCCGGTAAAGACTATATCTGCGGCGATCAATTAACCCTGGCTGATCTCCTATTAGTGCCCATGCTGCACCATGCGGCCAAGCTAAAATATGATCTGCAACTGATTTCTGATGATAGTCTGATTCACGACTATATTGAGCGGATTATGGCTCAGCCTGGTGCTAAGGATATCTTGCTATAAAGCTCCGCTCGCAACTCAGTGCTCTTTATCGTTCGATTATGACCGGGACAGGTTTTAACCATTAAAACGGCCCCGGTCTTAACTTAGCCGCTCAGCTCTCTTAACCTTGCAATACATAACCTTGCAGTACCAGCCCTCTTCAACACAGATACCGACTCAAGTACTGCCTGTCCCCTTAAAAGCATTTCATGCTGTTCATTAAAAAAACCCGGTTTTACTCACTCAATACTTTATTTCGCTAAAAACCCAGTGTTTGTCTATGATTTAGAAAACACCTGCTTGTAAAACATGAATTTCCATGACACCTTTAGACCATCTGACTGTTCAGAACAATAACTACCCATTCTATCCACTGGATGGCTCGTAAGCAGCAAACGGAATGCTTTGGAGTCTCATCATATGCTAAAAAATCTTAAACTCAGTACTCAGTTAAACCTCGGATTTGGGGCCATAGTGTTGCTAATGGCTATTATTTCAATCATTTCGTACAGCGGTCTGAATAGCACCTATAAAGGCTTTACCGAGTACAGAGATTTAGCCAGGGATACGAACTTATCTAGCCGGGTTCAAGCCAATATGCTTTCCATGAGGCTCGCCGTTTTAAGCTTTATAAATACACGTTCTGATGCTGATATACAGGTTTTTAGTGAGCGCCGGGACACTATGAATGAATATCTGGACAAAGCAATCATTGAAATTCAGCAACCCAGTCGACTTAGTCTGATTAAAGAAGTTAAACAGGAAGTTCTAAGCTATGAGAAGGCCTTCAGCGAAGTGATTAAGCTATTCCAGCAGAGAAATAATATTGTTGCGGCACAGCTTGATCCTTCCGGTCTGGCCATGCGCAAAGCACTGACCGATATTATGCTATCAGCTAATAGAGATAATGATACTTCAGCGGCAGTGCTTGCAGGTATCGCTCAGGAGCACCTGTTACTGGGCCGCCTCTATGTGACTAAATATCTAGTCACAAACTCCGTCACCGACGCCAACCGGGCAAAAGAAGAGCTGCAGCAGAAGTTACCTCCTTTAATCGAACAACTTGATCAAGAACTGCAGAACCCAGGTCGCCGCCAGCTACTACAGGATATGCAGAAACACTTTCAGCAATACAATCAAGCTGTTGCTCAGGTGCAAAATATTATTACCCAGCGCAACGACCTGATCGACAATACGCTGAATAAAGTCGGACCTATCGTCGCAGATAAGATTGAGCAGGTTAAACTCTCAGTTAAAAAGGATCAGGATACACTGGGACCTGCTCTTCAGGCAGATACTGAACAAGCAGTGACACTGGTCAGCACCATCGCCCTATTGGCAACACTGACAGGCCTGTTTATCGCCTGGTATATGGCCAAAACGATCCGCACACCGATTGGTGGCGAGCCTGTCATCATTGCAAACATCACTCACGCTATCGCTTCCGGTGACCTGAGCCAACCCCTCAACACCAGCGCCAAAGATACCGGTATCTATCGCTCGGTCTGCGATATGGCAGAAAAGCTCAGAGAGCTGATTGGAGGCATCATTGCGACAAATAAACAACTGGTGAATGCTGCTCAGGTTGGCTCCGAAGCCGCACGCCACAATACCGAAACCATCCAACAACAGCAGTTGATGACCGATCAGGTTGCCGCTTCGATGAATGAAATGACCTACAGTATTCAGGAAGTTGTTTCCCACGCCGCTGAGTCTGCAGAGAAGTCGGCTCAGGGGAAAACCGAAACCCAACGAGGCAGAGACAGCGTTCGCCTTACCGTTGATGCGATCAATGATCTGGCCGACAACCTGAACCAATCTATGATCACCATCAGGGAACTGGAACAGAAAAGTATCGAGATCGGATCAGTTGTTGAAGTGATTCAGAATATTTCCGAACAAACCAACCTGCTGGCACTGAACGCAGCCATTGAAGCGGCACGGGCTGGCGAACAGGGCAGAGGCTTTGCCGTTGTTGCTGATGAAGTACGTACACTGGCACAACGCACCCAGGAGTCTACCACTGAGATCCAGGAGATGATTCAGGATCTGCAACAGCGCACCGTCCAGACCGTAAACGCCATAGAAGAAAGCTCTAAAAAAGCAAACGATACAGTTGAATGCTCCCAGGAAACGGATACCGCGTTAAGCTCTATCGCACAGGCGATAGATCAAATTGCCAGCATGAATGAGCATGTGGCCAGTGCTGTAGAGCAGCAATCTGTCGTGGCTCAAAGTATTACTGAGAATATGGAGGAGCTTTCCGGTATGCTGGAAGCGACCACCCAAGGCGTTCAAAAAGCAGAACATGCCAGCCAGGAAGTTAATAATATGACTCACAAACTGACACAGCTGGTATCAGGCTTTAAGGTATAACGATAGAGCTGGAGGCTGGAGGCTGGAGGCTGGAGGCTGGAGGCTGGAGGCTGGAGGCTGGAGGCTGGAGGCTGGAGGCCATCAAACCAGACTGATACTTAATCAGATACAAAGGGTATGTAAAAAATCGAAAGAAAAGCCAGAAAGCGCTGCCATTTTCAGTTAAATTAGCCGGTGATTATCAACAGGGCATTGAGTTTTACTATACGACGCCCTGATTCAGTGGAAAACAATCGGCTTCGGTACTGTACTCTGCACAGAGCACAAACAGGAAACAGCCGCACATAGGCCGTAAATAAGGATAGACAATGCAGCAGCGTTTTCAGGCGCTTTCCCGCTCCAGTCAGGCGGATATTCTACTGATTATTACGACCCTGCTGGCTGGAGCTGGTTGGATCTTTTCTAAAGAGGCGCTACAGGGTTTAGAGCCGATCTTTTTTATCAGTATTCGTTTTACCCTAGCGGGTTTGGTATTAGTCTTACTGGGCCAGGGAGTGTTGCGTCGATTAACAGGGTTAGAGTTTAAACAAGCTTGCCTGGTCGGCAGTATTTTTTCAGTCGCCATGATTCTATGGATTCTGGGCCTACACTACGCCCATCATGTGGGTATTGGCGCTTTTCTCACCAGTTTAGGTGTGGTTTTAGTGCCCTTCGTTGGTCTTTTATTTGGCGACAGACCGGATAAATCACTCTGGCTGTCCCTGCCGGTGGTCATTGGCGGTTTAGCTTGTTTATCTCTGGATAGTCAGTTTGCCTTTGGCTGGGGCGAAGTGTTTTTCCTACTAGCCGCACTGTTGTTTGCTTTCTTTTTTGTTTTGAATAGCCGCTATTCCGCCAAGATTGCCACTCTGCCACTCACCGCCATTCAGCTACTGATTACGGGTGCAGTTGCCTTTGTCGTTTCTCTATTGCTGGAAGAGCAGCAATGGTCACAACCGGCATCAATCTGGGGCTGGCTGCTGGCCAGTGCCTTTATCGCTACCAGTTTGCGCTTTTATGTTCAGACCAAAGCGCAAGGCATGGCACCCTCCAGCCACACCGCCATAATTATGACACTGGAGCCTGTCTGGACTGCGCTATTTGCCGCCTTCTGGTTAAATGAACAGATGACCTTACTTCAGTTCTCAGGCTGTATGCTGATCTTTATGGCGATGTTGATCAATCGCTGGCGAGTGATTATGCAGTTGCTAAAGAGAAACTAAGTCCTTTTTCTACCCAAAATCTGAAGCCATTGATTCACTATGGCTTCAGATTTTCTCTTCACTTTCACCTTCCCTACCCCATCTTCTCTTCTCCCGTGTAACGCAAGCCTTACAAAATCATACGGACAGTAAACATTACACCAATAACCAGAAAAAATAGATATTACAGACAAATAACCACATTTTTAGGCTGATTTCACAGATTTTAGCTAACACCTACTTTTAAAAAGCCTTCTTTCTATTAGAGCACTAATCATTTTATCCTTGATATATTCCGCCTACTCTGCCATTTTAATTTAAACGTTCATTTAAGAAAAAATTTGGAGAGTCCGATGCCTAAAGTCGGCATGCCAGAAATCCGCAAACCTCAACTGATCAACGCCACCATGGAAGCCGTCAACGACGCAGGCCTACATAAAGCCAGTGTTGCCATGATCAGCAGTTATGCCGGTGTATCCCCCGCTATTATTAACCACTACTTCGGCGGTAAAGACGGTTTACTGGAAGCCACTATGCGTTCCGTACTCAAAGACTTGTCGGATGCCGTTCGCAAACAATTGGAAGCGGTTGAACCTGATAATACTGCGGCCCGTATTATCGCGGTGGTGAAAGGTAATTTTGACCCTAAACAATTAGACAGCAAGGTGGTAAAGACCTGGCTGACCTTCTGGTCACACTCCATGCATAAACCCCAACTGCATCGTTTACAGCGGGTCAATGAGCAACGCCCGCTCTCCTATCTGCGCCGTGAACTCAAACAGGTCGTGCCTCATGAAAAAGCGGCGTTTATCGCTCAAGGGGTAGCCGCATTGATTGATGGCATCTGGCTCAGGGGCGCGCTATCACCGGAAGGCATCAATACAACCCTGGCCGAAGCGTTGATTATTGATTATCTGCAACATCAGCTACCGGAACTTAATTGGCATGATTTTCAATCGACCAAGAGCAGTTAGCCGTTAATAGATCACTAACAACTCAAGACTCGCGTGGTTTAAGCAAACAGCGCAGAAATCACCAGACCCGGATCAGGTTATGAAACAGGAATACGACTACATTATTATCGGTGCAGGCTCAGCGGGCTGTGTGCTCGCAGATCGCCTGAGTGAAAGCGGTGAACACAGCGTACTGCTGCTGGAAAAGGGTGGCAGTGATCGCAGCATCTTTATTCAGATGCCGACAGCCCTGTCCTATCCAATGAATACCGAACATCTGTGCTGGCAGTTCCATACCCAGCCTGAACCGGGCGTAAATAACCGTTCACTGCACACCCCGCGGGGTAAAACCCTGGGTGGCTCCTCTTCCATCAACGGTATGGTTTATGTGCGTGGTCACGCCTGTGATTTTGATCAGTGGCAAGAGCAAGGAGCTGAGGGCTGGGACTACCAAAGCTGCCTACCCTATTTCCAGCGCGCAGAAACCTGGGAAAACGGGGCCGATGATTATCGTGGCGGTAACGGTCCGGTAGGCACCTGTAACGGCAATAAGATGTCGCTGAATCCACTGTACCAAGCCTTTATTGATGCCGGTGTTGATGCGGGCTATGGCTATACCCAGGATTACAACGGTTACCGTCAGGAGGGTTTTGGCCCTATGCATATGACGGTGAAAAATGGCGTGCGCAGCTCCACTTCAAACGCCTATCTGCGTCGTGCTATGCAGCGTCCTAATCTGACGGTGCTGACCCATGTGATGAGCCGCAAAGTGATCACAGAGCAAATCGATAACCAAATCAACGCCACGGGTGTGGAGTTTGAACATAAAGGCCAGATCCACACTATCCATGCTTACCGTGAAGTGATCTCAGCCGCAGGTTCGATAGGTTCGCCACAATTATTGCAACTGTCCGGTATTGGCCCGGCAGAAGTGCTGCAGAAAGCCGGTGTCGAAGTGGTAAAGGATCTGCCGGGCGTAGGTGAGAACCTGCAGGATCACCTGGAAGTCTATTTCCAATACAAGTGTCAGCAGCCGATCTCTCTGAACAGCAAGCTGAACCTGATCAGTAAAGGTCTGATCGGTGCGCGCTGGATACTGCTAAAGGACGGCCTGGGGGCCACCAACCACTTTGAATCCTGTGCCTTTATCCGCTCCCGTGCGGGTCTGAAATGGCCAAATATTCAGTACCACTTCCTGCCTGCGGCGATGCGTTATGACGGTAATGCGGCGTTTAAAGGTCATGGTTTTCAAGTCCATGTGGGTCCGAATAAACCTTCCAGCCGGGGCTATATCCGTATCACCAGCGCTGATCCCGAGCAGCCGCCTGAGATTCTATTCAACTACCTGAGCACTCAGCAGGATATTGAAGATTGGCGCGCCTGTATCCGCCTGACCCGTGAGATCTTAAACCAGAAATCACTGGATGCTTTCCGGGGTGATGAGATTCAGCCAGGTTACGCCGTTGAAAGCGATGAACAGATCGATGCCTGGGTGCGTGACAATGTAGAGAGCGCTTACCACCCCTCCTGCTCATGCAAGATGGGCGCAGATGATGATCCTATGGCGGTGCTGGATAGCCAGTGCCGGGTACGGGGCGTGAATAAGCTACGGGTCGTAGACTCATCTATTTTCCCGACTATTACCAACGGCAACCTGAATGCACCGACCATTATGGTGGCGGAAAAAGCGGCGGATATGATTCTGGGCAAAGCGCCGTTACCAAAGACCAATGTTCCGGTTTGGATTCACCCGGATTACCAGACAGAGCAACGATAGAGAAAAATAACAGCGGCTAATGGCAGGTTAAACGTATAAGCCATTAACCGTTTTGCTGTTACCAATAACCCAAGCAGGCGGAGCGATCTGCCTGTTAGCGCTTTGACCAGATACATAAAGCGTTATGTATTTCCAAGCCAGTCCAGCGGCGTCAGTGTTTTTATTGAATACCGTACAAATATTACGCTTGATCGTAACCAACACGGGTAAGAAACACTGCGTCTCGGCCGGACTGCCTTGGAAGTACAGCCAAGACAATAAACTGACTGTACTCAAGGAGATACCATGATCTTTCCTAAACTGAAAACTCTGACCACCGCCTTGGCGCTGACCATCAGCGGCAGTGCTCTGGCTAATAGCTGTGAAACCGTGCGTTTCTCAGATGTCGGCTGGACCGATATTACAGCCACCACAGCGATCACCTCTGAGATCGTTAAAGGCTTGGGTTATAAGCCCAAAACTCAGCTGCTATCGGTGCCTGTCACCTATACCTCACTGGCTTCCGGTGAGTTAGATATTTTCCTGGGCAACTGGATGCCCACCATGGAAGGGGATATCGCCAAATACCGTGAAGCGGGTACGGTAGAAACCGTTCGTGCCAACCTGCAAGGTGCGAAATACACCCTGGCGGTTAACCAAGCCGCTTATGATGCGGGTGTACGCAACTTTGCGGATATCGCCAAACACGCGCGCAAATTTAATAAGCGCATTTACGGTATTGAGCCGGGCAACGACGGTAACCGTCTGATCCAGGATATGATCGATAAAAACGCTTTTGGTCTGAAAGATTTCCGTCTGGTGGAATCCTCAGAAGCGGGCATGCTATCGGAAGTCAAACGTTCTGAGCGTCGTAACAAGTGGGTTGTATTCCTGGGCTGGGAACCACACCCGATGAACAGCAACTTTGATATCGCTTATCTGGACGGTGGTGATGACTGGTTTGGCCCTAACTACGGCGGTGCAACCGTTTACACCAACACCCGACAGAACTACAGCAAAGAGTGCCCAAATATGGGCAAACTGCTAAGTAATCTGGAGTTCACCCTGAGCATGGAAAACCAGGTAATGGCTTCCATTCTGGATAAGGGCATGAAGCCAGAAAAAGCCGCGACCCAGTGGCTGCAAGCCAATCCTCAGGTGCTTGAACAATGGCTGGACGGTGTTAAAACGCTGGACGGCAAACCGGGCCTGACAGCGGTTAAGCAACACTTAAAGCTTTAATACAACTGATACCATTACCGATAAATTTATTGGTATCAAAGTCGGCTGGGTAAGCAAAGCGCTATCCAACACTGACTCTGATACCTGATTGTCGGAAGACGCCTTGCGGCTTTTCCGACCTACAACCACTTATCTGGTTTGGTATAAGTTTTAGCTTTAACACGCTCAAGTACTGATTCGCACTCAGCGACTAATTCAGATTAAGGCTTGAGCGTGACTTAACGCTTTGATGTTCTAAAGCCCATAACGGCTTTAGAACATGTGTTATCAGATGAGAGCAAGCAGGCTGTAAGCTACACATCACCTGTGACAGGTCATAAAAAATCGGCCCTGTACTCCGTCTTTCTTTTTCTGCCCGAACATCGCTTTGGGCCATGCTTTACTATCGAGTAATCCGTTATGAATTGGATAACCAAACATAAAATCCCTTTGGGCCAATGGATGGAAAATTTTGTCGATTGGTTAATCGGCAACGCGTCAGGTTTTTTTGATGCCATCGCCTATTCTCTGGAATGGCTGATTCTGGGTGCAACCGATCTATTACTGCTGTGCCCGGCCTTTATTCTGATCGCGGCAACAGCAGGTCTGGCCTGGTGGTTACATCGGTCGCTGGGGCTGGTCGCTTTTGTAACGGCATCCCTGTTATTAATTGCCAACCTGGGCTACTGGACCGAGATGATAGAAACCTTGGTGTTAGTGCTCTCGGCCACGGTACTCTGTGTGCTGATCGGTATTCCCATTGGCATTATGGCGGCCCATTATCCTAAATTTTATACCGCGATCCGTCCGGTATTGGATCTGATGCAGACCATTCCAACCTTTGTTTATCTAATCCCAACCCTGATTCTGTTTGGCCTGGGCGTTGTACCGGGGCTGATCTCCACCATTATCTTTGCTATCGCAGCCCCTATTCGCCTGACCGCACTGGGTATCAGTAGCGTACCGGCAGAATTATTAGAAGCAGGTAAAGCCTTTGGCGCTACTCGTACCAAACTGCTGTTTAAGGTCGAACTGCCTGCGGCGATGCCCAATATTATGGCTGGGGTGACACAGTGCATTATGTTATCGCTATCCATGGTAGTGATTGCCGCTCTCGTGGGTGCCGATGGTCTGGGCAAACCTGTGGTACGCGCCCTAAATACCGTCAATATCTCTCAGGGTTTTGAAGCGGGTCTGGCCATTGTATTGGTGGCGATTATTTTGGACCGTCTGTGTAAACAACCAAACCAGAAGGAGGTGTAAGCATGAGCGTGATTGATATTCAGAATCTGGATGTAGTGTTCAGCGATAAACCTCAACAAGCGCTGCAACTGCTGGATCAGGGCTTAAGTCGTCAGGAAATTATCGACCAGACCAAGGCAGTGGTTGGCGTTCATAACGCCTCGCTTAAAGTCGCTGAAGGTGAGATCTGTGTACTGATGGGCTTATCCGGTTCCGGCAAGTCCAGCTTGTTACGTACCGTGAATGGCCTGAACCCGATTTCACGGGGTAATCTGCTGGTAAAAGACGGTGATCGTACCGTTGACCTGGCCAACTGTGACGAAGCCACTCTACGCCATCTGCGGACAAATCGTATCTCCATGGTGTTCCAGAAGTTTGCCTTAATGCCTTGGCTGAGCGTGCTGGATAATGTCGCCTTTGGGCTGGAGATGAAAGGGATCGACAAGAAAACCCGCCAAGCCAGCGCAATGGAAAAGCTGGAGATGGTGGGCCTTCAGGAATGGGCTCACTCGCTGCCTCACGAACTTTCCGGCGGCATGCAGCAAAGGGTTGGCCTGGCCCGAGCCTTTGCTATGGATACCGATATTCTGCTGATGGACGAACCCTTCTCCGCACTGGACCCATTGATTCGGGCGCAGCTGCAGGATGAACTGATCGAGCTGCAGAAGAATCTTAAAAAGACCATTATCTTCGTCAGTCATGATCTGGATGAGGCACTGAAGATTGGCTCCCATATCGCCATTATGGAATCCGCCCAGATTATTCAACACGGTGAACCGGAGCAGATTGTACTCAACCCTCAAACCGCTTACGTAGAAGACTTTGTTGCCCATACCAACCCGCTCAATGTGCTCGGTGGTCGAACCCTGATGACACCGGCCCATAAGCTGGAACAGCAGGGCAATAAGGTGATTCTGGATAGCAACCACAACCTTTGGGTAGAGCTGGAACAGGGCAAAATCGTACAAGCGGGCAAAGGGGAACAAACCCTACCACAACAAGAGTGGCAGCAGCTTTCCAAGGCGGAAAAAGCAGAAGGTAAAGCACAGAGTATTGCTAAAGGCAGCTTCTCGATTGCCTCACCAGAAATCAATATGCGCGAGGCAATCAACCTAAGATACACCAGCCAGTTGCCTGTATTGCTCCAGGAAAATGGTAGGTTCGCAGGTGTATTGAATGACAACAACTTCTATTACGCCCTGTTGGGCAAACATTTTGTTGCAGACTGACCAGAGTACCCCCTGATAGAGCAGAGGGCTGAAGCACATGCTTAGGCCCTCTGGTAGTCCAGCTATTGACTATCCTTTACTTTCTTTAGCAGCTAAATCAACTTATTATTCGGCCACTCTATTTTCTTCCCTTACCATCCACTGGTCTGTCCCAAATATATTGATGCGATCTACTTTATAGACCCTCTACCTCTTAATCCGAGCCGAGATCTACTGACCCGAGAACGGCTGTCTGGATAGGCTCTATAAAATTCCATGCACAACCCCTGAATTAGACCTTAACAATATGACTAACATCCTGATAAAATGGCAAATTACTTACATCAATAAACCGATGTGACGCATCAGTCATGCGACTTGTAATGTCATGTAATATTTTTTCTAAAACGCTCAAGATAGAATACAAGCTCTAAGGAAAAGTACACGACCCATCGAAAAGAATCGGGAGTGTGTACGTTGCCAGGATATAAAAATCAATCCGGCAACGTTGACCCAGCTACACAGAAGGAACTTGAACAAACGTACCGGGGGTTTAACTGCATCCGTCCAGGAACCCGATATGTTAAAAAGAGTCCCTATTAATCAGCTACTACCAGGAATGAAGGTTGCTAAAACCGATGTCGGCTGGGAAAAAATCAGATATTGGCAGGGCCCTTTTACCATCCAAACCGCAAACGACATCGTGCGCCTGTTTGAATCCTGTAAAAGTGTTTTTATCGAGATTGAAGGCGACGATTCTGAAGCATCAACAGATGACAAGACAGCATCTGTCACACCAAAAACTCAATCGCCAGCGCCTGAAGCAGAAGAAAAACAAGCGGTCACTCAGCCAATAGAGAAGCCTGTAGAGAAGCCAGCAGAGCCGAAGATCGCCGAAAAGCCGGTAGCGTCTCAAGCACAAGCACAGCCAATCGCAACCAAACCGACACTGGTTAAAACAGAGTCTGTAAAAGAAAGTCTTCAGCGCAAGATATCCGCAGAGTTCGCCATTGCCAGCTACCACAACACCTTAAATACGCTAAGTGAGTGTTTTCAGAAACTGCATCAAGGCCAGGACATTGATGACAAACCTCTGCAAGAGAGTGTAAAAAACCTGACACTGTCTTCCATGGCACATCCTGAAACCCTGAGCATGATCTGCAACCTGAAAGAGAATAACCAGTCTCTTGAGCAGAAGTCTCTGGATGTCGCAGTACTCAGCCTGATGTTTGGTCAAGCCCTGGGCATGAAAGGCAAAGCTTTACAGCGCTTAGCTATGGCCGCTCTGCTTCATGATATCGGCATGCTAAAAATTCCCGATGAAATTCTGAACCAGAAGCAACCACTATCCGTCAGACAACGACAGTTGATTCAAAAGCATATCGAGTTAGGCTGCGGTATTCTTAAGCGCCATCCGGGGCTCAGCCACTTGCGCAGCATTGTTGCCTTTCATCATGAACGTCATGATGGCAACGGCTACCCCAGCCGGATTTCTGGCAGAAAAATTCCTCTGGAAGCGCGCATTCTCAGTATTGTGACCACATACGAAGCCCTGACCCGTAGCCGCCACTTTTCTGAGCAGCACAGCACCACTCACGCCCTGAGCAAACTTTATGCACTGCGAAATAAAGCCTTTGATGGTTCACTGGTCGAACAATTTATTAAGGCTCTAGGTGTTTATCCGGTAGGAACTCTGGTTAAACTGAATAACGGTTACACAGGATTAGTCACTGAGATTAATCCAAGCCACAGATCACGCCCCATTGTACAACTGCTCTATAAACCCGATGGCAGAGCATTGAATAATGGCAGCAATCTGGATCTGAAAAACAGCCGTTACAGTAAAATCCAGGTCACCACAACACTGCAACCTGAAAGCTTAACTGCCAATACCCTGGCTAAACTGAGACAAAACCTTGGCTTTAATCGTCAGGAAGCGGCTTAAAGCCTCAATAGCAAAGCCGCCTTTCAACAGCGATTGAACGCCACAGTTTGCATACTTCTCATTCTACAAACGTTCTCTGACGCCTAATTTAGAGGCCGAAAAAGCATAGCTTTTAAGGCCTCAGCCGCGATAGCGGGCCACTACAATTTTTGTTACATGCTATACATTGCATCAACCAGTGAACCAACCTTCACCTCATAGCATTTTGGATGGTTATTAAGCCAAGAATCTATAGCCTTTCGATCTTTTTCTGATGGCGAATCGTAGCGACCTTCCGATACCACGAAACCTTCAAATTCTTTAGAGTTTGCCCCACCCCCCATAACTAAACCATGACTCTCGATGAACTCAATAAACTCATCTAGTAGAGAATCATGTTCAGACGCATCCTCTATATTCAAACGGCAAAAAAACTCAAATCCATATACCGTAAATTCATCTACGTAAAGCTTTTTTCTAAGACGTCTACTTCTATTTTTAGCCATTACAATTCCTGCATATAAGGCCCGCATTTGCGGCTGGTTTGGAGCGCAGCGGAAAACTAGTCCGATAACATGCGCTTGTTACATGCTTCTTCACGTCTTTGCCGCTTTTATTAATTTCCCTATTTGCTCCATACCATCAAATGTTGATGGTAGGTTTCCATCATCTGTGACTATCCCAGAAAATATAATGCTTTCGAACTTATCTAAGGAGTTCGCATCTTTCTTCTTTATATCGCTAGAATATTCCGAGTAATTCTGGATAAATCTACACAATGTTTTTCTAAGATCTATCTGTAAAGTTGTGACTTTACAGACTTATAATTAAATAGAAGAACTCTAAAATAGTAAACAGAAATAGCAACCAGTGAAACTGTAGGGAAAATTGAAACCAAAAGACCGTCTCTAACCGCGGCAATGTTATCTAGATGCAGATATACAAAAAATAGTTCTGCAACTATAGGAGATACGATCACAACCGACAAAACCCGAAGCCAAATTAGTATTCCATCTCGCTCTGCCTTCTTCTCTGTCGCAAGTTCGTCAAACCCCTGATACAAGCCAACAAAGTTGAAAGCATTTTCATATTTAGATAAGGACTCTTTTAGTGAATCGACTTTAGCTTCTCTTTCAGCCAAGTCTGCATTCCAGTCATCTTTTAGTTTTTCTGCTTTAGCAGACACTGCATTGAATTTTTTCAAACTTTCGATAGCGTCACTATTAGCTATAGCCTTAAAAATATTGATCGGCATATCACGAATAGCATATTCGATTTGCTCTTTAGCATTGTGCTCAAATAAATCAACATTATTAAAAACAAATTGTCTTGCAGCTTCAAACTCCATTGCCAAATCATTTTTCATGGAAAGATAAAGTTCGAATAGGAAGCGGAAGCACATTGAACAAATATCATCCAACTTTTCCTTTGTTAGTTCTTTCTCCTCACCAGCCAGTCGATTAATAAAGTGGTCGCCAATCCATTGAATATTGATTTCACAAAGCTCATCCCATTGGTCGGGCTTGTTTTCCATGGAGCCAACAACTAATCGAATAAGACTATTGCGTTGCTTTTCAAAATCGTCAGAGGGAACCAAACCATCAATTTTGTGTTTAAACTTCGCGAGAATAGTTTTGCTCTGGTTCGTACTAAAAAGTTCTGCCATGTGACTCCCTACTTATGATGCATGTAACGCCCAAATCAGGTGCACCGTAGGTGTCACCTGGATTTGCTTGTTATGTGGCAACTGCACGATCTATGTTTATTGCATTTGTTCGCATTATAAATTTTAGTTCTCTCTCTTCCTGTCTAGTCATAAAGCAGAGATCAACTGGGATTTTATAAAATAAATCATTCAGAATGTAACGAATTATCTGCACATCGTCATCTTTATGGTAAATAACTAAAATATCGACATCACTATAAAGAGCACCTTTGGTTAAGATGGAACCAAAAATATAGAAGTCAGCGTTTACCCCTTTTCGATCCAATGTAGCCTTTGCGGTGAATATGATTCCAGCAATGTTTTCTAGTTCCATTTTTTATTCAAGTTGCCCATAAGCTCACCCCAAGACATGATTTTTCTTCCACTGTTCTCTGCTGCTTTCTCCGCATTACTTGACCTGCGACAGTTAGGATTAGATGTAAGAATACTATCAAAGTCACCATATTTATCGATTCCAGACCTTACAGATTCTGCTGTAAGGTCATAGTCATTTAAAACCAAGATGGTGACATCTGGTAACAGCTTTCTCTCGATTTCAAACCTACGATTATCGAGGCGATAAATACGTTTAACTTTATTATGTTGAGATAATCCGCGAATAACAAACTGCATCTCTTTTGAGATATAATTTGATAGGTTTCCACTTCCTAACGCACTATATAAATCTCCTAAGCCTCCGATAGAAAAATCAGCCGATTCCATTAGTTGCATCAGTTTTCCACTAATATATGCATCTTTCTTGATATTTAAAATGAAGTCTACTTTCTGTATGTCGATATCAGAAATTGACTTTAGATTCATTCTTTCACATGAAAAAACTGAAACTGCATAAGTATTAGTGTTCTGATGTGTCAGTTCTAACGTTGTGCTATCTATCTTCGAGATTGATTCAACTTTTCCATGTCCGGAAATTTTATCAATGCACCAGTCTATCAAACTCAATTTATTACTCCAAAATTAGCAAAATATCTTCTGGGAAAGTTGTTCCATTTGCTTTGGTTTTGCCAGTGTGCTTTGCCTCAAAATCATCTACGTGCTGCTTGAATTTTGTGAATATATCATTTTCAAAATCCAATAATAATTTTTTGTTTCTTTCTATTGTTTCTACAATTTTTCTATTGTTGGGCAAAATGAAATCTTGTATTTTTCTGAGCCACTGCTCTGGCATTTCACTTTCAGGATTGAATCTTTCCTCTGTCATTGGGCCATACGTGTGAAAAATATGACTATTTTCCTCGAACAATGGAGCTATGACTTCCTTTACATCTTCTCTTGTCGAAAGAAGCTCTTCTTGAGGTATTGCTTCTCTTTTAGAGTGCTCTTCAAGGAGAGAAAGTAATTCCTCTCTAGTTAGGCCGTTTATGACAATGTCACCACCGGCCATATAATTGACTGAGTGATCACCAGATGTTTGTTTCTGATTTTTAATCATCACTTTTCCCAATTTTCATATCACGACCAGCCATGTAATTTTTAGATCTCTTACCTGACCTCTGAGATTGGGATGGTTGATTGTTACGAAATACAATTGTTGAGATTATTGTCAGAATAAATATTCCGGCTCCACTAAAAACCCACTCTTTGTTGTCGATCATCCACTTTATGATGGAATTTACTACTTCCACAACGTTTCCTTTTCTTGATGTTTAATTGAAATGTTTGATTGCCACATAACATTTTATTCATCCGCCCGTGCAAGCTTCACAAACTTGCAAGGTTGGTCTACCTTATAAGGTAATCAAGGAAGATAACCATGTATCGGCGAACAAAAAAGTATCAAAATAATGTAGAGTACCGAGCCAAGCAGCGCATAATACAAGAACAGAAACTTGACCCAAATACTGAGGATCATTCTTTTTCGGAACTACCTGACCTGCGCCGTATCATTGATATAACAGATCTCAACTCTGGCACTCCCGTTAAACATAGAATGGAACTATACCGCACAGATCGCATTGATTGCTATGATGTTTTTGTCGATAACCGATTATGGAAGAGGAGAATAGGCTGGAGTAAAATACTTGAAGGGCTGCTAAATCTTTACCACGCCAGAGAGCTGAATAGCATTTATTTTATTTGCTATAAAAACAATATAATAGCAAACAAATGCGACTTTATTAGTCGCGCAAATACATACACTCTCAATTTTTACCTATTGATTTCTATCCGCTATTCCATGGATACCCCGTATTCCTCACTCATATAACTATTAGAAGTAGGCTCATTCAACGAGATCAAAGAGTTATCACCGGATCAAAAGCACAAGGACAGACAAGAGTTCATCCTCGGTAGTTTTCAAGATAGTTGTTCAATGAACTGCGTGATTGGTGATTGCCTCAAACCCCGCCGAAAACCGCTCTGAGTCAGCCCCTCATCTACCGTGTAACCCGTGGGACAAGCTTGTGCGTTACTGCGATGCGGGTACATGGGCAGTAATCTGGCAGAAAATGCGATCAGGCCGTTCGTGATCGGTCGGGAAAACGGGTTGTTCAGTACAAACCTGGCGGGCGCACATGCTGGTGCTAACTTGTACAGTCTGATAGAGATAGAGAAAACAAGCGGTCTGAAGCCATGGAAATATATGATTGAGGTCATGGCCGAGCTATTGGCAGCCGATAGTGTTGGTCAGATAGAAAGTCTACTGCCTTGAAATCGTCCTACTAAAAAGTAAAGGTGGGGCGAAACCATCAATTACCACGGTTTAGTATGTAATCAATACTGTAATCCCCCTCACCTCTATCACATTGCAAATTGTCGCAATTAAAATAATTAAACAGCAAATATTTACAAAATCATCTCACAGCATTTTGTCGCTGCACTTTAATCCCCTCTTCCTCCACTAAAAACACCCTACATATTAAGATGATACTTATCATACAGTTACACAACCACCAAACAATTAAAACACTTGCCTGACCAACTCTATAAAAGATAAATTCCTCAAACAATATCCTCCGACACAAAAAAACCACATCTTGTCGCTAGACAACCAAATACACCTCAATGTAATACCATGTAATACAAACACAGCAATAAAAACAAAATAATAAATCCCGCCACATAGCAAAACATGTATAAATACAAACAATATTAAATATATAAGGAAAAAAGATGGCTAAGGTATGGACGATTAATGTTCAAGTAAACACTTTGTTTTTAAATGGTATTTCTGGCACCGGCTCATGGAGTAATCCTGTAGGTGCAAGCATATACTGGAGAAACAATGTCAGAATGACTGCGGTTAGTGACAATCCCGATGATGCCATTACTGTCGGTGATGGTGATAGCTTCCAGCTGACTGTTGGTAAAGATGATAAGATCCGCTGGGTAGTCAGCGAAGTGAACCCTGTATACAACAATCACAGAAGCGTATGTATGTACGGTTTCTCTCAGGGTAGTAATTGGGACGCTAACCTTACACCACCAAATACAGTGGTCACTGAAGCTGCATTCTCCTCTATCTTAAATGGCTTTAATGCACCGGAACAACCTGGTGGCACCTTCCTGAAGGCATCAACTTCAGATATTTCTATACCGGAGACGACTGTAAGGGCTGGTGCTCAGAACTCTGATATCACTTATTATATGAGACTTTTACTGCTTGATATCAGTGATATTAATTCACCAAAAATACTGAAGTACCTCAAAGTCGACCCAACAATCAAAATCAGACTGTAGGAATCATCAGGCCTGCTATCAGCGGGCCGCTATCTATCATCTTAATACTGAATAGAAACACTGGTTTCAAAACAGTCAGAAGATTTCTTTTATCAGTGTTTACGTGAAGCAGGAAACCTTCTCTTTCAAGTTAAATTACCCGCCCAATAAAGGAAAAACCCATGAGTAAATTATGGACAGTAAACATTCAAATTAATACTATTTACTTCAACAGAAAAAGCTCTTGGGAAAAGCCATTCAGAAACGATAGAGAATGGCAAGAAAACATTAATATGACAGCAGCAAGCAATAGCCCAGACGATCAAATTATTTCTGGCAATATTGGCGATTTTAATTTAGTTGTAAGTCCAGGCGATACTATTCAATGGCTTATCAGTGAGGTCAACCCTATCCATTCAAATAAAACCAATGTTTGTATGTATGGGCTGATAGCGGGTAAGCATTGGAAAAACAATTTATCTGACATAACGATATTACACAAAGACCTTATATTCCCATCGATTGAGCACTATTTTAATAGCCCTGAGAATCCTGACGCCAGCTTTATTTCCTTGGATAATGTCAATACTTCGATCCCCTTTACTCAGGTCATCACAGATAAGTTTATAGAAAAAGTCTCCTATCATATCAATATCGCCTTGGTTAATACGAATGACATAATAAAGCCAGAAATATTCGATTATATACAGCTGGACTCTTCTCTCTTGATAACGCCTTCACTATAGCGATACCAAGCGTCTGATCCTGTATTATAAAATGATCAAAAAGCGTTACTAATACCAAACCAGATAAGCTGTTGAAGGTCGGAAAAGCCGCAAGGCGCCTTCCGGCAATTATCCGGTATCGGAGTCTGTGTCGGATGGCGCTTCGCTTATCCAACCTACTCTGATCTCAAGAAACTTACCGGGAATGGTATAACTTAAACTTTATGCAGAGTCATCGGGTAAGGGATCAAAGCTAATCAGCAGCGTGGCCCAAGTACAGAAGGGTAATGAATCGGGGGGATTTGCATCCTTGCAAACCAGCTGTGGGGTTAATACTCGCTCAATTTCTTTAGTTTATGAATGGCTTCCACTTCATCATCAATTCTATCCAAGCGTTTGGCCAGTTCATTCATGCTTTCAATATTGGCAGAAACCTTTTCTCCGGTTTGAGTCGATGAGGTCATCATTGCATTCATTTCATCACTCAAATCGGAAGAGCCCTCAGCAATCTCTTCGATAAACTGGCTGGTGCGGTCAATGGTGCCTTTAATGCTCATAATAGAGCCGGAGACGTTATTAATGGTTTTACCGGTTTCATCGACACTCTTTTGAGTGTTTTGCGACAGATTACGCACTTCATCAGCAACCACTGCGAAACCTCGACCAGCATCACCGGCTCTGGCCGCTTCAATGGCTGCATTCAACGCCAGTAAGCTGGTCTGGTCGGCGATGCTTGAGATTACGTTGAGTACCGATTGTACTTCTTCGGCATTCTGCTGTAGTACATCCACGTCACTGCGTAACTGTATACGATCCTGTTCCTGATCATCGATAATACGGCTGAAATGGCTGAAGCGTTTTTGTACATCTGACAGTACATCACGGGAGGTTTCTGTATAGCTTTGCAGTGAATCAAACCCGCCCATAATGGAGTGTACTAAGGGTTTGTACTCTGCCATATGGTCAATCAGCTTCGCCTGTAGCTGATTAATCTGACGCAAGCTGTTTAAACGCGACTCCATAAAGTACATACGGAAGTGGCTGTAGTTCTGCGGGAAGTTATCGGCATAGTCGTCACTAAAGCGCTCTCCCTCCTTCAACTGGTAGAAGAATACGGCAGTCAAAGTCTGATTCATATGCACGCCCAAAAGCTCACCAAAGGTGGAAAAGCCCGCTGCAGGTATTTGTTGGAAGGTGCTTACTTGATTTAACTCGTTGGCATTATTTAGCCTTCGCAACACGCAGTCATTTGCCAGCATGGCTACAGGAGTGGGCTTGCCACCAGCGTAGCGTTTGTATTCCTGTTCAGTATGGGCTGCAAAGGGGCTGGCTTTGACCAGGTGTAAGTTATCGCCAAAGTGCAGATCACAGAAGAAAGCCACCGCCTCACTGGCCTGATCGATGCCTGCAATAGAGCGTACAAATAACTCGCCACCGATCTCTACACCAAACGAATGCCCTACCAGTTTATTGTCCAGATCTCCTGCTTGGCACTTAAAGTGCTCACATAACGCCTGCACCAGAGACACCGCTCGATTCTGGCCGGATTGCATCACAGAATGCACACAACGGGTGTGCGCATCTGATTCAATAACGGTAAAACTGACACCTGTTTTCTGGAAGTTATGACTTTTGAAGATGCCATAACGAATATCGCTTTTTAGCTTGCAGAAGATGACCAGGGCTTGATTATCTGTCACCCGGTTACCATCAAAGACTGATGCTTGTTGGAAATCCAGCTTACCGCCCGCAGAACCACCCACAAAATAGCAAGGCAGACGATCACTGGCATACAGCGCCTGCATGAAGAAGTTCTCACTTGCCGTTAAACCATCAAAAAAGGTGAGCGCCAGAGTATCTTTAGAGTTGATCTCAAAAGGCAGGTTGACCTTGTGGATCTCCTGTTCAATACGCTTGATTCTTTCCTGCTCTGACAGCTGTATCTGGCCACGCTTGATATCTTCACAATGCAGGGGGATAGAACGCAACTCCACCGCCTCAAAGAGGGTGTGGCTATAGCTTTGCAGTACAATATTGTCCCATGCACCTTCAGCACTATGATAAAAGGAGTTATGGCAAGAGCTAAGCTCACCTGCCGTCATAATGGCGACAAACTGTTCCGCAAATGGAACGGCCTGTTTAATACTCTGAGCCGTTTGTTGGAAGGGCAGATTAGGCGAGATAAAGGCTACCACTAAGGCCGCTTTGTTATCCTGAAAATTAAGGGCCTGACACTCGGCGCTGTTAATCTCGCTTTGGCGAAAGCTTTTCACCTTAACAGGTCTTTCACTGGTGTGAGACTTTGTTGCAGTTTGTTTTTTCCAGAGCACAGGCGACTCCAATTAACACGGATCATCACAATGCTGTCATTAAATGACGCTATATTGGATTATTAAAAGTGCTTTTCGGTTGAATCATATTCCTTCAATAGTAGCATTTATCTAATACTTTGGAACCAATTCTAAACTGCCTTTTTATACAGCATATTTTGGTATTAGTCACCTTTACCTATTTACTCCCCTTTGAAGGTAAACACACCTGTAGCAGAGAGTAAGCAGGCATACAGTGCTTTCCTACATAAAGCCTGTGTTTTCCGGCCGCTTCGGCCGGTAAATATCGGAATATTTATATTCGGGTGCTTAACACCAATGTTATAAAAGCTTTTAAATAAGAATAGAACACCTGATAAAAGCTCCAGCCATAAGCAGGCTCTTAACACCTATCGTTTACACTAAGCATGTATAGACAAAGATTACTGGCAACGATAAATATCGAAAGCGATTTTACCCGCTGTCATTGCTGCATCATTGGTGATAACAATACCATCACCTTTCATGCTGGCTGCTTGGTTTTTCGCTAAGGTGTTCAGCTCTTCCCTTACCGATTCATCATTGCGTTTAAGCCCTAGTACTTCATGCTTTGTGTAAACATTAGCATAGCCCAGTTTCTTGCATGCTGTTGCCTGTTGCTGAGTTAAGATCTGAACCTGCTCACTGCCTGATTCTGGTTTTACAAATGCACAACCGCCTAAAACCAGCGACAACACGGCTATTGGCAATACACGTCTCTTCATCACAGTACTCCTTTATCTAAAACAAATGGATGCCTCTGAAAACGTCTGCTCGAACGATAGATTCAAGGGCTTCTGGTGATCAGTATTTTCTAGTTGAAAACACCGTACCAGCTCTCTGCTTAAGGTCAAAGTCTCTATTTAAAAAAATAGCTTATGACGATCTTCTATTCGACTGTTCGACCGTTAAATACGATTAGTTAATTGCCTTGCTGACAGAGTTCATTAACACTAGCCTAGTCAACCCAATAGCAAGACTCAGGTAATCTCTTATGTTCCGCTGGTTATGGCAATTTGTGAAACCCTATAAAGTTCGCCTGATGATTGCAGTTATTGCGTTAGTCGCGACAGCAGGGCTTACACTATCGTTAGGACAAGGTGTACGCCTGATGATTGACCAGGGTTTTGCTGCTCAGTCTGAACAGGGATTAGCGGATGCATTGAGTTTGTTTGCCATCTTGGTGGTACTTGTTTCTGTTGGTGCTTATTTTCGTTTTTACATGGTGTCCTGGCTGGGAGAACGTGTTGTTGCAGATATCAGACAGAAACTCTATAGCCACCTGATCAGCCTGCCCCCCAGCTTTTTTGAGGACAACCTGGCAGGAGAGATTCAAAGCCGGGTCACCACGGATACGACATTGCTACAAACCGTTATCGGTTCATCGTTCTCGTTTGCCCTGAGAAATACACTGACCTTTGTTGGCGGCATCGTTTTAATGTTCCTTAGCAATCTGAAACTGAGCCTGATTGTACTGATTGCCGTGCCCTTAATTGTGTTTCCAGCCATCTATTTTGGTCGCAAGGTAAAAAAACTATCCCGTGACAGCCAGGATAAGGTGGCCAGTGTTGGGGCCTGGGCCAGTGAAAGTCTACAGCATATTAAAGTGGTACAAGCTTTCACCCGAGAGGATCTGGTTAATCAGCAATTTTCTCAGGAAGCAGAAGGGGCATTCCAGATCGCACTGAAACGTATACGCCACAGAGCCTGGTTAATTGCACTGGTCATGACACTGGTGATGGGTTCTGTGGCCGGTATGATCTATGTCGGCGGCAGTGACGTGATATCCGGTAAGCTTTCCGGTGGGGATCTGGCCGCGTTTGTCTTTTATGCCGTTATGGTAGCCGGTTCTCTGGCTGCCGTAACCGAGGTTTATGGCGAGGTACAGCGGGCTTCCGGTGCGGCGGAGCGTATTCGTGAGTTATTAGCCACCGAGGCAGAAATTACTTCACCGCAAACGACAATAGAAACACAAGCATCAGCAGGAGCACAAATAAGCACAGAGATACCAGCAGCCCTTAACGCAGAGAGTATTCATTTTGAGGGAGTAAGCTATCACTACCCCTCTCGACCTGATCAACAAGCCATCTCAGGTTTGAATCTGGAGATTAATCCAGGAGAAAGTATCGCTCTGGTAGGGCCTTCAGGAGCGGGTAAGTCGACACTGTTTGATCTACTTCTGCGCTTTAGAGACCCTCAACAGGGCAATATTTCGCTGCATGGACGACCACTCACTCAATGGGACCTGCAAAAGCTGAGGGAACGTTTTGCCTTAGTGCCACAGCAGCCTGTGCTATTCAGTGCCAACGTATGGGATAACCTGAGATACGGTAAACCCGATGCAACAGAAGCAGAAGTATTAGCTGCTGCACAAGCCGCTTACGCAGACGAGTTTATCCAACAACTGCCTGAAGGCTATCAGTCTTTCCTTGGTGAACAGGGTGTTAAGCTCTCCGGCGGCCAAAAGCAACGCTTGGCTATCGCTCGGGCAATACTGCGTGATCCTGAGATTTTATTGTTAGATGAAGCCACCGGTGCACTGGATGCTCAAAGTGAACACCTGGTTCAGCAGGCATTAGATAAATTGATGGAAAACCGTACTACGTTGATTATTGCTCATCGTCTTGCCACTGTCGCTCATGTGGATCGTATTGCGGTATTTGATAAGGGCCAGCTGGTTGCTATAGGCACACATCAGGAGCTACTACAAAGCTCCCCTCTGTATAAACGGCTGGCTGAGCTACAGTTTCAAACCGGATCTCTGGCAACAATAGAGTCATACCAAACCAGATAAGCTTCTTGATATCAGAGTAGGTTGGATAAGCGAAGCGCCATCCGACACTGGCTCCGG
>NZ_AULT01000016.1 GCF_000422425.1 Oceanospirillum beijerinckii DSM 7166
TGTAGCCCAAGCGATGCGATCTTCGCTGCCGGAATTTCTCTTGGTTTCCATTGAAAAGCTAAACGCGGTGAAATTCCTGAGCGAGCGAATAGAGATAGAGCGTTATGGAGGCTTCAAGCTCACAGGATGAATATTGATGATAGAAAACAATCGACTAAAACCAGAAAAACGCTTTCCAACAACGAAAGTTTAGACTGGATATGCGCAGTTCATTGAAATCAGAACTACGCACTGTCTAGTTTGTAATTTCATGGTGCTTATTTGTCGCGAATGCTTGGGGTGTATCAATATCGAAAAAACTTTTTGTATCGGTGTTTGGCTTCCTGGTGGTCACTCGATTTCACTATAGCCGAAATCGAGTGATGTAAGCCCCCTGTGATCAAAGTTGGCCCGTGATCAAAGTTGGCCCGTGATCAAAGTTGGTTCAGTGGACAATAGCGATCGGTTCCAGATTATAGGTTCTGGCATGTTGTAATAGTCTGCCATCCTTTTTGATATCGCTGACAAACTGATTTACTCGGGCTAACCACTCAGGTTGCCCCTTTTTAATGGCGTAAGCATATTCAAACTGTTGGGTTTTCTGCTGTGGTGTTAGCAGCTTCGCCCAGTCGTAGTTGGTGATCATCTTCTGGCCATAAGGGTAATCGGTGATAAAAACATCGGCTCTGCCAGAGCGTACTTCGACCTCGCGTTGACTATGTTTGATGACCGGCACAACCTGCGCGTGCTTAAGACTGCTTTTCATAGCGTTCTCCATATAGGTGCCTTTTTGTACCGATACGACAATCCCGGGTTGATCTATGTCTTCCCAGCTATTGATGACAGGATGGCTTTTACTGGCGATACCGTACATGCCACTGGATAGGTAAGGTTCGCTAAAGTCGATACGCTCCATGCGTTGCTTAGTGCGGCCCACACCAAACATGGCGATATCACATTTATCCTGTTCAATATCCTTCATAAAGATGCCAAAGTGAGTGGGTACAAACTTCACTTTTGCGTTCAGGTCACTGGCAAGTTCCTGAGCCAGCTTAATATCAATGCCTTCCAGGTTGCCTGTCTTAATATTTTTGTAAGAGATCGAAAAGTAGTCCGGCCAGATGCAAACCCGAAGTTGCCCACTATCCTTAATACTTTTTTCACGTTCCGATAGTGCCAATGATGTGGAAAAATAGCTGCAGCCGAGTAAGATGGCAATGAAATGCAGTGAAAGCTTATGTTTCTGTTTCATGAAGGATTCCTTAAGACTTTAGACGCTGTTTGTCGTGCAATGTGTAATGTATTGTAAAAAAGTGTATCTATAGTGCGATATGATCTGTGTTAAAAAATTGGTGGGTTGTCATTAAAAGTACTGTTCGGCATCAGAAGTGGGTATTTCTGGTGGCTGGAACAGTGGTCCTGATGTTTTGGTTGTTGTTACATCATACTTTGGATAGAGGTGTACAGCGAAGCCTGCAGGAACAAGTGGTCCGTAATGCCGGTTTATTGCGAGCACTGGAGGATTCGATTATTCGCTCCTTTCAGTCCGTCAATGCGGTTGTCAAAACCATGGCGGAAAGTCTGCCTGAGTTAGACGAGGATGCGGATATACGAAAACTAATTACGGAACAGCTGAGAATTTCCCCTCAGATCCGCTCTATTACACTATTTGATCTGGACGGGCATATCAGGGTTGCCGCAGTCGGTAGCAAAGGAATGAAGCTTGAGCCAGCCTGTATCGCTCCTCTTGTTCAGGACCCTCTGAAAGAATACCTGATCTCCCCTCCGCAACAAGGACGATATCCTGGTGACCCTTTTGCGGATAGGATGCCCCATCAATATATTCCTTTCTGTACGACTGTTCGAGATGCTCTGGGAGAACCTAAGGCTATTTTAATGGCCGCAATAAACCCTCAGTATTTTACAGAGCTGTTTGCTTCCGTTATTGAAGAGCAAAATGCTGTTGTACGGCTTTTTCACTATGATGGTAGTGCCTTAATTGCTCCTGAAAACCGGCCCGCACCAGCGCTGTTGCGTAAATTACTACAACAGAAAAGCTGGGGAGAATACCGGATACGACAAGCGCATGACGATGCCGCGTTGATGAGCTACCGTTCGACCTCTTTATTGCCTTTAATCGTAACCATTGAATCCAGTGAGAAAGAAGCCCTAAAGGCCTGGAAACACGACGAGCGCATGCTTTCAGTGGTTATGATGGCTTTATCCGGACTTATCCTGTTCGTGACTTGCTTTATTGTGATTGTACTGGAGCGACGGGATCGTATCGCGGGTGATAATAAACTGCTAAGTGCAGCGATTCGCAGTGCGGCTAATGCGGTGTTTATTACTGACCGTCAAGGCAATATCTCCTGGGTTAATGATGCCTTTCTTCGCTTAACCGGTTATGGCTTTCATGAGGTAGAAGGACGGAATCCGCGAATTCTTAACTCAGGTCACCACGATAAATCCTTTTTCAATAGTTTGTGGCAAAACATTCTGGCCGGTAAGAGTTGGCGCGGCGAACTGCTTAATCGTCATAAAGATGGCCGGGTTATGACTGTAGAGCAAACGGTAACACCCATTGTTGATCGTAGCGGTAGCATCAGTCATTTCGTCGCGGTCCATGAAGATATTACTGCCCGTAAAGATGCGGAAGAGAGAGCCATCTATCTGGCAGATCATGATTCGCTGACTGGCTTACCAAATCGACGTTATTTTGAACATCAGCTCAATCATCTGTTTAATCGCAGTGGCAGCGAATCAGCCGCGATCATGTTTATTGACCTGGATCGCTTTAAAGAGATTAATGACACCCTGGGTCATGAGGCCGGTGATGTGTTGCTGATCCGGACGACAAATAATCTGGCTGAGATGTTGGAGGATAAACATTTTCTGGCCCGCTTGGGAGGTGATGAGTTTGCGATTCTGATCAGGCCCGTGTTGAGTCAAGCGCAGTTATCTACTTTGGCAAAACAGGTGATTGAAACCGTTGCAGTACCTTTCGAGTTCGGTGATACCAGCTTTACAGTGACCTGTAGTGTCGGCATCTCTTTCAGTAAGGTTGATCAGCTGGATGCTTCGTTATTGCAGCGTCAGGCTGATTTGGCCATGTACCGGGCTAAGCACGAAGGGAAAAACACATTTCGTTTCTTTGATGCCGCAATGGATGAGTTAATGAAGCGGCGCGTCTTCCTGCAGCAGCAGTTGGAACATGCGGTAAAGTCGAACCAATCCCTGAGTCTGAAATATCAGCCGCAAATCTCTATGGTTAGCCAGCGTGTGAGCGGAGCCGAAGCTTTGATGCGCTGGGAAACGGATACCGGGGAGTGGATCTCACCGGCCGAATTTATCTCTTTGGCTGAGGAAACCAGTCTGATTTTAGATGTGGGTAACTGGTTGATGGAGAGTATGTTCAGCCAGATTGCACAGTGGAACAAACAGCGCCTGCCCTTTGGTCGTATCGCAATGAATATTTCAGCGGTGCAGCTGGCGAGGGAGAACCTTTCGGAGCGTCTGCTGAATCTGATGTATCGCTATGAGATACCGGCCAGCCAAGTATCGATTGAAATCACCGAAACGACTCTAATGGTTGATTCTGACCTGGTGAGCCATAATCTCAAACTGCTGAAACAGGCAGGCTTGACACTGGCCATTGATGATTTTGGTACGGGTTACTCGTCGCTCAGCTATCTGAAGGCGATTGATGCGGATTATCTTAAAATCGATCGAAGCTTTGTCATTGGCATCGGTAAAAATCGTTCTGATGAGAGCATTATTGAAGCCACAATCGCCTTAGCTCATCGGCTAAATCTAAAGGTGGTTGCTGAAGGGGTTGATAGCCCTGAACAAAGAGACTTTCTCTGTGCTGTCGGCTGCGATGTGATTCAGGGCTATCTGTATGCTAAGCCACTTTCTGCTCTTGAGTTTGAGCGTTTTGTGATGGAGCAGTCAGAGCATTTGAGAGATGATATCAATGATTTGGAGGATGATGAGTATGAGTGTATTTAAGGGCTTACTTATAGCAGGCTTGATGTTGTTAAACAGTTCAGTGTTTGCTGAGGAGATCGGTTCTGTCAGTACCGTATTCAAAATGCTAGGGGCTAACCACAAGATTGTGATTGAGGCTTTTGATGATCCTAAAATCGATGGTATCAGTTGTTGGTTATCCCGGCCTAAAACCGGTGGTATTAAGGGTAGCCTGGGCTTAGCGGAGGATCGTTCAGACGGTTCAATCGCCTGTCGTCAGATAGGCCCCATTGAAATTAAAGATGAGTTGGAAAACGGTGAAAAGGTCTTTAATAAACGTACCAGCCTGATCTTTAAGAGCATGCAGGTGGTCAGGTTTTTCGATAAGAAGCGTAATACTCTGATCTATCTGGTTTATTCAGATAAGATCGTTGAAGGCTCGCCGAAAAATTCTATCTCAGTCGTGCCTATTCAGCCTTGGCGTAACTAACTTTTAGCTCAGTTTTGGTACTTTTATAAAAACGCCCATCCGGGCGTTTTTTGGTTTGTATGGCCGCATAGTCTGCGCCTTCCTGATTCCAGCTGACGCCTCTGCTTTAAGGTGACGCCTCTGTTTTAAGGTGACGCCTCTGTTTTAAGGTGACTTCTTGGTCATACGATTGTTTGATAGGCTGATAAAGCTCAGTGCAAAAAGAAGGTTTAAAGCTTGTAAGTTTTGACGCCTTTAAGCTATTCAAAGCTCCAAAACCTAAACACCAAACATCTGGAAACAGCTAAATAGAGATATCTTTCCCGGGAAGTGTCGGACTATTTAGGCCTGTACAACAATAAAAAGAGCGATTATGAAGTCATTGCAAACGTTAAAAGTACTGGATTTTAGTCCCCTGTTGCCAGGGCCTTACGCCACTATGTTATTAGCGGATATGGGGGCGGAAGTATTACGGGTTGAGTCTCCTACCCGTCCAGACTTGGTGAAGTTTCTGGAGCCTCAGGTCAATGGTGCCTCTGCAGCTTATCATCAACTCCATGATCAAAAACAAACGATACAGCTGGATCTGAAGCAGTCAGGCGCGGTTGAACAGGTTTATCGGCTGGTTAAAGAATACGATATTGTGGTTGAACAGTTCAGACCGGGAGTAATGAAGCGCTTAGGTCTGGATTACGAGACCCTTAAAGCGATCAATCCTGATCTGATTTACTGCAGTATTACAGGTTATGGTCAGACGGGGCCTTATAAAGATCGTGCGGGTCATGATATTAATTATCTGGCACTCAGTGGCGCGATGGATTACAGCCGTCGTCAGGGCCAGGCTCCGGTGCCTTTGGGTATCCAGGTAGCCGATATTGCCGGTGGTTCCCATCATGCTGTGATGGCGATTCTGGCGGCTGTAATTCACCGCCAGATGACCGGCGAGGGACAATATCTGGATATCAGCATGACGGATGCTGCTTTTGCCTTAAATGGTATGGCAGGGGCTGCCGCGTTAGCAGGAGGGGAGCAACCGCAAGCGGAAACCGGTTGGCTCAATGGCGGTACCTTTTATGATTACTATGAAACCTCTGATGGGCGTTTTATGGCAGTGGGTAGTCTTGAGCCTCAGTTCCAGAAAGTCCTGCTGGAAGCACTGGAACTGCAGGGCTTAGCCGATAACTGTGCTGATTTTACGCCGGATAGTCAAAAGAAAGTTAAGCAAGCCCTTCAAGAGGTGTTTGTTAGTCAAACCTTTACTCACTGGTGTGACTTGTTTGCGAATCTGGATGCCTGTGTTGAGCCTGTGCTGACTTTTGAAGAAGCCAGTCAGCACCCGCATATTCAGGCAAGAGGGCTGGTCCGTACAACAGATGGTTTACAGCAGTTAGCCACACCGTTTCAGCTTAAATAAGCTTAATTCAAGCCTGTGCTATAAGTATCTTTTGTTCTTATTGCAGATTTTATTTTCAAGAAAGCATAAAAAACCCGGCAGATGCCGGGTTTTTATTGGGTATTTAATTTGCCTCAGTAGACGATCAAGCCTCTTGGGCCAGAGGGATGAACTTAGACGCTGCCGCTTGGTAAGAGTCAATCTGATCGAAGTTCAGATAACGATATACATCGTCAGCCATGGTATCCAGCTTAGACGCATACTCCATATACTCATCAACGGTCGGTAATTTACCCGTCAGAGCAGCAACAGCCGCCAGTTCAGCAGAAGAGAGGTAAACATTCGCACCGGTACCCAGACGGTTAGGGAAGTTACGCGTAGACGTTGAGACTACCGTAGTGTTATCACCGACACGGGCCTGGTTACCCATACACAGGGAGCAGCCTGGCATCTCCATACGGGCACCCGCTCGACCGAAGATGTTGTAGTAACCTTCTTCAGTTAATTGAGCTGCATCCATCTTGGTGGGCGGCGCGATCCACATACGGGTCGGAACCATCTTGCCCGAGGCATCCAGTAGTTTACCCGCCGCACGGAAATGACCAATATTGGTCATACAGGAGCCGATAAAGACCTCATCAATCTTCTCGCCAGCAACTTCAGATAGTAGTTTTACATCGTCCGGATCGTTCGGGCAGGCCAGAATAGGCTCTTTGATGTCGCTCAGGTCAATTTCGATCACAGCGGCATATTCAGCATCCGCATCGGCTTCCAGCAGTTCTGGGTTTGCCAGCCAGTCTTCCATTCCTTTGATACGGCGTTCGATAGTACGCACATCACCATAACCTTCTGCGATCATCCACTTCAGCATGGTGATATTGGAGTTCAGGTATTCAGTGATAGGAGCTTCATTCAGCTTGATAGAACATGCTGCTGCAGAACGCTCAGCCGCTGAGTCAGACAGTTCAAACGCCTGCTCAACTTTCAGGTCTGGCAGGCCTTCAATTTCCAGGATACGGCCAGAAAAGATGTTTTTCTTACCGGCTTTAGCGACGGTTAGCAGGCCTTGCTTAATGGCGTAGTAAGGAATTGCATTTACCAGGTCGCGCAGAGTGATACCGGGTTGTAATTTATCGCCTTTAAAGCGAACCAGTACAGACTCAGGCATGTCCAGAGGCATGACGCCAGTGGCTGCTGCGAAGGCAACCAGACCTGAGCCCGCAGGGAAAGAGATACCGATCGGGAAGCGGGTGTGAGAGTCGCCCCCCGTACCTACCGTATCAGGTAACAGCATACGGTTCAGCCAGGAGTGGATTACACCGTCACCTGGACGTAGGGATACGCCGCCACGGTTCATAATGAAATCAGGCAGGGTATGGTGCGTCTGGACATCGACAGGTTTAGGATAAGCTGCGGTATGACAGAAAGACTGCATGGTCAGATCAGCAGAGAAGCCCAGGCAGGCCAGATCTTTCAGCTCATCACGGGTCATAGGGCCTGTAGTATCCTGAGACCCGACTGTTGTCATCTTAGGCTCTACGTATGTACCCGGGCGAACACCTTCCAGACCACAGGCTTTACCCACCATTTTCTGTGCCAGGGAGAAGCCTTTGCCAGTGTCTACAGGTTGATCAGGGCGTTTGAACAGATCGGTAGGACCTTGGGCCAGGAATTCACGGGCTTTTTCAGTCAGGCCTCGACCGATGATCAGGGGGATACGGCCGCCAGCGCGTACCTCGTCCAACAGAACCTGAGTTTTTAGCTCGAAGGTGCTGACGATTTCGTCAGTCCCGTGCTTGCAAACTTTGCCCTCATAGGGATAAACGTCAATGACATCGCCCATAGCCAGTTTTTCAACATCCATTTCGATGGGCAGTGCGCCTGCATCTTCCATGGTGTTGAAGAAGATAGGTGCGATCTTACCGCCGAAACAGAAACCGCCTGCACGTTTGTTTGGCACATGCGGAATATCGTCACCGAAGAACCAGAGTACAGAGTTAGTTGCCGACTTACGGGAAGAACCCGTACCCACAACATCACCTACATAAGCAACAGGGTGGCCCTTGGCGATTAGCGCTTCAATCTGTTTGATAGGGCCTTGAACGCCTGGCTCGTCTGGAGTGATGCCGTCACGTTCCATTTTCAGCATCGCCATGGCGTGCTTAGGAATGTCAGGACGGGTGAAAGCGTCCGGCGCAGGAGACAGGTCGTCAGTATTGGTTTCGCCGGTGACTTTAAATACGCTCAGTGTGATCTTTTCAGCCAGTTCAGGCTTGGAAGTGAACCACTCGCCAGCCGCCCAGGATTCGATAACTGCTTTTGCATTCTCGTTACCTTCTTTGGCTTTATCTGCAACATCGTAGAAGGCATCAAACATCAGCAGGGTGTGTTTTAATTGTTCTGCAGCCACAGTGCCCAGGTCATCGTCATCTAACAGCTTAACCAGGGTTTCGATGTTGTAGCCACCTTGCATGGTGCCCAGTAGTTCAACCGCATGTTTACGGTTGATGAGTGGGGAAGAGGCTTCGCCTTTAGCAACAGCAGACAGGAAGCCGGCTTTTACGTAGGCTGCTTCGTCAACGCCAGGAGATACACGGTTTGTGATCAGATCCAGAATGAAGTCTTCTTCACCTGCGGGTGGGGTTTTTAGCAACTCTACAAGATCGGCGGTTTGTTCAGCATTGAGCGCTTTAGGTACAACACCTTCTGCAGCGCGTTCTTCGACGTGTTTGCGATATGCTTCAAGCACGATTAGACCCTCATCAGTTTGTGCTTTGATTTCTGGAAATTTTTTTATGTGAAATCAAAGCGTTCGATGTGTTCATCGACCTTTTTCGGTGAGGGGATTTTAGAATAAAATGTCGACAATGTTAAGTTGACCTAGGGAGAGAGAGCTTCAACTTTGGTCTCTGACCAGGCTTTAGTGCTGGGTTGCAACGGGCTGGCAGGGCTTAAAAGGCATTCAAACACAAATGCCTTTGATTATACTGCTTTTGGGTTGGATGGTGCTGTTGCTTCTACTGTTGATTTGCTGTTGCTTCTAATATTTGCTGTTGCTTCTAATAGTTGTATCGGGTTGTTCCAAATTGCGCCGGGCTTTAGCTTGAGCAGGTCAGCTGCTTTAGTTGTGGCTGAGCGTTATCAATAATCTCAATATAAAAAATATTGTGATCCCAGTCGCTGAGGGTCAGGCGGTTGAATTCACTTTCAGCAACTCCTCTTAAACCGGGGTGATGAGTATGACCGTGGATAAGGAGTTGGCACTGGTATTCGCGTAACGTTTCTTCAATAGCACTATCGTTGAGATCTATCAGCTTATAGTCCTGCTGGCTTTCTTTGCTCTGTTGCCTGGCTTGTTGTGCAAAGGCGATGCGATCGGTCAGAGGTTTGGATAAGAAAGCGTGTTGCCACTCTTGACTGCGGGATAGCTGCCGGAACTTAAGGTACTCGGTGTCATCGGTACACAGGTAGTCGCCATGACTTAGTAGGATATGCTGCTGTGGTGCGGGCATCACATAAGGATCTGGCAGGAGCTGCATGCCGCATTGTTTGGCATAGTCTTCACCTAATAAAAAATCACGGTTGCCAGCCATAAAGAAGAGTTCAGTGCCGGACTCTTTTACAGCTTTCAATCGCTGGCTCACAGCCTCTGTGAGTTCTGAGGTGAAATCATCACCGATCCAGTACTCAAAGAAATCGCCCAGAATATAAAGCTGGTCTGTTTGAGTGGCATACAGATCGAGGAAGTGAAAAAAGTGTTGCGTGACAGGGGGGTCAAGTGCCTGCAGGTGCAGATCAGAGATAAAGAGTTGTTTCATATAGCGGTAAGTCTGCGGCAGGTTTATGGACAGAGGCAGGGGACCGGGGGAAATCCCGGTCCGGAATTCCGGCAGAAATTATTCGTCAGCAATAACTTCTGCAGATTCGATGATCACGTCTTCAGCGGGTACGTCCTGGTGACCGGCGCGGGAAGTGGTTTTTACTTCCTTGATCATGTTCACTACGTCCATACCTTCAACAACTTTACCGAATACGCAGTAACCCCAGCCCTGCATGTTTTTACCGGTGTGGTTCAGGAAAGCGTTATCTGCAACGTTGATAAAGAACTGAGCAGAGGCTGAATGAGGGTCCATAGTGCGAGCCATCGCCAGAGTGCCGGTGTCGTTAGACAGGCCGTTGTCTGCTTCATTTTCGATTGGGTCGCGTGTCTCTTTCTGGTTCATGCCTGGCTCAAAACCACCGCCCTGAACCATAAAACCGTTGATTACACGGTGGAAAATAGTGCCATTGTAGTGGCCGCTGGTTACGTACTCTTCGAAATTCTTAGCAGTAACCGGCGCTTTTTCGTAGTTCAGTTCAATTTTGATGTCGCCGTGATTGGTGTGTAGAACAATCATTGTTTGCCCTTAATCTAAATCGTTAATGGTTTTAAGAGTACTATCCGTTACCTGACAAAATAAAAGTCGTTGAACGTTACTCTCTCTGGAAGCCAGAGAAGATACCGTCTCTCGCTCAGAAACTTTTATTTCGCTGCTTAAACAGGATGGCTTAATGACCAGCCGTCACGCTATAATACCGCTTTTGCGTGTTTGGCAAAAGAAAGGTGCATGAGAATTCAGCCTCAGGCACCTGAAAATTCACGCCAAATAGCCTTATGGAAAGGCATTTAAGGTCCCTCGCTTTTATACCTGATATTTTTATCTGATGAGTTGCCCTGTTCGTGGTTGTTAACGTTTCCGGGCTTAATGCTCTTTATTCACTATAGCGGTGCTACTCGCTGAAGCTATAGAGTACAAGGGGTTCAGATAAAAGTTGCAGGGGAAGCGATAAGCCTGATGCCGCGACACTCACGCGATCATTTAGAGATTTGCCTAAGATTATGAGCAATACCGAGACAACGGCCGCACCGAATTTTATTCGCAATATTATTGAAGAAGAACTAGCAAACGGTAAATACGAGCAGATCTGTACTCGTTTTCCACCTGAGCCTAATGGTTACCTGCACGTAGGTCATGCTAAGTCGATCTGTTTGAACTTTGGTTTGGCGGAGCACTTTGGCGGTGCTTGTAATCTGCGTTTTGATGATACCAACCCAGAGAAAGAGAGCCAGGAATATATTGACTCTATCCAAGAGGATGTAAAATGGCTGGGCTTTAACTGGGCTGGCAAAGTGCGTTACACCTCTGAGTACTTTGATACCCTGTATGAATATGCTGTTGAGTTGATCAAAGCAGGTAAGGCCTACGTGTGCGAGTTGAACGCGGAACAGATGCGTGAGTACCGTGGTACGCTGACCGAAGCGGGCAAAGACAGCCCGTTCCGTGATCGCTCTGTTGAAGAGAATTTGGATCAATTCGGGCGTATGCGTGCCGGTGAGTTTGACGACGGTGCTAAGGTACTGCGTGCCAAGATCGATATGAGCGCGCCAAACATCAATCTGCGTGATCCGATTTTGTACCGTATCCGTCGTGCTCATCACCATCAGACCGGTGATAAGTGGTGCATCTATCCAAACTATGACTTTGCTCATGGTCAGTCTGATGCGATTGAAGGTATTACACACTCTATCTGTACACTGGAGTTTGAAGATCACCGTCCTCTGTATAACTGGTTTATTGAAAACCTGCCTGTACCGGCTCAGCCTAAGCAGATCGAATTCTCTCGTCTGAACCTGAACTACACGGTAACCAGTAAGCGTAAACTGAAGCAGCTGGTAGACGAAAATCATGTGGCAGGTTGGGATGATCCGCGTATGCCGACTATTTCAGGTATGCGTCGTCGTGGTTATACGCCAAACTCTATTCGTAAGTTCTGCGATATGGTGGGTGTAACCCGTAGTGACGGTGTGGTTGATGTCGCTATGCTGTATCACGCGCTGCGTTCTGATCTGGAAGAGAATGCGCCGCGTGCGATGTGTGTGCTAGACCCGATTAAAGTAACTATCACTAACTATCCAGAAGATCAGGTAGAAGAGTACGTTGTACCTGCGCACCCTGCTCACGAAGAGATGGGTGAGCGTACCGTACCCTTCAGTCGCACTCTGCTGATCGAAGCGGAAGACTTTATGGAAGATGCGCCGAAGAAATTCTTCCGCCTGACTCAAGGTCGTGAAGTTCGCCTGCGTAACTCTTATGTGATCAAGTGTGAAAAAGTGATCAAGGACGAAAACGGTAAAGTAGTAGAGCTGCTGTGTACCTATGATCCTGAGACGCTGGGCAAGAACCCGGAAGGTCGTAAGGTGAAAGGTGTGATTCACTGGGTATCTGAAGCTCATGCGGTACCGGCTGAAGTGCGTCTGTACGAAAACCTGTTTACCGATGAAAATCCAGATGGTCACAAAGACGCTAATTTCCTGGACTTTATCAATCCAGAATCTCTGACCGTCACCACCGGCTACTGTGAGCCAAGCCTGCTGACTGCAGTGGGTGAAGATAGCTTCCAGTTTGAGCGTATTGGTTACTTTGTAGCGGATCGTTATGATCACGGCGTTGATGGCAAACTGGTATTTAACAAAACAGTAGGCCTGAAAGACAGCTGGGCCAAGATCCAGAAAAAGGGATAACAGGGTATGTTGCAGATCTACAATACAATGACGCGTAAAAAAGAAGTCTTTACGCCAATTGAAGAAAACAAGATCAAGATGTATGTGTGCGGTATCACCGTATACGACCTGTGTCATATTGGTCATGCCCGCGTTATGGTTGGCTTTGATATGATCACCCGCTATCTGCGTCATCGTGGTTATGATGTAACTTACGTGCGTAATATCACCGATGTGGACGACAAAATTATCCGTCGTGCCAATGAGAATGGTGAGCGCGTGGATGAACTGACCGAGCGTATGATTCAGGCGATGCATGATGATGAAGATCGCCTGGGCGTGCTGCGTCCTGATCTGGAGCCTCGTGCGACTCACCACATTGGTGATATCGTCGATATGGTTCAGACGCTGGTTGAGAAGGGTTTTGCCTATCCAGCAGATAACGGTGATGTCTATTATCGCGTTAATAAGTTTGCTGACTACGGCAAGCTGACCAATCGTAATCTGGAAGAGATGCAGGCTGGCGCCCGTATTGATGTAGAAGATGCGAAAGAAAACCCAATGGACTTCGTGCTGTGGAAATCAGCTAAAGAAGATGAGGTCAGCTGGGATTCCCCTTGGGGTCCAGGTCGTCCGGGTTGGCATATCGAGTGTTCAGCGATGTCTACTTGCTGCTTGGGTAATAATTTCGACATTCATGGTGGCGGCCCGGATCTGCCGTTCCCGCACCATGAAAACGAGATTGCTCAGTCTGAAGCGGCTACTGGCGAGAAATATGCCAATACCTGGATGCACGCTGGTGCGGTGCGCGTGGATCAGGAGAAGATGTCCAAGTCTCTGGGGAACTTCTTCACTATTCGAGATGTGCTGGAAAAATACAATCCAGAGGTGATTCGTTACTTCCTGTTGTCCAGCCACTACCGTAGCCCGATTAACTACTCTGAAGATGGTCTGAAATCAGCCCGTCAATCGCTGGAGCGTTTCTATACTGCGTTGCAGGGTGTTGATGCTGTTGAAGTGCCTGCTGAAGGTGAGTGGGTTGAGCGCTTTAAAGCCGCAATGGATGATGACTTCAATACTGCAGAGGCGTTTGCGGTGCTGTTTGACTTGGCTAAACAGCTGAATATCGCTAAGAAAGAAGGTGATACTGAGCAGGCGGGTCAGCTGGCTGGTTATCTGAAGCTGTTTGGTGATGTGCTGGGTCTGTTCAACCAGGATGCGGATAGCTTCCTGAAAGGTGAGCCTGCGGCGGATGGCTTGAGTGAAGGTGATATTGAAGCTCAGATTGAAGCCCGTAACCAGGCACGTAAGAATAAAGATTTTGCCGAGTCTGATCGCATTCGTGATGAACTGGCTGCGCAAGGTATTATTCTGAAAGACTCTCGCGAAGGTACCAGTTGGGTGCGTGAGTAATGAGTCGATAAAGCGAGAATAAAAAAGGGTGCCAAGTTGGCGCCCTTTTTTTATGGCTTTTAAAATTCTAACAGCCTGATAAAACCTGTAAGTCTTTAATAAGCCAGATCAGTTTTTATCGTGGTTCTCTGCTGCTTGCAGTGTATTTTCCAGTAGAGCTGCACGGGTCATAGGGCCAACGCCGCCCGGAACTGGTGTGATCCAGCCGGCACGTTCCGCAGCAGGTTCGAACTCAATGTCGCCAACCAGTTTGCCGTTGTCCAGACGGTTGATACCTACATCAATAACAATTGCGCCATCTTTGATCCATTCGCCTTTTACGATGCCTGGTTTGCCGACTGCCACAACTACTATGTCGGCATCTGCCAGCTCCCCTGGTAGATCCTTGGTAAAACGGTGAGTAACCGTTACCGTACAGCCAGCCAGTAACAGCTCCATTGCCATAGGGCGGCCTACAATATTGGAAGCACCTACGATGGTGGCTTTTTTGCCGCGAATCTCTTCGCCGGTGCTTTCCAGTAGGGTCATAATGCCTTTGGGTGTACAAGGGCGCAGTGCTGGTAAGCGTTGAGCAAGGCGGCCAATGTTATACGGGTGGAAGCCGTCAACATCTTTGTGGGGTTCGATACGCTCTAAAATTAAGTCGGAATCCAAGTGTGCTGGCAATGGTAGCTGAACCAGAATGCCATCTACTTCCGGGTTGGCATTCAGTTCGTCGACCAGACCTAATAGCTGTTCCTGAGTGGTAGTTTCATCCAGGTCGTATGAAAAGGACTTGAAGCCTGCTTTTTCACAGTCCGCTTTCTTATTGCGTACATACACTTCAGAAGCGGGGTCGTTACCGACCAGAACAACTGCCAGGCCGGGGATACGTTGACCGTTGGCGATACGCTGTTCTACTGCTTTGGATACTTTATCACGCACATTAAGTGCAATCTGCTTGCCATCAATGATATTGGCGCTCATGTTTTGGGGGTGCTCCTGCCGAGACTTGGGTAACAAGGGTTATATTGTCGCACGATGTGCTGCCAGGGGGAATATTCAGGTTAACGCCTTGTATCTAAATGGAAAAATTAGAAATATTTTAAAAATAGTGTTGACCTGCCGAAATAGTATCTATAGAATGCGTCGCCATGTTGAGGCAGCAGAGTTAAGCTGTTTTGACTAGCAAGTTTTCGGGATATAGCGCAGTCTGGTAGCGCGCCTGCTTTGGGAGCAGGATGTCGGGGGTTCGAATCCCTCTATCCCGACCACTGGACTTGTAAAGCGCCTATAGCTCAACCGGATAGAGCAACGGCCTTCTAAGCCGTAGGTTGCAGGTTCGAGTCCTGCTGGGCGCGCCATAAGTGTCTGGTGTGGGTTTGTGGTGAGCGTAGCTCAGTTGGTAGAGCCCCGGATTGTGATTCCGGTTGTCGTGGGTTCGAGCCCCATCGTTCACCCCATTTTTTCTTGCTGGTATATTGTTTGAGTGTGTTTTTCGGGATATAGCGCAGTCTGGTAGCGCGCCTGCTTTGGGAGCAGGATGTCGGGGGTTCGAATCCCTCTATCCCGACCATTTGATCGGCAATCTTTTTGTTTGTTGGTTATGATGTTAGTTGTGCCTGTAAGGCGTTAGTGGTGAGCGTAGCTCAGTTGGTAGAGTCCCGGATTGTGATTCCGGTTGTCGTGGGTTCGAGCCCCATCGTTCACCCCATCTTGCCTTGCATTTGCTTTATGTAGTATATCGGGATATAGCGCAGTCTGGTAGCGCGCCTGCTTTGGGAGCAGGATGTCGGGGGTTCGAATCCCTCTATCCCGACCATTTAATCAGCAATCTTTTTGTTTGTTGGTTATGGTGTTTTTTGATTGTGCCTGTAAGGCGTTAGTGGTGAGCGTAGCTCAGTTGGTAGAGCCCCGGATTGTGATTCCGGTTGTCGTGGGTTCGAGCCCCATCGTTCACCCCATATTACTTTTTTGCTTTATGTAGTATATCGGGATATAGCGCAGTCTGGTAGCGCGCCTGCTTTGGGAGCAGGATGTCGGGGGTTCGAATCCCTCTATCCCGACCACTTAATTTTTGGTTTTTCTTCTTGTTTTTCCTTTCTCGTCTTTCTCGTCTTTTTATCTTTAAGTACTTTTGTTCTATTGTAGCTTGAGTCGCTTTCGAATTTACCCTTTATTTTTCAGTGTATTGCTTTGTATTGTTCGAAAAACAACCATTTGGTTCAGTTTTGGTTTTTTTCTTAACAAACAAGTGTCTTGTGGGTGCATAACCGCTTGCTTGCGGCTCTATCTACTCTTAAAATCTATTTCTTTCAGCTTACAAAAGAAGCATTAAAAGTATTACGAGGATTTTTCATGCAAGTTTCCGTTGAAACGACTTCTGGTCTTGAGCGTCGCGTCACAATTCAGGTGCCAGCAGCGCAGGTTGATAACGCAGTTGAAGAGCGTCTGAAGCAGACTGCAAAAAGCGCACGTATCAACGGCTTCCGTCGTGGCAAGGTGCCAATGAGCTATGTGCGTCGTCAGTTTGGTGCTGATGTTCGTGCTGAAGTTGTTTCAGAAGTTGTGCGTACTCAGTACGTTGAAGCGATTACTAAGGAAGAACTGAATCCAGCCGGTTTCCCTGAGATCGAACCTAAAGTAAACGAAACAGGTAAAGATCTGGAGTTTGTTGCAACTCTGGAAGTTTACCCGGAGGTTGAAGTAGGCTCTCTGAGTGATCTGACTGTAGAAAAGCCAGCGGCCAGCGTAACTGATGAAGACCTGGATAAGATGATCGATGTTCTGCGTGAACAACAAACATCTTGGGTTGAAGTTGAGCGTGAAGCCGCAGAGCAGGATCAGGTAAATATTGACTTTGAAGGTTTCATCGATGGTGAAGCATTTGAAGGTGGTAAAGCAGAAGGTTATGACCTGGGTCTGTCTTCCGGCACCTTTATTCCTGGTTTTGAAGCTCAGCTGGTAGGTACTAAAGCGGGTGAAGAGAAAGACGTTAATGTTGCTTTCCCGGAAGATTACCAGGCTGAACAGCTGAAAGGCAAAGATGCAGTATTCAAAGTGAAAGTGAATAAAGTATCTGAGAAACAGCTGCCTGAGCTGAATGATGAGTTCTTCGCTAAGTACGGTGTTGAAGAAGGTGGTGTTGAAGCGTTCCGTGCCGATGTTAAGAAAAACATGGAGCGTGAGCTGGAACAAACCATCAAAAACAAAGTAAAAGAGCAAGTTGTTGATGCGCTGGTTAAGGGTAACGAGTTCGACGTACCTAAAGCCCTGATCAGCAATGAGATCGATGCTCTGCGTCAGCAAGCGGTTCAGCAGTTTGGTGGTCCATCTAACTTTGATGCGTCACAACTGCCTGCAGAACTGTTCCAGGAGCAAGCTGAGAAGCGCGTTAAACTGGGTCTGCTGATGGCTTCCGTTGTTGAAGCGAAAGAACTGAAGGCGGATGAAGCCGCTCTGCGTGCATACGTAGAGAAGCTGGCTGAGTCTTACCAGGACCCAGATGAAGTTGTTGATTACTACATGAGCAACGACCAGATGCGTCAGCAGCTGGAATCTGCAGTGCTGGAAGAGCTGGTAGTTGAAAACCTGCTGGCAGAAGCTACTGTAAATGACGTTGAAGTGTCTTACGATGATGCGATCAAGCCTGCAGCTCCACAGCAGGAAGAAGCAGAAGAAGCGGCTGAGTAATTTAACTCTTTGACGTCTTCATGGCCTGACCTCTATTATGGGGTCAGGCATTTTTACTAAGGGAATATGCATATGAGCAATCCATTTGAGATCATGAACGCGGGCTTAGTCCCTATGGTGGTTGAACAATCATCACGTGGCGAGCGTGCGTATGATATCTACTCCCGTCTATTAAAAGAGCGAGTGATCTTTCTGGTAGGCCCGGTTGAAGATCATATGGCCAACCTGGTAGTGGCTCAGTTGCTGTTTTTGGAATCGGAGAATCCGGATAAGGATGTTCACCTGTACATCAATTCTCCGGGTGGTTCCGTGACTGCGGGTATGTCCATCTACGATACCATGCAGTTTATTAAGCCTGATGTCAGCACCATGTGTATCGGTCAGGCGGCCAGTATGGGGGCATTGTTGCTCTCTGGTGGTGCAGCAGGTAAGCGTTACTGCCTGCCTCATTCACGTATGATGATTCACCAGCCGCTGGGTGGTTTCCAGGGGCAAGCGAGTGATATTGAGATCCACACTCGCGAAATTTTGACAATTCGAGAAAAACTGAACAAAGTATTGTCTCACCATACAGGCAAGCCGATTGAAGAGATTGCCCGTGATACTGACCGTGATAACTTTATGGACGGTGAGACAGCGGTTGAGTATGGTCTGATTGATAAAGTACTTGATCAGCGCGCCATGGGCGGCGAATAAGTCCAAATTGTTGTTTAGGGTAATACGCACAAATCGCTGCAGCTGACCCTGAATAGTGAACAGGGGTTGGTAGCAGCGGTTGCTGTAATTGGCCTTGAAATTTGTAAAGTGGCAATAGCTACCGTAAGTGAACTGAGGTAACGAATGGGCCATCAAAATGATTCTGGTAATGACGGCGGCAAGCTGCTGTATTGTTCGTTTTGTGGAAAAAACCAGAACGAAGTACGTAAACTGATTGCCGGTCCTTCTGTTTATATCTGTGATGAATGTGTTGACCTGTGTAACGATATCATTCGCGAAGAAGTAACAGAGAGTACGACCGAAGAAGACGGTGATCGTCTGCCTGTGCCTAAAGAGATTCGTAGCACTCTTGATGAGTATGTTATTGGGCAGCCGAAGGCAAAAATGACATTGGCGGTAGCGGTCTATAACCACTACAAGCGCCTGAAGCACGGTGCTACTCAGAAAGGAAGTGTCGAGCTTGGTAAGAGTAATATTCTGTTAATTGGTCCTACGGGTAGCGGTAAAACATTGCTGGCAGAAACGCTGGCTCGTATGTTGAACGTTCCTTTCACCATTGCTGATGCTACCACGCTGACCGAAGCCGGTTATGTGGGCGAAGATGTTGAAAACATTATTCAGAAGCTACTGCAGAAATGCGATTACGATGTAGAGAAAGCTCAGCGAGGCATAGTGTATATTGATGAGATCGATAAGATCTCCCGTAAGTCTGATAACCCATCAATCACCCGGGATGTATCCGGTGAGGGTGTTCAGCAGGCACTGTTGAAACTGATTGAGGGTACGGTTGCATCGGTTCCGCCGCAAGGTGGCCGCAAGCATCCTCAGCAGGAGTTCCTGCAAGTAGATACGTCTAATATTCTGTTTATCTGTGGCGGTGCGTTTGCTGGCCTGGAAAAAGTAATTCAGGATCGCTCATCAAAAGGTGGTATTGGTTTCTCCGCCGAAGTGAAGAGCAAGGATATTGAAGCAACAGTGGGTCAAACCCTACAGGATGTTGAGCCGGAAGATCTGGTGAAATTTGGTCTGATTCCTGAGTTTGTTGGCCGTCTGCCCGTTGTGGCAACCTTGCAGGAGCTGGATGAAGAAGCGCTGGTTAAGATTCTGAAAGAGCCTAAAAATGCGCTAACCAAGCAGTATGCCCGTTTGTTTGAGATGGAAGAGGTTGAACTGGAATTCCGTGATGAAGCTTTGCAGGCTGTAGCCCGTAAGGCGATGGAGCGTAAGACGGGTGCACGTGGTCTGCGTTCTATCATGGAGTCAGTGTTGCTGCCAACCATGTATGACATTCCTTCCGAAGAGGGTATCTCCAAGGTTGTGGTTGATGAGAATGTAATCAGCGGAGAGTCTGAACCTCTGCTAATCTATTCCAATGACCAAACTGACTTAGCGTCAGGTGACCAAGGGTAGTATCTTCTGTATAAAAAGGCCCCCTGTGGGCCTTTTTTTTTATCTGATTAGTACGTTTAGTGATATTAATTTTTTTGTAATAACAAAGGGTTGTAAAAGGCAAATTAACCCCAACGTTACAAGAAAAGTATTTCAGGTACTGGATTGGCCAGTCCTTCCAAGGTTAGAGGTGGTTCTGCTATGGAGCAGAAACAGGTTAAAGATTCCGTAGAAGCACAAACATATCCGCTGCTGCCCTTGCGCGATGTGGTTGTCTTTCCCCAAATGGTATTGCCGCTTTTTGTTGGTCGAGAACGTTCGATCAGTGCATTAGAAGCAGCAATGGCCGACAGTAAAAAAGTATTTCTTGCAGCACAGAAAGATGCCGGTATTGATGAGCCGGGTGTTGATGACTTATATGATATTGGTACTGTTGCAACTGTATTACAGTTGTTAAAGCTGCCGGACGGTACTGTAAAAGTACTGATAGAAGGTGCTGAGCGCGCCGAGCTGGTTAAGATTAGTGACAATGACGATTACATGGTGGCTGATGTACAGCATCACCGTGCCAAAGAGTTAAGTGAACGTGAATCGGAAAGCCTGAGTCATGTACTGATGAACCAGTTTGAACAGTACGTCAAACTGAGCAAAAAGGTACCGGCGGAAGTACTGAATTCCCTGAAAAATATTACTGATCCGAGCCGCCTGGTCGATACTATGTCCGCCCATCTGTCGCTGAATGTGGCAGAGAAGCAAAAGTTGTTGGAACTGGAAGATGTGCGTGAGCGCATTGAACAGATCATGACCTATATTGAGACAGAGATTGACCTGTTAGAGGTTGAGAAGCGCGTCCGTGGTCGTGTGAAGCAGCAGATGGAGAAAAACCAGCGCGAGTACTATCTGAACGAGCAGATGAAAGCTATTCAGAAAGAGATGGGCGAGCTGGATAATGGTGCTTCAGAAATCGATGAGTTGGCAGATAAGATTGAAGAATCGGGTATGCCAAAAGAAGCCAAGGAAAAGGCTGAAAATGAGCTGAAGAAACTGAAGATGATGTCGGCGATGTCGGCTGAAGCAACCGTTGTTCGCAGTTATATCGATTGGATGGTCAGTCTGCCGTGGAAAAAACGCTCCAAAGTTTCCCACGATATCGAAAAAGCCGAGGCGATTCTGGAAGCAGAGCACTACGGTCTGGAAGAAGTTAAAGAGCGTATTCTGGATTATCTGGCAGTACAGAAGCGCGTTAAAAAAATTAAAGGCCCTGTACTGTGTCTGGTTGGGCCTCCCGGTGTCGGTAAAACCTCTCTGGGTCAATCTATCGCTCGTGCCACCAACCGTAAATATGTACGCATGGCGTTAGGTGGTGTGCGTGACGAGTCTGAGATTCGTGGCCACCGTCGCACCTATATCGGTTCTATGCCGGGCAAGCTGCTGCAGCGTATGGCGAAAGTGGGCGTTAAAAACCCACTGTTCCTGCTTGATGAAATCGATAAGATGGGAATGGATCATCGCGGTGATCCGGCGTCCGCCCTGTTGGAAGTGCTCGACCCGGAGCAGAACGGCAAGTTCAGCGACCACTATCTGGAAGTAGACTACGACCTATCCGATGTGATGTTCGTGTGTACGTCTAACTCCATGAATATCCCAGGTCCGCTTCTGGATCGTATGGAAGTGATCCGTATTCCGGGTTACACCGAAGATGAGAAGCTGGCGATTGCTGAGCGTTATCTGGTTAAGAAGCAGTTTGAACAGAACGGCCTGACTGATAAAGAGCTGGCACTGGATAAAGATGCAATTCTGGAGCTGATTCGTTACTACACTCGTGAAGCGGGTGTGCGTAGCCTGGAGCGTGAAATCGCCAAGGTTTGTCGTAAGGCTGTGCGCGAACTGATTCAGGGTGGCTCAGAGAAGTTTGATAAACCGATTCATCTGACGGAAGAGAAAATTGAAGAGTACTGCGGTGTACGCAAGTTCTCTTACGGTTTAGCGGATGAAGAGGACCAGATTGGCCGGGTAACTGGTTTGGCGTGGACATCTGTTGGTGGTGAGTTGCTGAATCTTGAAGCGGCTGCTGTGCCAGGTAAGGGGCGCATGACGCAAACCGGTTCTCTGGGTGATGTGATGAAAGAGTCGATTCAGGCAGCGATGACTGTAGTGCGTAGCCGCGCGGAAACTCTGGGTATAGCCCCTGATTTCTATGAGAAAAAAGATCTTCATATTCATGTGCCGGAAGGTGCAACGCCGAAAGATGGCCCAAGTGCCGGTATCGGTATGTGTACGGCGATGATTTCTGTTCTCTCTGGAATTCCAGTGAAGAGTACTGTCGCAATGACCGGTGAGATCACGCTGCGGGGTGAAGTACTGGCTATTGGCGGGTTAAAAGAAAAATTGCTGGCAGCCCGTCGTGGTGGTATAAAAACGGTCGTTATTCCTGAAGAGAATCGAAAAGACCTGAAAGAGGTGCCAGATGCCATCAAATCTGAGCTGGATATTCGTCCGGTTAAGTGGATTGATGAGGTTCTGGAGGTTGCTCTGGCTCATGCGCCGACGCCCTATGTAGCGAAGGATGCCATGCCTAAGGAAGAGTCTGCAGCGGTTAAGGAAGAAAGTTCGTCATCTAAGGCAAGTACTCACTGAAGATTACTTGACGCTTAAAAGGTCTATTGGTATAAATTGCGCCTTGTTTTTTGCGTAAGCCACCAATGATCTATACGCATTTGTTTTTGGCCTTAAAAGGCCGTTCTGTTAAGGGGTGAAGAGTGAATAAGTCTGAACTGATTGATGCGATTGCTGCGTCTGCTGATATTCCTAAAGCTGCTGCTGGTCGCGCACTGGATGCAATGATCGAAACTGTGTCTGAGTCTCTGCAAAAGGGTGATTCAGTAGTATTGGTTGGCTTTGGTACTTTCTCTGTAAAAGAGCGTGCGGCACGCACTGGTCGTAATCCACAGACTGGTCAGCCTATCGAAATTAAGGCGGCTAAAGTGCCTACCTTTAAGCCAGGTAAGGCTCTGAAAGACGCTGTTAACTAATTGGATTAGTTAAGCTGATTTCAGGACCGGTAGTTCAGTTGGTTAGAATACCGGCCTGTCACGCCGGGGGTCGCGGGTTCGAGTCCCGTCCGGTCCGCCAAATAAAAAAGCACACCTTAGTCGGTGTGCTTTTTTTATACCTGTCGTTTTGGTCCGTTTCTTTATATCTATGAGTTAAATAAAGATCTCTTGTGACGTGCAGTGAAACCAAACAGGCTCATTTATTGTCTGTAAACGTAAGAGTAGCCGGATATTTTTGTCTCAGCCTGTATATTTCTGTCCCATGGCATTTTGTATTCAGGTTCAGGCAGTTATAATCGATGACATTTGAAAAATAAATCAGTAGAGATTGTTAAATGCTTCAGAACATCAGGGATAACTCATCCAGCTGGGTGGTGAAGGTCATTGTTGGTTTTATTATCATCACATTTGCACTATTTGGTGCGGAAGCCATTGTTGGTGCTTTTACCAGTGGTGGTGATGAAGTAGCTACCGTAAACGATGAGAAGATCAGTCGTTATGAGTTGGAAGTAGCCACTCAACGTCAGGTGCGTCAGATTTTAACCCAGATGGGGCCTGATGCTGATCCGTCAAGTTTGAACGAGAATATGATACGTTCAAGTGCATTGCAGGGACTGATTGAACGTGAAGCGGCGGTTCAGGCTGCCCAGAACGCTGGCCTTATGGTCAGTGACTTGCAAATTGATCGCCTTATTCTGAATACACCAGAGTTCCGTGGTGCAGATGGCAAGTTCAGTGTTGATCAATTTAATGCCATGTTGCGCAATGTTGGTCTTCAGCCGCTTCAATTCCGCCAGGAACTGAAAAAAGATGTACTGATTAACCAACTGCAGTCAGGTATCGGCTTAAGTGGTTTTACGCCTGACAAGTATATTGAGCGTGTGCTCCAGCTTGATAGCCAAACCCGTACCATTAATTATGTACAGATTAAGGCTGCTGACCAAGCGGTGACAGTAACAGACGATGAGATCAAGCAGTATTACGATGCTAATAAAGCTGAGTTTGCTGTACCTGAGATGGTCAGGTTAAGCTATATCCAGCTGAGTCAGGATGATCTGGCAGCGAATGTCGATGTGACGGAAGAGCAGCTTCAGGGCGCCTATGAGGCTTATCGTCAGAAAACGCTGAAGCAGGAGTCCTACTACGCATCTCATATTCTGTTGGAAACTGAAGATCGCACAGAAGCTGAGGCAATTGAACAGCTAAACCAGATTAAAGCCCGTATTGATGCGGGTGAGTCTTTTGCTGATCTGGCGAAAGAAGTCTCTGAAGATATCGGTTCTTCTAATCTGGGTGGTGAGCTGGGCCTTGTAGAGGCGGGTGCATTTGACAATGACTTTGAAAGTGCTTTGTTTGCTTTGGAGCAAGGTCAGGTATCAGAGCCAGTCGTGACCGATTTCGGCGTACATCTGGTTCGTTTGGATCGCAAATCTCAGGCTGAAGTAGCCAGCTTTGAACTGATGCGGGCAGAGTTGGCAGATGAGCTGAAAGATGCTGAAGCAGCTAAAGCTTATCTGACATTGACCGAAGAACTGGCAAATGCTGCCTTTGCGTCTGATGACCTGTCTTCAGTAGCAGAAGAGCTGAAACTGAAAGAAGCGAAAACGGAACTGTTTTCTGCTCAGGGTGGTCAGGGTATTGCCGCTGATCCGAAAGTAATTCGTGCTGCTTTTTCTCAGCGTTTAAAATTGGATGGTGAGAACAGCGATCTGATTGAATTGGATGATCGCACTGCTGTGGTTGTCCGTGTTGCTGAAGTAAAAGAGGCGACTACAGAGACTCTGGTGGATGTATCGGGTCAGATCAAGGCTAAGTTGGAGCAACAGAAACGTATTGATCAGATGACAGCTCAGGCTGACCAGCTGCTGGCTTCTGTTTCTGCTGATAACACTCTTGAGCAGGTTGCAAAGGATAATGGTCTTGAGCTTGCGATTATTAATGATGTCTCTCGTGTAGATCAGGTGTTGCCACAAGCTATTGTACGTACAGCATTTAGTATTGGACTGAATGGTGTCGGGAAAGCAATTCAGGATGGGGATGTATACCTGGTTTCTGTCAGTGAAGTCAGTCAGCCTGAGGTCAAAGAAGAGATGGTTGCTTTTTATAAGCAGGCGATTGAATTGAACCAGATGCGCAATGATGTGCAGTTGTTCCGTACAGCCATTAGTGACGAAGCTGATGTAAAACGTCTATAGGCATTTGCAAATGGACAGACACTTACTGATTAGTGAGCCACAGTAGTGATCAATTAAAGATCATTAATAAAAAGCCCGGCAATTTAATTGCCGGGCTTTTTGCATAGAGCAGTTATGCCTGGGTGGTTACAGCTTAGCCTTCATAAACTTTGGCTGCAGCCTCGGCAGCACCCCGACCTAGCTCTACCCCTTGTGCACGAATCGTGTTTTCCAACGCATCCAGGCACAGCATGACATTACGACGGTTGCAGCTGGCACCCATTAAACCGATACGCCATACCTTACCAGCTAAAGCGCCCAGACCCGCACCAATTTCCAGGCTGTAATTTTGCAGCAGAGCACTGCGTACTGCGGCTTCATCAACACCTTCCGGTACTTTTACAGAGTTCAGTTGTGGCAGACGATACTCTTCATCAACCAGGAACTCCATACCCATCGCTTCGAGCCCCGCTTTTAGTGCTTTATGATGTAGTTCATGGCGTTGCCAGGTATTTTCCAGCCCTTCGTCCAGCAGCATAACAAGACCCTCATGCAGAGCATAAAGAGCATTTACCGGCGCCGTATGGTGATAAGCGCGCTTGCCACCTCCGCCCCAGTAACCCATAACCAGGTTCTTATCCAGAAACCAGCTAGGAACGATTGTTTTGCGGCCTTTAACGACGTCAACGGCTTTTTCACTAAAGGTTACCGGAGAGATACCAGGAGGGCAGGATAGACATTTCTGAGTACCGCTATACAGTGCATCAATGCCCCAGCCATCTACATCCAGTTCAATTCCTCCCATGGAAGTAACGGCATCAACAATAGTCAGGGCGTTATGTTTTTGTGCGATCTGGCACAGAGCTTTCGCGTCTGAGCGAACGCCGGTAGAGGTCTCTGCGTGAACAAAGGCCAGAATCTTAGCATCAGGGTGTTCAGCAAAGGCTGCCTCTACTTTATTTGGATCAACGGGTTGTCCCCAATCGTCCTGTACCATAATGGCCGTGCCGCCAAAGCGCTCGACGTTTTCTTTCATACGGCCGCCAAAGACACCATTCTGGCATACAATGACTTTGTCTCCTGGTTCAATCAGGTTGACGAAGCAGGCTTCCATACCAGCAGAGCCAGGTGCAGAAACGGGGAGCGTCAACTCGTTTTCGGTCTTCAGAACCGTTTTTAGCATGCTCTTGACCTGATCCATCATCGTAATGAACTCTGGATCCAAGTGACCTATGGTCGGGCGTGACATGGCAGCCAGAACACGAGGATCAATATCAGAAGGTCCAGGGCCCATCAAGGTACGAACAGGTGGGTAAAAAGAGCGGTAAGTGGTCATTGAGTCAGTCCTTAAAGAAAGATCGCCCGGAAGGCACCGGGCTTGTTTTTAGCGTATCGAAGCATAATTGCCGGAGTAAACGTACTTTGTATTAAAGTTTCTGCATACATTGATAACTGGAAGTTGAGCTAAACTGCGGCTTCATTACCTATTGTCCATAATGTCTGAGAAATCAACATTCACTCTTTAGTCGCGATAGTGTGCATGAGAGTACATGAGAGTACTATGAGATGGTCAAGCTGCTTGTATCGCAATGCCTTATCGCAGAAGAGATATCTCTGTTTGCATATCCAGCCAAAAGCTACACAAAAAATAGAGTAGATACAAACCTTTGGCTTAATCAGAACCTAGGGGTCATGGCTTATCATAGTCAGGGTTGTTTCTGTTTGCTTCCGTGGCGGCAGAGGGAATAACTTGAACCTTGATCGCCACGTTGTGTCAGAATATTGCGTCATAAATCAGGGCAGTGACTTGAGTCGTTTTGCTATAGAGGGTCGATAGTAAGATTAAAGTGACAGCTATTTGAAGAACACCGATAAGGACCATTATGTATTTGGAGTCAGAGCAACAGTTGAGAGATTTATATGGCTTTGCTGCAGGGCGAGCGAAAGATAAGCAGTTGGATGCGCTAGAGCAGCACTCTGTTCGCTTTATTCAGCTATCTCCCTTTGTATTGCTTTCAAGCTATAGCCGGTTGGGAGGAGTTGATTGTTCTCCAAGAGGAGGTCAGCCTGGGTTTATTCATATTTTGGATCATCAGCGTATTTTAATACCCGATGCCAAAGGCAATAATCGCCTGGATAGCCTGGTTAATATTTTAGAGACGGGAAGAGTCGGCTGTTTATTTTTGATTCCCGGCGTTGATGAAACCCTAAGGGTCAATGGCACTGCTAAAGTATCTGTAGCAGCAGAACATCTCGCACTGTTCTCTGCTGAACGCAACCCACCGAAAAGCTGTATTGAAATTACTGTGCAAGAGGTTTTTTTACACTGTGCCAAAGCCTTAATGCGCTCCGAACTCTGGAATCCTGAGGCTCAGATCGAACGCTCAGTATTACCTTCAATGGGCAAGATGATTAATGATCAGCTTAAAGTCGAGGGTGAGGCTGAATCCCAGGAGAAGATGATCGAGCGCTATAAACAGACTCTATAGCGCTTAGGTGTAAGAGGCGCTTACTTTGCCGCTATTCAGTAAGGGCTTACTTCATAAAGGCCTTGCCGCTAATGATTTTATAAGCCGGTGTGCCCCGAATGAGCATTTCGCGGGCAAACACGGTGCCGCACTTAGGGCAGGTGCAGGAGGTTGTCGTATGGTCCTCAGTAATGCGCTCTTTAAAGCATTTTACCAGAGAGCCCTTGCCGCCCTTTTTATATTTAAATAGTTGAGTTTTGCAAACAGAGCAGTAGATCTTTACTGATGCCTCGGGGGCTTTTTTATTGGGTTTAGCCATATTTCTACTCTTATCAATAATTGCCCCGCATCTTAGCTGGAAGTGCACAGCTATGCGATAGATAAGCTGTCGGTTCTGATAACTGAGCTATGTTATTCATCCCCATCTTATGTGTCAGGTCCTGGTTTATAAAAAGCGCTAACGGGGGCCAGGGCAGAGTATAAAAGTAGATACAGGCCGTTAATGAGAAAAAATGCTTTTTTCATCTATTATTTGATGTAATGTAAACGCCTTTGAGCCTTAAGGCGACTGCTGATGTCAGTTAGTTTAAGTCGTCATTGTGGCTTTTCTTGGTCTGATTTTCAGGCGTATTCTAAACTCAGGGAATGAGCACATGAAACAAAGTTGTGTAGAAGTGATCAAGAACCTAGGTGAGTTTGAATTCTTTGAAGGTTACTTTATTGGCCGTATTTTTGAAGGAGCCAATGCCGGAAGTGATTTCGTTGATGCCTTAAGTTCATTGATTCAAAAACATAGCCCAGGAAAGCCCATCGTTTATATCAGTGATCGTGTGCACTCTTATTCCCTTGATCCAGTTGCCACTATGGAACTTATTGAGCGTAACCAAATCTGCTATGCAGCAGTGGTGACCTATACCCGTCAGCAAAGCCGAATTTTCAGCTATGAGGTACGTTCCATTAAAGGTGCTGAATTAAGATCCTTTCCTAATCTTGCAGAGGCTATCCGCTGGGCAAAAAGCGTTTCACAGGGTTTAAACCGGGTTGGGCAGAGCTGATGGTTAGTACAGATAATAGATCGTTTGAAAAATTGCCTTTTTGCGATTTGATCTCTCTTAGCGCATCCTGTTAGAGCGTCTATCTCATGACGCTCAGATGAAGTCGAGGACAGCTGTTTTTCAGAGGGGAATTCTATGATTTATTCAACTACAGACACTATTCCTGGTCGGGATATCGCTGCGATTGTTGGTGTTGTGACTGGCAATGTTGTGCAATCAAGGCATATTGGCCGGGATATTATGGCGGGTTTAAAAAGTATAGTGGGTGGTGAAATTCGAGGCTATACAGAGATGTTGTCGGAAGCCAGGGATTTAGCCATTCAGCGCTTGGTACAGAGCGCTGTTGATAAGGGGGCCGATGCAGTCGTGGGGATACGCTTTACCACAAGTGCTATCATGGATGGGTCATCTGAAATTATGGTGTTTGGTACAGCGGTAAAGCTAAAAGCCATTGAATAACATACTGTTTAAAGGCTGGGACGTCCCATGAAGTGTTAAAACCAGCGGCCTTACAGCGCAAAGGATTATTAATCTACGTCTGGAGATCTACCGATGCTGAAACTTATCAAGTTTAATCTGCTGATAACCGTATTGATGCTGCTGCATGGTTGCAGTTCTGGGGCAACTGTGAGTGGAGACATGCAGCCGGGAGATAGTCAAACACTAGTGGATTTTGCTTACTCCCTAACGTCGGAACAAAGCTGTCATCAGGCAGGAGGGAGCTGGGAAAAGGTAGGTAGACGGCAAAAAGCGGCTTGTGTCTTACCCACGAGTGATAGAGGTAAGCGTTGCAGTGATAACAAGCAGTGCGAAGTAGCCTGTATTGTCTCAAAACGAGGTATTAAAGCTGGGGATGCAGTGGAAGGCCAGTGTCATCACTCAACCAATTTGTTTGGCTGTAAGGCCCGTGTCGTTGATGGCGTTGCCAGACCGACTTTGTGTATCGATTAGGTTATGGTTTTATCGGTCTGGCCATAGTAGGACCGTTGTCAAATACAACACTTTGTTTAACATCAGTAGTGAAAGAATTTTTTCATTAACTTATGGCAGGTTGCAGATCTCTTTGCACCATGTTGAATAGATACTGTTGTTCAAGTGTTTATTAAGGATAAAAATGGATAAGCTTTCTTTGTTGCCAGTTCTTTTCTCTGTAGTCTTTTCAGCAGATGTTGCTTCTGATCAAAGCGTTAAAGCTCAGGCTATAACAACAGCTCTCTATGGCAGCTGGGGATGTAGTGCGAGGGTAGAAAATGGCTCCCTTCGAATGAAAATTGCTTCAGAGGATACCTACCTCGGAAATCATCGTTCAAGTACCCGAGCTACTTTAAAGTTGCAAGCTTCTTCGGCATACCCTGAGATTGAATACTCTGTTACGGGGAACGCAACCTGGAAAGTGAGTAACGGCTTTTTGGTCAGCACTTTTACGAATGTAAAAGTAGTCAATATCAGCCATCCTGAGTTTGATTATATTCTTAATATCCAGGATATGTTTCCGAAAAAGGTCAGTGAATCTGCGGAAGTGATCGAGCTATCCCAATCCAAGCTGATTTTAAGAAGTCAAACTTATGGAACCGTCTATCGTTGTGATCGAAAGGGCTGAGTCACGTTTTATTGGATATCACTATGTCTGATTCAAATGATAAGCAAGGTGAAACCCCTATTGCTCTGGGTATCTCATTGGGTGTAGCGATAGGTGCTGGAATCGGTGCTGCGATGAGTAACGTAGGGTTAGGCATCGCTTTGGGCATCGCTATAGGGGCTGCGCTTGGTTACGTCAGTAAACACCATCAAGCTGATAAAAAGGATGCTGAGTAGTAAGCAGTAGAGTGTGTTCGTTTGCGCTATTGGCTTGGCTTAGAGCGCAATCTGTATATTGTCGTGTTTTTGTTGAAGAGTGGTTATGTCTATTCAGATCTCATCGGCCATCGCTTTAGTTCCCCTTCAATTTTCAGATGCGGAAGTGATGTTCCCCCTGATTGATAGTGATCGTAACAATCTAGGCCAATACCTGGACTGGGTGGATTCGGTTACTGATATTGAAACAACTCGAGGCTATTTACAGCGTCGAATAAAAAGCGGTTTAAATGGCGCTGCTTGGTATAAAATTGAGTTTAATCATACAGTTGTTGGTGTGTTTGGAGTCAAGGTGGTCCGTCAGTCCAGGGCTTGTGCTGAGATCGGTTATTGGCTTCATTCCGATTACCAAGGCAACGGCATCGTGACGCAAACCGTGACGGGATTTTGTGAACACTTAAAAGCAGAAGGTCTGATCCAGCGTGTTGAGATTCAATGCCTGGCTGAAAATAAAGCCAGTATCGCGGTAGCACTGAGATTGGGTGGGCGACAGACAGGGACTATTCCCAATTACCGAGTTATTAATGGTATGCCGCAAACATTAAAGATCTACACGATTAAATTACGGAAGCTGGTTGAGTAGCTGTCAGGCGGAGCTTGCCGGATAATACTGACAATGAGTAGAGAGAAACGAGGAAGTAGTCGTGCGTCGGGTTGTAATTTTTGGTAATTCGGGTTCCGGTAAATCCACCTTGGCAAAAAAACTTTGTCAGACTAATGGCTTATCTCATCTGGATTTAGACTTGATTGCCTGGCTACCGACGACGCCAGTGCAAAGAAAGCCAATCGATGAGTCGAAGCAGGCTATTGATGCTTTTATCACGGCTCATTCCAGCTGGGTAATTGAAGGTTGCTACTCTGATCTGCTGGAGCTTGCCTTGCCCGAGGCTACAGAGATTATCTTCTTGAATCTGCCTGTAGACCTTTGCATAGTTAATGCTAAACAGCGGCCCTGGGAGCCGCAAAAATATGAGAGTAAGGCCGCACAGGATGAGAATTTAGCCATGCTGATTGATTGGATTGCACAATATCCTATACGGAAAGATGTATTTTCACAGGCATCTCATGAGGCTTTGTTTGCAAGCTTTCAGGGCAAAAAAACTCAATTTACCTGCAATAGACACCTCTAAATCAAAATGCCAGTGAAGGCAGTATGCTGATTGGGGTTACAGTAACCGCTGTCAGACCTGATATGAACTAATACAATTAAGCAAAGACAGAAAGAGTCTCTTTCCGATGAGTATATGCGAGAGTTGGGTGTATGGAGGGTAGTATGAAGGCCCATATTGAAAGTCCATCGCTATCTGGTGAGACTCTGGATAGCCCAAAGACGCTGCATATTCGCTGTGGCAGTGATATTAAGCATGGTCTTGAACTGGCCGGTTTCTGTGGTCAGTTTCTGGAATTTAGTGATCCCTTTTGTCAGGGACCGATTGCTGATTTGCCACCTGATGAGCTAATTCCACTGCGCAGTAAGTTTATTGCTCAGGCTTATCAACTAGAACTCAATGATGCCTTAGCTAGGGGGCGTCAAGCATACGATGGCCTGGCTGTTTGTCTGTTGCCTGATTCACCATGGCAAAAGATTGTGCTCTGGTTTGAGCATGACAGTTATGACCAGCTGATTCTGGCCTACCTGCTCAGCCGTTTTTATCGTCATCAGCAAGCATTCCCAGAGTTCACTTTGCCTCTGGAGATGATCTGTGTCGATCAGGTGCCAGGTGTTGAGGATTTTATTGGTTTAGGCCAGCTAACTCCTGAGTTATTAAGGTATCTTTGGCTACACAATAAAGCGCCTGTCACCACTGAGCAGCTAGTGCTGGGTGAGAAGGTTTGGCTGGCATTATGTGCTTATGATAGCGCTGAAGACCTTGAAAGCCTGGAACAGCTAGCTTTTAGCCCTAAACCACTGGCTATACCCATGATGGCCCAAGCCTTGCGGCGTCATTTACAGGAACAGCCTGATCCAGAAACTGGATTACGTTTGACAGAGCTCCTTACGCTGGAGCTGTTAACGGAATATGAAGGCTTAACCGCAGGCCGTCTTTTTGGTCGTTATATGTCAGAAAAAGAACCTCTGCCTTGGTTGGGTGACCTGATGTATTGGTATATTCTGCGTCAGATGGCAGAGTGTCCAGAGCCTTTAATCACAATAGGTTCCTCGCAGCCTGATGAGGGAGGCCGGTCTGGTGACAACGACAAGACTGGTGATGAACACTGGCCCAAGTACCCTGTACAGATTACTGAGGCCGGTAGGCGCTGTTTGTCATTATCTAAGCTCTGAACTTGCTCCAATAAATCGAGCACTCTTTAAGGTTTAATTCTTATCTTAGCTTGAAGCCCCCGGTGATAGCGGCTTGCCGGTTGAGGAGGGCCATTGTTATCACTAGCAGTCTGCCGGACTTAAGGCGTTAAAAGGCGAGAATCTCGCTAAGGTAGTTGGTTATTGATGCTGAGATTGTGGAAATAAATTCGTACACACTCCGAACATAATAAGCAGGATATTGACCTATGGGAAAAGGCAGGAATTATTTTCTGTGATTAAGAATGACAAAAGCCAGCGCTTTTTGTTAGAAATAGGCTGGCTTTTGTTCGGAATAGATCTGAGTGAAAAAGAGTTAAGCGTTCGAGTTAAGGCTTATAGCTTCTTGCAATTTCACGTAGCTCTTTCAGGGCTGCTTCAGCATCAACCCCCCGGTCTGCAACCCGTTCCAGGTATTCCTCATCCATACCTTTCACCATCGATTTAAACTCCTGATCCATAGGATCGCCCGGTTTCACCTCAACAATTGAAACACCGGCGTCTCTCGCAGCTTTAAGGCCTTCAATATCGCCAGCATCCCAGGCTCGGCCAGCCAAAGCGGACAATTTCTCGCCGGAAACAGACATAATCGCTTGCTGATCAGCCTCGCTGAGTCCCTCCATAAAGTCCGGGTTAAGGAACATAGAGAAGCTCATGGTGTACATGCCGCCCGGAAGTAGCACCAGCTGCTTTGTAACTTCGCTTAGGCGCTGGGCTTTCTGTTCACTGGCTGAGATAAAAACACCATCAACGACGCCCTGTTGCATCATTTCGTAAACCTTAGGTGCCGGGGCGCCTACCGGGGTGATTTCCATCCGTTCACCTAATGCGCCTTGAATACCACCGCCCAGACGAATCTTACGACCTTTCAGTTCCTCCAGGGATTTGATCGGCTTTGCCAGGTGTATCTGTCCTGGGCCGTGGGTAAAGAGTGCGGCTAATTGAAGGCCTTCATGTTCATTGGCCTGCTTGAAATATTTTTCGTTAACCCGCCAAAGGGCAACGGAAGCCGCTTCGGCACTGGCATTCAGGTTAGGCAGCTCTACGGCTTCGGTCAGTTTAAATCGCCCGGGAATGTAGCCATGCACGCTCCAGCTGGCATCGGCGACACCATCCTCGACCAGATCAAACAAACTTTTTGGGTGTCCCATACCGTATTCAACGACCATCTTCACACGGCCTTCGGTGGCTTCGTCAATCCACTTGCCCCAGGTATCCAGCACAACGGCATTTTGGGGGTGGGTTGGCGGTAGCCAGCTGGCGACACGCATCGTAGTTTCAGCCAGGGCTGCGGCTGATAAGGTCATGCCCAGTGTTAAGCCTGCGATTGGTTTTATTAGCTTTTGCAGTTTCATAGAGAGTCCCTCTTTTTATTTTTATGGTTCTACTGATCTGGATTGATCAGTTTTTTAATGCCTGGTCCAGTATCTGGATCCAGTGTTTGACAGCTTGGTCGGCTGTCTGAGACAGGTGAGTAATACAGCCAATATTGGCTGAGATGTACTCCTGGGCGCCGCTGTCCTGCAGCGCCTGCACTTTATTGTTGCGCAGCTCAGAGGCCGGCTCTGGCTGAAAAATGGAATAGGTTCCGGCAGAACCGCAACAGATATGGTTATCCCGGATAGGTTTCATATCAAAGCCCAGTTGACCCAGCAGGGCTTCGACTTTCCCTCCCAGTTTCTGTCCGTGCTGAAGTGAGCACGGGCATTGGAAGGCGAGGCTAGCATCCGGCTGGAGGTTCAGTCTGGATAGATCCTCTGCAGCCACAATTTCGACCAGATCTGCCGCCAGTGCTGAGATTTTTTGTGCACGATCAGCGTAATTCGGGTCCTTTTTGAGCAGATCGCCATACTCTTTAACGGTTGTACCGCAACCGCTGGCGGTAATAACGATCGCTTCGCAACCCTGTTCGATCAAAGGCCACCAGGCATCAATATTACGGCGCATAAAATCAAGGCCATCCTCTTGCTGGTGCAGGTGATAACTCAGGGCTCCACAGCAACCCGCAGCCGGGGCGGTTTCCAGATAGATACCCAAGTGCCCCAGTACCCGGGTGGCCGCCTGATTAATCTCTGGTGCCAGACCGGGTTGGACACAGCCCTCCAGCAGTAACATTCGACGGTTTGTTGATGGTTCGGCGGTCACAGGTGATGGCTTAGCGGCCACAGGTTTAAGACGGGTCTGCGACAGTGGAGGAATGGTCTTGGCTAACCGGCCTGGCAGCAGTGGGCGTATTAGTCGGGCGGTTTTCAGAATCGGATTGAAACGGCGCGGGTAAGGCAGAACCGATAGAATAGCCCGGCGTAATAAGCGCTGTTTCAGATTACGGGGCACCTCGGCTTCGATCAAAGGTGTGCCGATTTCCACCAGGCGGTGATAGTTCACACTGGCCGGACAGGTGGTTTCACAGGAGCGGCAGCTAAGGCAGCGATCCAGATGCCGTTGAGTATCGCGACTGACGGGGTTGCCCTCGAACACCTGCTTAAGCAGGTATATTCTCCCACGGGGACTATCCAGCTCATTCCCGGTCAGTTTATAGGTCGGGCACGTAGCCAGACAGAAACCACAGTGGACACACTTACGCAGGATCGCTTCAGCTTCTGAGCCAATATCGGTGTGTTGTAAAGGTTCGGCAATCTGGGTTTGCACAGTATCTTCCTTTAGTCGTTAGAGATGGCTGACATCAGAGCGTGGGATAAAGGCGACCAGGATTGAGAATTCTCTCTGGATCAAAGCTGGTGCGTAACTGTTGACTGAGTTTGAACAAGCCCGGTTCTAAAGGCTGACGCAGACTTTCATCTGTGCCATACCGTGTTCCATGGCCGCCTAAGCTCCGGGCCAGATTCCAGACGGTTTCCGGGTCAGCCTGGCTGGTGATCCAGCGCTGAGCGCCGCCCCATTCGATCACCTGCTGCTCGACGATCTCTTTAGGTAGCGGGCCGGTAGCTGGAGGCAGTGACAGTCGCCAGAAAAAAGGTTGTTTAAAGATCGGAAGCTGCTGTTCTCTCAGTTGCTGCCAGAGCTGTTCGCGCCCTGTTAATGCTTCGTCCCCTGATAATTGTTCTCCGCCAATCTGCTGCTCTCCTCCAATAAACTGTGCAGCAGCCATCACGGCAGACTCACTGCCGGACAAGCGTATGCAGAGTTGACCGTCCTGATAGCAGGTGGCCGAGATAGGCAGTGGCTTCAGTCCCAGATTGTTGAGCAGGGTACGTGCCTGAGTTTCATCACACTCAAGACTCAGAGTCTGTTCCAGTTGCGGACGAGGCACGACCTTAAGGCTAATATCCAACAGCACACCTAAGGTGCCCTGAGCACCACACATCAGACGCGAGACATCATAGCCCGCGACATTTTTCATCACCTGACCGCCAAAATTCAGCCGCTCGCCTTTCCCGTTAATCATGCGACAGCCCAGAACAAAATCCCGTGCGGCACCACTATAGGGACGGCGTGGGCCAGACAGACCACAGGCGATAGTGCCGCCCAGCGTCGCCTTATTGTTATAACGGGGCGGTTCAAAGCCCAACATCTGGCCCTGCTCGGCCAACGTGGCTTCGATAATATGCAGCGGCGTTCCGGCGCGGGCGGTAATCACCAGTTCGGAAGGCTCATAGTTGATGATGCCCTGATAGTGATTCAGGCAAAGGTCTGTACCTGTTACGGTATGTCCCAATGCCGATTTACTGCCACCGCCGACAATCCTGAGCGGCTGTTTATCCCGGTAGGCCTGGATAACCTGATCGGCCAGGCTTTCTTCAGATGATGTCATTGGGTTTACAGGCATATCAGAAGCGCTCCAGATGGGGAAACGGCATTTCACCGTTATGGACATGCAGACCGTTGAACTCCGCACAACGGGCCAGCGTGGGGATCTGTTTGCCGGGGTTGAGTAGCGTCTTGGCGTCAAAAGCCTGTTTCAGAGCATGAAATTGCGCCAGCTCTTGAGGGTTAAACTGCAGACACATCTGGTTGATCTTCTCCAGACCGATACCGTGTTCACCGGAAATCGTACCGCCGACCTCGATACACAGCTCCAGAATCCGGGTTCCCAGCTCAAAGGCGCGCTGGTGCTCCTCTTCGTTCGATGAGTCGAACAGGATGGAGGGGTGCATATTGCCGTCACCGGCATGAAAGACGTTCACCACCTGTAATTGATACTGGTCGGCCAGCAGATTGATCTGTTTCCACACCTGAGCCAGTGCTCTGCGGGGAATAGTGCCGTCCATAATGTAGTTGTCCGGTGCCAATCGGGCTAATGCGGGGAAGGCCGCTTTACGGGCGGCCCAGATACGGGTGCTTTGCTCAGCATCTTCAGCAATCTGTATATCGGTCGCATGCAGCTCACGGAAGATCTGGATCACCTGCTGCAACTCGTCTTCGACTTCCGCTTCACCTCCGTCCAGTTCACAGATGATGACCGCTGCGGCATCCACCGGATAACCGGCATGCATTAACTCTTCAATGGCGCAGATACCCGTTTGGTCGATCATTTCCAGACCGGCGGGAATAATGCCAGCTCCGATGACCGCTGCAATAGCCTGACCGGCATCTTCAATGGTGGCAAAAGCTGCCAGCATCACCCGGCAGCTTTCCGCACGGGGCAGCAGTTTTACTCGTATCCGAACCACGATACCCAGTAAACCTTCTGAACCGGTCAGAATGGCCGTCAGGTCATAGCCTGCCGCATCTAACGCAGCGCTACCCAGAGTAATCAGCTCGCCACTGGCGGTGACCATTTCCAGTTCAAGGATATTGTGTACCGTCAGGCCGTACTTAAGACAGTGCACGCCACCGGCGTTTTCGGCCACATTGCCGCCGACGGAGCAGGCCAGCTGAGAAGAGGGGTCCGGTGCGAAGTAGAGATTATGTACCGCTGCCGCTTCAGTCACAGCAAGATTTCGGACACCGGGGCCAATCAGCGCGGTGCGGTTGTCGGGATCTATATTATAAATTTGGTCAAAACGACTCATGCCCAGTAGGACACCGTTCTCCACCGGCATGGAACCGGCAGTCAATCCGGTGCCTGCGCCCCGGGCCACCACTGGAATATCCAGCTGGTGACAGCAGCGCATCACATGCTGGACTTGCTCAATGGTGTCCGGCAATACGGTCAACAGAGGCAGTTGGCGCATGGTGGTAAAGGCATCACATTCGTAGGCCCGCAGCTGCTCAACTTCGGTAATAATGTATTGCGTTGGAATCAGCTGCCTTAGCAGTGGCAGAAGATCATTCAATCTTTGTTCGCGCTGCGCTTCTGGATGCTGAGAGTCTGGATGCAAAGAGTCTGGGCTGAGTGTCATAGCGTGGCTCAGTTTTTTTGACGGATGGAGGCGGTTTATGCGCGTCAATACGCTGTATTGCGCTGTATTGCACTGAAATCACGACCATGCTCAAAAAATGCTGCCACCCCATAGCTGTTACATAACAGAGTCTCCCTATGGGGTGACGAGCAAAATGCGAGCATGGTGTTTTCTGAGTTTTAGCGCTTTGAAATACCATTACGTCCTGGGAAATCAGGCGCTAACTCTCTCGCATTCGGCATCTTCAGCCATAACCGATACAGATGACGTCGGCGTTCTGGCTCGTCGTAGTCTTCAAAACTGGTGCGGGAATGGAAAATATAGTAGTTATTGACGAACTGGATATCACCCGGTTCCATCAGCATATCCAGGCGAATATCCGGATCGACCAGAATGGAATCGATCAGATCCAGAGCTTCAACTTCCACTGGAGATAAAGGCAGGCCCGCATTTTCCTGAGCGATTTCGATGTATTGGCGCAGATACATCGCGCTTAACTTGCCTTTGTAATGACTGAAAATTGGCGTGGAACCCACATCGCCATCATTCAGGTGCTCTAACAGGAAGTGGCGATGCAGCAGACCCAGATACTCCGGGTGTTTTTCCAGAATCTCATTGTAGAGAGTCATCGCACTTGAAATACTGCTCATGCCGCCAGATTTTGCTTTACGCAGACACAAGAGACCAACCACATCAGACAGATCCGCGTGATAAGGCAGGTATTCATTGGTTTCATAAACGCGAACTTGTCTGGTATCCGCCGCACCAATGTTTTTCACATGGCCCAGCATATCGCCCTTGATGTTTTGTGAAACCGGAGTGCCCATATTCAGGCCTAAACCATAATAGATAATGGCCGCTTCTTCATCGGTATAACGTTCAATGGGTAAACCGCGGATAAGGACAAAACCTCTGCCATTTTCCAGCTCCTCATTGAAGTAAGTGATCTCTTCAGCAAGTTCACTGATCGGGAAATCTTCTTTGGTGAAGTTGGGAACCTGTAGCCCTTTCTGCTTAACGTTTTCCAAGGCTCTTTCGAGAACGGCAATGGCCTGATCCGACCAGTGATAAACCAAGGCATTGTCATCCTTGATATCTTTTCCTTTCCAGGCCGATGGACCCTCGATTCTCTCTTTACAAATGACGCTCATACTTTATTCCTCTTATTATTTTAATGCTGCCTACAAATGCTACAGGTTAAACAGCGGGGTTGTGTCTCGTCAGATGAGAAGCAACGGTGTCCACTGTAAACAGGATTTGATATTAGAAAAAATACATATTTGATATGCTTATCCATATTAAAAAAATATGGCCTGATTTATGGTGGTGAGATAGAACGGACTGGTGGCGCCGGGTGCTAAGTGTTGCCGGGTGCTAAGTGTTGTCAGGTGATAGGCATCGGGCGATAGCTGCCGGGTGATGGGGAAAAGGTGATGGTGGAAAGACGATGGGAGCAGGAATATGAAACTCAATCAGCTGAAATATTTTCTTAAGATTGCGGAGCTGGGCAGTGTCTCTGCAGCGGCGCGTGAGCTCTATATCGCCCAGCCTGCTCTGAGTAATCAGATTTCTGCCCTTGAGAAAACACTGGGGGTCAGTCTGTTTACCCGCACGGTTAAAGGTGTACAGCTCACGCCTGCAGGGGAAAAGCTGGTGCATCATGCGGGCCTGATTCTACGCCAGGTTGAGAACGCCCGTGCCGATGTGATCTCAGATGCTATCTCTCCCAGAGGCGAAGTTCGTCTGGTGGTGGACGCATCCAAGGCTTATACCCTATTGCCGTTGCTAGTGACCGAAGCAGCCCGGCGCTTTCCTGAGGTGCAACTCAAGCTTTCCGATGCGATGAGTATAGTGGCCTCTCAGCATGTAGCGGATGGCAAGGTTGATATGGGGCTGATCCCTAACGCAGCGGATCTGAGTGATGTGGAAGTACTGCCGGTCTACCGCGAGTCGATGTATCTGGTAGGCAAAGATCTCGGCGCAGGGCATGATGGAAAAACCATTCTGTTTGAGCAGCTATCAGAATACCCCTTGGTCGCACCTGCACGGCCCCATAATGTCCGCATGCATATTGAACAAACCGCATTAGAAACCCGCCGACCTCTCAATATCTGTTACGAGCAAAATACAGGCTTGGGTTTGCGCTGCATGATCAATAGCGGTATTGCCAACGGCATTATTCCTCGGGATGTGATGAGCGTCGAGCTACAGCGAGGCGAGTTAGATGCTTTAAAAGTTGTTCAGCCCTCCATTGACCGGGTTCATGCCTTGGTTCGCCTGAAAGACCGACCCGTGACGACAGCCTGTCGTGCAATAGAAGGGCTGGTGATCGATGTGATCACCACCCTGTGTGAGCAAAATATACTCGACGGTGAGGCATTACAGCGGTCTGAGGGTTAACCGCCTGGTTTGTCGTTATCCTACAGACGAATACGTGATAAATACGTGATAGGGGCCGATCTCTTTATGCCCTGCAGTATGTGGTGAAACGCCTCTTTAGGAGTAGCGTCTTCAAAGCCCGACTACTACAGGGTGCAGGGATTGTAAATCTGGACACATAAAGACATAGACATATAGACACATAAAGGCTACACGGAACTACTGCGGGCTTGATCAGCATCTTGTCTACGCTGTTTAATCAACGCAAACAGCAGTAATGCCAGAGCAACGGGTACAAAAGATACCCATAAAACCTGATCCCAACCATACAGCGCCAGAATTCCACCAGAAGAGAAAGAGCCAACAGCCATTACACTAAAAACAATAAAATCGTTTAGTCCCTGCACCTGCACTTTCTCTTCCGGGCGATGACACTGCAATACCAGTGCTGACGCCCCTAAGAAGCCAAAGTTCCAACCCAGGCCCAATAGAATCAGCATCCACCAGAAATGGGGGACTTCAATACCGCTCAAACCTACGGTGGAGGATAGGGCCGTTAAGCCAAGGCCCAGCAGCGAGATCTGTATTGCCCCAAAGCGTTCAATCAGACGACCCGTAAAAAAACTGGGAGCATACATAGCGATCACATGCCACTGTAGCCCCAGGTTTGAAGAGGTCTGGGAGTGACCGCAGAAGTGCATCGCCAAGGGGGCAGCAGTCATAAGGAAGTTCATCACCATATAAGACACGGCACCACAGGTTACCGCGACAATAAAGCGTGGCTTGAACGCAATGGTTTTGAGTGGACGTCCTGCGGGTTTGTTTTTCTCCGCCTGTCCTTGTTCGCCCTGTAGCGCCTGTGTGGTTTTAGGTTGATGCACTCCCCAAAGCAGAAAGGCAGACAGAGCTGCAACGGCGGCTTGTACGGCAAAGGTGGCGGAAAAGATATGCAGTGGCCACAGATACATGGTCCAGGTCACCAGTTGCGGACCAATAATACCCGCAAGCACCCCACCGCCCATAACCAGAGATAAGGCTCTGGCCTGCCTTTTGGGTTCAACGCCATCGGTGGCGGCAAAGCGAAAGGAGAGCGCTACAGCAGCATAAGCACCGCCAAACAGCGTTGCGACACAAAATAACCAGAAGGAGCTGGTGATTAATGCCAGCATAGACAGCAGGCCGGTGATGATACCAGCGCTTGTGCCAGCCAGGAAAGCGGCTCTGCGGCCATAACGCTTAGCCAGCACACCAAAAGGCAAAATGCACAGGGCCATACCGACAACAAAAACGGAGATTGGCAAGGTGGCCAGCGCGGGATCAGGTGCCAGAGTATTGCCTATGATGGCTCCAGTGGCATAAGTGACAACGGAGTTAGCGCCCGCAAGGGCTTGAGCAGCAGTTAAGCGCCAGATATTGCCACGTTGATGCTGTTCGGATAGATATTCTTCTGATGGTGGGAGCGGCTGAGCAGTAGCAGAACTCATAGCAAGACCTTAACGGTAGGTGTTTTAAGTACATAGCGCAATTAAGCGATTCTGATATTTTCCAAATCAAGATACCAGAAAAATGAGCATGGTTTGTCTGAATATATTTGTTTTTACTAAATTTGAGTTCAGGATCATTCCCGATAAATTTCTTGGTATCAGAGGTTGGATAAGCGAAGCGCCATCCGGCATTGGCTTGGGTGCGCGGCTATTGTCGGAAGGCGCCTACAGCTTTTCCAACCTGCAATAACTCCACATGAAGTCAGAAAAGGGTGGTGCCTGTGGTTGTCCCCATTGCCTGGTCCCCATTGCCTGTAGTTGTCCCAATTTAGGGTAAGCCAGTATCAATGCCTGAAACTTGGTCTCTGTTTCCAAATATTCGGATCTCGACTGGCATGTAAAACAGCAAAGATCAGAACAGTATCCTCTATTAATTAATCGGAAATAAATACCAAATGGGAATTTGTTGATCAGAACTCGACGAATGCCTTTGTGTACCACCGGGTATTGCAAAGGGTTCTCTGCTATTTTGGCTACAGCTTCAGTAATTTGATCAAGGTAATTGTGTCCTAGTCCTTGGCTCTGTGTTTCATACCACTGTGGAGCATCCTCAATATCCCGTTCAGCTTCTTTAGAAACCGAACTTGATAATTCATAGTTTTTTCCTGATAGCGTCTAATGCATCGCTGGCTTTTCTGCCTTGGTCACCATCCTTTTGATAGTTTTCCAGACGTCGATCCAGCTCATTTTTCTGTGTTTGGGTAACTGATAGTACACCTTGGTCTTCAGTAATACTGTCCCAGATATCTTCTACGAGCTGGACACGTTGACTGATAGGCAACTCACGTAGCTCTGGTTTCATGGTTTACTCCAGAGGGGGAGTTGGAAAGGTTATCCCTAGTGTAACGCTTATTTCAGGCTAAGGCATATAGGGTTTGATTGAGCTTTCTGGACTATCCCGGTATCCCCCAGCGCCTTCCTCTCTAAATTCCCCCTCTACGAATTTGCATCATGATTTAGCTGATCTGATGTCGCAAATAATGGCGCGCCTCAGGTTGGCATTGCTCTTGGGGGTGCCCGCTGTTAAGCAACGCTGAATTTACGACAGTTTGGATGTCGCAAATAATGGGTTTGTCACAGGTTGGCATTGCTCTTGGGGATGCCCGCTGTTAAGCAACGCTGAATTTACGACAGTTTAGATGTCGCAAATAATGGGGGTGTCGCAAATCGACATTATTGGGCCGCAGTTAAGCAGCTACGTTAAACCCGCTCTGTTTAGTATTACTCTCACAATGCAGCCAAAGCTTAGATCTGACCATTGCGGCAGGCTGCAAATGACAATCCTGCCATAGGTGATTACTCGGCCTTAGCAGTAACAAGAAAGAGCTGAATGGGGTGAAGCGGTCACAATAGACCGTCGCTTCTAAGCTGGTTTTTCAGCCAGGTTGGCTGGCATCCAGAGAGGGTTATAACAATGCAAAAATACTCTGGCTTCGGGCTGTTTAAACACAGCTTGAACCACCACGAAGACTGGCAGCGTGCCTGGAGAAACCCAACACCGAAGAAGAAGTACGATGTAATCATCGTTGGGGGTGGTGGTCATGGTCTGGCGACAGCTTATTACCTGGCAAAACAGTTTGGTGTAACCAATGTAGCGGTCATTGAGAAAGGCTACCTGGGTGGCGGTAATACCGCGCGTAACACCACTATTGTTCGTTCCAACTATCTGTGGGACGAGGCAGCTCACCTGTATGAGCACGCGATGAAGTTGTGGGAAGGTCTGTCTCAGGATCTGAACTACAACGTAATGTTCTCTCAGCGTGGTGTACTGAACCTGGGTCACACTCTGCAGGATATGCGTGATATTGAGCGTCGTGTGAATGCTAACCGTCTGAACGGTGTGGATGGTGAGGTTCTGGATCCTAAGCAGATCAAAGAGATCGTGCCGCATATGGATTGTTCTGAAAACACCCGCTACCCAATCATGGGTGCTTCCTGGCAGCCGCGTGGTGGTGTAGCCCGTCACGATGCTGTGGCCTGGGGCTTTGCGCGTGGTGCGGATATGCACGGTGTGGATCTGATTCAGCAAACTGAAGTCACCGATCTGATCATTGAAGACGGTACGATTACTGGCGTTAAAACCAACCGTTACGGCGAAATCAAAGCGGATCGTGTGGGTTGTGTTGTGGCGGGTAACTCGGGTGTGCTGGCTAAGATGGCTGGTTTTGAGCTGCCGCTGGAATCTCACCCGCTGCAGGCGCTGGTATCTGAGCCGATTAAACCGATTCTGGATACGGTTGTGATGTCTAACCATGTACACGGTTACGTATCCCAGTCCGATAAAGGTGACCTGGTCATCGGTGCCGGTATTGACGGTTATAACGGCTATGGCCAGCGTGGTTCTTTCCCAACGATTGAACACACGGTACAGGCGATTGTTGAGCTGTTCCCTATCTTCAGCCGTGTGCGCATGAACCGTCAGTGGGGCGGTATTGTTGATACCTGCCCTGATGCTTGTCCGATCATCAGTGAAACGCCGGTTAAGAACCTGTTCTTCAACTGTGGTTGGGGTACTGGTGGCTTTAAGGCGACTCCGGGTTCCGGCAACGTATTTGCGGCATCTCTGGCGAAAGGCGAGATGCATGAACTGGCTAAGCCGTTCTCTATGTTCCGTTTCCACAATGGCGCGCTGATTGATGAGCACGGCGCTGCTGGTGTAGCACACTAATACGGGCAGAGTCTGAGGAGTAAGAATCGATGTTTCATATCTATTGTCCGCATTGTGGCGAATACCGGGAAGAAGAAGAGTTCCACGCGAAAGGTCAGGCCCATATTGCCCGTCCTCTGGACCCGGAAGCGTGCTCTGATAAAGAGTGGGGTGAGTACCTGTTCTTCCGTAAGAATCCTCGTGGTCTGCACCATGAGTTGTGGGTGCACGCAGCGGGTTGTCGCAAATTTTTCAATGTGACCCGTGACACCCAGACCTACGAAATCAAAGAAGTTTATAAGATTGGCGAACAGCCATCTTTCGTAACAGAAGAATAAGAGGAGCGGAACCATGACACAGAAAAACCGCCTCCAGAGTGGAGGTCGCATCGACCGCTCCAAGCCATTGACGTTTACCTACAACGGTAAGCAGTACAAGGGCTACCAAGGCGATACACTGGCTTCTGCGATGCTGGCTAACGGCATCGATGTGATTGGCCGTAGTTTCAAATACAGCCGTCCGCGCGGCATTATCGCTGCGGGTGCGGAAGAGCCGAATGCAATCATGCAGCTGGGTGCGACTGAGGCCACTCAGGTGCCTAACGTACGTGCCACTCAGCAAGAGCTGTTTAACGGTCTGGTATCCGGTGCCACCAATGGTTGGCCAAGTGTTGATACTGACGTAATGGGCGTACTGGGTAAAGTCGGTGGCAATATGATGCCACCGGGCTTCTACTACAAAACCTTTATGTATCCGCAGTCTATGTGGGATACCTACGAGTCCATCATCCGTAAAGCAGCGGGCCTGGGTCGTTCACCTCTGGAAAATGATCCGGATATGTACGACAAGGTGAATCAGCACTGTGACGTTCTGGTTGTGGGTGCCGGTCCTGCGGGTCTGGCTGCGGCGCTGACTGCAGCACGCAGTGGTGCCCGTGTGATCATCGCTGATGAGCAATCCGAATTCGGTGGCAGTCTGCTGAGCAGCAAAGAGACTCTGAATGGCGCGCCAGCCAGCGAGTGGGTGAGCTTTGTTGTTGATGAGCTGCGCGGCTATGACGATGTGATGATGCTGCCACGTTCTACTGTGAACGGCTATCACGATCACAACTTTCTGACCATTCATGAGCGTCGCACCGATCATATTGCCGATCGTGCACCAGACGGTCAGGTGCGTCAGCGTATGCACCGTGTTCGTGCCAAGTGGGTTGTACTGGCGACAGGTGCACATGAGCGTCCACTGGTATTCGCTAACAACGATGTACCGGGTTGTATGGTGGCTAACGCCGTTTCGACCTACATCACCCGTTACGGTGTGGTGCCAGGTAATGATCTGGTACTGATGACCACGAATGACTCCGGTTACCAGGCGGCACTGGATTGGCACGATGCCGGTCGTCGTGTTGCGGCTGTGGTTGATACCCGTAAGAATCCAAGCGGTGATCGTGTTGATGCGGCTCGCAAGCGTGGCCTGAATCTGATCACAGGTTCTGCGGTAATCGAAGTACAGGGCAGCAAGCGTGTATCCGGTGTCTCTGTTGCACCGATCAGCGCGGACGGTAAGTCAGTTGCGGGTTCTGTGACTAAGATCAGTGCGGATACGGTTGCGTCTTCCGGCGGTTGGAGTCCGGTGATTCACCTGTCTTGCCACACCGGTAGTCGTCCGGTTTGGAATGAAGAAGTCGTGGGTTTCCTACCAGGACCGACCGTACAGAAGCAGCTGACGGCAGGTGCGATCAATGGTAGCTACAGCACCAGCAAAGCACTGGCTGAAGGTCAGCAAGCGGCTCTGGATGCGATTGCAGCTCTGGGCATGAAGGCGGCTGAAGTGGTTCTGCCACAAGCGGTTGAGGTGAACGAAGGTCAGCCAATGACTTTGTTCCACATTCCGCACCTGAAGTCGACTGCAAAAGCACCGAAGCAGTTTGTGGATTACCAGAATGACGTAACGGCTGCGGGTATCGAACTGGCCTGTCGTGAAGGTTACGAGTCTATCGAACACGTGAAGCGTTACACTGCCATGGGCTTCGGTACGGACCAGGGTAAGCTGGGTAACATCAATGGTATGGCGGTTGCGGCAAGTGCGCTGAACAAGACCATTCCAGAGACCGGTACGACAATTTTCCGTCCAAACTACACTCCTGTGACGTTCGGTGCCATTGCCGGTCGTGATTGTGGTGAGCTGTTTGATCCTAAACGTTACACCGCGATGCATAAGTGGCACGTTGAGAACGGCGCTAAGTTTGAGGATGTGGGGCAGTGGAAACGTCCTTGGTACTTCCCGAAAGCGGGTGAGTCCATGCAGGATGCGCTGAACCGTGAGTGTAAAGCCACCCGTGAATCCGTCGGTATTCTGGACGCATCTACACTGGGTAAGATCGATATCCAGGGTAAAGACGCCCGTGAATTCCTGGGCCGTGTTTACACCAACGCCTGGGCTAAACTGGCAGTCGGTAAATGTCGTTACGGTCTGATGTGTGGCGAAGATGGCATGGTGTTTGACGATGGCGTGACCTCTTGCCTGGGCGAGAATCACTTCGTCATGACCACTACATCTGGCGGTGCAGCCCGCGTTTACGAATGGCTGGAGCTGTACCATCAGACTGAATGGCCAGAGATGGAAGTGTACTTCAACACCGTAACCGATCACTGGGCCACGATGACCATCTCAGGTCCTAACAGCCGTAAGCTGCTGCAGGAACTGACCGATTACGATGTGTCGAAAGAGAACTTAGGCTTTATGGATTGGAGAGAGATGCAGGTTGCTGGCGTTCCAGCACGTGTATTCCGTATCTCCTTTACCGGTGAGCTGTCGTTCGAGATCAACGTTCAGGCCAACTATGGTCTGCATGTGTGGGAAAAACTGTTCGAGCACGGTGCCAAGTACAACCTGACACCATACGGCACAGAAACCATGCACATTCTGCGTGCAGAGAAAGGTTTTATCATTGCCGGTCAGGATACGGATGGCTCTGTTCACCCATACGATCTGGGTATGGGCTGGTGTGTATCTCCGAATAAACCATTCAGCTTTATCGGTAAGCGTGGCATGGCTCGTGAGGATTGTGTACGCCCGAACCGTAAACAACTGGTGGGTCTGAAGACCCTTGATCCAAACGTGGTATTGCCGGAAGGTGCACAGGGTGTATTGGATCCTAATGCGCCAATCCCAATGCCGATGGTGGGTCACATTACTTCCAGTTACTGGAGTGCTAACCTGGGTCGTAGCATCGCCATGGGCTTTGTCAAAGGTGGCCTGGATAAGATGGGTGAGAAAGTATTCTACCCACTGGCAGATGGCCGAGTTATAGAAGCAGAAATCTGTAGTCCGATCTTCCTGGACCCTAAAGGGGAGCGTCAAAATGTCTGATAATGTCGTTGTAGAAGAAAAGCCAGTAGATACCGTGGCAATTATGAATCAACTGCCGGGTGCAGACATTGTTGGTCAATCGCCGCTGCATCATGCTGAACTGGACGCGTTGTCCAAGAAAGGCGTTCGCAAAGGTGGTGTACACCTGCGTGAAAACAAGCTGCAGGCGCACCTGACGCTGCGTTGCAATCCAAACAATACTGAGCAGCTCGCTGCGGTAGTGCGTGTTCTGGATGTGGCTCTGCCACTGCAACCACTGACTTCAGTGGAGAAAGGTGATGTTTCTATTCGTTGGATCTCTCCGGATGAGTGGTTGATCGTCGTGCCGGGCGAGAAAGCGTTCGAAGTGGAAACCCGTTTCCGCGAAGAGATGGAAGGCCATCACTCGCTGGTGAACTCCAGCGGTGGCTCTACCATTCTGGAACTGTCGGGCGACAACGTTGTAGATATGCTGAAAAAATCCACGCCGATTGATCTGCACCCGAAAGAGTTCCCGGTTGGTAAAGTGGTATCGACGGTATTTGCCAAGAGCAGTGCCATCATCCGCCGCACCGGTGACAAGCGCTTTGAGTTGGTGATTCGTCGCAGCTTTGCTGACTACATCTGGCTGTGGATTCAAGACGCCAGTCGTGAGTTCGGCTTGGTGATCGAGGCCTAAGCGTCTGGTGATTGACGCCTGGTCCACATGCTTAAGTAATTAAGCACTGACACCTAAGTCTGAAGTCAGGCTTAGGTGTCTAACCGAATCAGGGTCCTGTCTGTACCTCTAGCAGACAGGATGCTGTAAACCGCTCCCCTTTATGTACATGGGGTGTATCTGCCGAAAAGATGTTTTGTAGCGAACACATTTTTTTGGGTGAGGGGATGCGGTTTTCTTCTGTAACACCTGATTGCTCTGATCGTCATCGCGCTTTCCAGCTCAATCAGTCCGCTAACAATAATAAAGAGATCGTTATGACTAACAAAACAAAACCCTGGATCTTTACTGCAACCTGTCCGAGCCAGTTAGGTACTGTGGATGTGGTCACCCGTTATATGGCGACCTCTGGAAATTACGTGGATGAAATTCATTCTTTTGATGATCGTGCATCCAGCAAGTTTTTTATCCGTATTGAATTTACTCCTCAGGCAGACGATTTTAGCCCTGAGGTGTTTTCCGAAGAGCTTGGCCCTTGTGCCGCAGAGTTCGATATGGAATGGCAGTTAACCGAACCGGAACATCGCCCACGGGTGGCGATTATGGTGTCCAAGTTTGACCACTGTCTGAACGATCTGCTTTACCGCCACCGTACCGGTCAGCTGAATATCGATGTACCTGTGATTATCTCTAACCACCCGGACCTGAAACATCTGGCCGAGTGGCATGATATTCCTTATTACCATTTACCCATCACGGCAGACACCAAGCCTCAGCAGGAAGCGGAAGTGATCCGTTTGCTGGAAGAGTACGATATTGAGCTGGTGGTACTGGCTCGCTATATGCAGGTGCTGTCACCGGATCTGTGTCGCTATCTGGATGGTAAAGCGATCAATATTCACCACTCACTGCTGCCAGGCTTTAAAGGGGCTAAGCCTTACCACCAGGCATGGGAGAAGGGCGTGAAAATGGTGGGTGCGACGGCGCACTACGTGAATAACGATCTGGATGAAGGCCCAATCATTACTCAGGGTATCCAGGTAGTTGACCATGCCCATTATCCGGAAGATCTGGTGGCGAAAGGCCAGGATGTTGAGCGCGTTACTCTGTTTAACGCTGTGCGTTACCACATTCAGAAGCGCGTCTTCTTAAGTGGCAGTCGTACTGTTGTCTTTAGCAATTAATTTGAGAGTAGTCGTAATTAATTTGAGAGCAGTAATTAATTTGAGAGTAGTAACTGATTTGCTAGCAGCTAATACCCAATCCGATAAGTTGTTGTAGGTCGGAAAAGCCGCAAGGCGCCTTCCGACAATCATCCGGTATCGGAGTCAATGTCGGATGGCGCTCCGCTCATCCATCTACTCTGATATCAAGAAACTTATCAGGAATGGTATAAAACAGCCGCTTCGTATAGGGGATGCTGTTTTAGCTCAACCCGTTAAGGAACCTCTGAGTCTGTCATGCCGAGACTGAGTCCTCCATCCCCTGTAGGACTCTCAGAGGTTCCGCTTTCTGATCACGTTAATACCAATCCAGATAAGTTGTTGCAGGTTGGAAAAGCCGTAAGTTGCCTTCCGACAATCATCCGGTATCTGAGTCAGCGTCGGATGGCGCTTCGCTTATCCAGCTTACTCTGATATCAAACCTAAGGGGCTCACCGCTATGGATATCAATAATAATCGCCAGCCCTTGGATTTTGGCCGCACTATGCGTCTGTTCCGTCAGGAAAAAGGTTATACCCTGGAAAAAGCGCAACAGATAACTGGGGTCGCAAAATCCACGCTGTCTAAGATCGAAAATAATCAAATTTCTCCCAGCTTTGAAACGCTTCAGTCCATAGCGATCGGTTTGAATATCTATTTGCCGCAGTTGTTTGAGCGTCTGATGGATAAGCCTAAACCTTTTGCCCGTTTGGATATTACCCGCGCTCCAAACCCGGATCATGCTCTGGCGCAGCAGATCTCCAATAAAAAACTGATGCCTACGGTATTAAAAATCACCAATCGTTCGGTACGTGAGTTTACTGAAGAAGTAAAAGAAAAAGATCGTGGCGATGCGTTTTTGTATGTGCTGAAGGGGAGTATCGTGCTCTTCTCAGAGTTTTATGAGCCCATTGAGCTGCATAAAGGCGATAGTATCTACTACGACTGTAGCATGGGGCAAAATCTGCTCTCTTCTGGTGATGAGGATGCCGAGGTGTTGTGGGTCACGGCATAACAGGAGCTATCTGAACAAAGCATAACTTCCGGGCAAGTTTTCAGTCAGCGCCTGTTTAGGAATACCATTCGGGTAATGTTTTCCAGAGTAGCCCTTTTCAAAATATCCTTTCTTTTTGCAGGTTGTATCTTTTAACAGAGGGTCTCTTTTTCAGCTGAGCGTTAATCTGATTTTTGCCAACCATCGTAGGAGATAGGTTGCTGGTAAAGCGCTTGTTGATATGACTATGGATGACGAAGAGTAATCAAAGTGAAGAAAGCCCATCTGCCCTGGAAAGTATGCCCCGTATGCAACCGGCCGTTCAGTTGGAGAAAAAAGTGGCAAAAGGATTGGGAGCAGGTGATCTATTGTTCCCGCCGTTGTCGCTCTGGCAAAAGCAGCATTACTGAAACATAACAGAATCAGGAACAGGGTTTTCCTGTATTTAAAGAAGAGAGTCTAATGGCTAAGACATCCTATCAATTATCTGAAGCGGATAAGTCGCGTATTATCGAGATGGCGTGGGAAGATCGTACTCCTTTTGAAGCGATTGCATTAAATTGGAGCCTAACAGAGCCTGATGTGATCGCTTTGATGCGCGGCTCTTTAAAGCCAGGCTCATTTCGCTTATGGCGCAAGCGCGTATCGGGTCGGAAGAGTAAGCATCAGCAGTTGAGAGATCCTAATATCAGCCGGGGTTATTGCCCAACTCAATATAAAATACGCTCAGGCAAGTAAGAGCATTAAGCCGGTAGCAGGGTGCTGGCTGAGCGCTTGGGTCTGCGTTAGCGCTAAAAATATTAGTTTTAACACCAGCATGATTTATCGTGATCTGAGGGGGTATGTGTCCGCTTAGGTGTTGTGTTGTAAAGACTTAGGGCTATCCATTACCTAAGCGCTATACCATGTATTGAAGACAATGGCCGTGGATAAGTAAATGATTTTATACAGATCTGTATAGCAAGAGTATTGAAAGCGATTGTTTTAATTAGTGCTATAAATAGCAGGGGTGTAACAAGGGGATTCGTGCCGTGAAAAAAAACATTGACCTGGTTTGGCAACTGAATTAAAAATCGCCCACTTGGAACACTGGCTGATCAAAAGACACAGTTTGATCATTTTCTAAGCCAATATTTTCACCCTTGGTGCACGCAGCAAAAAGACAGTTTTTTGTCTTTTTGCTTTTTTTGCTTTTTTTGCTTTTTTTGCTGCTTTTTTGTTAGCCAGGGTTGTGGGGCTGTTCCGGTGCTCAGCCTTCCTTTAAACGCCCTTGGTCATTCCTATTCTCAGGAGACCCCATTATGGATAAATCTGTGGTCGATCACCCCGTTTTGGCACAGCTTGATCGTGAGCTGTATGCGCTGGTTAATGGTGTTGAAATTCTTGAAGCCGTGGCGCCAAAGAACTTTCAGCAGCAGAAACAGGCGTTTTTTGACTCAAAGTGTACGCTCAATCCTGCGTTTGTTTATGAGCAACACAAGATCGATCTTTTCCAACGTAAAAGGGCGCTCTATCAATTGCCGGTTGAGAATCTGCCTGATCCCGATCTGATACAGCTTTATAGCGAAGTGATTGAGTCCTACGTGGATAAACTGGACCAGTATCGTTCCGTTGGTACCAGTGACTTTGTCTATGATTCTCTGCGTTACTACGGTGAGCCAACAGTCAAAGATATTCGTAACGCGCACTTTGTTTTGCATGTGCCTAACGAATTGGGTGTAGAGGATAGTGTACCGGTTGATGCGGAAGGTATTCTGGCTCACTTGAAAGCGTTCGCGGATATGCAGGGTTATCAATATGAGCTTGTGTTATCTGAAGGCATGATTGCTAATGCGCTTGTATCCGGTACTCGGGTGCGAATCAATACCCGTGCAAAAGTGTGTCAGACTGAAGTCTATGCGCTGGCTCACCATGAGCTGGGTGTGCATCTGGTGACAACATTAAATGCCCGACAGCAGCCGTTGAACATTCTATCACTGGGCAGTCCGGTTAATACTACCACGCAGGAAGGGTTGGCGATTTTGTGTGAGTACCTGGCGGGCTATCTGACAGTCCCCCGGCTGAAGGTATTGGCTTTACGGGTGATTGCGGTTCAGTCGATGCTGGTTGAGAAAGACTTTAAACGCACATTTCAGCTGTTGAAAGAGCAGTACAAGGTGGATGATCAACTGGCTTTTACAATCTGTGCCAGGGTGTATCGGGGTGGTGGTTTTACGAAAGATTATCTGTATCTGCAAGGGTTTCATCAGATGCTGAATGCCTATGAAAATTGCCCGGATTTCCATCACCTGTTGGCCGGTAAGGTGTCTATAGAGCAATTACCTTTGGTCACACGTTTGATTAATAAAGGCTATCTGAATGCCCCGACCTATATCAGCCCGGCAATCAGCCAGCCTAGTCCTATTGAAGGTGTCAGCCGCTTTATGGCGCATGCGATTAAATAGCAGCGGTTGGAATATGTTTAACCATTGATGTGAAGGGTTTAAAAAGCTCGGGTCCTTATCGGTTAATACTTTTGAGGGCCGGTGGAATCCATCAATAGTAGCCAGTGCTGCGCGCGCTTTTACTTACCCTCTTTTAGATTCACCGAGCCAAAGGTCGACTCTGCTTTGGCTTCGGTAAATGCCCCTTTTGCCAACGACTCCTGATAGCTTCTCATCGATTTGAACGGTGGCTTCTGCGAGGGGAGCTTCTGCTCAGCTTCGCGCACTTTGGCTTTCTCTTCCTTGGTCATGGTCGTACGCTCTTCGCTTGGGGCAACGCCCATCTGCTCACGATAGCATTTACTGAAGTGGGTCGCTGAGACAAAACCGCAGGCAGTAGCGATATCTACAATGGGCATAGTGCTCTGTTTTAATAGCTGACGGCCTCTAAGCAGTCTGAGCTTCAGGTAATACTTAAACGGCGAACAGTGCAGATACTTTTGGAAGACTCGTTCCAGCTGGCGGCGTGAGAGCCCGACATAGTGAGCCAGTTCATCCATACCAATCACCTCTTCGATATTGGCTTCCATCAGAGCGACCACTTCCGACAGCTTAGGCTGGTTGGTACCTAAGACATGACGCAGAGGAACTTTCTGTTGATCACTTTCATCTCTCACACGGTCACAGATAAACATCTCTGAGATAGCCGCAGATGGCTGAGCACCATGCTCCTGCTTGATCATATTCAGCATCATATCCAGCGGTACGGTGCCCCCGGAGCAGGTCATGCGTTTGCCGTCCATACTGAACAGACGATTCGAGCAGTTTACTTTCGGGAAGGTTTCTTGCAGGGAAGCCAGATACTCCCAGTGCACACTACAATCATAACCATCCATCAGGCCCGCTTCTGCCAGCAGATAAGGACCGGTACAGACTCCGCCCAGTTTGCAGCCCTTGCGATCCATCTCCTGCAACCAGCTGATATGCTTTTTGTGATAGGCCTTGGTGACATTGACTCCTCCGGCGACTATCACGGTATCCAGAAATAGATTGGAATACATACTGGCATCGGGTGTGATTTTAATGCCATCACTGGCGCTGATGGGTTCACCGTCTTCAGTCAGGGTGTACCAGGCATACAGTTCCTCACCGGATAACTGGTTAGCCATACGCAAAGCTTCTACTGCTGAAGCCAGAGAGATCATGGTGAAGTTGTTCAGCAGCAGAAAGCCTATGGTGCGTACTCTGCGGCTGCTGGTATGTTCTTGATTGGAATTGCTCATAAGCTCAGTGCACCTTAGTGCTCGCCAGTCTTCATGGAAGTAAAATGCCTCCTGTTGTGAGGCCGCTTTACACGCTGGCAAGTCGATTGTTTTTCTATTTTACTATCGGAATGCTATGCAAGGTCAGGTTTGCGTCCAGTGCTGACGGCACCTTGTGTTGTATCTAGAGGATACGACATTTATTTGAATGTAGGGTAGCTGAAAAAAACGCCTCAACGATGAGTCTAACGTACGTTAGAAGACTTATTCTCAAGCCGGTAGTTAGCCAGTTATCCAAGGAAAGGTTTATAGCTGGTTTGTGGGCCAAAAAGATAGAGCTATGACGCTTTTTGAGGGCTGGATGTCGCTTTTTATTTTAGGTAGATCAAGTCTAAGAATAAGTGAAGGCTCGTTTTAAACACTGCCTTCACATCTATTATTTAAAGCTTCAGTGCCGCCATTTTTTGAAAAAATATTGTCATACCTGCCATGAGCCAGTTATGTGTTGAGTTTTCTCTACTTGAGCCAGAAGTGATGGTGACGGGACGGTGGCAACATACGGAATTGGACTTACTTGATACTCAGACAGGGAAAAGGCAGCTATACTCGATTGATAGTACTATAAAAACCAACACGTTACCGACGTTGCGTGAGATGATACTGAATCACATGGGGGTAGTATTATGCCCTGGCCTCCTTGTCCAGGCCGATATTAGAGCAGAACGTTTGGTGCAAGTATTACCTGAGGTTCATGGGCGTGCGTGGCATTTTTATTTCTTGCATCAGTATATGGGTGATAAACCAATTCATATTAGTCGCTTCTACCAGTTAATCTGTTACCATTTCAACAGGGTAGCGCAGTCAGAGAGCGTATAATATAAAAGGGATTTTGTTTGGGAAATGATCGCCATAGGGCCAATAACCTGATTTGTATCAGCGGGTAGATAACATTAGGGTTTACCCCAGGTGGCTGAATCGGATTATTCTGCTAAAGTCCTTGCAGATCAAATGGTTTTTGCTTTGTTGGTAGCAATTTTGTCACCTGTTTTAAGGGGCGACAATACTTTTCCTGGTCTTTTCGTACTGGTAATAAGGTACTTACACTGTAAAAAACCTTGTATTGTCCAGATTACCTGATTGATATCTTGTTTAGAGTAAAATTTAAGTATCAATAATGGATAATTAAAGCGAACACGGCGTTTGGAATACAGAAGATAGACTGATATGACGACCCTTTTACATCGTTTTAACACCAAGCAGATCTTCTTTGGCATTATTTTGATTGAAGCTGCAGCGATTTTCCTGCTGCTAAATTTTGTTTTTTCAACCTTATCAGGGCAAGCTAAGTCACAGGCTTTGACTGATATGGCAACCATGACACGAACGGTTGCCCAGCAGGTGGATGAAGAACTTAATAAGGTCGCGTTTACTACCAAGATTATCTCTGATGCTTATATGCGTGCATACGAGGCCCTACCCGAGCAAAGCTTGAGCCAGACGGAAGAATGGCGCTCAAAAATGCATCGCACTGAAACCAGTTGGGCGTTTTATCATGATGGCAGCAACAGGCCAGAAACTCCGTTTCAATCACCTGCGCTGACCAGCTTTGTTGATAAAAAAACTCACTTTGACAGTGATGTTGCCAGACAAATCGCTGCAGCTGAAGATGTGAAATATCTGATTCAGGGGATCTATGAGAACTATCAGTACTCTTGGGTTTATATCAGTACAGAAGATGATCTGGTTCATATCTACCCCAGTGTAAGCCTGGAATATTCCAGTGCTTCCACAGCTCCGACCACCAAACACTGGTATCTGGCAGCTGACTTTGAGAACAAAACTTTTGGCTGGGAAGAGCCTTATAGTGATCTGGCTGGAGAGGGGCAAATGGTGACGGTTTCCTACCCCTTTTATGATCAGCAAGGCCTGCTGAAGGGTGTAACCTCTCACGATATTAAGATTCAACAGCTGCTGGATGCCTTTCTAAAAGATATCGAGCTGTATGATAACTCCACTATTGTAGTGACCTCCCGCTATGGTAAAGCGATCTCAACTAATCAGCAGATATGCAATGATGAGATTGAAGCCAGGAACAAAGACAGTTACCGCGGTGTGCTCTATTACTTATCCCCACAACATTTGATTAGGCAGCAGCAAGATAACCCAGAGTCTGTGATCTCTGATTTTTCTGAACTGAATCAGTTATCTGGCAGTGTCATGCAGCGACTCGCCGATAAAGGATCTCTGTCGTTTGAATTGGACGTGGTGCAGGCTTCAGGTCAGGAAGAAGTATATCAGGTCAGTGCGGTACAAATCCCGGCGACAGGCTGGACGATTATCAATGCGGTACCTAATTCAGCCATTATAGGCACTTTAGGCAAGGTCAATGAAAGAATGCAGGTGTCAGTTGCTTTTATATTGGCATTCTTGTATCTGGCCATTGGCTTTATCTACTACTTTCGTTTGTTTGTCCCCATTCAAAGTGTATCCAGTATTGCGACAGAGATCAGTGATGACAACTTAGAGCATGAACTGCCAACCCAGTACTCTGGCGAGATGGGCGTTCTGTTTAAAAACTTTGGTCGTATGATCGAGAAACTGCGGCATTCAAAGGAGTTAACTCAGGAGTATCACAGGAAACTGGAAGATGAGGTTAAGCAGCGTACCGAGGAGTTGCACGAGAAAAATAAGCTCCTTGCCAAAATCGCAGAAACTGATCCGCTGACTCAGTTGTTTAATCGGCACAAGCTGTATGAATCTCTGTCGCAACAGCTGGAGTATGCGGGTCAAGGTCATCAAGGCTTTACCATTATCTTGCTCGATATTGATAACTTTAAAGCGATTAATGATAGCTTTGGTCACAATGTGGGTGACCTGGTCCTGAAAGAGTTTGCCTCTATTCTACGAGCCGTGTGCCAGGGCAGCGAGATAGTTGGTCGCTGGGGGGGAGAGGAATTTCTTATTATCTGTCCGCAAAGTGATTTAGAGTCGACTATCCGTCTGGCTGAAAAACTCCGGGTACATGTTGAGCAGCAAAGTTTTCCTGAAGTGGGTTGTGTTACCGCAAGCTTTGGTGTCAGCCTGTACCAGGTTAACGATAATGCAGAAAGCTTGCTGGAGCGAACGGATGTCGCGCTTTATCAAGCCAAGGATAATGGCCGTAATGATGTTTGTTGTGTTGATCATCTGTTACCAGGTGATGCTTAGGTTATGATAGCGCCTGTGTCTAACCTCCTCGGCGAGCCTCATGAAGAAAACGGATAAGAAGATAGAAAAAAATTTAATCACAGCATTGACTCATGTATGTGATGCTGCTTTGGATCGTGTCGAAGGCTTTCAATGGTTAACCCATATTGCAAACTTCAACAAATTTCCTGAGTCACTGTCGGTTATTTGCATTTTTGATTCTATTGATAACCTGGAGCAAGCAAAGGCGTCTGCCGAAGTTGAAGCTCTGTATGCGCTGATTGGCCGAGAGCTGAAAGCGGCAAATATCGCCATCAGCGATGTTGCCCGGCATGTATGCTTTGATACCGAAGAAGAGTGTACTGCGGAGCATGATGGCAAATGGAGTGTCAGATTACGTAAACACTGAAGTGAATCGAGCCGGGTACGATAATAGGTCAGGTGTGCCCATAGACAAGAGGAAGCGATATGATTGAGTTCCTGGAGATTGGTGTACCAAAAGCAGTAGCTTATCGTATTTCAGGGAAGATAAGTCAGGATGAGATGCACGAAGTGCTGCAGAAGATAACGGCCAAGATAGATGATTTTGGTGAAGTCTGTCTGTATCAGGAGGTTGAAAGTCTCGGCGGTGTTGAGTTTGAAGCTATTGTAGAAAAGCTAAAGTTTCTGGTAAGTCATGGCGTGTCGGATATTCATAAAGCAGCAGTGATAACGGATAAAAAGTGGCTGCATAAGGTTGTGAGTTTTGAGGATAAACTGTTTCCAAAAACCGAATTGCGCAGCTTCTCGGTGGAAGCAAAGCATGAAGCAGTGGACTTTTTAAGGGATTAATAGGGATGTTTGGTGGTGAGTGATATAGCCAAAGCGACCGCAGAGCGATAAAGCACGCTCTACGGTCAATCGGCTTATTGAGCCGTATTCTCGGACTAAGAGTTAAGCCTTGACGTTGATGTTGTTACCCAAATGGGGTTCAACGGAGGGTTGTACAGGGGCAACACCACTCATTAGAGTCTCGACTGCATTTTTATGCGTTTCCTGAATAGATTGAATCAGAGAGGCTTGCACTCCCAATGAAGCATTCTGATGGCCCATATTGCTGGCAACAATACCCACACTGCCCATAGCATCCATTTCTATTTTCCTCTTCAGTTAAATTCAATGACTTAAATAACGGCGGATCATGGATTATCTTAAGCATAATCCAATGTGAGAATGTTGCAGTTTGTTTTGCGAATGTAGCGCAGAGGAAACATTCGCAAAAAAAACATCGAGCAAAGGCCCTGTATCAATCTTTTATGTAAAAGACGCTCAAGGCAAGAGTGGGTTCAGCCTGAAATTATAAAGAGGGGCTTATTTGTATTTGTGCGCTTGAAAGAAGAGGTGACATAAAAAAGGGCCCTAAAGAGCCCTTCGGTAATAACAGAGCGTTTTACAAACGGCTCTCTCCGTACACCAGGTCTTTTTGTTGCGCTGCCTGAGCCTTGGGAACCGCAGTACCAGACACCTCGGTTACTGGTAAAATGGCATTAATCTGCCCGGTGCCAGAGCTGCCAAACAGCGGTGTAACCACATCCGCTTTACCCTCGTATTCTGACCAACCCAAGGCGCCTAACAGCATGGCAGTATCGTGCATAAAGCCTTCGCCGTGGCCTTTAGCCGCATATTCCGGCAACATTTCGCAGAATGTTGACCAGTCACCCTCTTCCCACATACGAATGGCTTGCTTGTCCAGGGTTTCCAGCATCGGGCTCCAGATTTTATCGGCGAACTCAGGCGCCTGACCATTCTGAGCAAAACGGTGCGACATGGAACCTGAAGCTAAAATAGCCACTGTGCCATCGTAGTGTTTCTCAATGGCTTCACGGAAAGCCCACCCCAGACGGGCGCTATCATTCAGATAATGCACCTGGCACAGGGCAGAAACACAGATCACCTTATAATGGTTGTCCTTATTCATATAACGCATAGGGACCAGAGTACCGTATTCAGGGGCCAAAGTAGTGTTGTCGTGTGCCAGGGTTTCGACACCTTGCTCATTGGCCACGTTTGCCAGCAGATTACCCAGTTCAGGATTACCGTAAAGATCGTATTCCATATTGCTGATAAAGTGTGGCAGCTCATTACTGGTATAGGTGCCTTGCCAGTGAGGTGCGCAGTTGATGTGGTAGCCCGCATTTACCAGCCAATGGGTGTCAAACACAACTATCGTATCAACACCCAGTTCACGACAACGGCGGTCAATCTCGATATGACCATCAATAGCGGCTTGGCGACAACCTTTGCGTGGACCATCTAATTCAGAAAGATACATGGATGGAACGTGAGTGATTTTAGCTGCGAGTGCAAGTTTACCCATTTGTAGCTACCTAATTGTCTTTTGCAGTAGAGGGCCTGGAATGACCAGGGCATCACACCAAACAGAATGAGCAAGATTGCTGTGCTGTTCAGTTATTATTAAAGTTAATATGTTAATTAAAAATATACTTAATATGTTATCTAGTGTCAAAGAAACCTAGAGGCTGAGTCAGGTATTTCTTCAGTGGCTGATAGAGCCTGAAGCCAAGAATCAGTGGCTGAAAGATAAAAAACGGCGGTCATCGTTTGTTTTGCCTGTTTGCTTTGTTTTTGCCGTTTGTTCGTCTTCGTTTTGCGCTGTGCTGCAAACTTACGTATGATTTGGCAGAGTTAGTATGTCTCAAAAAGGGCCAGTCGGATGGAGCTTTTTGATGATCAGGATGTTTTGGGCGTTGGGTTTTCCTGTGCTCTGAAATGAAGTCTGCCAGAAGCATGCCCTCTACAGGAGTTGCTAGGTTATGTGGAACTTTTATCGAATAGGGCGTTTGGCGGGCTTGTATTTAGTCGTTTTTCTTTCATCAATTTTACTCATCATTACCAGCCCGACTGCAATAGGGGCTCCTGCAGAGGCTTTCTCTTTTAGCCGTGATATAAAGCCTGTCTTTGATCAAAAATGTATTGCCTGTCATGCCTGCTATGATGCGCCCTGTCAGCTCAAGCTGGAGTCCGCTTCCGGGGTTCTCCGGGGTGCAAGTCAGGCGTCGGTTTACAATGGCGTCCGAACTGGTGATATGAGTCCTACCCGGCTTCACTTGGACGCTTTGACAGAGGAAGGTTGGCGCAAAAAAGGTTTTTTCTCCATTATACGTTCCGTTGACGGCGATACAGAGGAAGATAAGAGATCTTCCCTGCTATTGGGTATGCTGGAGCTGGGTAGGGAGAATCCGGTTGCTCCTGGTCAGCCTCTGTCAGATGACTATTCTCTGGGCATATACCGTGAAAACCAGTGTCCGAAACCGGAAGACTTTGCCGACTATCGCGAAAACTATCCTCTCGCCGGAATGCCCTATGGGGTGACGGGACTAACGGATGATGAATATCATCGTCTTACCACCTGGCTGAAGCAGGGGGCGGAGGTCGAAGAGTCTTCTTTAGTAATATCAGACGCGACAACAGATCAGGTAAATCAGTGGGAAGCATTTTTAAATCATGACGATAAACGTCATCAACTGGTTGCCCGTTATTTATTTGAGCATTTGTTTCTGGGGCACCTGTATTTTAAAGGCGATCACTCTGGCACCTATTTTCAATTGGTGAGATCACGCACCGCAGCGCCTGGGAAAATTGTTCCAGTCGCAACAGTCCGTCCGAATGGAGATCCGGGCGGCAAGTTTTACTATCGTCTGCGCCCTCTGGTTGACACCCTTGTCCATAAAACCCATATCGTTTACGAGTTGAGTAAAGACAGGATGGATCGCTACCGTGCCCTTTTTCTGGAGACCGAATGGCGAGTCGATCAATTACCCGGTTACGGTTATGAATACGCATCGAATCCGTTCGTTACTTTTGCGGCCATTCCCTCACGATCCCGCTATCAATTTATGCTGGATGAAGCAGAGTATTTTGTTCGTAACTTCATTCGAGGCCCTGTCTGCCGTGGTCAGATCGCGACTGATGTGATCCGCGATCAGTTCTGGGTCATGTTTGAAGATCCAGACTACGAGCAGTATGTCGGCCAGCCAGACTATCGTGAACAAGTGATAAATCTGTTGGGATTACCCGGTGAAAATTCGGACATGATGGCGCTGGGTTCTGCCTGGTTCAAATACAGTGGTAAGCGCAATAAATACCTGGAACATCGCCAGAAGCAGTACCGCAAGGCTTTCCCCAAGGGCGCGGCTGTCGAACAGATATGGGATGGCGATGGCCACAACGACAACGCTTTTCTGTCGGTCTTCCGACATCATGACAGTGCTTCAGTTATGAAAGGGTTTCAAGGGGCGTTACCCCGCACGCTTTGGCTGATGGATTACCCATTATTTGAGCGTACCTATTATGAGCTGGTAGTGGGATTCAATGTATTTGGCAGTGTTTCTCATCAGGCTCAGACACGACTTTACTTTGATCTTATTCGCAATGGTGGAGAAACCAATTTTCTCCGCCTGGCCCCGCCTCAGGAGAGGGAGGCTATGTATAAAGACTGGTATCGCTATAGCGGTCTTATTAAAACGCTGATCAGTTACCATGATCTTGATACCAAGACCCCTTCAGCGCTGTTGCTGTCTTCGCGACGCGATACCAAACTGCAGATTGTTGAGCAGATCTGGCGTGCTAATCATCATATCATTGATAATCGCACCCTTGATGGATGCCGTGATCCTGATTGTTTACGTTTGGGTTTGACGCATGAAAACCAGATCGATAAACAGCTGGCCTCATTGACCGAAGGTCGGGCAAAGGATATTCCCGGTATTGATCTGCTGCCCGATGTTAGTTTTCTAAGAGTTGATTTACCGGGCGGTGATTTCTCCGTCTATACATTGATACGTAACCGGTCACATTCCAATGTCGCATTCATGCTGGGCGAAGAGCTTCGCTATGAACCGGAGAAAGATAGCGTCACTATTTTCAGAGAGCCTGTTGGCAGCTACCCTAACTTTATTTTCAGGGTGCCGCAGCGGGAGGTTTCTGCATTTGTGGGTGAGCTCGCGAATATGAAGCGGATAAAAGATCGCCGAAAAGTTGTGGACCGTTGGGGAGTACGCAGAACTGATCCCAACTTCTGGGAGATATTCCACAGCTTTCGCTATTATATGGAGTCGGAACAGCCCCGGCAGGCGGGATATTATGATCTTAACCGATACAAAGGGTGGTAGCCCCGTTTAAGAGAAGCAGCCCCAAAGCCAGACTTTGGGGCTGGCCGTTAAAATACCAGGTGAGCAACCCCTGCGATAACCGGTAACGTAATCAGCGTGCGCAGTGCAAAGATAATAAACAGTTCCAGCAAATGAGACTATTCATAACTCTGTGTAACGGCCATTAGTTAAACGTAGTCTTTTTAATCGGTTCAGATGTTTATGCTGCAGCGCCGTAGAGAACCTCTCTGATGGTCAAGGGAGCAGGTAGGGGAATACCTGTTATTTATCAGTCTGTAACAACAAGATAATGCCGCTACAGCGAAGATCTTATTCATGAAACTTATGGTAGTATCGCGGCTCTAAAGTTATTCCTAAAACTTTCTACCGTGATTTAAAGAGGCTGAAATGTATCCTATCGCGTTAAAACTGCATTTAGCGTTTGTTATTCTGAGTCTTGTTATTTTTGTTATCCGTCTGGTGTTATCTCTTACAGGCTCTAAGGCAGCCGAAAGCCGTCTGGCACTGATGGCTACTCTGGGCTCTATGCTGATGGTGGTACTGACTGCTGGCACATTGGCTGTTACCACAGGCCAGTTCCCATTTGCGGACGGCTGGTTAACGGAAAAATTGTTTGCTCTGATCGGTTATATTGCATTGGCTATTGCTGCGCTGAAAACCCAGGCTAAAGCGATGCAACTGGTGCTGGCGGTAGGTGCGATTGGTGCGTTTGGTATGGCTATGGCGGTAGCTCATCGTCATGCTGGTCTGTTCCTGTAGGCTTCAATTGTTATAGAATATTTGGCACTTACAGTGTTGTAATCCTGTTTACAGCACTGTTTGTTCTGATCTTTTTCTCCTTTGTGTTTCAACTTCTCTCTAACAGAATGACCATCGTCACCAACCTATGATTGACAGGGACTCTATGCCAACGTTTATCAGAAGTCTTATCCTTCTGGCATTGCTTTTACTTTCGAATTTAGCTTTCAGTAACTCCCAGGAGAGCCTCGAACTCTATAAGCAGCGTTTGGAGCAGCTGGATGCAACTGCAACCACTTCTCAGGATAAAGAACAAAGAGAGTTGTACCAGAAGATTATTGCAGCCTGGCAGGATGCTGTACTTTTTGAGCAGCAGGCGATGCAAAGCCGTAATCAATTAGAGCGGATTCCGGCAGAAATAAAAAAAATTCAGCAGAGTTTATCCGAGTCTGCCCCGTCTCTGAATATTCAGCAGCTTAAGAAGCAAAGTGCTTCAGAGCTGGAGCAGAAACTGACTTTGGAAAAAGCGAAGCTACTGGAATTAGAGCAAGGCGAAAAGCAGGTTCAGAAGCAAATTAAGCAAAGCAGTGACACCTTAATTACCTTGCGTACTGAACTTGCATCTCTGAAACAGCAGGAGATTACGGAAGGCAGCGAAAGCAGTGCGCTGAATGATGCAGAGTTCGCGGCGCGGGCGGCGAGAATTCAGGCTCTGGAGTTTAGATTGCTGACATTGCCGGGTATTAATGAGCTAAATCAGATTAAGGCGCAACGTTTAACCAAGCAGCTTGAGCATCAGAGAAATTTGATTAAAACATTGCAGGATCTGTTGCAGGATAAGCGCCGGACTGAGGCGGAGCAAACACTTGAGCAAGTGCATACGGAATCTGATAGCGACGACCTTCCCGCTCCTATTATTGAGCAGCAAGCACGTAATCAAAAGCTGAGCCAAAATCTGAGAGCCGTTGTTACTCTGGCGGAAGATACGCTACAGCAGCGTCGATTACTGGAGCGAAAACTGGATCTGTTTAAGCAGAGTTATATGGCTTTGCAGCTGCAAACAGAGTTAAGCCGACAACCATTAGGTCCGGAGTTAAGTCGGTTTACTCAGCATCTTGAAGCGGATGTGGATACCCTGGCGACGAAAAAACAGCTCAATGAGCTGCGTTTGATGAGTCTGGATATTTCCCGCTCAGAACTGATGATCGACACATCAGATGAAAGGCTGTTATCTCCCGGACTGAGTGATGAACAGCTGAGTCGCCTGAAAGATCTGCAATATGATTACAGGAGTATCGCGGTTAAAACACAGGAGACAATTAATCAGGCTCTGAATGAGCTATCCGAATTGCTCTCCGTACAGGAGCAGTTTTCAGAGCAGGCCAATAAGGGTAAAGAGCTGATCTCACAGCAGCTTCTTTGGATTCCAAGTGTCCCGCCTCTGTCACCCAAGTGGTTTTCTGATGTGCTGCAGGGTATTCCTTCTGTTCTTTCGATACTTGTTCCGACTATTTCGTCGGATCAGAAGTATGTGCTTCCTTCGGATGACTGGATCGCATCTTTAGCGCTATGGTTGATTCTGGTGGCGGTCTCTTTGCTGTTATATCCTAAACTGAGAAAAAAACAGGGACTCTGGGCCCAATATATTGGGAATGTTGTCAATGATCGGTTTCTGCACACCTTTCAGGCGACCTGGATGCCTCTGGTCGTCATTTTGCCCGTTCCTGCTGGCGTGTACTTGCTGTTGGGGAAGGTGTTTAACACGGAGGTATGGCAGGTCGATTTATCCGTGCTGGCTCCTGTAGGAGCTTTGGCCAGCGGTATCTATTTAGCTCTGATCTATTGGCTGAAAACACCAGAGGGGTTGCTACCAGCCCATCTTTCTGTGTCTGAAGGCTTGTGTTCACGTATCAGAAAACGATTACATTTGGTTTTCTGGTTTGGTGCGTTTTTAGTGTTGGTTATTGCGGCGACAGAACAGACTGATAATGTCAGCCTGCGCTCGGGTGCCGGTCGAGCTGCGCTAATGGCGCTGGCATTAATGGTGACGTTGTTCTGTATCTCTCTATACCGTTCACTTCCGGTGCATAACTCATCCGGGGCACCGTTGTGGCAACAGCTCAGGCCCTGGCTTGGGCTCAATGCCGGAGGTCACCTTCTGATCGTCATTGCTGCAATCATGGGTTATACCTTCACTGGTCAGACATTTATGTACATGTTACTGGTTCTATCCAGTATCAGCGTGTTGACGTTCCTGTTTTATCGTTTTTGTAACCGCTGGCTACTGATTGAGGAGCGGCGCCTGGCTTTTGAGCGTGCGAGAGCCCGACGTAATGAAATTCTTGAAGCCCGTGAGAAAAATGAAGAGGTGCCTCCTCTGAATGAAAACTATCTGGATCTGCAGACAATTTCTGATCAGGCACGGGTATTGCTTCGGGCTACTACCGGAATCGTTTTTTTCCTTTTGTTCTGGGCGTTTCTGAAAAATGCCCTGCCTGCTTTTGATGTATTGGATAGTATCGTGCTGTGGAGCAATGATATTACGACGTCTGAGGGGATTATTCCCGAACCCATTACGCTCAAAAGTATATTGGTCAGTGTCATTCTTATTGGTCTGTGTATCTTGGCCGCTTACAACCTGCCTGGTTTGTTGGAGCTGTTGGTGCTCAGACATTTGACTCTGTCTCCAGGAACCTCTTACGCGATCACTACGATCACCCGTTATATTCTGATTATGACCAGCTTTATTGCTGGTACAGGGCAGTTGGGGTTGGATTGGTCGAAGCTACAGTGGCTCGTGGCGGCATTAGGTGTTGGCCTTGGTTTTGGTTTGCAGGAGATTGTGGCTAACTTTGTCTCAGGTTTGATTATTCTGTTTGAAAAACCTATTCGCATAGGGGACACGGTCACCATCGGCAATTATTCCGGTACCGTCACGCGTATTCAGATCAGAGCGACGACGATTGCAGACTGGGATAGAAAAGAGATTATTATCCCTAATAAAAACTTTGTTACCGATCAGTTGATCAACTGGTCTCTGACGGACCCTATAACCCGGGTTATTCTCTCTGTGGGCATTGCCCATGGCTCTGATACCGAATTGGCGAAAAAACTGATGCTGGATGTGGCATCTAAAAATCAGAAAGTGCTGAAAGATCCAGAACCCAATGCGTTCTTTATGAAGTTTGGTCCAAGTACTTTGAACCTGGAATTAAGGTTGTTTGTCAATGATATGGATGACCGACTTATTGTCACTCATGAGGTTAATCAGGCGATTGCAGAAGCGTTCAGGGCACATGACATTCAGATCGCTTACCAGCAGATTGACGTTAATATCAAAAAGAAGTGAATAGAGGGTAAATACCCGAACATAAATATTCCGATATTCTCTGGCCGAAGTGGCCGGAAAATACGGGCTTTATGTGGGAAAAGTACTGTATGCCTACTTATCAGTACAAATCGATTGAGGCGAGAGTGAAAGGTATCTGTTGCACTATTTTTTTATTAAGTCATTGCTAATGTTTGGGGTGCTTATTAGTATTGGGGTTTTCTAATGTGAGTGTCGGTTTGCGGCACATGACAATAACAGGATAACTCAATGAAAAAGCGTACCCTGAACCTTACAATCTTGTTATCAACTCTGGTAGCTGCACAATCGAACTCTGCTGATACTGTTTCTACTCAGAGCCTTGAGCAGGAAGGCAAGGGTGTGATTAAAGCGTTGGCTTCTCAGTTAGGTAACGAACTGAAAGCTACCGCTAAAAACGAAGGGCTACCTGCAGCCATTAAGGTGTGTAATACCCAGGCGCAGCCGATTACTCAACAGGTTTCTGATGCTAAAGGGTGGGATGTGTCCCGTACCAGTTTGAAACTGCGTAATCCAAACAATGCCCCCGATGCCTGGGAGCGTCGGGTGCTGGAATATTTTGCGACACAAAAAACACTGGGTGCTGATTTGAAAACTCTGGCATACAGTGAGATCACAACGGATGAATCTGGTCGACAAGTATTTCGTATGATGAAAGCCATTCCTGTCTCTAAGCAATGTTTGGCCTGTCATGGCGGTCAGTTAAAGCCTGGCATCAAGGCAAAGTTAGATGAACTCTATCCATATGATAGCGCGACTGGCTTCAAGGCTGGGGATCTGCGTGGTGCGTTTACTTTGAAAAAAATGTTGTAGTTTTTTGGACAGAGCACAGAGCACAGAGCAGTGGCTAAAGATCATTTCTTATCATCAGCTTTTGTATTGTAATCTTGTAAGTCTTCTGACTGCGTCGGAAGACTTATTACTTGAATCTAAGAGATGCTAAAGTGTTGAGTCTGGCTATAAGGATGGGACGCAGCTTTAAAGGGAATGGATAAAGCGGCCTATCGCACTATTGACCTCTTGTGGGTGTTCAATAGGGCTTAAATGAGCCGCGCCATCAATCACTTCAAAATGGCTATCAGGTAATTGATCGGATAGGAACTTGCCGTATTTGGGCGGTGTCATCATATCTTTTTCAGCGCTGAGGACCAGTGTGGGGCAAGTAATCTCAGATAGATTATCCATACGGTCGAACCGATTACAGGCACTGAAATCATTGATCACGGTTTGCAGATCGCTCTGAAGCATCAGGTCTGATACAGGCTCAAGTAACTCGATATCGGCACCGTCTGTCATTGCCTGATTTGTCATCATTTGGACAAATCCAGGATAGTCCATGTGGATTTTCTCCAGTATTTCCGGCATCACTTTCAGTCTGGCACCGGTATTCAGTAGTACAAGGCCTGAAAGGTGCTGCAAATGACGTATGGCAAACTCCAGGCAAACGGCTCCGCCCATGCTGTGGCCGACCAGTACCAGTTGTTGACAGTTCAGGTATTCAGACAGCTCTGCCAGAGTATCTGCATAGGCCGTAATGGACTGCTCTCCATCGTGATGGGCGCTTAGAGCATGGCCAGGCAAGTCGACTGCGACCAGATTTGCTTTGTCACGTAAACCTATCATCTGGGCTTGCCATTGAGCATGATTGAGTCCTGCTCCATGTACAAATAGCAAGGTTGGTTGTTCAGATTTAAGTGGCCAGTTAGAACAGATAAAGCCCAACTCATTGAAATCCTGCGCGTACATAGCTCTTTCCTTAGTTGTAGGGAACTTTTCTCAGCATAATCTTAATTTCTGTGTCGAGTTAACACAATTACACCTTTTGCTCGTGAAATCTACCCCGGCTTCAGTATATAATTCCGAGTAAAATAGTTGGATATAGTAAAGGTAGTCCAAGCATGGCAAAAATTAAAATTCTGGTAGGCACTGTATACGGTGGTGCAAGGGATGTGGCAGATGGTATTAAGCCTGTTCTGGAGCAAAAAGGATATCAGGTTGATATCTCAGAAGACCCAGAGATTGCTGATCTGACGGATACCGATAATGCTGCGATCCTGATTAGCTGTTCTACCACAGGGGCAGGTGATTTCCCCCCTGGTTTTGAGAAGTTTTACGATTCGATTCAACAGGTGGGCATGTCTTTATCTCATCTAAAGTATGGTGTCATAGCGTTGGGCGACAGCTCTTATGATGAAACTTTCTGTGATGCTGGTAAAAAAATTGACGCGACGCTGGAAGGGTTTGGTGCCATGCGTATTGGCCGACGTTTGGATATTGATTGTGCAGAATACTTTGAAGCCACTGAACCTGCACTGCCGTGGATTGAAGACTGGGCAAACCGCTTGGTCGGTTAATCCTTCCTAACCCGGTTTAATTCTTCCGGGTCTTAAGTTCCAGAGCTTTGTCTGGTTGCTCAGCGTTAAGCTGTAACGCTGAGCAACCATTCTGACCAAAAATACTAAGCTTTTTAGCCAAGCTGCATCGTAGTATCAGTGAAGGTTAAGGTTTCAATACCGGTCAATTGTGCAGAAAAGTTTTGGCCTATCAGCAGATAGTTACCATCACCTTGATTATTGATTGTCACCTGGCTGGACGCTTCATCCAATTGCACGGTATCGCTGCCGCTGCCGCCGTCGACAGTATCAAAGCCGCCATCAAATAGCTGAATCAGGTCGTTACCTGCTCCGGTTTGAATATTGTTATTTACGCCGTTATCACGCACGGTGTCGTCTCCTGAACCTGTGAGTACATTCTCAATCCAAACGCCGTAAGCGATTGCCAGATTATTTTCTCCTGTGTAGAGATTGTTTGCTTCATCCTGGTAGGCGCTGGTAATAAAAATTGAGAAATCAGGTGCTCTCATGCTATCCAGTTCAGCGAGCTTTTCAGCAATTTGCTGATCAAGGCTATTAACATCAACCGAAGACAGTTCACCGCTTCTCAGGTCAATGTCACTGTTGCCTGTAGTGGTGGTAATATCGATTGTATCTTCACCGCCAGCATCCCAGATTGTAAGGTAAGTGTAGTCGCTAAAGCTGAGGGAGTAGGTGTTATTGCCCGTTTCTGAGGCAGTATTGGCCCCGTAAATGGCTTGTAGCGTGGCGATATCCAGTATTGAGTAAGAGGGAGGCATGGCACTCCATGAATAGCTGGCGCCAATAGATAAGTCCTCGGGATCATAGTTAATGCTGATACGCAGATTTTTAGCTTCAGTGTAGGACATCACTGTGTAGTCATTATTGTCCAGATCTGTAGCTATTCTGTTTGGATCTTCAAAAGGATGTTTAAGGCCGAGAGCATGGCTGAGTTCATGAACCAGAGTATGATAGGCGAAAGTACCGGGTTGATAATCCTCTGATGACATCGTGGCTGAATCGAGAAAAATATCGCCGCCGACAGGATCTGTCGATGGGTAATAAGCAAAACCTGACGCATCCTCAAGGGGTAAGGCATTGAAGCGAATATCGGCATTGCCGGAGTTATCTTCGCTGAGGGTTAACTGGCTGAAGGTTTGTAATTCAGTAATAGCGGTACGGGCGACTTGTTCGGCAGCTTCCGATATAGGACTCCAGCCAGTCAGGTTTAGCTCAAGATCCGGGTCGGTGTATTCATCAGGAATTATTTGATTGAAACCAAACGTTATATTGTTATCTGTCCAATACTCATCGGATTCCAGTGATACACCGGGGGTGTCCCCAAGGGATAGTAGGTTGCTGCTGTCGATACCGCTCTCTATACGACTGAACTGTAGTAGTTGATTATTTATGATGGTGTTGGCTGCAGCCAGTTCGCTGATGGTGTTTTTAGCGCTGATAACGGTAGCGGATTCAGAGTTAACCTGAGCCATCACCTCTTTGGCTTGCTCACTGTCTGATAAGCCATTTTCTGCGTAATAAAGACCGACTTCTGTTTTGTTGGCTAAAATAGCGGCGTCGTCTGGATCGCCCGTTTCGGCCTCTGCGCCATCAATGATGGCTTGGATAAAAACATCGCGAGTCAAGGCTCCCTGATCCAGCTGGTCTTCCCAGTAATCCCAGCCTTCATTATCTGGAGAGCGATTAAACAAGTTTTGATAAACGGAGGAGATAAAATCTCTGTTAGTGGTTTCCGCTGGATAGGTTTGTTGAGTTTCCTGTTGGTCAAAAAAACTGGCGGCTATCCCTGCAAGGTCCAGATCAGAGCTATTGACCCAGTAATCAAGCCCGGCTGAATCAGGGGCTCTGTTAAAAGTGGCGACATATAGCTTGGTAACAGATGTATCGGATACAAGGTTTGCCATGGCATCTCTCTTAGATTGAAGCTTTAGCCTAAACCTAGGCTGTGTGGGGATACTCTAATTCTAGTGGGAATGTGACAATACAACCACCATGATACAGTTATAAGTATGAAACAAATGTTAATATAATCATGGTGTTGCTATGACTTATAGCCTTTATTCTTTGTGGCATTTGTATGTGTTTCTGCTACGTAAAATAATCCAGGTAAATCGATGGCTGACTTTTATCCTGATCTGTTTCAGAGTCTCAGTTCTGATGCGCAAGAGTTGCCCATGTATCGTCGACTGTTTGAACTGTTCAGACAAAACATCTTATCTGGTCGCTTATCCGGCGCTGAGAAGCTGCCTTCCAGCCGTGATTTGTCGAACCAGTTAGGGGTTTCCCGCAATACTGTCAAAACGGCTTATGAGCAGCTGATTGCTGAGGGATATGTACAGAGCCGTCAAGGTGCCGGTAGCTTTGTGACAGAGCTGCCAGCTGAGCTGCTACAACCAGAATCTAAACCGAGCGTGAATAGCGATCGCTTACCTGAGTTATCTGAGAAAGCTAATCGTTTATTACAGAGCCAAAGTATGTATCCCCCTGGGCGTTTGTTATTACAACCTGCGGTACCTGCATTAAGTGATTTTCCCCGCAAGCGCTGGAAACGTTGTATTTCTGCTGCGGCTGATAATGAGGCTTTATATAGTCATCCGGCAGAGGGCTATTTGCCTTTACGCCAACAAGTTGCGCGTCATCTGAGTGCTTTTCGTGGCATGCAGGTTTCACCAGAGCAGATCCTGATCACCTCGGGTTCTCAGCAAGGCAGTTATATGATCGCTTCTCTGCTAACAGGGCAGGGGGATTCTGTTTGGATCGAGACGCCGGGATATCCAGGGACAGAGGGGGTTATCCGTGCAGCTGGAGCTGAAGTGCGGCATCTTCACTGGCAGATGTTACAGCAGGCTAAATTGCCGGAACGGGGACGGTTGCTGTTTATTACGCCATCACGCAACTTCCCTTTAGGGCACACTTTGCCTTTATCCGCTCGCTTAGAGGTTTTGCATTGGGCGGAGCAAAATAATAGCTGGCTTGTAGAGGATGATTATGACAGTGAATTTGCGGTGGGTTCACCAGTAACGGCTTTGTTTGCTCTAAGTAAGGAGCGGCGGGTGATTTATACAGGTACTTTCAGCCGCACAATGTATCCGGGTTTAAGGCTGGGTTATATGGTGTTGCCTGAAGTTCTGGTACCTTTATTTCGTAAAGCCCGTCGTTTTATGGATGGCGGGTTATCTGTGGTGCCTCAGGTTGCTATGGCGCGTTTTATGGAAAATGGTGATTACAGTCGGCATATCAGAAAGCTGCGTCAGTTATACCTTCAGAGGAGGCAGAGCCTTGAGCATTTGCTGGCCGAGTCGGGGTTGAAGGATTTTCCTGTTATTGATGCCGGAGCAGGTATGCATCTGGTAATCAAACTATCAAATGATTGCGATGATCAGGCTTTAGTTGAACCCCTTGTGCAGCAAGGTGTGGGGGGCAGAGCACTGAGTCACTATGACCGCAGCTGTCAGCCTGCCCGGGGGCTGGTGCTGGGCTTTACGCAGGATGATGATGTGGAGATGGCCCGTGGAGTTAAAATAGTGACGCAGGCGATCCGGTGCCTGAATTTATCCTGTAATTAATCTTCCTGCCTTTATTATGACTTCAAAATAGAAGTATTCTCCAGTCCATTATGATTGGAGAATACTGCAATGCTTTTTCTTAATGCTTAAAAAGTCCTTCCCTGATTTTGTACTCAGCACAGGCTTGGGGATCTTTATCTTATATTCGGCAAAAGTGTTAGCGAATTTTGACCTCGCCGCCATCAAGATAGAAGGTGGTTTTTCCAAAGCCCTCTTTAACCGTATATGGGGTGTTGGCAATAATGATAGTACAGTCCGAAAAAGCCTTTTTCAGCGCTTTAACTTTAGACTTTTTGCGGCTCTGTGCTTCATCTTCCAGCTCCTGACGACGGTTTTCCAGATTTGCCATCGCTTTTATGACCGTATCCCTGGCTTTAAGAATTTGTTCTTTTTTCTCGGGTGAAATACGGCGCTTCTCTTCTCTAAGGCGATGAATCAGCGCTTTAATCTGTTTTGTTTGCTCAAAACCCTGTTTGATTTTTTCTTGTACCTCGGCCATTTCGGCTCGTACAGCATCCAGTGGTCCAACTTCCAGTACAGTGGCTACAGCTGCAGGGACACCAAGCTGACCGGCTTCAATATACTTGACGGCAGTGGAATGACCGCCAATCAGTTGACCCATAGCAGGCATTTTAATGGCGTTACCAGCATGTAATCGGCATTGAAGAATCTGTCGTTGGGCGCTGATCGTGCCACCACTAAATACCCAGGCATCTTTGATAAACCGCGCTGTCACGTCGCCTTTAGCACGGATAACTGCATTGTCTTTGGTGGGCTCCTTTGCGGCTGGGTCTGGAGATTTCTTACCCAGAACACCGCCTCCAATCTCAACACTTCCTCCAGCGATAATTGTAGAGTTTTCGACCAACCCCCCTACTTTTACATCACCACTGGCCTCAATCAGCATACCTTGATCAACGCCCTGCTTAATCTGGATGCTGCCATCAAAACGTACGTTGCCAGTTTTCAGACTGGCTTCATCCAGTTTAAGTACATTTTCAATATGAACGCCCTGTTCGGTAAATACTGGCATGCCCTTAACAGCAGAAGAGTAGTGTCTGGGGTGCTCCGGGTCTTCCCGTACACTCTGGTCCAGTTTGACTTTCTTGTCCTTACCCTGATATGCCCGAATAGGCTTACCTACTACGGTCATTCCATTCTGGCCTGCAACAGGTTCAGTGATATGGAACAGCGGTGTGCCGGCTTCGTAAACCGGAAAGTCTCCTAGTTCTTTAAAATCGACCTGGTCATTATTATCTTCAAGAACTTTAGGGCGGCGTTCGGAGATCTCTTCAACTAAAGGCATCATCTCTGCATCTTGACCATCAATCGCTTTCTTACCGTGAGCGATGATATAGCAGCAGGTCTGTTGCAGATTCAATGTAGGCCCTTTAGCAAATAGCTTATCGATAAGTTTGCTATCGATGCCATGGCGAACCCGGTTATCAGTCAAAGCTTTTAGGAGCATATCTTTTGATGCCGGCAGACCTCGTCCCAGCGGCGGCGTAATTTGCACCCCAGCCAACGTCTGGTCACAAGACAGGTGTACACTGATAACAGCATCCAGCGGCCCGCCGATTTCCATCTCAAAGTGTCGTCGCTGCTGAACCCCTTTGATTAAGTCAGCAATACGTTCAGGGTACAGAGGATAGTGTTCTTCATCAAAACCCAGTTCATCCAAGCGTTCACGAATCTGAGTTTCAGTTATGGTAAGTGCTCTCGATGCTGGTTTGTATAGCGCGATTAGGCGTGTTTCAGTCTCGTTAGCAAAAAACTCCAGGCCGTCAGACTCTTCCTCCTGAGCTTGTTGATCTGCGTCATCGGTAGTCTGATCAACAGTTTGCAGCGATTGCTGATCATTTTGTAATTCTTCTGTAACATCCATATGGTTGCTTTCTTTATTCTGTGGGCTCATAACAGTCCCTTATATACAAAAGAGCAGAACGACTTATCGCTAATTGACCATAGTTTACTATGGCATGCCAGAGATTTTGCCGTTAGGCTACCTTTTTTAACTGTTGCGTCACTTATTCTAACGCAAGCAAACGATCATGTTGTGATGGAGTTAGCAGAGTTGTCTACGGTAGCTCCAGAGCATGCTTAACCATTTATGATAAACAAATCGTATTAGGCGCCCAAATAAAAAATGCTGTTATACGTTTGAGATGAAAATAGACAGAGATTGTTTCTGGTCGTCCGTGTACAAGCCAAGACAGAATGAGAGTTGACTAAAATCGCTCTGTAATGGTGAAAACGGCATTTTTTGCTATGGGAATATCGGTTTCTGTGCTTAATATCGAAATATTAATGGCTTGCAACGTAGGCAACTGGTTTAATTCAGGTTATCATCTTGCGGGAATATCTTTCGCATGGTGTGCGGGCTATGTGGTTAACTTAATGTTTTTTAAAGGTTTCTGATGACTGACTCGCCTAAAGTTCGCGAAACGCGCTTAAAAAGACTGTTAGGGCTGGTACTCCTATCGGAGCTGGTAACTGGTAAGCGTAATTTGCTGAACGTTATGTTGGATAAAGGCACGACAATGGAAAGTGACCGGAAAGAGCTTGAACTCCCTCCGTTGCCGCGTAATGCCTGGCAAGGACTGAATCTGAATAGCCAGTTGAGAAAGGCGCGCCTTGAGTCTGCTATTATGAAGCTGTCTGAAGACCGTACGGTTAATCCTAATAAGCAATTGATTTACCGCGATCATGTCTACTCTGCCGACAGAAAAACCGCAAATCAGAAAAATTCCTGATTTTTTTGCCCTCAACTATACCTTCGAATATAAGACTATCGCATAATTACGCCTCAGAGCCTAAGTTAGAGTAATTGCTTGGGTCTATGAGTGTAACTAGAAAGTATATTGGCAATAGTTGAGGTCCCCATGACAATTCACGTAATCGACCACCCCTTAGTTCAGCATAAGCTTGGTTTAATGCGCAGACGGGGCATTAGTACTAAAAGTTTTCGCGAGCTGGCTTCGGAAGTGGGGACACTCCTGACTTACGAAGCGACCAAGAGCCTGGAGCTTGAGCAAGTTACCATTGAGGGCTGGGACGGTTCCGACATCCAGGTTGAAAAGATCAAAGGCAAAAAGATTACTGTAGTCCCTATCCTGCGTGCCGGTCTGGGTATGATGGATGGTGTAATGACACTGATTCCAAGTGCTAAGGTGAGTGTGGTTGGTCTGCAGCGTAATGAAGAAACTTTGGAGCCAGTGCCTTACTTTGAAAAGCTGGTGGGTAAGATTGATGAGCGTATCAGTCTGGTGATCGATCCTATGCTGGCTACCGGTGGCTCGATGATCGCAACCATCGACATGCTGAAAAAAGCGGGTTGTAAAGATATTAAAGTGATCGTACTGGTAGCAGCTCCTGAAGGTGTTGAGAAAACATTGGCAGCGCACCCCGATATTGAGATCTTTACAGCAGGTCTGGATCAGTGTCTGAATGACAAAGGTTATATTATACCGGGTCTTGGCGATGCGGGTGACAAGATCTTTGGTACTCTGTAACGGGCGACGGATATGACAACTGAAACTGAATTTGGTTCGGTGACTTCGCCGAAAACCATTCTCACCGGCGCTCAGATGCTGTTTGTAGCGTTTGGTGCGCTGGTGCTGGTGCCTTTGTTAACTGGCTTGGACCCGAATGTAGCCCTGTTTACCGCAGGTTTTGGTACCTTGCTGTTCCAACTGGTCACTCGTGGTCAGGTACCGGTTTTCCTAGCCTCTTCTTTTGCTTTTATTGCGCCTATTATTGCCAGTGTGCAGGCTTGGGGGATTCCTGCAACCATGGGTGGGCTGATGGCTGCGGGTTTCGCCTATATCCTATTGAGTGCACTGGTACGCGCTAAGGGTACAGAAGTTTTGCACCGTATTTTGCCACCAATCGTTGTCGGTCCTGTGATTATGGTGATCGGTTTGGCATTGGCTCCTGTTGCGGTGAATCTGGCAATGGGCAAAAGTGGTGATGGTGCCATTGAACTGGTGGGCTATGATCAGGCGATTCTGGTCTCTATGTTCTCCTTGGTGGTAACGCTGGCTGTGGCAGTATTCTCCAAAGGTATCTTTAAACTGATTCCTATTCTGGCCGGTGTTGTGGCAGGTTATGCGCTGTCACTGATGCTGGGCCTGGTAAACTTTGCCCCTGTAGGTGAAGCAGCCTGGTTAGCGATGCCTGCGTTCACTATGCCTGAATTCCACTGGCAAGCGATTCTGTTTATGATTCCTGTAGCCATTGCCCCGGCCATTGAACACGTGGGTGATATGGTCGCGGTGAGCCAGGTTGCCGGTAAGGACTTTCTGAAAAAACCTGGTCTGCATCGCACTTTGCTGGGGGATGGTCTGGCCACTTCCAGTGCCGCATTGTTTGGTGGTCCACCGAATACTACTTATTCTGAAGTAACCGGTGCGGTAATGCTGACCCGTAACTTCAATCCCCGTGTCATGACCTGGGCCGCAATCTTTGCGGTATTGCTGGCCTTTATCGGTAAGATGGGCGCGCTGCTGCAAACCATTCCAACGCCGGTAATGGGTGGTATTATGACCCTGCTGTTTGGTTCGATTGCGGTAGTGGGTATGAACACTCTGGTGAAGTCCGGTGATGATCTGACTCAGCCCCGTAACCTGAGTATTGTGGCGCTGATTCTGGTATTTGGCATCGGAGGCATGTACCTGGGCGGTGGTGAGTTTAGCCTGCAAGGAGTGAGTCTGTGTGCCATCTTGGGTGTTGTGCTGAACTTGGTGCTACCCAAGCATATCGACAGCCACTAAGCTAAATCATCGTCAATATAAACCCCAGTGCTTTCAAAATGAGTTATCCAAAATTATAATCTGGCCTGTCTCTGAACTGGATTCAGTTAACCAGATAAAGTTCAGATGACGGTTATGATTGAAAGCATTGAAGTAGAAAGCCCTACACCTATGTTGTGTAGGGTTTTTTTGTTATTGGCTCAGCGAGACAAAAAATATCCTGAGCTACCTTCTCAGGATGGTCAGTCATAAAATGTGGTCATTATGAGTATCTTTGTTTTGTTGAAGATAATAATTGCGTTAGCTTTAAGTACCCGAGCATAAATATTCCGATATTTTCCGGCTGAATCGGCCGGAAAATACGGGCTGTATACGGGAAAAGTACTGTGTGCTTACTTAAGTAGGGCATTGTTGTCCATTGGGTTTATTGTGATGACAATTGGGCAAGCAGGTGTTAGCCGGTTTCTTGCTATTGAGTAAGATCTGGGTCGTTTTGAGGTTTTAATGGTTACGGGGCAGAATTTGATGGGCGTTTATAATCATCAGGATAATTATTGTATTGCCCGACAACCCATTTGTGATTCCGAGCAAAAGCTAGCAGCATATGAGTTGTTGTACAGAAATAGCGCAGATGCTCAGTATGCTAAGGTCAGTAGTCCGCATCAGGCTACAGCGCGGGTGTGTATGACAGCTTTTATGGATATCGGTATTGATCGACTGGCTGATAAGCATCCGGTCTTTATCAATATGACCGATGAATGGCTGCTGCAGGGGGAGGTGCTTCCAGAGCCAGCAGAGCGTATAGTCCTTGAAGTATTGGAAGATATTAAGCCTACTTCGGACATGATCCAAAGTATTCGGAGACTGCGTGAGCAGGGCTACCGTATCGCACTGGATGATTTTGTGTTGACACAGGAAACCAAACAGTTCCTGCCCTATGCCGATATTATCAAGCTGGATGTAATGAATACCTCCATGGAGGTTTTGGCAAAGCGAGTGAGTATTTTAAAACGCTTGCCCAAAGTAACCTTATTGGCTGAAAAAGTGGAAACTTGGGAGGAGTTTGAGGCCTGTAAGCGTTTAGGGTTTGAGCTATTTCAAGGCTATTTTATCTCCCGCCCTGAAATCATGGATAATCAGAATCGCAGTGCTGCCGGACTGATTCTGACTAAGCTGCTAGCGATGCTGCATCAGAAAGAGCCCAATGTTAAACATATCGAGGCAGAGATTTCCAGGGATCCTCAGTTGTATTACCGTATTCTACGCTATATCAACTCTGCCCAGTACTCTTTGCCTCGAAGGATTGAAAGTTTGCGTCAGGCGATTATGTTACTGGGGTTTGAAAATCTGCGTTCCCTCGTCAGCATGATGATTTTGGCTGGCTCCTCACGCCGTAGCGCGACACTGATGCCAATCGCTTTGCTAAGAGCCAAAATGTGTGAGATTCTGGCAGAAGAGCAGGGGCTGTTGCCAGTAGAAAACTATTTCACGGTAGGTCTGTTATCTATGCTGGATGCATTTTTTAGCCGCCCGATGGAAGCTATTTTGGATGAACTGCCTCTCCATCCCCGCATTGTGCAAGCTCTGTTGGATCACGAGGGGAGTCTCGGGGAGGTGCTTCAGATTGTGAAAGCCTATGAAAATGCCAATTGGGATTTTGTTGAGCAAAGTGCCTTTGATAAAGAGGTGCTCACCGAGAGTTATGTTCAGTCTTTGGCTTGGTCGGATGCAGTAGCGGATATTGCTGAGCTGGAGGAATAGTGTTTGTTATCTCTTTGAAGTGTTGGGTATGCATAAAATTCTTCATGCGGATTGCGACTGCTTTTTTGCTGCGCTGGAGATGCGTGACAACCCCTCGTTAAAAGATAAGCCTGTCGCAGTGGGTGGCGCTGCAGATAAGCGAGGGGTGATTGCTACCTGTAACTACCCTGCCAGAGCCTTTGGTGTGCGTTCTGCTATGCCAACGGCTCAGGCACTGAAATTATGTCCTGACCTTATTCTTTGTCCTCCCCGAATGCTGGTTTATAAAGAAGCGGCCCAAGCGATCCGTGAAATTTTTTTTCAGCTAACGGATAGAGTTGAAGTTGTTTCTATCGATGAGGCCTATCTGGATGTGACGCATGTTGATATCTTTCAGGGCAGTGCTACCCGTATGGCGCAGTGGCTAAAGCAGGAAGTGGTGGCTCAAACCGGAGTCACATTATCTATCGGTGTATCTGTGAATAAGTTTTTGGCCAAAATTGCCTCAGATTGGCAAAAGCCTGATGGTCTATTTGTTATTCGCCCTGAGGACATAAATAGTTTTATGCCTGATTTGCCAGTGGGTAGGATTCCTGGCGTCGGTAAGGTGACGGAGCAGAAGCTGCAGGCTCAGGGCCTTGAAACCTGTGGTCAGCTGCAGGTCCTGAGTTTACAAAAACTGGTGGAGCGATACGGTAAGCTGGGCGTTATGTTGCATCAGAGGTGTCGAGGTGAAGACTACCGGGAAGTAGTGACTGAGCGGGTACGTAAATCGGTTAGTGTTGAGCATACCTTTGCCAGTAATAAAACAGTCCTGTTCGATATTGAGCAGGAATTAGAACAACAAGTCAGCAAGTTGCAGCAGCGTTTTTTGCCCTATCAGGATCGAGTAGTGAAAAGTGTGTTTTTAAAGCTCAGGTTTGCAGATTTTACTACGACAACGGTTGAAACTGGTTTGTCCGATGCTCAGAGTAGGCAGTTACACCGACGACTGGATATGACCTGTTTTTTACCCCTGTTACACGAGGCTGTTCGTCGTGGTCAATGCAATATCCGTTTGCTTGGTGTTGGCTTACGTTTTGCTGAGCAGGAGCAGACGGGCGAACAACTCACTTTATTCTGACGAATCCTTCCTTCTTCCAGACACCCTAGTGATATTTCTTCTAAAAAAGCATAGGATTAGAATATTTAAAATTCAGTCATTATTGTTCGTTCTTGTGGAAGTGTGTTTATGGAAAACCTAGCTGTTCAAGATCTTTCCATTTTATTAGTTGAGCCTTCATCGACTCAGAGAAAGATCATTATTAATGAGCTTAGTGATGAAGGAGTATCAACCATTGAGGGTGTGGGAAGTGCGCGGGAGGCATATAGCCAACTGCAAACCTTTCAGCCTGACCTGCTGATCAGTGCGATGTACCTGCCTGATGCCACGGCTGCAGAGCTGGTTGAGTTACTGCAGCGGGATCCTAAAACTGCTGATATTCCGGTTATGGTGGTTTCCAGCGAACAAAATTATGAAAACCTGGAAGCTGTGCGTCAGTCCAAGATTGTTGCCCTATTACCAAAACCCTTTAGTCAGCTGGACCTGCATCGAGCACTGGTTGCTACACTGGAATATATTAATCCTGATGAGCTTGAGCTGGATCTGTATGATGCGGAAAGCCTCCGGGTGCTGATTGTAGATGATAGTCGTATGGCTCGACGACATTTAGGTCGGGTGCTGCAACAGATCGGAATTTCTGATATTGCTGAAGCGTCTGATGGCGTTGAAGCTGTTAAAATTATCGAACAGCAGGGCTTTGATCTGATCCTGACAGATTACAATATGCCTAATATGGACGGTGAAGGGCTAATCAATTATGTGCGTAATGAAAGTGAGTTGTCGCACGTGCCAATTCTGATGGTCACTTCGGAAGAGAATGAAACCCGGCTGAGCTCTATTAAGCAGGCGGGTGTTTCTGCGTTGTGTGATAAACCTTTTGAGATGACTCAAGTTAAGGGTTTGTTAGCTTCTTTACTCGATGGTTAGATCGCTGGGTGCTTTTTAGCGATGAAATAAAATAGCGACAATAAGTTAATATCCGGTGGCGTACAGGGAGCGTGCCGGGACCGGAGAAGTTGGATGGTGTTTAAGTTGAAACAACGTACTGCAGCAGAAGCTGAGACCTATGTGAACCGAATGACTTTTACCACAGATGTGCCTGTGGGGGAGGTTATTCAGCACAGCCTGCTCAGTTGTTCACCTGATGACTTGCTGGTCGCTGCGGCCAGAGAGATGCAAAAGAATCATGTCAGCTCGATTCTGATTATCGAGGATAATGAGCCGATTGGTATTTGGACAGAAGCTGATGCCCGTAAGTTAGATTTAACAGACCCCTCTCTGGAAAAGCGCAGTATCAGTGACTTTATGAGCTCCCCGGTTGATTCCGTGGATGAAGATATCAGTTTAAGTGAGATTGCTCTTAAATTTCAGCAGCTGCGTCGCCGTCACTTTTTGGTAAAAAGCCTGTCTGGTGAACCTTTGGGCATTGTCTCCCAAACCGATATTATTCGGTTTCAGGGGCTGGAACATTATTTATGCATGCGCAATGTACGTTCGGCCCTGAAATCCGAACCTCTGATTCTTGATGGAAGTATGTCAATTGCCTCTGCTGTACATAGGCTCAGGGAGCGGCAGAGAGATTGTGCCGCAGTTAGTCTGAGTGGTCATAACAGATATAGCATTATTACTGAGCGTGACGTAGTGCGTTGGATTGCTGATGGCACAACTCATCTCAGCTTGCGTGAGGTGTGTGAACATCAGATTTATGCGGTAAACGCGGATACGGGTTTATTGCAGGCCAGTAATCTCTTAAAGCGTAAGGGATTTCGTCACCTTGGGGTGATCGACTCAAAAGGTGAGCTGATCGGTATTCTATCCTATGGGGATATTCTCGACAGTGTTGAGTATGAGTATGTTAATCGTCTACAGGAGGCTTTGCACTCAAGGGATGAGGCATTAAAGGCGTCAACAGCGCATTTACGCCTGGCGCAGCGGGTAATTGAAGCCAGCCTCGACGGTATCATTATTACGGATGATAAAGGTGTGATTCAGTCCGTTAACCCCAAGTTTACTCAGGTAACCGGTTATACTGCTGATGAGGTCATTGGTAAAAGCACCCGTTTACTCAGTTCTGGTCGCCATTCGTTGGACTTTTACAATCATATGTGGAATGAGATGTTCCACAATGGATATTGGCAGGGTGAGATCTGGAATCGGCGTAAGAATGGCGAGGTATATCCTGAGTGGCTGACAATTACCGCGATATACGATGATTTAGGTCAGATCAGCCAGTTTGCAGCCATTTTCAGTGATATTACTGATCGTAAAAAAGACGAAGAGCGTATCCGTCGTCTGGCGTTTTTTGATGACTTAACAGGTGTGGCTAATCGACGTTTGTTCCAGGATCGTTTGGAACAGGCCATTGCCAATGCTCATCGTCATCAGCATCGTTTAGCCGTACTCTTCCTTGATTTGGATATGTTTAAACGCATCAATGATTCTCTAGGGCATATTGTAGGCGATGAAGTTTTAAAAGTCGTAGCTGGGCGTTTGGCGCATACGGTCAGAGAAGGGGATTCCGTTGCCCGTTTAGGCGGTGATGAATTTACTGTGATGGTCCCTGAACTGGAGTCTGTAGAAGGTTTGATGGCACTGGCAGAGCGCATCAATAGCGCTTTGTGCGAGCCAATTACTGTTGGCGGACATGAGCTATATATCTCCGGTAGCATCGGGATCAGTATCTATCCTGATGACGGTAGGAATCCGGATGAGTTGATTAAAAATGCGGATGCAGCAATGTATCGGGTGAAGGCAGATGGACGAGGCAGTTATCACAGATACACTGATGCTCTGCATCATGATTCTGTCCGTGAACTAACCATTGAAACACGTCTGCGTAAAGCCATTAAAGAAGATGCGTTTGAGCTTTATTATCAGCCAAAAATTGACCTGAAAAGTGGCGCTCCTTTAGGCTTTGAAGCGCTGTTGCGCTGGCACGATCGTAGTAGCGATAGCTGGGTTTCTCCGGCAGAGTTTATCCCTGTTGCTGAGCGTTTAGGCTTGATCGGCACTCTGGGGGAGTGGGTGCTTAATGAAGTGTGTAGTCGCTTGGTCGATTGGCAAAGAGCCGGTTTGCCTGTTTTGCCTGTGGCCGTGAACATCTCCGCTCAGCAGTTGATGAAGGGTAATCTGGTTCAGACTATTGAGAGGATTTTACAGCAGACAGGTGCTAATCCGGGTTGGTTGGAATTGGAGGTGACTGAGAGTTGTTTTATTCCCGAGCAAGCAGAGCGTATTGCGGAGATTCTGCATGAGTTAAGATCCCAGGGGATTAGCATCTCTATCGATGATTTTGGTACGGGTTACTCTTCATTGAGTTATCTGCGCCGTTTGCCACTGGATGCACTGAAAATTGATCGGGCCTTTGTGATGGAAGTACCTGATAATCGGGATGATGCCCGTTTAGCCAGTACCATTATCGCTATGGCTAAAGGTTTGGGCTTGAGGGTGATTGCTGAAGGGATCGAAGAGATAGAACAGCTGGAGTTCCTGCGTGAACAAGGCTGTCATCAAGGGCAGGGCTTCATGTTTGCTAAGCCGGCACCGAAGCAGCAGGTTGTGGAGTGGCTATCCTCTCAGTGGAATCCTTTGAAGCAGGAAAAAGAGTCAGCGTAAGTCGTTCGTATTTGTTGTGTTACTGCCTGTACTTGGCTTTTGTTGATCGGAGAAGCGGGGCCCTGCACTTAAACTTTCACAGTTAAGTGTAGGGCCTGCATTATAGATCGCTTACTTTTCTGTAAACCAGGATTTCATAGTCGAAGTGATCTGTTTTAGCTCATCTTCGGTGATAATGTACGGAGGCATGGTATATAGGAATCGACCAAATGGGCGTAACCAAACCCCTTGGCTAATGGCAAAGTCTTGCACATCTTTCAGGCTGGCTGCATCGTGCACTTCGATTACAGCGGTCGCGCCCAGCACTCGGGTATCTTTTACTTCAGGGTGCTTAAAGCTCAGTAGTTCCTGTTGCAAAACTTGGTTCAATTGAGCAATTTTGCCAAGATAGTCATCGCGTTCAAATACTTCTATGCTCTTCAATGCCACGGCGCAGGCCAGAGGATTACCCATAAAGGTGGGGCCGTGCATAAAGGCTTTCCCCGCATCATCATCCCAGAAACCGTCAAAAACTCTATCATTGGCGACAGTTGCAGCGTGGCCGATATAACCGCCGGTCAGGCCCTTGCTAAGCACCATAATATCTGGTGTGATACCTGCGTGATCGGCCGCGAATAGTTTTCCTGTACGGCCAAATCCTGTTGCGACTTCATCAAAGATAAACAGAATTTCAAATTCATCGCACAGTTTGCGAGCTTCTTGCAGATAGATAGGGCTGTACATATTTAAACCGCCTGCCGCTTGCAGCAGAGGTTCAACTATAAAGCCTGCAATTTCTTGATGATGTTGTTCAAACAGGGCTCTCAGATTGGCAATATCCTGTGTCACCTCCTCTGCAATGGCATCAAAACCAGCTTCCGGTGCAGGGGCAAAGTGCTGTGTTGGAAGTAACCCGCTGAATAAGCTATGCATACCTTCTTCCGGGTCACAGACTGACATACAGCCTGTGGTATCGCCGTGATATGCCTTAATCAGGGATGCCAGTTTAGCTTTTTCTGTACGCCCCTGGTTTTGCCAGTATTGCACAGCCATCTTCATGGCCACTTCCATTCCGACAGAACCACTGTCGCTAAAGAATACATGGTTCAGGCCTTCTGGCGTGATCTCCACAAGTTTGTTCGCCAATTCAACGGCTGGTCGGTTTTTTAAGCCGCCTAACATGACATGGGCCAGCTTATCCGCTTGTTCGTGAATCGCCTGGGTGATATCAGGATGACGATAGCCGTGAATCATACACCACCAGGAGCAAGTGGCATCCAGTAAGCGCATACCGTTGGTAAATTGGATGTAAGGGCCTTCTCCTGTGTCTACTTCATAGTTCACTTCCAGATGTTTCATCTGCGCATAGGGAAACCACAGCCTAGTATCCTGCATATATAAACCTGTTATTTGAGTTGTAAACCAAAAAAACTGAAATTAGTTTACCAGATGGGTTGTGAAAACCAAAAGCTGGCCGTTTGGTAAGTCATTAAAATTCCTGATCCTGTTATCCGAATTCATATTTTTCCGTTTGCTCTCCTTTCTTCAGTAGTCCCTTCTTTGCTTTTAGGCTTCTGCTTGCATTTGAGCTGCCCCGTTCTCTGGTCGCTGTTTTTGGTATGTTCTCTTAGGTTAAATAAATACTGTACATTGATACAGTATCTGGCTATTATGATTTAACCGCGTTACTAGCTGTCCAGAAAAAGCCTGAAGAGTAGTAAAGGTTTTCTGTAACGTGTTGTAAGAGATTGATTAAGCAGGGCTTTAGGTGTTTGCCAGCGGATGACGATGCATTAGCTTTTATCATGCAGCATGTGGCATATCATGCCCGCAGGAGTTGTTATGAAATTTACATCTCATCTAGATGCAAGTGGTCAAGCTTATTGGCTTGTGGAGATACGCTTCGGAGAGCGGCTTTTATTAGCTGAAGGGCGCAGCTTCAGTGAGGCTGTTCATAATGCGATTGAGCTGGTTACCAATAGCAGCAAGGTTTCTTTATCCTGTTTAGGTACGGCTAATGCTTAATATGCCGGATGATCGTTAGATTCGCTCATGCAATAAGCCTCGCTATGATGCGGGTAGTGCATAGCCGTTGGAGTTCACCATGTTGAAGTAGAGCGGGTCATAATCAGGTAAATTCGTTCAGCGAGAGAGCGCAGAATCAGAAGTTGAACAGTTTACCTGCCCTTCAGCTGTACAATAATAGAAACCCAGATAATTAATTTGCTGCTCTGGCATCTTATTATGTTTGAGTACGTCGTACATGAGTTCAGCGCTGTAGCGCCCCATTTCCTGAGGGCGTTGGCCTATATTCACCGTTGAGAGATTAAGCTTTAGTGCTTCAAGCTGTATCGCTTCAGCATCGGCGGAGATCACAACATGTTTACCGGATCTGATCTGTTGTTGATACTGCATGATCTCAGCTATATAGTCTGGTGAAAATTGAGCAAAGCCCGCTACCGCTAAAAACAGAGGTGGAGACTCTTGCGAAAGGATAAACTTCAGTTGTTTCAGGGCATTATCTCTTTTGCCTAAGGTGTAGAACGGGCAGCGGGAATGCTCTATCCAGCCGGACTGCCCGGTTAATCTTTCATTGGAATAGTCTCCCGATAGAGCAAAACGCACGCCACGGATACGATCGTTCAAGTTAGGTGTAGAGTCACTTCCAGACTGAATACAGATCTCGGTTTGATCATTTTTTTTATAGCGTTTCGCATACTCTCCCAATGCTACGCCAAAATCAAAATTATTGGTGCCAACATAGGCTAAACGATAGCGCTGATGTTCCGGTAACAGGTCTGAATCAAAGGTAATCACCGGGATATTGACTTTATCGGTAAGCTTTAGCATACGCTCCACCAGAAAGTCAGAATTGGTGGTAGCGATTAGAATGCCATCGACATCCTGCTCCAGTAAGTGTTCAACAACACGGACCTGACTGCGAGGGTCCTGATAGTCTGCGGGGCCATCGTATATACAGGTCAGGTCATCAACGGTAGCGGCAAACTGCAGACAGCCATCAAATGCCTGCATATAAAAGCTGTCGTTTTTGGTCTTACCTACCACTGCCACCTTAAATTGAGCGAATACTGAAGAGTAGGCAAGGAACACCCCAAGTAGCGTAATAACTAAAGTTTTGATTTTTTTCATGCGATTACTTTCAATCATCCGATTAATTCAATCAATTCGATGCCTGCTTTAATCATTATAGGCGCTTATTTTGGCTATAAAAAAAGCGCATGCCTGAGACATCCGCTTTTTTTAGTTTGCGCGTTCTTAAGTTTAAAAAGGAGGCACTTCAGGTTGACACACCATACTGCCTCAGATGATTCTTTTAGCGGTCGCTACAGCTTTTAGCTTATAGACCCTGTGTCAGAACAGCGCTGTCGCTCAGTAGCACCCATATCCCCAAAATGATAAAAACACTGCTGGCCCCGATTCGAATCCACTTTAACGGTAGCTTATCTACTGCCAGATGACCAATCACCACAACAGGTACATTGGCCAGCATCATGCCCAGCGTGGTTCCCATAACAACCCAGAACAGGCTGTCAAATTGAGCACCAAGGATCACAGTTGCGACCTGGGTTTTATCACCAATTTCAGCGATAAAAAACAGCACCAGAGTCGCGACAAAAGCACCGTATTTACTTAAAGTACTTTCGCCTTCATCTTCCATTTTATCGGGAATTAAAATCCAGAGACCCACGGCAATAAAGGAGAGTGCAACAACCCATATCAACCATTCTCCTTGTAACCAGTCTGCGGCCACAGCACCTAACCAGGCAGCGATGCCATGATTTGCCAGTGTTGCAATCAAGATAGCCCATATTATTGGCCAGGGTTTGCGAAAACGGGAAATCAATAGAAAAGAGAGTAGCTGAGTCTTGTCGCCGATCTCAGCTAGGGCAACAGAAAAAGTCGAAAAAAGAAATGCATCCATTTAAAAATCCTACTGGGCCGGTAAATATCAGAAACCATGACACACTACTCCCCACCGGCCCGGCTTAGAGTAATATGTCACAGGTCTCGTCAGGCCCATCCAGATTGCTGGACGACTAAAGAAGGGCTGTTTGTACCATGGTCATTGAGGACCAACTATGTTGATACAAACCTCGTAAGAGCGACTACTCCCCCGGACGGCCCGGATTATAGCAAAATGTCGTGGGGGGAGTCAGCATCATTTGTTATCAAAATAACGATGGTAGTCGAAGTTTTTTACCCAGTCTGGTTTAAACACCATCAAAGAACTGAGTATCATGCCGTTGATCACCGCCTCAGGCCCTAAAATCATAGGGAGAAATAGCAGGTATTCACCAACAATACGGTGGAAATCCCAGCTGCTTGAGCCCAGCCATAAACCGGTCATCAGGGTTAAACCGGATGAGAATGCTGCCACACCACTGGTGAAGAAACCACCGATAAAAAACAAGGCAAAAAAGTTATCTGGTAATTTTTTATCGGCCAGATGAAATAGGACATGACTGACGACTACAGGGGCAACGGCTGTTGTCAGCGCATTAGCCCCAAACAGATGCCACGGGGTTTTTCCTGTCCAACACAGCCCTGCCAGCGCTAAACTGCTGGCAATCATCGCCAGCGGCCAGCGGAACATCACCGTCAGGGTGGTCGACATCAAGAAGTGGATGCACACCAATGTGGTGAGGTCCGCCTTCATCTGCCATAACAGGGCCACAAATACAGTGGCCCCGAGATAGACATGCTGAAAGGTGGGTTCCTTGAACAGTTCTTTCCAGTTGGCCAATCTAAAGGCCAATACGATGGCGACCAGATAAATAACATTGGCCACCCACACCCAAGGTCCATCAATGCTGGATGAAATAAAGTTCATATTGTTTAACCTACTAAAAATGCAGCTGTTTTTACTCTTATCTGGCCAAGAGCTCAACACCACTTAAGAAGAATATTTCAAGATAGGCCATACGCTAACAAAGTGATGGCTGGAAAAATTGAGTCCTGACAAGCTTTATACGATAAAAGAGCGGCTCTAGACAAAGCACACATAGATCGTTGAATGGGAGCGATCTACTGATTTGTTGTAGGATTAAGGAGGGATGAATATTGAGAGAAGCAGTAGCACAGGCAAATTGCAGGCAAAAAAAAGCCCCCAATCCTTGGAGGCCTTCATTATTCGACAACAGCCAATTCCATTGGCTCGCATCCATTGCGCTTTTCTACATTTCCCCGAGAGACTTAATAGTAAGATAAAGCCCTTGTACACAACAGAAGTGATTACCCTTGATCAATGTAGGATATGTCCTACAACATAGACCCTACTATCACTTTTATTAGCTTAAGTCATTTCAAATAATGACAGACTTAATGAGACAGCCTAACATTACTGCTACAGCAATTACGTCACTGGAAAAATGATACTGGCATGACTCACGCCCTTTTCCTGATACCCGCTATTAGCGGTGCTCAGCAAAATCACGCACTACACGTAAAATCTCTGCCAAGGTGATCATGCCTACCAGGTGACCGGCATCATCCATCACCGGAAAACGGCGTCGATTATTACGAATCATCTTTTGCGCTACAGAGACTACATCATCGTCGGTGCGTATAGTGTCCACCTCTTTGGTCATGTAATGAGCCACAGTGACGGCAGAATCATCATAGAAACTGCCTTCAATCACATTTTGCAGGCAATCCCGTTGCGAAAGAATCCCCACCAATTTGCCTGTACTATCAACCACAGGCGCGCCTGATATTTTATACTCAAGCATCTGATCAACTGCCCTGAATATATTCATATCCGGAGTGAATTTTATTAACCGATCTGGTAGATAATCACTGACTTTTACTGACTTAAGCATAGTCATATCTCCTTGCTTTTTATGGGAAGCAGTACGCTGTTCTGTGCTGCACCTCTAAGTTAAAGTAAAGAACACAGCGGAGAGATTTCCAGTACTATTTGTCATCATTGAAGGAAAAAGATTACGGCAACAAGAGAGAAAATGACTGAGCGTGAACAAGATCACAAAAGGCGGGATGCTGTGCTTCTGAACATCGCCGAATGGATCAGTAACAGAGCACAGCAAGAATAAAGCGAGATGGGGGTTAGTTAAACACGACGGTCTTATTGCCATGAACTAACACGCGGTCTTCCAGATGCCAGCGTAAACCTCGGGCCAGAACAGTTTTCTCAACGTCTTTGCCCAAACGCACCATATCTTCGATGGTATGGCGATGATTCACACGGTGAATATCCTGATCAATGATAGGGCCCGCATCCAGTTCTTCTGTGACATAGTGACAGGTAGCGCCGATCAGTTTAACGCCCCGCACATGAGCCTGATGATATGGCTTGGCACCGGCAAAAGAAGGCAGGAAGCTATGGTGAATATTTATCACACGACCTGCGTATTTCTCACACAAGTTAGGTGGCAAAATCTGCATATGGCGCGCCAGCACCACGCAGTCTGCGTTAGCTTCCTCTACAATCTGTTCTACGCGATCAAAGGATGGCTGTTTGTTGTTCTTATCAACGGGTACATAGTGGTAAGGAATATTATGCCACTCTACCAGCTCACGGAAATCTTCGTGATTGGAAATCACGCAAGGAATATCACAGTCCAGTTCACCGCTCTGCCAGCGGTTCAACAAGTCCGCCAGGCAGTGAGACTCTTTACTTGCCATCAGCACGACACGCTTTTTCACATCTGAGTCGCAGATATACCAATCCATCTCAAACTCGCGTGCAATGGGCGAGAAAGCAGTACGGAACTCATCCAAGCCGAATGGCAGAGAGTCTGCACGAATTTCATGACGCATAAAGAACCAGTCAGACGGCAGGTCTGAGTGGTGATTGGCTTCTGTAATCCAGCCGCCATACATCGCCAGAAAATTACTGACTTTTGCCACAATGCCTACCCGATCCGGGCACGAGATTACCAGAGTATATGTCCGTTCCATATCTGCTATTTAACCTAAGCTTTACTATATGACTGGGAAAGATCTGCCTTCAGACCATTAAATGCTTGTTTAATGGCCAAACCTCACGTCTGTTACCTACTTATTAATAGGGGGACATCCGCAGGGGGCAGAGCTTACCTAGAGATCGTCTAATTTTTGATTTTATAAACCAAAGTAAGCGCTTGATTCTACATCATTCCTCTTATGTTGCACTCATTTATGCCCCGATTAAGCGCAAAGCTGAATGCGAGCTTCAACATGGCTGCAGAGCTATTGGACATACCGTTGTTATCTGTCCGATAGCCAAACCTGTATGAGTCTCTCTTATTTCACTGACACGAGAGCCTTTCCTATTGGATAAACTCAAAAGCTGCACAATATGAAAGGATTTTTCACTTATTTAATAATAGTGCATTAGCAATTCTCACTTGATAATTAGTATCATAAAAAACAATATATCTCCAAAACCTGACAAAAATAAAACACTTAACCAGATAACCTCAGCCAGTCCGCAATCCAACCGTCTAATAACAATGAAACAGGTGAAGACTCGCTGCCATCACAATTTCATAAATAATCGCGAGAAATTGATACCATGGCCGGAATAAATGACACCTTTAACAATCTCCGTATCAGCCGGAAACTGATGCTCAGCTTTGGCTTAATTCTATCGTTATTACTCATCACCTCTTTTACGGGGTATAAGGGACTTTCCCGCTCTGATCTGGGTTTTGATCAGTACCGGGAGTTGGCCCGTGACAGCAATCTGGCCGGTCGTCTACAGGCCAACTTGCTCTTTATGCAAACCGAGCTTAAAAGCTATCTGATCAAAAACAATCCAGAAACGTTAAACCGTTATCAGATCCGCCTGGAAACAATGAAAGGCTATCTACGAGAAGCGCAACAGGAGATTCAGAAACCTGAACGCGCTGCCCTGATCCGAGAAATACTGCAACTGGTAGAAGAGTATGAGCGTGCAGCCAACCAAATTGCGGAACAGATCAAGATTCGCAACGACAGGGTCAATCAGGTGCTGGTTATAAAGGGCCCTGAAATGCGCAAGATAGTGACCGGGCTTCGCCAGTACAGCTATGATAATGGCTTAACCCGACTGAGCCATTACTCCGGCAACTTACAGGAAAGCCTGATCCTGGGACGTTTCTATCTGCTGAAATACTTTGATACTCATGACGTGAACGATTACCAGACCGCACGCAAGCAACTCACCGAGGTGCTGGACAATGATCTGGTACTCCTGCACCAGTTGGGCCTTAGCCCTCAATATTTAGCAGAGCTGGAACGTTTCTCTCAGCTGCGTCAAACTTATTTAGTTGCCATGGACGATACCTTTAAGGCGATGCGCCAACAGGCGTCATTAGCTGAAAACGTGTTAGAGAAAGCGGGGCCAGCCATTGCGGAGAACATTGAGCAGGTCAAACTCTCTGTGATTGCTGACCAGGAGCATCTGGGACCCCGCCTGCAAAGTGGCAATGAAGATGCTAAAAACCTGATGGGCATTATGTCCGTGGTTGCGCTGTTGGTTGGCACCGTGTCTGCCATTACGATCGGACGTCAGATCACCTTCCGCCTGCGTAAAGCGGTTAAAGTGGCTGAACAGATTGCTAAAGGTGATCTGCGTCTGAAAAAAGAGACATTCAGTAAAGATGAGATCGGACATCTGCAGGAAACCTTGTATCAAACCGGCGTGAGCCTGAAAAACATGTTGGGATTGATCTCCAGTGCCAGTAATAACATGAGCAGCGCATCTGTTCAGCTGTCGGCGTTAACCACTCAGGCAATGAATGGTACACAGCAGCAACTGTTGGAAACGGATCAGGTTGCCAGTGCTGTCAATGAGATGACCAATAGCGCCGTCGAAGTTGCCGATAACACTCAACACACTGCAGGAGCGACAGAGGAAGCCCGTCGTAAGGCGGATGATGGCTACCGAATTGTTGGCCGTACCCTGAACAATATTCAGAATCTGCATATGAGTGTGAGTCAGACAGAACAGCGTCTGGAAAGTGTGCAGCAGGAAACTCAGAATATTGGCAGTATTATTGATGTGATTCAGGATATTGCCGAACAAACCAATCTACTGGCACTGAATGCAGCGATTGAAGCCGCACGGGCTGGCGATCAGGGGCGTGGTTTTGCTGTGGTAGCTGATGAAGTGCGCTCGCTGGCACAACGCACCCGCCAGTCCACCGGCGAAATTCACCAGCTGATCGCACGTTTGCAGGAAGGCGCTAATGAAGTGCTTGAAGCGATGCAGGAGGGCAGGCAGATTGCTGATACCAGCCTGAGTCTGACTCAGGATGTACAACAGACTCTGGAAGGGATCACATCAGCTATAGCGACGATTAACGATATGAGTATTCAAATCGCCAGTGCCGCAGAGCAGCAAAGTAAGGTTGCGGAAGAGATTAACCAAAGTAGCACCAGTGTGCGCACCATTGCAGAGCAAAGCGCGCACGCGGTGACAGAAACTGTCTCTTCAAGCCAAAGCATCAAGTCCACTGCGGATGAATTACAGGCGTTAGTGTCTAAGTTTAAACTTTAGTAGATTCAGTTAATTAAGCCCGGAGGCAGGTCTGAGCATGTTCTCTGACTTGTCTTCTTGTAGACATATCTCTTATGGTTCAGAAAATGCACCATAAATGAGCATCCTGTCAAAAAGCGTGCACTTATTTGTGGCGCTCACTCCTCTTATATGCAATGTCTTTGTAACAAAGCGCAACATTATGCACCTAACCTCATGAATTATTAGGATAAATGCTTCGTAATACATGCTTGGCCTGTTTCCTGCATTTACAAGTATTAGGACCACAGCAGAAAGATCTTATGGCACCACATTTACTGATTCCAGATCGACTAAGAGAGATGGGTGTGCACCCTCAGCAGGTGCGCTACTTTAAACAGCGTTTTCAGGGTAGCTTCGACGGTTATTCCCTGGATAGTCACTATCAACCCATTATCTCTCTGACTCACCAAAGAGTGGTGGGCTATGAGGCGTTAATGCGCCCGTCAAAAAATGGTACACCCTGTTCTCCCCTGGATCTTTTTGGCCAGTGCCATAGCAGTGTCTCTGTTACTCGACTGGACCGGTTAAGTCGTGCTTTGCATCTCCTGAACTTTAACTTGCTGGATTCCGATGGTTGCTGGTTATTCCTCAATATTCGCGGGGAAGAGATTCGCAAGAGCAATATGGATGCACAGCAGGTGAAGCGCACCCTGGCTCTGCACGGTTTCCAACCGCAACAGATTGTATTGGAAATCCTGGAAGATGCAGTACACGATGAGATGTTACTGGCCGAGTTTGTTCAGGAGTTCCGTCAGGCTGGATTTTTGGTCGCCATTGATGACTTTGGCACAGGGCAATCCAATTTTGATCGTATCTGGAAGATCAATCCCAATATCGTAAAGTTAGATCGCTCTATGATTCGTAACGCCCAGCAGCAACCTCGGGCACGGCGCATATTTCCCCGCCTGGTCAGCCTGCTGCGTGAAACGGAGTCTTTGGTTTTAATTGAAGGGGTAGAAAACGAAGAGGAAGCCCTGCTGGCGATGGATACCGAAGCAGATATGGTGCAGGGTTACTTTTTTGCCCGTCCCAGTTTAACCGGAGCGGATCGCCCCGATTTACCGATGCAGATATCCCGTTTGCATCATCAATATGCTAAGCAGCAAAAATCCGGGCGTCAGGTATTTCATTCCCAATTGGTGACGTTTGAGTCGATGCTGACGGCTTGCGCTGATTTAATCAAGCTGGGCCACTCTTTTGAAGACAGCTGTCAGGCACTGATCAAACAGCTGGGGTGTCGTCGTATCTTTCTGCTCAATGAAGAGGGCTATCAAGTCACTCACACAATATCATCAGAACACAGCGTTAGCACCAATCATTATCACCCATTAAAACAGGCTCAAGGTGCTAACTGGGCTCGACGCAAATATTTCCAGCGGGCGATAGAAGCCCCAGGGCGAGTGTATATCTCACGCCCTTATTTAGCTCTGCCCGATGCGAGTATTGATGTGACTTTCTCAATGGCTTTTAATATCGGTAATCAAACGCTGGTATTGTGTTGTGATGTGGACTCCCAAAGTGTTGATGCTGCCGGTAATCTCTTGCAACAGGGTCAGCTGATTATGCATTTTGAGTAAAGCTGATCAGGCATAGCCGCTTAGTCATCCCCAGGATATAAGTCATTGTTTAGCTAGAGCACCCAGACTAAGATAGAGGTTTATTTTGGCTAAATGAGCTTGATATGACGGCAACTTTTGATACTGAGAGCCAACCTTTTCCACTGGTGATCAAACGATTGGGAATTGATACCCATCAAGAGCCTACAGTTTACCTTCGTCGTAACAGTCATGTTTGTCGGGCAGAGGGGTTCGCCACCGCATCTCGGGTACAGGTCGGTACCGATAACCATACCATTATTGCCACCTTGCATATTGTTGACAGTGATATTCTGGCACCGGGCGAGATCGGTTTATCGGAGTCCGCTTTTGTAAGCCTCAAGTCTGCCGAGCAGTGTATCGTTCATGTTTGTCATCCCAAGCCCATTGAGTCACTGAGCCACCTGCGCCATAAGGTATACGGCCATGAGCTGACGCAAGATCAAATGAACAGCATTATTCAGGATATTGTGGCGGGTCATTATGCTGACGTGCACCTGGCAACCTTCATCACCGCCTGCGCCGGTGACAACCTGTCCCAACAAGAGATTATCAGTCTGACACGAGCCATGCTTGAAGCGGGTGATCGATTGGACTGGCAACAGCCCCGGGTAGTAGATAAACACTGTGTGGGTGGTTTGCCCGGCAATAGAACCGCGCCCATAGTGGTCAGCATTCTGACCTCATGCGGTGCTGTGATGCCTAAGACCTCTTCCCGGGCGATCACCTCGCCAGCAGGTACTGCTGATACCATGAGTACCATGACAGAGGTTGAGCTGGAGCTGTCTGTATTACAGCAGGTGGTTAATCAGGAAGGTGGTTGTCTAGCCTGGGGAGGTTCGGTGCACTTAAGCCCTGCCGATGACATTCTGATCCGTGCAGAGCGAGAGTTGGATCTGGACAGTGAGGGGCAGATGGTGGCTTCCGTGCTGTCGAAAAAAATTGCCGCAGGCTCCAGTCATGTGTTGATTGACATTCCCATAGGGCCAACTGCTAAGGTCCGTTCTCAGGAAGCGGCGCAAACATTGACACAGTTACTGGTGGAAACGGGTAAGGCTTTAGGCCTGACCGTAGAAGTGATTTGTACCGATGGTAGTCAGCCGGTGGGCCGTGGTATCGGTCCGGCTCTTGAAGCACTGGATATCATCAAGGTGTTAAAAGATGAGACTGATGCGCCCAGTGATTTAAGAGACAGATCGCTTTTACTGGCAGGACGTTTGTTGGAGATGGCAGAGCTGGCTGAAGCCGGTCAGGGCTACGTTATGGCAGAACAGACCCTTAAAAATGGCAAAGCCTGGGATAAGTTTTATCAAATTTGTGAAGTTCAAGGCGGTTTTAAACAGCCGCCAGTGGCACACTATCAATATATATGGAGCAGCCCTGAGTCAGGGGTTGTCAGTGGTATTGATAATCGGAACCTGGCAAAACTGGCCAAATTGGCTGGTGCACCGGAAGATCTGGCAGCAGGTGTTACCTTAGAGGTGAAGCTGGGACAGTCTGTTGAGCATGGAGAACCGCTACTGGCGATTCATGCGGAAAGCCCTGGTGCGTTGAATTATGCCATTGAGTTTTTAACGGATCGTGCAGAAATTATTAAGATATGCCCATGACAAATACAGTGAATACCCCCTTACTTTTTGATCTTAATGATGGCAGCAGCCTGGCAAACAGTCTATGCGAGTTGCTTCAGGCGGAAGAAGGCCAGCTCAGTCAACGTCAATTTCCGGATGGCGAGAGCTATTTGCAGGTGCAAAGCGAAGCAAACGGCCGGAATGCCATTGTGTTGTGTACACTCTATCAACCGAATGAAAAGTTTTTGCCGATGATCTACTTGGCAGAAACATTAAAGGAGATGGGGGCTAAACAGGTGATCCTGGTTGCGCCTTACTTGGCTTATATGCGGCAGGATAAGCGCTTCCACCCCGGTGAAAGTGTGACCTCACGACACTTTGCAGCCTTGATCTCCAATAGTTTTGACGTGCTGGTGACCGTTGACCCACATCTGCATCGTTACCACAGTCTGGATGAGATTTATAGCATTCCGAGTACCGTAGTGGCTTCGTCAGAAAGTGTCGCGCTTTGGATTAAACAGCATATTGAACGGCCGTTGTTGATAGGCCCGGATATCGAGAGCGAACAATGGGTGGCAGAGGTGGCCCGTATGGCCGATGCGCCTTTTGAAATTCTGTTGAAAGAGCGCTTTGGTGATAGAGATGTCAAAGTCTCTTTACCTCATGTGGGGAAATATCGGCAGCATAATCCTGTATTAGTGGATGATATTATCTCCAGCGGTCATACCATGTTAGAAACTATTCAGCATCTGCATAAAGCGGATATGCCACCGGTGACTTGTATTGGCACCCATGGTTTATTTGCCGGCAGTGCTTATCGTCAGATGCAGCAATCTCATACGGCTCAGGTCGTCACCTGTAATACTGTTAATCATGTCAGTAATGGTATCGATATGGCTCCTGCATTGTCCCGTGCTATTAAGCACTATCTGGATTGGTGTGCTGTCGATCAAGGCATCATAGAATTCAGGCCATTGGGAATTAGGATGCCCATTAGTAAGGAAACAGAGTAGCTCATATGACTTTTTTAAATCGAATGATTCCATCTGCTTTTGCCGCATGTGCCTTGTCTTTATCGATAGGTCAGGCCATTGCCAGCAACGATACTACCTTTGTGCAACGGGGTATAACAGGTAAAGGTGCTGGTGATGATACTTATGTGTTCTCGCCTAATCTGGTTGATGTCAATGCCAGCATCACTGTTTCCGATACTCAAGGCAGTAATGTTATTCAATTGACTGCAGGCTTAGAGGTTTCCAGTTCCAGAATTGCTTCCGACAGTTTAGAACTGACGCTGAGTAACGGGGCCGTAGTGACTGTACTGGGTGCCAGCAGTATGAGTTATATGATCGGTGGTGATCCTTTAAGTGGCCAGAGTGGCAATAGCTATGATTATAGTAGCTTTGTTAGCAATATTCTCAGTGTGGCAGTGCCCTCTTCAGGGGTTGCTGATGGCGGTAGCGCTACGCTAAATACGGATGGGGCATCGGAAATCGAGCCGCCGCCTGCAGATCCTGTCGAGAATAATTTGACATTAAGTAGTCCTGCTCTGAAGTCTGCCGCTATTTTACCTATGAGCGCAACCTGTGATGGCGCTGATAATGGCCGTATGATTCCACTGCAGTGGAGTGGTGTACCCGCAGGTACCCAGTCTTTGGCACTGACAATGCATCACTTCCCTAACCCTGATGATACAGATATCTCTGGTGCTCATTCCTATCTGGTGCTCTATGATATTCAGGCGACAGAAACTGAGATGGAAGAGGCTGAAACGGATATTGGTGTTTTAGGCACCAACAGCGTTAATGATCAACAAAGTTTTTCTGCGCCCTGCTCAAAAGGCACCGGGGATAATGAATATATTATTACCCTGCATGCGCTATCGACACCGCCAGGTGGCCTGGGGCTGACAGGCTCAAGCACAGACCTGCAAACCTTCTTTACTGCTGCCAGCGGCAGTACGCTGGCAACAAAAGAGCTTAAAGTCAGTCGTATTCGCTATAATCCGGCAAACGATGATCACGTACCGACCAGCGTACCTTCTACCTGTGAAGAAAAGCAGGCCGCTGCATCAGATTATAACCATCTGATCAGTATCAGCTGTTCCAGTTCTGAGATGGTGGTCAGTGCCGCAACCAGTTTGCCAGAACGCTCTTTGCTGAATAACGATAAAGAGAATGTGGGCATTCAGGCTTGGATTGGCCGTGTACCACTGAGGGATGATGTTTCCTGGTCCGTACCAATGAATCCGGTTTATCTGTCGCAACCGACAAGCAATATTAATATCCATCATCCCATTGGTATTGCGGTTGATGGTATTCCCATTCTGCACTATGCCAAAGAGAATGAGCCCGATGAGATCGCCCAGCTGGGTCAGGATTACAGCGACAGAGATACCATTTTGCTAGGAGAGGTTGATCAATGTGGTGCACATGCCGGTAACGGTGAGGACTACCACTATCATATGGCCCCTGTCTGTATGATGGATACTCATAACCCATCCCAACCCATTGCCTGGATGTTTGATGGTATTCCCCTGTACTACGGTACTGGTGGGGGCCAGATGACAACTGAGGGTACTGACTATGGCAGCGGTCGTTATACCCATCTGAACTACCTGCCACAAGCGGTGCAAAATGGTTCTGCCAGTTTGGATGAGTGTAATGCCTATGACCTGCATGGTGATGGCAGTGAGTACGTTTACTACACCACAGCAGCCGCGCCTTACACCATTGGCTGTTATCGTGCGCAAGCTTCTCAAAGTGGCAGTATTGATGGCCCAAGGCACTTCCAGGGTGGTAACCGTCTGGATGATTTCACCTTTGGCACAGAGGTGACATTAACCGATTACGATACCATGACCTTTAATAGTAAAACGTGGCAGTTTGTAACGGCAGAACCCAAGCCTGAAAATAAGAATATCCCTCAGGAGAATACCGCTCAGCTGATCTACCGATTGTTGGAAGAAGGTGAAGAGGGTTATCAGGCCGGGTTGGATTGTTACACCTTCCGCTATCGTATTGATGCCACTCAAACAGATGGCAGTGGTGATACAGTGACGACTCATTGCCGTTAACGGATTCGTCTAAAAATCAACAAAGCCAAACAAAGGTCAAGCAGTTAAACACAGTTAAACAGTTAAACAGTTAAACAAGAGCGCCGGGCATTTTCCGACTCAACACTGGAAAATGCTCGCTTTTGCGAACTGCTATAAGCGCCCACGCAAAAGTTTATCTTTAGCTGATGACTTCATTTTCAGCCCGTGGGCGAAGAATATCGAAACACTTTTGTGTCAGTGTGTATCAAAGCAGTTATCGAGCCGATTCTGTCTTGCGACTGTGTTGAGTCACTGCTGTTTCAGGATTTATCGCTTTTTGATCCAAGTAATAAGTACACGCCAATATGAAACGTTTAATCTTATTTTTTACCTTGATTCTGTCGCTTATCTCCCTGGAGGCAACGGCCCATGGCCTACGCATGACCACGGCGGAGATCGCCCTTCGGCGCAATAATCATCTGACGATCACCATTCGTACTTCTCTTAATGATCTGTTTCAACAAATGGATTGGGCGGGGAAACCTGTTTCTTTATTGCATCTGGCGGCTGCAGATAAACAGGTTTTTGGGAAGTTTCGCTCTGCCATTATTAAACTGTTACAGCCGATTCCTGTACAGGCAGGCAAGTATCCACTAAAAAATCGTCGCCTGAGACTGCCTGCGCTGGCTGATTTACAGGCGCTGGTGCGGGCAGAGGTGGCCGAGCAGGCATTACAGCAGTCTTCGAAGCACAATAGTGCCAATCACACACACACCGGAGATGATCGTAAACATTATCTAAGAGCTGAGCTGTCAGGCTTTATCAACAGTGATAATAATCCCGCGCAACAATCTGCATTGCAGGTGGTATTTCCACGGGCTTTAGGGAAAATCCTGGTGACTTACAGTAAACCACAAACTCAAACTATTTCACCGGGTAAGGACAGCAGTTATTACCGACAGGCGATATAGGCGGCTTGCTTTTGTTTTTATTTTTACATTGCCACCGGCTCCAGTGCCATAGTCTGACAAAATATATTTCAGATTACGCAAAACGATTCATCACAGACAGGTAGCTATTAACCCGACCTGATGTGACAGTTGATGGATTTAATCGGTCTGCAATTCTTAAGGTCAGCCCTAACTGATTCAGCGACTCTTTATTATCTTCCGACAGTCCTTCAGCGGCATCTGATTTAGTAAAGCTGTTTAGCTCTGCAAGTACCGATTTTATGTCTGCTTTAGTCGTATCAGACAGAGAGCCATCAAAGTCATCAATGATGGTTTCTGCTTTGTTTAAGATATTGATCAGGCTGCTCTCAGGGTTCTCTTCTTTTAACTCGTCGCGGAAGTCGTTAATAAACTGAGTGACCTTATCCAGAGAGCTGTGATCACCTTTATCATCTTGGCTTTTAAAACGAGACAAGGGCGATATCAGCGGCGATAAACGGGATGCTTCTGTGCTGTTGATTAAACCGTACTCTTCAAGTCTGGCAACAAAGTCAGAGGTGATCTGGAAGCCTCGGGTGCCATTAGAGAAAAACTCCTGATTAAGCTTCTGTACACTCAGAGCTCTGCCTGAAAGCGAGACATTTTTATTTTCAGATGCTGTACCTGCAGAGCCCGCCTCCTCAACACTACGGTTGCTGGTTGCCTTGAACAGGCTATTGCTGGTTGAGTGAAGCATAGATGTATCGAGTTGCGAAGAGCTGATTCTTAACATTGCTTTATTCCATAGTGTTCTTACTCTAAGTTGAATAGGGTTATGAAAAAACTGTGCCAGGAAACTGTTATTCCGATAATACGGGGGCTCAGGCCAGCCTTGACGCGAAAATATTCCAGAGAGGTGGTCTTTAAACGGCAATATTCTTCTGGCAGAGCGGTAAGCCATTGCCGAGACAAACTAAAAGTATCCGTTATCAGCTTTGTGATGGAATATTGATGGCAAGAGAGGTAAGCCCTGATCAATGATCAAGGTGTACGGATTATTGCCAATGCCGTGTATCAGGCTGTCTGATCAGATTTATTTTATCAGGCAGCCCGTCAAGAGTAGGGGAAACCGGGTTAAGCCAGAGCTTCTGCTGAAGGCAACAGATTAATTTTGGGCGCCATCGCATTTAGAGCGATTAGGTGAATCATCTCATTCACTGTGGTACAGCAGTCTGACAGCACATTCACTTGATATTTTTTTGCATCATCAGACATTGCTGTATGGGTTACGCAATTTTGGGTCATCATGCCGCAGATGAACAGCTCTTCACTACCCATCTCCTGCAGAATCTGTTCAAGATTAGTTTGCAGAAAACCGTCTGCGAAATGCTTTACAACAACAGGGGCATCTGGTGCTAATGCCATTATCTCATTGTGAATGGCTACACCCGTCGTGCCCTCATTAAAGAAAGGTGCTTTACCTTTACTGGAATCCGCCACATGTTGAACGTGCACAATAGGAATATTTAGTTCATTGGCTTTTGTCATGACCTGCTTAATATTGTTTAACACGGTATCTGTATTCCACAGCGGGAATTGACCATCAGGAAAGTAGTCATTTTGCAGGTCAATTACGATTAATGTTTTATTGGTGTGAGTCATCTTTTTCTCCAATCAAAAACAGATCAAATGGTTTAATAGGCGTCTTCAAAGCGAAGTCTGTGTTGCTTTGATCGAGTCCTTCGTTGAACGTGGAGTTATTATGCTGATCGGAGGTCAGCTCAGTGAGTGGCCTGATTGACAAAAAGCGCTGTTATTGGGCCAAAAGCTTTTATATGACTTGTTGTTACAAACTAAGCTGACATCATTCAATTTAAACTTATTTATGCTGCAATGGATTCAACAGTGAAGCCAGAAGTCTACAGTGACTCAGAATTGACTAAGAATAAGCTACCTATTGTCGCGGTAGTGGCATTTAACCAGATCACACCTTTTCACCTCTCCGTACCTTGTGTGGTTTTTGGTGATAAAAAGCCCCACTTACCCACTTTTGATCTAAGAGTGTGCAGTGTAGAAAAAGGGCCATTAACGACGACAGCAGGCTTTAGCCTAAATCTTGATTATGGTATTGAGGCGATCCAGCAAGCGGATATCGTCATCGTACCCAGCTGGCGTAACCCGGGCGAACGACCAGAAGAGGAACTGTTAGACGCCCTGCAACAAGCCCATGCCAGAGGTGCTCAAATTGTTGGTTTGTGTTTAGGGGCCTATGTACTGGCTGAGGCTGGGTTGCTGGATGGTCTAAGCGCAACGACTCATTGGGCCTATGCGCAGGATTTTGCCAGGCGCTATCCCCAGATTGAGCTGAATGCAGAAGTGCTCTATATCGATTTGGGGCAATTGATTACCTCCGCAGGTACAACGGCGGGAATCGACTGCTGTCTGCATATGCTCAGGGCGCAATATGGCGCAGAGTCCGCTAATAGTATTGCAAGGCTGTTAGTCATGCCGCCCCATCGACAGGGAGGGCAAGCTCAGTTTATCGATCTTCCGCTACCGGCAACGCCTTCGGATTCCAGGTTGGCCGAACTGATCGACTGGGTTAGGGCTAATTTGCAACAGCCGCATGATCTGGACTCGTTGGCAGAAAAAGCCTTAATGAGCCGTCGTACTTTTACCCGACACTTTAAAGCAATGACAGGCACTACCGTCACTCAATGGCTACTTAATGAGCGTCTGGCCTTTTGCCAAAGGCTATTGGAGAGTACAGATCAATCCATCGAACAGATCGCTGAGTTAGCAGGCTTCGGATCGCCGGTCTCGCTGCGCCAGCAGTTTCGCAAAGCTTTTGGCGTGTCTCCCAAAGCCTGGAGGCAGACCTTTAAGGGAGACTAAGCGAGAGGCTGAACCGTATTAGAACTGAGGGATAAAGAAATATTGTCAGTTATCGTGGCGACTACCAATAATACTAAGCTTGCTCTTCGGGCTTGATGCCGAATAGGAGTGCTTTTTCTTCAGCGCTATAGGGACGTGTTGTTGGATTAACCTCATCCACCAGGGCATAGGCTCTTTTCGTGGCAGGGCGCTCAGAGATAGTATCAAACCAGCGCTTCAGGTTAGGAAAGTCATTCAGGTCCTGCGACTGTTTCTTGTGCGACACCACCCAAGGGTAACAGGCCATATCCGCAATGGTATATTCATCTCCGGAAACAAAGGTACGATCCGCCAGACGCTTATCCAGCACACCATATAAACGCGCTGTTTCGTTGATATAACGATTAATGGCGTAATCGATCTTCTCATTGGCGTATTGACTAAAGTGGTGGTTCTGACCCGCCATCGGCCCTAAACCTCCCATCTGCCAGTACAGCCATTGCAGGGTTTCATAACGTTGACGAGCTTCTTTACTCAGGAACTGACCGGTTTTATCTGCCAGATATTCCAGAATTGCACCAGACTCAAACAGAGAGATTGGCTCCCCATCGTCTGCTGGCACATGATCAACAATCGCTGGAATACGATTATTGGGCGCAATCTTTAAAAACTCAGGATCAAACTGATCCCCCTTACCGATATTGATCGGATTAACGCTATACTCTAAACCCGCCTCTTCCAAAAATAGCGTAATTTTGTGGCCGTTTGGTGTCGTCCAGTAATAAAGATCGATCATGGGATACCTTTTCCTCAAACAAGTGGCTCGTTTTGGTTAGACAATAGATGCCGACTTCGGCTCAGGCCCTTGTTCATTAATTTGTAAAAAGAATAGGCAATATAGTAGCGAAAGTTTTGATATTCTAAAAATTAAATCATTTTATGATATTTATTCATATTTCGAATATCAGGGAGCCTATCATGAGACTGTTATCGGGGGGCTGAAAGGAATCAGCTGCAAGGTTAGTCTTTGAGCGAGGCACACTGTTCTATGGGGAGCAGCTACCCTGGCACAGCAAACGGAGCAACAACCCTTGCCTCTTTTTCGGCAAGGCTCCGCCTTTTAGTATATTAAAAGCGAGTTAAGCTACCGGTAAAACAGAGGGTTGGGTCAGTAAAAATCTGCTAGATAAAAGAAGATCGCCATCTGATCAACGAAAATGTTGACAAAAAACAAAACAGGCACAATAAATGCTTAATTGATGATGGATAAATGATTAATTTTGCAGACAGGGGCTGCAAAGTCAGTTTGGTTACGGATATAAGCTATGCTCGCAGATCTATTTAATACATCAGGCCTTATGCGCCATTCCCAATCTACAGCGGCTCCCGCTGCAGACAAGGGCGAGAGCAATGCTGTCCAAACAGACAAGAACCAAGGCAGTGATGTCCCTAAAGTTCGCGATGATAGTATATCGATTAGTTACGAGAGTTTTCAGAGCCAGCAGCATAGCCTCTATGTCGAAGGCCAGAGCGAAGATAGCCACCGCTTTAAAATGGCCATGCAGATTCTGCAACAACAATCCGCCGCCGGTGAGCTGGATTACATAAAGTCCGATGGCTACGAAGCCCGCTTGCGCCTGGGGGTTGCCGCTATCGGTGGGTTTCAACAGCTACAGAAATGGCAAGAAAAAGGTCTCGAACTCAGCGAACAAACCCTATTTAAAGCCGGTGATGCCTTCAGCGAAGGCCAACGCCAACTGAAACGGGATGGCACCTACAGCCGCAAAGGTCTGGTAATGAATCGTTATGACCTGGTGAGCCAAAATCAGCAGGTGCCTGAATGGTTTAACCAAGAGAAAAAGCAGATGATGAAACAGATGCCCGAGAACGCCGCTTATGCTTTTAAGCAGGGCAATCTGTTTTATGTCGGATCGGTAATGAGAGGCGATTGACCCGGACTAACATCCGATGTCGGGTCCCGGGTGATCAGGTCGCGAAAAAGAGTTATCCTCTATTTGCTGCCAGAGATATTCTGAGTATGGTCATTCGGCAGTATAAAGTTGGACACAAGCTTCATAAACAAGCGACAACAACACCCAAGATTCGCGCTGAGGTTCAGGCCTCACCAAAGTCTGTAACAGATCAATCTCTTGCCGCTTTCCTTGCCAGATACCAACGGCCACCAATGACTAATAAGATACCGCCCAGAATCATCAGTGACGATAACAGTAGATTTAGGCTGATACCTTCTGCGACAAACAGCACACCACCAAATGCAGCAATCACAGGTACCGATAATTGGAGCACAGCAGCTTGGGTAGCGGAGTAATATTTCAATACTGCATACCAGATAATGTAGCCCAGGCCAGAGGTGATCGCGCCAGAGGTAACCGCTAACATAAAGCCTTGTGTACTGATGTCAGCACCCTGCCATAGCAGCCATAACGTCAGCACCAGCAGCATAGGCCAGGTACGCATGAAGTTGGCAGCAGTATCCAGCATAGGATTTTCAGAGCCCCGGCCCATCAGGGTATAAAAGCCCCAGGCGATACCTGCAAGAGTCATAAGGATGAAGCCTATTAGAGATGGCGTGGTAAGTCCCGGTAAGACCAGATAGATAAAACCAACAAAAGCGATAATCACACCCGCCCACTCTATTGTGTGTAGTTTCTGACCGGAGAGCAGACCGACAATAATCATAGTCAGCTGTACCGCGCCAAATAGAATCAGTGCGCCGGTGCCGGTATCCAGGTCCAGGTAGGCGATAGAGAAGGCGATGGCATAGAGAAATAGCATGCTGGCGGCTTTCAGGCTACCTTTGCTACTTAATAAGGCGAATAAGTTGCTGTTTGAACCAGACGATGTGTTGCTATCAGCCTGATGGTTTGCCGAAGCTTCAGATGAAGCGATGACAACTGGACCGGTCACAGATGTGTCAACTGAAGAAGTCTGTCGTTTTAGAAACCAGCAAGCCACTAATAACAGCATCACGATACCTGAGCCTAGGCGGATCAGGGTAAAGCTGATCGCGTCAACTGAGCCGTCACCCAGGGCTAATCGGCACAATACAGAGTTGGCTGCCAGTGCCGTGAGTGCTAAACATGTGAGCAGAGCGGCTTTTAACATCCCTATTCCTTATCTTAAGTGTATTGGTTCAGATCAAATCTGACACCGCTCAATGAAGAAGTGAGAGTTACCTGTCTTGATTGATGGTGATCAAACCTGTAATCAAAATACAACCGAGGTAACTCTTATGCTTCATATTAACGTTAAAATCACTCAACACAAAACCGGCTTACTCAATCTTGCTGAACAGAGATAACGCTTCTAAAGCCTGCACGATGATGAGAGTATCCAGAGATACATTCTCATCAGAGTAAGCGGTATTATCCGAAACTGCGGAACACCGATGCCAATATTGAAAGAAAAAAGATCTGGCGGGCTAAGCTTGTAAACTGAATATGGCCTGAAAGCCACCGCCCTGAAAGCCAATAACGGTCAGATCAAGTTGGGGTTAGTACAGTTGCCCGTATATTAAGCCTCTACAAACACTTTACTGGTTTTCAACCAAGCCATTCTTGGCCCAGTCAAAAGGACAGCCTTTACATCCCTTCATATAAGTCGCCTGGAAAGTCGCATAGTGTCTTCTTACACCGGTAAAGTCCGCATCCTCCAGCGTTGCTGCATTGAGTTTAGCTTCCTGAAGATTAGCATTTTTCAGGTTAGCACCTTTCAGATTAACCTTGGTCATCCAGGCTATTTCAAGGTTGGCGGCCTGTAAGTCGGCATACTGCATTTTTGCGGCACTCAGGCGGGAGAATTCGAGATTAGCACCACGCAGGTTCGCACGGTAGAAATTAGCTCCCTGAGCAAACATCGCCCAACCCTGAATAGCTTCTAGGTTGGCTTCTGTCAGATTAGAGCCACGCAGCGAGGCATGCCTGAGATCCGCGCGGGCCAGATTAGCCTTGGTCAGATTGGCTTTTTCGATTTTAGCATTCTTTAAAATGGTGTGGCGCAGGTCGGCACCTGCCAGATTAGCACCGGTCAGGTCCGCACCGGTCAGATCTTGGTTCTTTAAATCAGCACCGGACAGATCAACTCCAGGGCATTGTGTTTCTGGAGCAATGGTGCAGCCATTAATCACCAGATCATCTTCCGCCAGAGCGAATTGAGAGGCTAGCATAGTACCCAAGCAGGCGCTAAGACAGGTGCTGAGCAATAGTGCTTTTTTCATGATTAACTCCAGAGCAAAGTGGCTCTAAAAAAGGCCCGCACTTAAACGTTACAGGAGGGGAGTAAGTGCGGGCTAAACAGAGGGGGCAACTGCTATTAATTAGAACTTAGGCAGTTTGAATACCCAGAAGGAACCACCCTGTGACACAGGCTTGGTCAAATCAGCCATGTCGCCGCCCCACAGTGGTACTGCACCACCGTAACCACTGGCAATACCGATATACTGATCACCATCCTGTTCCCAAGTGATAGGGGAGGAGATGATGCCGGAGCCCGTCTGGAACTTCCAAAGCTCCTTACCGTTTTTGGCGTTAAAGGCTTTGATATAACCGTCACCGGTACCGGTGAATATCAGGTTACCTTTAGTGGCCAGAACACCTGCCCATAGAGGCAGCTTTTCTTTGTGAGACCAAACAATTTCACCTTTTACCGGATCAACCGCGCGCAGCACACCGACGTGGTCATCGTACATTTTCTTGATACGGAAGCCCTGCCCCAGGTAAGCCGCACCTTTCTTGTAGTGTACCTCTTCAGTCCAGTAGTCTTCTTTCCAGTGGTTAGCGCCCAGGTAGAACAGGCCGGTATCCTGGCTGTAAGCCATAGGGTTCCAGTTCTTACCGCCCAGGAATGGCGGTGATACTTCAACAGACTTACCACGCTTCTCGCCTTTTTCCGGCAGAGGAGGACGCTGACCCTCTACTTCAACCGGGCGGCCGGTTTTCTCATCGATATGTGTGGCCCAGGTGATGTTATCTACAAATGGGAAGCCACGGATAAAGTCACCGTTTTTACGGTCAACAACGTAGAAGAAACCGTTACGGTCTGCGTGAGCGGTCGCTTTTACAGTTTTGCCTTTGTCTTTGTACTCGAACAGTACCAGTTCGTTGTTACCGGAGAAGTCCCAGGCATCGTTTGGCGTGTGCTGGTAGAACCAATCCACTTCACCTGTGGTTGGATCAACCGCTACCTGGCCAGAAGTGTACAGGCTATCGTAGTCTGCAGGATCACCGCCAGGTGCAGTACGCGCCCAACCATTCCAAGGTGCAGGGTTGCCAGCACCTACGATAATGCGGTTGTTTTCAACGTCGAAACTGGCAGACTGCCAAGGTGCACCACCACCGTGGCTCCAAGCTTCCACTTTACCCGTTGGGGAGTTTGGATCATCAGGCCAGGACGGTGCTTTTGGATCACCAGTAGGGGTACTTTTCTTGCCATTCAGACGGCCATAGTGACCTTCAACAAATGGACGCATCCACACTTCTTCACCAGTCTTAGGATCACGGGCGAACAGTTTACCCACTACGCCGAACTCATCACCAGAGCTACCGTGGATCAGCAGTACACGACCGGTTTTCTGATCTTTAACGATCGTCGGGGCACCTGTCATGGTGTAGCCCGCAGTGTGATCTGCGAATTTCTTCTTCCAAACACGCTTACCGGTTTTCTTGTCCAGAGCAACAATCGCTGCATCCAGCGTACCGAAGTAAACATAATCACCGAAGATAGCTGCACCACGGTTTACTACATCACAGCATGGGCGAATATCATCTGGTAGACGATAGGAGTATGACCATAGGCGTTTACCTGTTTTTGCATCTAACGCGAACATACGTGAGTAAGAGCCAGTGACATAGATTACGCCATCATGTACCAGAGCTTGAGTTTCCTGACCACGTTGTTTCTCACCACCAAAAGAGAACGACCAGGCCGGCACCAACTTGTGAATGTTCTTGTCGTTGATTTCGGTCATATCGCTCCAGCGCTGAGCTTTAGGACCGATACCGTAACCCAGTACATCTTCAGGTGTGGTCGCGTCGTTTTTAATGTCGTCCCAGGTCACAGGCTTAGCGACTGCTGCACCGGCAACCAAGCTTAATCCGATAGCCGCGCAAAGAGGTTTTAAGCCTTTGATGTTCATTTTTTTTGTCATTTTTATAAACCCTATGGTTTGTACCTGTCTGGACAACATGACTCTGAGCTTGCACTCGGAATTCGTTTTGTCCAGACGCTCTTAATCATCGCTGTGATCAGCAAATTGCGTCTTCCATTCTCTAGGCTTGAGGTCAGGCACGACAACGGCAGAATGCCCTGGTATCTCGGGTACAGATCCCGTTTATGGGGGAAATATTCCCGTTAGTATTAGGGAAAAAACCCGTAGTAATTAACGAGGATTAGTGCTTGGGTACTGCTTCTATAGGTATAAAGGCGTACTTAGGTAGTAATGCGGCTGGAAAATGCTACCAAGGGAGTTATTTGGGGGCTCCAAAGTACAATTCTGACCTGAAGCGTGAGGCATATCATATAGACATCGCTGCTGAGGTGGAGGCTTCAGCTTAGTTATTAAGCTTAGCCGCGTTTACTGTTCTCTATTTTGAGCCGATGGCAGTCTCAAATAAGCTCCGAAATAAAGGCATAAGACGGAGAGTAACAGGTGCAGATTTGCAGAAACGCAACTGCTGGCGGCAAATAATATAAAAACAAAGTGGTGAATTTACGATGTCTATTAGTAAGAAGCTCTTAGGTTTAACAACGGCTGGCCTGCTGACGGCAGCTTTGTCTTCACAAGCTATGGCACACGGCGATGTCGTGCCTCAAGCAATCGACGTAACAGGTCTGCAGCTTCTGGGAGAAGAATGGCTGGATGAGAACCCATATACCACCGAGTATGAGAATCATGGCCTGGCGGTAAAAATCGGTGAGTCTGCGTATACTCAGAACTGCGCCCGTTGTCACGGCCTGGATGCGATCTCTGGCGGTATTGCCCCTGACCTACGTTACCTTGAGCCTGGAATTGAAGGTGATGAGTGGTTCAAATACCGTGTAGTAAACGGTGCCGTACGTGATGGTCGTGTTTATATGCCGAAAATGGCGGAGCACCTGAGCCAGGAAGCCCTGTGGGCGATTCGTGCATGGTTGGAGACCCGTGCGGAAACTGAATAATCTGTACGATCTGGATGAGTGCTTTTTATCTGTGCTTATCCCAGTGGTAGCACGCTAAAACCTCGCAAATGCGCCAGTCTGTCTGGCGCATTTGTTTTGTTGTCTCGCCAACATAGCCTGATCAGACTGTGTTATCAGCATTCCGCGATTAATACATGCTCTTGTGTATTCTGCTCTATATATTTTTACTTTATCGATAGTAGTGTTTATCAAGATGGTTGGCCCGATTTAGATCGGGATTTATTCCCGTGTTCAATCTCCATCCAGTCTTGTTTCTAACGCGCTTGTATCTCGCTTCTATTTTGCTTGCTTTTCTCATGTGTCTCACTTGGTCGTCCAGTATTTTGTCGGGCCCCGTATTGTCTGGCCTGTAGCCTGATGTGTAGCGAGAGGCTTATTTATCGCACTGATTAACATGGATAAAAGTCCGTGTCTTAAATGAGGTATTACTACCAAGTAACTATAAAACTACTCCCGGCGGTTAGTTGTTGCAAAACGGCATAAGAAAAACAATGACATGCATGATTCGGGAAATTTTCCCGGCTCTCTGCAAGCCAATAACAACAATCCGTAGAGGAGCGTACAATGAAGAAGTTCGCACTGTCTGCCATGATCGCAGCCATGACGATCGCAGGCACAGCATCAGCCAAAGTCACCGAGCAAGATATCCTGAATGATCAGGCGACCACGAATGACGTAGTGACCAATGGTATGGGGCACCGTGGTCAGCGTTTTTCGCCACTGGATAAGATTGATACCGATACGGTAAAAGATCTGCGCCCAGTTTGGTCTTTCTCTTTTGGTGGTGAAAAGCAGCGTGGTCAGGAATCTCAACCTCTGGTTAAAGATGGCGTGATGTTTGTAACCGGTTCCTACTCCCGCCTGTTTGCTATCGACGCCCGTACCGGTGACGAGCTGTGGCAATACGATGCACGTCTGCCAGATGGCATTATGCCATGCTGTGACGTAATCAACCGTGGTGCCGCTCTGTATGATGATCTGGTGATTTTTGCCACACTGGATGCCAAGCTGGTTGCTCTGGATCAGAAGACCGGTAAAGTGAAGTGGAAGAAGAAAGTCGCTGATTATAAAGAAGGTTACTCAATCTCTGCCGCACCTATGGTCGTTAAAGGGAAGGTGATTACCGGTGTCTCCGGTGGTGAGTTCGGTATCGTAGGTAAGGTTGAAGCCTATGATGCAAAAACCGGTAAAATTCAGTGGAGCCGTCCGACCGTTGAAGGTCACATGGGTTACGTGTGGAAAGACGGCAAAAAAACCGAAAATGGCATTTCCGGTGGCGAAGCGGGCAAAACCTGGCCTGGTGACCTGTGGAAATCCGGCGGTGCAGCGACTTGGTTAGGCGGTACTTATGACGCTGAAACCGATCTGATGTTCTTCGGCACGGGTAACCCTGCACCATGGAACTCTCACCTGCGTCCGGGTGATAACCTCTTCTCCTCCTCTCGTCTGGCGATTGATCCAGATGACGGCAAAATTGTTTGGCACTTCCAAACCACACCACACGATGGTTGGGATTACGATGGTGTAAACGAGCTGATCTCTTTTGACTATAAAGAAGGCGGTAAAACGGTTAAAGCAGCAGCAACCGCTGACCGTAATGGCTTCTTCTACGTACTGAACCGTGAAAACGGCGACTTTATCCGTGGTTTCCCATTTGTTGATAAGATCACCTGGGCCACAGGTCTGGATGAGAAAACAGGTCGTCCGATCTATGCGGCTGATGGCCGTCCAGGTGACCCACGTAAGAGCGCCGATGGCAAGAAAGGTGAGGCTGTCGTAGCGATTCCTTCTTTCCTGGGTGGTAAGAACTGGATGCCGATGGCATACAGCCAGGAGACCGAACTGTTCTACGTACCCTCTAATGAATGGGCGATGGATATCTGGAATGAGCCAACAGCCTATAAGAAAGGTGCGGCGTACTTAGGTGCGGGTTTCACCATTAGGCCTACGAATGATGAGTACATCGGTGTTCTGCGTGCAATCGATCCGAAAACTGGTGAAGAGAAGTGGCGTTATAAGAACTACGCACCTCTGTGGGGCGGCGTACTGGCTACTAAAGGTAATCTGGTCTTCACGGGTAACCCAGAAGGTTATCTGATGGCCTTTGACGCTAAAACCGGTGAGATGAAGTACAAGTTTAACACTGGTTCCGGCATCGTAGGTTCTCCAATCACATGGGAGCAGGATGGTGAGCAGTTTATCTCTGTCGTGTCTGGCTGGGGTGGTGCAGTACCTCTGTGGGGTGGTGAAGTGGCTAAGCGTGTGAAACACCTGAATCAGGGTGGTTCCGTTTGGACCTTTAAGCTGCCTAAAGAAGACGAGAAATAGGCTTTCGTTTTTAAGGTAGTGCGATAAAGCGATTTTTTCGCTCGGTATGTCTATGCTGTTTAGCGTCGGGTTTGATCCCTCCACCTTTTCAGGTTCAGGCCTGACGCATTTTTACTTCAGACAGTGCCAATGATATAGCCGTGTAGTTGAGCCGTACCTTTAAGTACGTTCAGCTGCATGTCCGCAAATAAAAAGGCAACTTAATAGCTCTTTAAACTGGGCCATTGAGTCGCCTTTTTCTATTTGTCTCAGTTCTTTTTATGTTCGGGGAGCAGAAAACTTTTTATAAGGACTACGCTACCTGTCGTGGGTCGGTCTTCTGGACAATAGGACGTTGCAGCTGTTCTAAACGGAAGTTCTCAAGAGCTGAGTAAGCACTAAAGTCGTAAAGCTCACGGAAAGTTACCCAATCCAGCAGTGCAAATAAGCATATGGCGGGATACTGCCAGTTATCAAACAGACCGTCTCTTACCATCTGTTCTAATACTGGCAGAGTTTGGTCGATACGCTCTTCCTGTAACTTTAGAATCAGAATATTACTCTCAATATCAATACCTGAACGAAGGGACATCAGCTGAATAATAAAAGACTCCTGCAGGCTATCCACCAAACTAATTGCATTTTCCTGCTCCAGTGTCAGGGTCTCTTTCAGCATTTTATCGTTCAGGTATCGATAGATGACACGGGAATCAAATACCGACTGATCTCCATCCACTAACATCGGAATTTTCATAGCAGGAGTATAGGTTCTGAGCACCTCCCGCCCTTCTTCGCTATAGATATTCAGATCGACAAACTCATAGTCTGCCTCAGCCAACCACAGGCGAATACGACGCACATAAGGGGATGGGGTTGAACCTACCAATTTCATTATCATAACTCCTGCGGAAACAATTAATACCATTCCCGATAAGTTTCTTGATATCAGAGTAGCTTGGATAAGCGAAGCGCCATCCGACACTTTCACCGGTACCTGATTGTTGTCGGAGGGCACCTTGCGGTGTTTCCGATCTACAACAGTTTATCTGGTTTGGTATAACTGTAACGATTGCCAAATCAAAAAGGATACAGGCCACTGAATTTAAGTGCTTTTTGCCATTAATGCCATACTCTCAAGCATCTTTAATGGGCAACAACTAAATAAAACCCTTTCTCAGCAGCTGCAGAGCACCTCAGCCATGATGAAGAAATGGTTTGTTTGCGGCCTCATGGATCATAGCCAGGCCACTTTTTTATCGTAGCTAAGACACTGTGTTACTGGCGGTAGTCGCAAACTGCTCCAAGTCAAAAGCCATTAACTGCTCTGCAGACATTGCTTTGGCATAGAACCAGCCCTGATGCATAAACACCTGACTCTCCTTCAGGTATTGAGCCTGAGCTTCAGTCTCCACGCCTTCCGCAATAATAACCAGATTCAACTTATGAGATAGCGAGATAATCGCTTCCAGTACCTTGCTGCGTGGTGAGTCAGTATCAATAGCAGAAACAAAGCTTTGATCAATCTTCAGAATATCCAGTGGCAGCTGCTGCAGATACTGCAAACCTGCATAACCGGTACCAAAATCATCCACGGCTATGGTTATAGCCGGACTCATGACCAATACTGGACAAGATCAAGTTCATCACAGGCTGAGGAACCAATGCGTTGATTTCGCTGCCATCACTGCGGGTTTTGGCGACAATCAAGGCAAACTCCTGCATAAAGCTCACCAATTCAGGACCGTGAAAGCGCAAATTGTATTGCGCAGGCGGTTTCTGAACGGAAAGTGACGGGATAATTTTGCCCCAACTGGTACAGTGTAACTGACCTATATTACTCACCAGGCCAAACTCCGCCACAAAGGGCACGGCAAAATGGGCTGAACGCAGCGTGTGCAACACATCCGTATCACAATTCAGTGAGAGTTTATCCTGGCGACGAAAAAAGCCTTCCAAGCTGCTGAAGGTGTGCTCAAGCTCGATAAAAACGGTATTGAATTTTGATGCTAACTCATCTTGTTTCGCATCAATACGATTTTGAACTTGTGAGGGGTAGGTTACGAGTATGGCTAACAGGGTTACGATACCCGCCAAGATATAGGCCGGTAGCTGAAGTGCTTGTTTACTCATCCATTGCATAAAGCCACCCTATTTGATTTATATGGCCTTTTTACTCAAATCAGGCCCAAGATGTACCCTCAGGCTTTTATGATTACAGCAGAGAATCCCACCCGGTGCTAGTAGTCAGTCATTATAAAAAAACAGGATGTTAAACTTGTTCTCAAAAGGTGTAATGAACCTAACTGATTGAGGTCATACTAAATGAAAAAGCGTTATGTGGTGAAATTAACGTAGGAATAACGTAATCACTTAATTGATCTAGTGAAACGAGGTTGTGTGGCCGCTTATCGTCGATGTCATGCAGAATCTTACTGCTGGTTGACTAGGGTGAGTATGGCCCGTCTCTCACTGACAGTGACGCTGCAGAAAGAGTGAGATATAGCTGGCGTACTATTAGCAAATCCGAGAATGCTGTGTGACAGAAGGCCAAGCACAAGCACTCGAACGTAAGAAACGCAGTCGTGAGCGTACACCGCGTTTAGATGGTGAAGAAGAAGCCAAACTAGTGAGTCTGGCTTGCAGTGAAGCTTCCCAGGGAAGATCGCGTTGAACGCTACGCTTACAGGCAGAGAAGTTGGTTGAATTAGATACGGTTGATATATTTATCACTGCCCCAGGATCTTCTCTGCCTTGGCGACTACTGGCCAATCGACCATCTTACCATCCAGTTCAAATACCGCTTCTCCTGCTTCCTGTGCATGCTGCCAGCCCGTCAGGATACGTTGAGCCCAATCGATCAAAGGTTGATCCGGGTGGTAGATCTGGTTCACTAGCACCACTTGGTTGGGATGAATGCAAAACGCCGCACTAAAGCCCAGTTCGAAGCCCTTTTCCAGTTGTTGCTGATACAGCTCCAGATCACGAAACTCTGCCATGGAACCCACTAGACCGATGGGCTGAATATGGGCTGAACGGGCGGCCATCACCAGCTGTTGGCATGGGCCGTATAGGGTGGAGGGTGTATTTTGCATACCCATTGTCAGCGCAAAATCTTCGGTACCCATGCCCAAACCGATTAAACGTGGGCTGGCGTGGGCGATCTCACGGGCGTTATACATACCATCAATACTTTCGATAAAGCCAATAATACTGGTATGGCCAATCGGTAAGCCTTTTTGCTGCTCGATCTCAGTCAGGGCTTCATCAATAAAGTGTATTCGTGCCGCGTTATCTGTTTTCGGCACTATGATGGCAGAGACCTGTCTATCCACAATTTTTTCCAGGTCTTTTAGTAGTAGTGTCCAAGGGCGATTGACCCGTACCCAGATCTTTTGTTGAGCCAAATATTGTTGGCATAGTGGCAAAAGTTGTTCTCTGGCCTGGGCTTTTAACTCCGTAGGTACCGCATCCTCCAGATCCAGAGCAATAACGTCCGCACCGCGCTGGCTGGCCTTTGCGATAAAGCTTTCTTTATGTGCCGGGATATACAAAATGCTTTTAGGCTGTTGATACTGAGCTGGCTGTGGGTGTTGATCAGGTTGTAGGGGCATAAGGTATATCTCCGGTATTTTTTTGATAGCGGATAGGTTTTTTGTCTGTTGACATTAACCTGTCTTTTTTTTGTCACTCGATTGTAAATTCGCACTTGCAGCATATAACAGGAATCTAAATGACATTTTGTGACTAAGTGCCTGAATAAAAGCGTTGTTGTGTCTTCCGATAGCTCCAAGTGAAGTATCGGCGGTGCAAAATATCACTGTATTCAGGTGTATATTGATACCAAAGGATTTAAGCATGGTCGATAAGCATTGGGATGCGGACGAAGATAAACGCAGTAGTCCGAAAAAGCATCCGGCACTGACGGATATTTTGCATAAAATTGCAAAAAAGAATCCAGATGACGCCTTAATTACAGACCGATTGCTCAGTAAAAAGAAGAAAGATAAAAAGAAGCCAAAGACTGAGTTCTCTTTTTCCGGCCTGCCACAAGGGGTCGATGGTACTCACCATGTGGTCAAGGGTTACCGTGCCGATGTCTTAGTGCGATGGGGTGATCCGGTCACCTATGATGCGCCGGATTTCGACCCTGAAAACCAAACACCAGAGGCTCAGGCACGTCAGTTTGGCTATAACAATGATTTTGTCGGTTTTCTGCCATTACCCATCGGCACCCATAACCCGGATCGTGGTTTGCTGACCGTGAATCATGAGTACACTTGCCGCAAGCTGATGTTCCCTGAGCATAGCCGGAAAAAGGGTAAAAAAGCCGATTACGAGAAGCTGCTGTGTGATATTGAGATGGCGGCTCATGGTCTGTCCGTTGTAGAAATTGAGAAAGATCGTAAAGGGCGTTGGAGTCTGGTGCGTTTCAGTCCCTATAATCGCCGTATTACACCTCTGGCTTCTGCCGTGGATATCTCAGGCCCTGCAGCGGGTCATCAGCGTATGTGTACCGAATATGACCCTGAAGGTCTTCATGTTCTGGGAACATTGAATAACTGTGCAGGGGGTATTACACCCTGGGGTACGATCCTGACCGCTGAGGAGAACTTCAACGGTTACTTCTGGGGTGCGAAGAAGGATCATCCTGAGAAAGATAAGCTGAAGCGCTACGGTGTGCCGGGTAAATGGTTTGATTGGGGTAAGTTTCACGACCGCTTTAATATAGAGAAAGAGCCGAATGAGCCTAATCGTTATGGTTGGCTGGTGGAGCTGGACCCCTATGACCCTCATGCCCGTCCTATCAAGCGTACCGCTCTGGGACGCTTTAAACATGAAGGTTCAGCAGTGTTGTTAAACGTGGATGATCGCGTGGTGGTTTACTCTGCTGATGATCAAACCGGCGAATATATCTATAAGTTTGTCTCTGACAACCGTTTTGATATTGCCAATCGTCGCGCGAACTTTGATCTGTTGGATCACGGCACCCTGTATGTCGCTAAATTTGAAGAGACCGGCTGTGTGCATTGGCTACCTTTGGTCCAGGGTGAAGGTCCACTGACCAAGGAAAACGGTTTTGACAGCCAGGCCGACGTTCTGATTGATGCCCGTATTGCCGCAGATCTGTTGGGCGCTACTGCCCTGGATCGTCCGGAGGATGTGATCATCAACCAGAAAAATGGTGCGGTCTACGTGATGTTACTGGGTGATAATGCCGGTGATGACGATCACTCAATGAATGGCCGGATTCTGGAGTTACGTGCTGATGACAATGATCACTCTCTGATCGAAGGTCACTGGAATATTCTGCTGCATACCGATGGCCTGCATCCTAAAGAGGATGAAGAGGTCAATAAAAAAGGCTTACACGATGACTGGTTTATTGCCCCGGATAATGGCGCGGTAGACGGTCGGGGGCGGTTATGGGTCACTACAGATCAGGGTGATCATTGGGGGCAGAGTGGCTCAGCGGATGGTATCTGGGCTGTGGAAACTCATGGTAAGCGCCGAGGGATGGCACGGATGTTCTTCCGGGTTCCTGTGGGGGCCGAGATGGCGAGTCCGGCATTTACACCGGATGATAAAACCATGTTTATTGCGGTTCAGCATCCCGGTTCCGATGGTACCAGGGAGTATCCTGAGTTTGCCCGAGAGTCTACTTTTGCAGACCCAGCGACCCGTTGGCCAGACTTTGAACCCAATATGCCACCACGGCCATCGGTCGTTGTGATCAGCAAAAAAGACGGTGGCGTGGTTGGCAGCTAACCCGTGTTGTTAGCGGGTTAATGCCTGCTCAATGGGGTCGAGGAAGGCGATAAAGTCTTCCTCGATCGTATCCAGGCTATCACTTAAGCGATGATCGTCCGCCAGCAGATGAAGTTGGCTGTCGGTCTGCTGGCTGGCTTGATTGCTGTTTATCCAGGGGATAGTGCTGTCAAACAGACCATGAATAATAAAACGGTGTTGTGCGTTGAGCTCAGGCCACTGTAATGGGTATTTTTCCATCCCAAAGGCTGGAGCCATCAAAAAAAGCCCGGCCGCAGGAAATTTCTGGCTGGCGCGGGTTGCCACATAGCCTCCCATGCTGGAACCGACCAGTACCAGCTCCTGTTGGGGGATCTTCATCTCCCTCAGATACTCATTCAGCATCGCTACCCGAGCTTCTGGATTATCAGGGTTAGTCGCAGACAGATAATTCAGCGCGGAATACTCATGGCCACGTTCATTGGCGATACGGGAGAACAGCTGTCCTTTATTGCCCCAGGGACCGCTTTCCTTACCGTGGACAAAACAGATATGCAGGGACATGCTTGTTCTCCTTGTTGAGCGATTGAGTACTCTGTTTACTATAGAAGATGCGACACGGTTGGATGTGTTCAAACGAGACGCTTAGGGTTCATGACCGGCAGAGCGCTAACCTTATGAGGAAGGCGTTAATTGAGTCAGATCCTCAATATAGCCTCGGGGCTTATCTCGACGATCACCAATAACCCGTGCGGGATTACCGGCCACTATGGCAAACTCAGGCACATCCCTGGTCACCATGCTGTTCATACCAATCACGGCATGATTGCCAATGGTTACGCCATCTCGTACACCAGCTCCAGCACCTATCCAAACATCTTCGCCAATCACAATGCCTTTTGAGCTATTGGCTTGCTGATAGATTGGCTGTTCAGGTGACATACCGTGATCAAAGGCATAAAGCTTACATTGGTTGGCGATACGGGTCCGGCTGCCAATTTTGATACCGGCTTTACCGCCATCTATCGAGCAACTGTGATTAATAGCAATCTCATCACCCATCTCAATGGGGCCATGAAGAAAGCTATGGGCTGCCACGAAACACTGATCACCAAAGGTAATATCCCGACCCGGTTCGGCAAAAATGGCGGCGTCCGGTGAGATAAAACAGTGCTCACCTAGAGTGACCGTTTCAACATCGCATAAAGCATCCTGAATCTGTTGCTGCCAGAGGCCAGCCCATTTCAGATGTTTGGCCTTTAAACGATAGAACAACCAGGGCATCCAGCTTAAACGGCGTTTATGCTGTTCTGTGTATTTATTCCCAGGGTTAGGTGTGGAGATATCAGTGCTTTCTTTCATAGTGTGAATTGTGCCAATACGTCAGTAAATCAGCAAGTTATTGTCGCTCTCAGAACTTTCTATCAGATTGATGCTAAGGCATTATTTGATCTATTGATTTTGATCCTTGGCACTTTTCGTAAAGAAGCTCCAAGGAGAGTGATAAAAGGGGAGAGTGCCACGTTATGGCGATCACATTAACAACCGTCAAAGGTGAGCAGTTACAGCATTATATTACTGACCTGGCCCGTTTACGTATTCAGGTCTTTCGTGACTATCCCTATCTCTATGATGGTGATGAAGCCTACGAGCAGGAATATCTGCACACCTATATCGCTTCTGGGCAGGCCATGGCCGTGTTGGCACTGGATGATAGTTTACCCGTTGAACAACAGGTGATCGGTGCTTCGACCGGCGTGCCTATGAAGCATGAAGATGACGCGTTTAAAGCGCCTTTTATTGAAGCGGGTATCAACCCGGAAACCCTATTTTATTGCGGTGAGTCGGTACTGTTGCCTGAGTATCGTGGCCAGGGGATATATAAAGGCTTTTTTGCCGGACGGGAAAACTATGTCCGCGAACTCGGTGGCTTTAAGGAGATCTGCTTCTGTGGCGTACAACGACCCGATGATCATCCATTAAAACCTGAGGGTTATCAGTCTCTTGACGAAGTGTGGCGACATTTTGGTTATCAACCACGCCCTGACCTGATAACTGATTATCCCTGGAAAGATATCGATCAGCCCGAATCGACCGATCACCCTATGATGTTCTGGATAAAAGCACTGTGAATACGCACTCCCAAAGCAGCAGTTTTCAAACAAACGAGTCTCAGAAAAACAGATCTCAAAAAGATAAAACCAGTAGCCAAAGCCAACAGGTCAAAGTGGCCAGTGCTGCTTATGAGGTGAGCTTTATTGAAAGCTGGCAGGTTTATGAAGATAAAATAGGCCGTTGGGTCAAAGAGGCCGTTGAGAAAGGTGCCGAGTTACTGGTGTTTCCAGAGTACTTCTCCATGGAACTGGCATCGATGTTCGGTGAACAGGTTTATTCTTCTCTATCTGAGCAGTTGATCGCGATACAGCAGATTCTGTCTGATTTTAAGCACCTGTTTTCCTCCCTGGCACAACAGCATGACCTCTATATCCAATCTGGGACGATTCCTGTTTTGATAGAAAAGGGACACGACGAGGGTGAGGGGGCGTCCCCACACAAGGGTAAAGCTAAATACGTTAATCGCGCTTATCTGTTTTATCCCGACGGCCAAGTGAAATGGCAGGATAAACTGCAGATGACCCGCTTTGAGAACGAGCAGTGGTTTATCAGTGCCGGTGAAGCACTTAAGGTGTTCGAGACTCGTTTTGGCCGATTAGGGATCAATATCTGTTACGACTCAGAGTTCCCCATGTTTGCCCGTCAGCAGGTAGAAGCCGGTGCCGATCTGATTCTGGTGCCCAGCTGTACTGACACTCTGGCTGGTTATCATCGGGTACAGATTGGCTGTCGAGCCAGAGCCCTGGAAAACCAGTGTTTTGTCATTCAGTCACCACTGGTCGGCGATGCGTTATGGTCGCCTGCTATTGATGAAAATCGTGGTGCTGCCGGTGTGTTTGCTCCTGTTGATTATGGTTTCCCCTCTGACGGTATCATAGAGCAGTTGCCACTTAATCAAGCCGGTTGGTGTTATGCCCAATTAGATTTGACTGAGCTAGCCCGTGTGAGGCAGCAAGGTCAGGTGTTTAACTATCGGGATTGGCCGGGACAGATGCGTATTGATCACTGTGAGGTGGAGTAACCCTTTTAGGCGTTAGCCAAAGCCTACAGCAATAGGTACTTATATTAATGTGGCTTTGTGAAAAGCTTTTGTGTTTTCTGCTATTGCTCAGAAGGGTATTAAACGCTTCAGTTTAGCTGACGATTGCCGATGAACTTTTTATGACATCGGCAATTTTTTGCTCTGGATCAGTTTTTAGCCACTACAGTGGTTAAAAAACACTTGCTATGACTCAGGAATTAGTTGATATTTTGTGCGTTGCACAAAGTTTTTTGATTGGCATTCGACCCGAACCTGAACTGGCAAACTGCTTCCAAAGAGAAGCGAGGAGAGCACAGCATGCAGACTTCACTTTATGTTATCGAAGATCTATGCAAAGGACAGTTTGCGATCATGCCTAGCCCGGAAGGTCATGACAAACTCGATAATGAGATCGAACAGATTCGTGATATGGGCTTTGATACCGTGGTATCTCTGCTTACTCCTGAAGAGCAGCAACAATTTGGCCTTGAGCAGGAAGCTCAGTGTTGCCGTGACAAGGGACTGGCTTTTCTGAATTTTCCTATTGTGGATGAGATCGCTGAATCCGATACTGAGATGGTGGTCTTTTTGAGCAAACTGTTAGAGTTACAGCAAACTCAGCACAGGATGTTATTTCACTGTCACTCCAGCGCAGGACGTTCCTCGGCAGTGTTAACCCTGCTGGCAGATCGTTTAGGTATCTGTCCTGATAAAGCCTTCGAATCTATCTCCTCCTCATTAGGCTTTCAGGTGCCAGAAACGCCACTGCAGAAACAGTGGGTACGTTCCTTAAGTGTCACCGAAGAAGAGATGCACGCTATTCTGCCGATGGGGCACCTTTAAGGCGAGGTGGTTTAGGAATGAGTATTTAAAGCCCCCTAATATCGGACCTGCCTATTTTATCAGCCCAATATTGATCACTGCCTACTATTATTTTTCTTCAATCTGGTCTAGGTTATCGCCTGCAATAAATCCGTATAGAACAAGAGAATCTGGACCAGTAACCCTATGAATTACCAGCTAAAATACCGCCCCTTTGCCGAAGCTCTCTATGATGCACTGGCTGAAGATGCCTTTTATCAAACCATGGAAAAATCTATCACTGATCCAGCAAAACAACGTGAGCTGATGCTGTGTTATCTGGATTACTCCATGGTGGAAAGCGAAAAGTACGGTGAGTTGTTTATCCCTCAAGAGCACCAGTACGGTACCTCTATCTGGTCCAAGCCAATCTCTCCTGAACTTCAGGCTCAGAAATCTGCCGAGAAAAAAGCCTTTCTGGGAAATGTGATGGGTGAGCCGAGTCTGCAAACCTACAACAATATTGTCAGTCATATGTCTGAGATGACAGATACAGTGGTTCAAGAGGATTATTGGTATCTGTCGATTGTCGGTGTTCTGCCTGCCCACCAAGGTAAAGGTCTAGGCCCAGGCCTGCTCAAAAAAGTGTTAGAGGAAACGGATCGTTTGGGAGTGGCCACTTACCTGGAAACCTATGTACCCCGTAATAAGAGCTTCTATCGACGTCAGGGGTATCAGGAAGTTGCTACTTTTTTGGAGCCAACCACGAATGCTGAATATGCGGTGATGGTGCGGGAGCCCAAGGCTGGCTAGTTGCTTTAGCTGATTGCCACGGATTATCTCAGGTTCTTGTAAATTGTGTGAGTAACTACTTACAAAGCCCAAAGGTCGCTTTTATATGCTATGGGCTGGTTATTAAGCTGCTCAATGTGGATGTAAGCATTAACTCTATATGGACATGTAGTTATGACAACTCTGTATATTCTTTCCGGCCTTCCTGCATCTGGTAAGACGACTTTGGGTAAGCTGCTCGCCCAACACTTGAAAGCAGTATACGTACGTATCGATACGATAGAGCAAGGTCTAAAAGACTTGTGTGATTTTCAGGCTGTAGGGGAAGGTTATAGATTGAGTTATCGTATCTGTAGAGATAACTTAGAGCTTGGTCAGAGTGTTGTGGCAGACTCATGTAATCCGATCCAGCTGACACGGGACGAATGGCAAGCCGTTGCCACTGAGATCGGAGCTCAGTATGTCAATATTGAGATTTATTGTTCCGATAGTCGTGAACACAAACGCAGGGTGGAGAGTCGTACTAGCTCGATTGAAACATTACGTTTGCCCTCTTGGCAGCAGGTTCAAGACAGGGAGTATCACTCTTGGAAAGCAGCGGTGATTGGGATTGATACTGCAGGAAAGAGCCCAGAAGAATCATTGAAAGAATTATTAGATCAGCTTAATTCGGCTTTGTAGCAATGATATGGGCTTAAAATCGCTAGCCACTCGTTGAACTAATGTTCGTGAGTTTAGGCAGGAGGCTGTTTCGATCTATTTTCAACCAGCCTCCATATATGATGATGGGATTACAGATACTTAAACCAATCCAGTTCAGGCCCCACAGGCACAATTCCGGTTGGGTTTAGTGCCTTCACAGAGTAGTAACCGGCCTTGATATGATCTACTCGTGTATTGTTAGCAAAAGCCGGAATCTGCAGCAGGCGTTCCAGATAACCTGATAGTGCAGGGTAATCCGTAATACGTTTTTGATTGGTTTTAAACAGGCCGTGATAAGCCACATCAAACCGCACCAGAGTAACAAACAAGCGAATATCACTTTCAGTCAGTTGAGTGCCCACGGCGTACTGCTGTTCCGAAAAATGACTCTCTAATTGATCCAGCGTTGTGAATACTTCCTGATACGCTTCTTCATAAGCCTGTTGAGTTGAGGCAAAGCCTGCTCGATACACACCGTTATTGAAGGTGTGATAGATGCTATCGTTAAACTGATCAATCTTAGCTCTCAAGACTTCGGGATATAGGTCTAGCTCCGATTGGTGCAGTGGGTGCAGATCCTGATTAAAGATACGCAGAATATCTTCCGATTCATTATTAATGATCTTACCTGCAACCTGATCCCACAGTACCGGTACGGTTGCCCGACCTGTGTATTGACCATCGGTTTGAGTATAGAGCTGGTGAATATGTTCAATACCTTCATCATCGGCAGAGCTACTGCCAGGGAAGCCTGAACCGGCGGGTGCAAAGTGCCAGCCAAAGTCTGTCAGCTGAGGTTCAACAACACTGATCGGGATATATTGCTCCAGGCCAAGCAATGATCGGGCAATCAGAGTACGTGTTGCCCAAGGGCAGATATAACCAACATAGAGTTTAAGACCGAGATCCTTGTTAGGGTTGCCCAGTGCAGCTTGAACCTGCTCAGGAGTAATACGGTTACGGAAGGCACTGCTTTGACGGATAAAACGACCATCACTGTCTTTTTTCTGTACCGGGTCCCATTTCTTTTGCCACTGACCATTTACCAGCATCTCTCGTCTCCCTAAATGAATAAAAGCTGATATCCATTATGGCTGTAGCCTGTGATTTAACAATCCATCGAAGATTAAAAGGATTGTTAACTTAGGGTTGATAGTTCTTGAAGTTGGTTTCAGCCTCATTTGAGGTATTATTAAATTGATGCAGGGGCGATTGCTGACGAAGAGCTAGAGCAGAACCAAAGTGCCCTCAGTGGTGTCTTTGGCATTGAAAAAGCATCTGTAAGCCCAGAGAAAATGCAGCAAGCGGTAAATCGTATTGTTGGCATTATCCAAACCAGCACATGAAAAATACAAGCAACTCTAGACCCTAAAGAAAGTGAAGCAGCTGCTTGTACTGGCTAATGTGTAAGAGTCGCTTATTAGTCTGAATTTGCCAGCGGATTCCTCGGATAAAAATGATCCGGCTGGTACTCCAAATGGCTAAAGGTACGGGTATTTTTATAAGGCAGTTTCATAAAGCCGGAAATACCCAGGCCATCAATCAGGTGTGCGTTGGCCAGAATTATCTCCAGTGAGTCAGCAAACTCCTGTTCCTTCTCTTCATCCAGCAGTACGTAATAGCTGTGTATCTTCAGGTGCGTCGGGAGGCTTTCGAAGATAATGCAGCCGGTATGGCGGATCTCATTGAGTTTTTCAATTTCGCGGCGGATTGCTTTTGGCAATACCAGCTGTTCGTCAGGATCATCACCATCTTCAAAGTAGGAGTGGTGGCGGCTGGGTTCATCAACCGGCGGGGCTGGCATCACCTCAAACGGAATACGAGTATCTTCAGGAACGACAAAAGGTACATTTTCATCGTCTCGTTCGATATGCAATGTCACCCTGGCATTAAACATGCAGCACTTAAAGATACCAACCCGCTGAATCGAACGCGCCAGATTGACGATATTGTTAACTGAGGCGGTAAAAGAATTCAGAAGTTCGTGGTCGTGCAGATTTAGGCTGGAGTCGATATGTACGCCTTCATCGTCCCAGTGGATCGCTAAGCCGCCCACGATAGGGTATTTACCCAGGCGGCTGATGCTGGCCAGAAAGGCGCGTTCGGTTTTGCCCATACCGTGCATAAAGTTTTTGTAGTATTTCTCCAGTTCAACGTCATCGACATCAACCAGATAGTGTTCCATCTGTTCTTCCCGCAGGAAGGTTTTGCGCGAGGTATAAACCACGGTATCGATTAGCTGATCAGTGTCGTGGTTCCAGACGGGGATCTGGGGTTTATGTGCAGGCCAGACATCTTCGGCAAATACCAGGTGACGCATGGTTTGCATCTGTTTAATAAAGTAGTCGCCAGCCATACGCTGTTTCTGGATATCGTCGTCCAGCATGGTTTGCAGGGTTTTGGCGAACTCGATAGGTAGCCCCAGAGAGCTGGGTGGAATCGCCTTGGTGCCATAACGGCAGGATTGGCCGGAAGCTAGGGCGTATAAAGTACCAGCCACACCTTGTTCGTCAAAGCGTGGAGAAGAGAGAGAGCCGTTGAGCTGTTCTTCACCAATAAAGTAAACATCACCCAGTTTGGCGTTGGTGTTTTGGTGGTCCGCGCTCATCATGCTGATGCCTGAATCGCCCACTGCTTGTCCCTGAGTATCTAGCTGAGCAAATACGCTGGAGCCCCAGTCGATCAGTTTTACCGCTTCAGTCTCAGGATCTATCACCACATTAGACGGTTTAATATCGCCATGTACGATGGGCTTAGCGCAATCGTGTTCTTTGAACTCGCGCATCGCAACCAGAATATCCCGCATCTGAGCGGCAATCTTAACCACCAGGCGCGGTGGCAGTGGGCCTTTAAGAATACTGAACCGCTCCAGATCCATGCCTTTTGCCCGTTCCATAATCAGTACAGACTGGCGGCCAATACGGGTGTATTCGTTTACAGTAGGAATATTGGGATGATCCAGATGCTGCTGCATCCAGGCTTCCTCTTCCAGGCGGTCCTGAATGTGTTGTGGCAGATTAATCCGGGAGAACTTAAATACGTAAGGTGTGCCGGACTCTGAGTTACCACCGAAAACAAAGCCATATGCGCCCTTGCCAATAAACTCTATATCGGAAAAACCATGATGTTTTAACTGCTCTTCACACAGACTGACCCAATCTTTGATCTTTTGAGCGTCCTGATGGCTCATCAGATAGATGGACTGTTCTTCGTTGATATAGAAGTGCTGTAGGCGTGAAGGATAGTGAGGCATGGTAGTACTTTTCTTATTGGTATTTTGGATGCTTATATGAGGGCTGTCAGTATCGAGGCAAATAAAAAGGCGTAGCCTGTTACAGCTACGCCTTAATGAGATGCCCTTAGCGTAAGTCCACCAACATGCTGGTTGGATCTTCCAGGAACTGCTTCCATAGGTTGCAGAAGCGGGCGATGGTGCCACCATCAATAACCCTGTGATCGCCAGACCAGCTGACCTGCATAATATCTCGGGCGGTGACATTACCTGTTGCATCAAAGCGTGGCAGGGACTGAGTACGACCCAGTGCGACAATTGCCGTTTCAGGTTTATTGATAATCGGAGTCGCGACCGTACCACCCAGCGCGCCAATATTGGAGATGCTGATGGTGCCGCCTTTCAGATCATCCTGGCTGACACGACCGGCACGGGCTGCTTCGATCAGACGATTGATCTCCAGTGCGATCTCACGAATGCTCAGTGCCTGCACGTTTTTCACGTTAGGGACCAAGAGGCCAATTGGCGTATCCACCGCCATACCGATATTACAGCTGGCCAGATAAGTCAGCTCGGTGCAGTCATCGTTCACACGGCTGTTCAGTACAGGGTATTCCTGTACCGCTAATGCCAGAGCCTTCATAAAGAATGGCATCAGTGTCAATTTGATCCCTTCCGCTTCCATACGTAGCTTCAGCTGTTTACGCAGTGCAACCAGATCGGTGATATCCATCTCTTCCGCGTAGGTAAAGTGCGGAATGGTGGATACAGAGCTGACCATTTGACGGGCCATTGCTGCTTTAATACCACGGATGGGCTCAACACGATCTTCACCAGTGACAACTGTTTGGCTTGCAGCAGATGTAGCTTGAGCTGCAGGAGCACTTGCTGTTGTCGTTGTAGTATATGCTGCTGGTGCTACCTGATCACCGTTTTCAACAAAGGACAAAATATCGCCTTTCAGAACACGACCATCTTTACCGGAACCCGGTACCAGAGTGATATCCACCTGATGTTCACGGGCGATGCGGCGTACTGCTGGACTCGCCAGCGCTTTACCTGGGCGAGTGCTATTTGCAGTATTAGATGCTGTGGCAACCGGTGCTGCGGTCTGAGCCGCTGGTGTTGCCTCAACAACTGCTGTTTGAGCTGCAACGGCTGGCGCTTCGTCAGAGTCTACCTCGATGGCAAACAGTGGTGCGTGTACCTTAGCGATTTCGCCTTGCTTGTAATACAGCTTAACGATACGGCCGTGATCCATACACGGGATCTGTACCAGGGCTTTATCGGTCATTACATCGGCAACGGGTTGGTCTTCAACCACGTCGTCGCCTTCTTTAACCAGCCACTCGGTCAGTTCACACTCAACGATGCCTTCACCGATATCGGGCAGGATAAAGTCTTTAATGATCTTGCCGCCGGTGGCTGCAGGTACACTTTCTGTTGTCTCAGCTGCCACAGGTGCTGCTTCATTTACCGGAGCGGCGGCTTCAGTTGAGGCACCTTCTACTTCCACTGCAAACAGAGGCGCATGAACCTTAGCGATTTCACCTTGTTTGTAGTGCAGCTTAACCACTTTACCGTGGTGCATGGCCGGAATCTGAACCAGGGCTTTATCGGTCATTACATCAGCCACGGGCTGATCCTCAGAGATGATATCGCCTTCTTTAACCAGCCACTCCACCAGTTCACACTCAACGATGCCCTCACCGATATCCGGCAGGATAAATTCTTGAATCATGAGTTACTCCTACCTTAATCAGAAATTAACGCTGCGCTTGATCGCTTCGTAGTTTTTCAGGTGATCAGGCATATATTCTTTATCGTGTGCCAGTGGGAATGGGGTATCCAAACCTGTAACACGCTCGATAGGTGATTCAAGGTGCAGGAAACACCGTTGCTGAATCTCTGTTGCGATTTCACCGGCAAAGCCACCGGTTTTAGGCGCTTCATGGCTGATCAGCAGGCGACCGGTTTTCTTCACGGAAGCCACAACCGTATCAACATCCCATGGCAGCAGTGTACGCAGATCGATCAGTTCACAGGAGATACCGTCTTTCGCCGCCATCTCAACGGCCTTTTCCAGTACTTCCATCTGAGCACCCCAGCCCAGTACAGTAATATCTGTACCTTCCTGAACCACTTCTGCTTTACCCAGTTCGATCTCGTAATCTTCTTCTGGTACTTCGCCGGTAGAGGCACGGTATAGGCGCTTAGGCTCAAAGAAGATTACTGGGTTGTCATCACGAATAGACGCTAACAGCAGACCTTTCGCCTGATATGGGTTACGAGGCACAACTACTTTCAGACCCGGCGTGCCGGTAAAGTAAGCTTCAGGAGACTGAGAGTGATACAGACCACCGTGAATACCACCGCCATACGGTGTACGTATGGTCAGGCCGCCGACACTGAACTGGTCACCTGAACGGTATCGGAACTTAGCGGCTTCGTTAACGATCTGGTCAAAAGCGGGGAAGATATAGTCCGCAAACTGGATCTCAGCCACCGGCTTGTGGCCGCCTGAGGCCAGTCCGTTAGCAAAACCGATAATACCCTGTTCGGTCAGCGGGGTATTAAAGCAGCGGCTTTTGCCGTATTTATCCTGAAGGTGACTGGTCGCACGGAATACACCGCCAAAGTGGCCTACGTCTTCACCGAAACAAACGACATTGCTGTCCTTGTCCATGGCGATATCCAGTGCATTATTAATCGCCTGGAGTAGATTCATATTACTCATCGTCTAATCTCCCAGCTGTTTTTGGATAGGCTTCAGGGTACTTGCGGATATGGGCTTTCAGCTCATCCAGTTGGTCCTGAAGATGCTGAGGAGGTACGTCATAAACGTCGGTGATCAATTCATCTACTTTTGGTGCGGCGACGGTTTCCGCTTTTTTCATCGCTGCCAGAACGTTTTGACGTTTCTGTTCCAGATCAGCGGCATCTTGTTCTTCGCTCCACCAGCCCTGGGCAATCAGCCAGTTCTTAAAGCGGGCAACAGGATCTTTTTCACGCCACTTCTCTTCTTCTTTTTTGCTGCGATAACCGGATGGGTCATCAGAAGTCGAGTGGGCGCCCAGACGGTAGGTCATGGCTTCGATCAGTACTGGCTGATTTTCTTCAACGGCCAGACGACGGGCTTCTTGTGTCGCCTTCAGTACCGCCAGTACATCGTTACCATCAACACGAATCGCTTTCAGGCCGTAAGCGACGGCGCGAGGGGCGATACCGTCACCGGCAAACTGTTCGCTGGATGGGGTAGAGATTGCATAACCGTTGTTACGGCAGAAATAGATCGCCGGTACTTTATACACGCCAGCCATATTAATAGCCGCGTGGAAGTCACCTTCAGAAGCGGCGCCTTCACCAAAGTAACAGATTACACAGTTGTCTTTCTCTTCCAGTTTCAGGCCATAGGCATAACCTGCTGCTTGTGGCAGCTGTGTGGCCAGAGGGGAGGAGATCGTCATGTAGTGCAGATCGCGCGAGCCATAATGAATGGGCATTTGACGACCTTTACCCAGATCATTTTCGTTACTGAACAATTGGTGCATAAACTGTTCCAGAGGGAAGCCTCTGAACGCTAATGCGCCCTGCTCACGATACTGGGCCATGATCATATCTTCAGCATCAAGTGCTGCAGTGCTGCCGATATCTGCCGCTTCTTCACCGATTTGGGTCATATAGAAGCTGATACGGCCTTGACGTTGGGCGGCTACCATACGTTCATCCAGCGCACGGATAAACAGGAAGGTATCGTAGATCTTCAGAGCCAGTGTCTTGTCGATTTCTGGTAGTTCAGCACCTGCGTATGTGGTGCCGTCCTGGCGCAGAATTTTCAGCATTGGGGTTTCCAGGTCATCGCCACTAATAAATACAGGCGAGTGAACTACCCGTGCTTCGGACTGCTTCGAGTTGCTCATAAGCTTCCCTTATTGTTTTTGTCTTTAGCCATCTGATTGTGTCAGAGGTGCAGATTTGAGCCGATTTTGTCAGCGTAGCCGTTGAGGAGGTGTAATCCAGAGCGGCCGGGGTATCTGTACTCTGAGCGTGCTGCCGAGAGCGGCAGGTGGAACGTGTTTGGTCTATATGAAGCTATAGACAGAAATCTGAACAAAGTCACGCTCCGATAAAGCTGACTATATTTAACGTTTACGCAAAAGTAAACTTTATTTAGTGTATAGTTCTGTATATCTTTAAAAGGGTAGATTTATTTTCTAGTTATTCTTCAGGAGTGGTTTTTATCACTGTTTGTGGTCGGTGTGGTAATGATGGCTGGAGCTGGTAGAATACTTTTTTCAATAAAATCAATTTGGTAGTAAATAATGAGCGAACTGGCGACAGTAGAAGCAAAAGTAAGCTACGGCATCGGCCGTCAGATGGGTGAGCAGCTGGCTAGCAGCGGTATCGACGGTCTGGAACTGGATCACGTTGCAGCAGGTCTGCGTGAAGCTTTTGGTGGTGAAGAAAGCCGTCTGACAGATATGGAGTTACATGAAGCGTTTGAAGTAATTCAACAGCGCCTTGCGGAAAAACAGAAAGCTCAGCACCAGGTTGCTATCGATGCAGGTAATGCTTACCTGGAAGACAATGCTAAGAAAGAAGGTGTGACGGTTACTGAGTCCGGTCTGCAGTATGAAGTGTTGGCGGTCGGTGACGGTGAGACTCCGGCGGCTACTGATAAAGTGCGTGTTCACTATCACGGTGAGCTGATCAGCGGTGAAGTATTTGACAGCTCTGTACAGCGTGGCCAGCCAGCTGAATTCCCAGTAAATGGCGTAATCAAAGGTTGGGTTGAAGCGCTCCAGCTGATGCCTGCTGGTTCTAAATGGCGTCTGACTATTCCTCAGGATCTGGCATACGGTGAACGTGGTGCAGGTTCTATCCCTCCGTACTCCGTACTGGTATTTGAAGTAGAGCTGCTGGCTATCCTGTAAGGGTTCGACAGTTCGTCTGCTTTAATGAAAACCCAGCCTTGGCTGGGTTTTCTGCGTTATGAGGCTTTGTCTTTCTATATATGTAGATGGATAGAGGAAAGGCTGTTCACCCGTCACCCGTCACCCGTCACCCGTCACCCGTCACCCGTCACCCGTCACCCGTCACCCGTCACCCGTCACCCGTCAAAGTATTGAAATGCTCTGCAGCTGCCTATGTCGCTATTTCTTTATTCTGCCGATCATTGGGTTGGTGGTATTTGCTCCTAAAACTTTTTTACAAAAAAGTGAAAACAGGGGTTGTGCTTTGGTCTTCCGTGCGTATAATACGCCCTCGCTGTCACGGGGTAAGACCTCGAACAGCACCGCAACAGTCTGATTTTTCAAAAGTTTTTAACATTTTTGAAAAAGACAATTTGAAAATAAATTTCAAATCACTGTTGACAAGAGGTTTGAATGCTGTAAAATGCGTCGCCTCGGTTGAGCAAGTTAAGTGCTTGTCTCAACAAGCTCTTTAAAAATTTAGTCAGATAATTCGTGTGGGTGCTTGTCGGGATGATCTTGGAAAAGTCA